>LCDG01000001.1 GCA_000998425.1 Candidatus Nomurabacteria bacterium GW2011_GWC2_42_20
ATAGAAAATTTGCAGAGGGAGTTTACTAATGCACCAGAGGTTAGAGAGGCAAAGGTTTTTAGCGCGCGCGCAAATCTTGCGCGAGAGCTACTGAACTCACACGTAGTTACCTCTCCTATGTTTGACTTTCTGTCAAAAAATACAGTCGGAACAATCCTGTACGACAAGTTTTCGTTTGAGAACGGTGAAAAAGGCGCTGTCGTAGATCTGTCTGGCGAAGCGCCCAATTACGCATCCCTTGCGTATCAGGCAGATGTTTTTAGGAATCAAACAAAAGCTCTTTCTAGTTTTACAGTCAACGAAGTCACTCTCACTGAGTTTGGGACAGTAAACTTTTCATTTACAATGATTTTTAATCCAGACTTCTTGTCATATCTAAAAAATTCTGTAAGCATAGATTATGGCGTTGTTTCAAAAGTAGAGGTACCTATTTCTACTCCGTCTACAGCAGATATATCTCCAATCTTGATAAATAACATACCTGCACCAGCTGTGCCTACAACAATTGTTGACACTGCAATTATACCAGTGCCAACCGATATCCCAACGGGGATTCAACCGCCAAATGCTACAGAAGATTCAGAGGCTATTCTCAATAGCGTACCCGCTACTGGCACGCCTACGATGCTTTCCGAAGGTACGCAAAAAGGGGCACCTGAGGTCGCAAAAAAGCAGTCCTTCCTAAATACCCTCTGGGGAAGGTTTAAATTTTGGTAGTACATTATTATGACAAAACTCATCATCTCATTCGTTGTTTTAGTCCTCTCTGCGGCTTTTGCGTTCCTGTATGTTTTACCAGCATACAATGTTTCAAAAGAGCGTCGCGCAGATATTGAAACGCTTTCAAAAAACCTAAGCACTTCTGACGAGATTATACAATTGATTGCTGATACAAAAAATAACCTGAACAGCATTGAATCCATTAAATTGGCTCGCTTCGAGGTGTTCCTACCTGAGGAGGTTGACCCAATACGTTTCGCAAACAACATACAAAATATTGGAACAGATAACATGGTTAGCATGATTAGTATAAAAATAGACACCCCAGGGCGGGATGCTCAACAAGATGGCACATCGCAGACTGGTGGTGTAGCACAGAGTGTTGCAAACCAGCTTTCGTTAGAGGCAAAGTTAAACCAGGCAGATGGAATAAACGTACAGGTTTACGGTATCGCAACTGAAAAAGAAAAAAAATATGCCACCACAAAAGCGACTATCACGTTTGAAACCAGTTTTGAGAAATTCAAGTTATTTTTAAGTGATCTCGAAAGGAGTTTAGGTTTAATGGATGTAACAGGGCTATCCTTCGTTGTATCTTCAGAAGCTGAAGAGACAAAAATGGCAACACAATCATCTCCTAATTACCAATTCTTGATGACAGTTGAAACATATTCTCTTAAATAATTATATGCAACAAGAACAAATAAAAAAAATAATCATAAACGGACTAGCTGTACTCGTTATTGCCGGAGTTGTTGTTACTGGGTACCTGTCATTTACAGGTGGTAGCACAGAAGATACTGCAACATACGACGTATCTATTGTTGGCCAGGTTGCAGAGGAAACAAGACTTATCGGTGCTGAAATCGATAGAACTGTTAGTGAGCTTCGTGGGCTTGATAGCGCACTAGATAGCTCAGTAGCCATTTTTGATCTACCGGCATTTATGAATCTTAAAGATTTTTCAGTATCTATATTTGAAGAGCCTGTAGGCAGAGATAACCCATTTATTCCCACATTATGGAAAGCACAAATGAAGGTAATTGAAGGAGTAGAACAAAAAAGCAGTGCTTCTTCTGGCATTATTTCATCGACACAAGTAGTACAATCTACGCCAGCTTCGACTCCAGGGCCTCAGTCATCATTAGGCACGCTTCCAGATATTAACCCTGGTATTTAAAACTATGGCAATTCTCGATACATTCGCTCTGCAAGGCCTTATAAAAAACGAGCTAATCCCAGAACTTTCAAAGCGTATAAATGAGGGCGTTCCTGTTGAGGAAGCTCTTGCAAGCGCTGGAGTAACAAAAGAAGATATACTAAGGGGTCGTGGGCTCTATTACAATCTCCCAACACGCGACCTGAAAGGCAAAAGTGTCCCTTTTGAAATTTTAAAATACATTCCGGAGGACTCTGCATCATTTTATCGTTTTGCTCCACTTGGTGATGCAAATGGAGTTCTAGAAATTGGTATTACAGATCCAGAAAACATTGAGGCGCGTGATGCTTTGCAGTTTATCGCAACAAAGCTAGGGATGCCGTTCAAAATTTTTTTGATATCAACAGATGACCTAAAGGCTATCATCGATACCTACCGCGGACTTACCGGGGAGGTTACAAAGGCGCTGTCTGAGCTTGAGGTGGATATTAGCGACGTTGACAAAGAAGCGTTAATTAAAAAACCAGAGGAGAAAGAAACTAAGGGAGAAAAAAAAGAAGCGCATGTTGCGGAGGATGCCCCAGTAGCAAAGATCACAGCTGTGATATTGAGACATGCTACAGAAGGAAATGCGTCAGATGTACATATTGAACACACTGGCGAAAATATTCGCGTGCGCTTTCGCGTGGATGGCGAACTTTTTACAAGCTTAATACTGCCTGCAAACGTGCACAGCTCAGTCGTCGCGCGTATAAAAATCCTTGCTTCTTTGAAACTTGATGAAAAAAGAAAACCACAGGACGGTCGCTTTTCTGCGCGTATTGATGGTCGCAAAATAGATTTTCGTGTTTCAACATTTCCTGCGTACTATGGTGAAAAAGTTGTAATGCGTATTTTGGATACACAAAAGGGCGTACAAAAGCTCGATGACATGGGTCTTCGTCCTGAACACCTTGCCTTGGTTAGGAGCGCTCTCGCTCGTCCGTACGGGATCATTCTCATTACTGGTCCAACAGGTTCTGGAAAGTCTACGACGCTATACTCGATGCTAAACGAGCTTGATAAGGAGACAAAAAATATTGTTTCTCTTGAAGATCCAGTTGAGTATAATATCGGCGGAATCAGTCAATCGCAAATGCGCCCAGAAATCGGCTACACGTTTGCAACGGGGCTCCGTACCACACTTCGTCAGGATCCAGATATTATAATGGTTGGTGAAATTCGAGATGCCGAGACTGCGCAGCTCGCTATCCAGGCTGCGCTTACCGGGCATCTTGTGCTTTCTACTCTCCATACCAACACAGCAATCGGCGCCATCCCGCGTCTTGTGGATATGGGGATAGACCCTTATCTTATTGCGCCTACACTTGTGCTTTCTGTAGCGCAACGCCTAGTAAAAAAGGTTTGCCCTGGCGCAGAGAAAGAGGTTCCAAACGAAGGAGCGATTAGTATAATGGTTGAGAAGCAATTCCAGGACCTCCCTCAGGAGTTTAAAGGAAAGCTTGACCTAAAGAGTCCTCTGCACGAAGCAGAGCCAACATCTGAATGTTCTTCTGGTACTCGAGGTCGAATTGCTGTGTTTGAGGTATTTTCTGTTGACAAGGATATTGAAAAGATAATTTTGACAGACCCTACAGATGTTCGACTTTATGAAGCAGCGCGCAAAAAAGGAATGATTACCATGAAGGAAGACGCTCTCCTAAAGAGCATCGATGGAATTGTGCCGTTTAGAGAGATTAATACGTTGTAATTATAAGAGAAAATTCTAACTACCGCCAAGTCTTTGACTTCAAAGACTTGGCGGTGGTATAATGGTCATACTATGGAGTCATACGAAATACCAAAAAAGATATTGATTGTTGATGATGATAAGTTTCTCCTCGATATGTACACATACAAGTTCAAGGAAAAGGGGTTTGATGTGACGCAGGCATTTGGAAGTCTTGAAGCATATGACAAATTGAAAGAAGGAATCACCCCAGATGTTATGCTTCTTGATGTTGTGATGCCAGCAATGGATGGATTCGAGCTCCTTGCTAAGATAAAATCTGAAAAGCTTGCGCCAAATGCAAAAGTTGTCATGCTTTCAAATTTGGGACAGCCGTCCGATGTTGAAAAAGGGCGCTCTCTCGGCGCAAAGGGATATGTGGTAAAGGCATCAGCAACGCCTTCCGAAGTCGTAGAAAAAGTTTTGATAGTTTTGGGCGGGGAGGAATCGTTTGCCAAGGTAGACTAAATATTATGATAGATCGAAATTATAAAGTAGAGATCGATGTCCTAATAACACGCGCTATATCAGACGGCGCGTCGGATATACATTTGTCTGCGGGGCACTACCCAATATTTCGTATTTCTGGAAACCTAGTGCCGTTGATGAATTTAGCTGTACTTACTCCGGAGGATACTATGGGAATGTTGACAGAGATTGTCACACCAGAATTCAAAGAAAGATTTTTACAAAACAAAGAGATTGACTTCTCATATGAGTATCGTGAGAGAGGTCGTTTCCGTGGAAGCGCTTTTTATCAAAAAGGGGCGGTCGGCATAGCGCTTCGCGCAATACCAGCGCATGTCAAGACTATTGAGGAGCTCAACCTTCCTCCTATCCTCGAGCTTTTTACAAGAAAAAAGCAAGGGTTTTTTCTTGTTGTGGGGCCAGTAGGGCAAGGCAAGTCCACAACACTTGCATCGATGATAGAGCTCATCAACCGCGAGCGCGCAGAGCATATTGTAACCATTGAGGACCCGATAGAGTATTTGTTCAATTCACAAAAAGCGATTATTGACCAACGAGAGGTCGGTCTTGATACAAGAGATTTCAAGTCTGGGCTCCAGGCTGTATTTAGGCAGGACGTAGACGTGATTATGATTGGTGAAATGCGAGACCCAGAAACGATATCAACAGCAGTAACGGCAGCAGAAACAGGGCACCTTGTGTTTTCGACACTGCACACAAACAATGCCTCACAAACGATCGATCGCATCATAGATTCATTCCCTGGAGAACAGCAGTCGCAGATCCGCGTACAGCTTGCGGGGAGTTTGGTAGGTATCTTTTCTCAGCGCCTTGTCCCGCGCATTTCTGGCGGGCTTATCCCAGCGTACGAGCTTTTAATAAACAACACAGCGGTATCCAGTCTTATCCGCGAGGGTCGAACACACGAGGTTGATATTGTCATTGAAACAGGAATGAAGGATGGAATGATAGATATGAACAGAAGCTTGGCAGAGCTGGTACGCAGCGGCGAAGTTACTCAGGAAAATGCGCTTATATATTCATTCAACCCACGAGGTCTCGAGCGAATGCTTCAGTCGTAAATTTCTTAAACATAATGATATTTCTATACAAAGCAGTCACAAAGGAAGGAAGAGAGACCTCAGGAAATATTGACGCGCAAAACAGGGATTCAGCAATAAACGCACTGCAGAGGAGCGGGCTTGTTGTGGTTTCTGTGCGCAGCGATGATGATAAAAATATTTTTGAGCTCGATTTAGATATTTTCAATCGTGTCTCACAAAAAGAAGTCGCAAATATTTCCCGTCAGATCGCTACAATGCTCGATGCGCATGTGCCAGCTCTGAAAACTTTTCGCCTCACTTACAAAAAAGTTTACCGAGATATCGGATGATATTCAAAACGGTGTGCCTATTTCTGGCGCTCTTTTCAAGCACCCAAGTCTTTTTTCAGATTTCTATGTAAACATGGTCATCGGCGGTGAAGAGTCTGGCAAGCTTGCAGAGACATTCAATGCGCTTGCTGACTACCTAGAGCGTTCGACAGAGTTAATATCAAAAGCTCGTGGCGCGCTCATCTATCCTGCCTTCGTTATTTTTACATTTATAGTCGTTATGGTGCTGATGCTCACCCTGGTTATTCCAAAGCTCTCCGATATTATCACGCAAAGTGGACAAGATGTGCCGATTTATACAAAAGTAGTCATTGAAACTAGTTACCTCCTCGTCAATTACGGCATATTTGTGGCCATGCTTCTTGTTGCTGTAGCGTTCCTTGGGTGGTGGTATACACGTGGCACGACTTTTCTAGCACATACAAAACTTTGGATCCCGGTAATAGGTGATTTATATCGTATGCTTTACTTGTCGCGCATTACAGACAATATGCATATAATGCTTGCAAATGGCATCTCTATGGTGCGCTCTATAGAGATCACTGAAAAGGTTGTAGACAATGAAATTTACAAAAATATTCTTTCAAAATCAGTTGTATCAGTAAAAGGCGGAGCGCCATTTTCTGCGACTCTTGTTGGTTATCCTGAGATACCAAATGTAATGATACAGATGGTAAAGGTGGGTGAGGAAACAGGAGAGCTTGGGACCATTCTTCAAAAGCTCTCGGTATTTTATCAGCGTGAGGTATTGAACGCTATTAACACAGTGATCTCGATGATCGAGCCAGTTATGATAGTTGCGCTCGGGCTTGGTGTTGGAGGAGTGCTTGCGTCTGTTCTTATCCCTATATATCAAATTGCTGGGAATGCTTAAGAGTAGAATATAGAATATTAGTTTCGGAATATTGAATAAATACCGGGTGAGTTGCCGAAGGCAACTCACCCGGTATTACGTTCTACATTCGATATTCCATTTGTGTTATCATCCAAAACTCCTCTTGCACTAAAAATAGCATTAGTAGTATAATGAAAGAGTGTGGAATGGGAGAGGGTGGCGATATGGCCATGCCACTCTCTGTCTCCATCACAAAAAAATTATTAGTTTATTTATTGTTTAATAAAAATATGAAATCAAAAGGTTTTACACTTATCGAACTCTTGGTCGTTATACACAGCACGCTCAAAAGGCGCAGACGCTGCTATCAAGGCAAACTTGGCAAACCTTCGCGCACAAGCAGAGCTTTACTATGATACAAATAGTGGTTATAGCTCAGCAGCTATCGCAACGCTACCAGCTACTGGTTGTACTACTGCAACCTCAGTATTCCTAGACCCTGTTTTTGTAAACACAATCGCTGCTCTAACTTCTGCAGCAGGTTCAGCACCAGTTTGTGTTGTTGGTGGAACAAGCACGCAAAAAGCTGATAAATGGTCAATGTCATCAGCCCTAAAGACTTCAGGCAACTGGTGTGTAGACAGCTCCGGTGCTTCAGTTTCAGGTACAGACTCAGGTACTGCAGACGGTGATTGTGGAGCGTAATTAGTTTAAGTTTTCTTGTAGAAAAAAGTTTTCAACAAAACCCCGCATTTATGCGGGGTTTTGTTTTGCATATAAATATCGCATATAGTACAATAAATACGCATTACTTATTAATAAATACAGTGGAGCAACATTATATGAAATCAAAAGATCTTATCCTCATGAGTTTTTTGAAGAAAAATTCTGGTGGGTTTACACTTATCGAACTCTTGGTCGTTATCGCGATTATTGGTATCCTCGCATCTGTTGTTTTGGCATCGCTCAACACAGCGCGTACGAAAGGCGCAGATGCGGCTATCAAATCAAACTTGGTAAACATACGCGCGCAAGCTGAACTTGTTTACGATACAGGTAGTACTTATGTTGGCGTATGTACGGATACTAAAATTGCCTCAGCCTTAGCTACAGCAACATCTACTGGTGGCAATGGTGGCGAGTGTAGTGAAGCATCAGACACCTGGACAGCATGGGCTGGGTTGAAGGGTACTCTAACAGACGCCTGGTGTGTAGATAATGCAGGAGCGTCTAAGCAGGTTACAAAACCAGTCGGGGCCATTACAGTTTGCCCATAATTCATATATTCAAAATATGCATAAACAAACACCCGCGTATATATCTATACGCGGGTGTTTGTTTATTTTTATGTTAAAATAGTCACATGGATTTTTTAAACATCGCTATGGTTTTTATTTTGGGCACTATTATTGGAAGTTTTCTGAATGTTGTGATCTATCGTTATAACAGTGGCACATCACCACTTACAGGCCGTTCACAATGCTTATCATGCGGGAAAACTTTGTCGTGGCGTCAACTCGTTCCGATTTTTAGTTTTTTGGTTTCGCGAGGCAGGTGCGCAAAGTGTGGCGTGAGGTTATCGTGGCAGTATCCAATAGTCGAGGCCATTTCCGGCGCTATATTTGTCGCTGTCTTTTTACTTGGTAAACCAATCTCTGAAACAGTTATTTTACTTGCCATCTTTTCAACATTGCTCGCGATAGCGGTGTATGACCTGCGTCATCAAATTATACCAGACGGCTTGGCTGTGCTTTTTGCAGTTCTTGGGCTTGTAAAGTTTTTCCTTGCTGTCGATATTTCGCGCGCATTTCATTTCCCATACTATTGGACACTCATAGCCGGGCCAATGTTATTCTTTCCATTTTGGGCATTATGGTTTGTGTCGAGAGGGCGTTGGATCGGTCTCGGTGATGGCAAGCTCGCGCTCGGTATAGGATGGTTTCTCGGGGCGACACTTGGTGGGTCTGCTGTAATGCTCGCATTTTGGGTAGGTGCCGTGTATGCGCTCGCAATAATGGGGCTGCAAAGAGCTAGTCAAAAGTTAAAAAAGGTAGCGCCAGCGTTCTTATCAAACACTCAACTGTCCATGCAAAGCGAAATCCCGTTCGGTCCGTTCCTTATACTTGCTGTTTTTATAGTATACTTTACTGGAGTGAACTTTTTTGACGGGTCATTTATGTTCCTCAATTTCCTATGAAGCTGTCACTTTCAACATTAGTCATTAAATCCTCGACTCATGCTTCTGGGCGAGGTTTCACCATTATCGAGCTACTTGTTTCAATATCTATTTTTACTGTTTTAACCGGCGTTGTCCTAGCAAAATACAATACATACAATACGAGCGCGCCATTTGCAAATGCCTCAGAGGATGTAGTCCTGGCTCTCCGACAAGCGCAGGTGTATGGAGCGGGGGGGAAAGGCAACCCAGCAGTGTGTACTGGGGGGACTGCGTTTGAGTGCACCTATGGTGTATATTTTTCAACCTCTGGGACTCTAAAAAACGGCATCACACTTTTTGTTGATACAAATAACGACCGAATGTTTACGCAAGGGACTGATAGTGTTATCGAGCGTATCGCGTGGAATAGCGAAATATCAGTAAGCGCGCTCTCGTGCCCAGGGCCAGTAGGAACGTGTGGTAGCGCTGTGACTGTCACCTTTAGACGACCTGACCCTCTTGCCTTTATTGCAGAAGTTGTAAATCCTGCAAACTCTTATGATTCTGCGAGCGTTACACTCACGCATGCAATCTCTGGCAGAACGGCAAATATTGTAATAAGCAAGGCTGGGCAAATATCTCTCAGGTAAAATGAAATTATTATTATCAAAAAATTCAAAAGGATTCACTCTCGTAGAAATGATCGTGTCGCTTGGTCTTTTTACTATCGTACTTTTTATAGCAACGAGCGCATTTCTTTCTGTAATAAATGCCGACAGAAAATCCCGCGCTACTCGCATTGCTACAGATAATCTAAACCTTGCTCTCGAGGATATGATGAGAAAAATAAAAACTGGATACGCGTATGGTTGTGTTGGTGCAGGCGATTGCGCATCGGGAACAGCTTTTTCATTTACCAGTCAAAATGGCGTAAACTTCATATACAAAAGAGGTGTAGGGTCGGGGGCGATAGTGAGCGGGACTGCATCTAGCGGATGCGGGAGTACTTTTTACACATCCACACAGGGTTGCCTTCTTCGTGAAGAGGGCGGTACTACGGTCCCAATGATAGCGACGAGCCCAGAGATTGATATAAAAAGTTTGAAATTTGCAGTATCTGGAAGTGCTGTTTTTCCAGATAGGTCACAACCGGTCGTTGTGGTTACGATAGATGGGTCTATTGGTGCTGATCTGCCAAATACAGCTGGTAAGTCAGCTTTTAGTATTCAAACAGTAGTAACACAACGCCCATATGATATGTAAACCAACAGAATATAAGAGATTGAATATGGAATATTTAAAGAATAGAATATTGAATCTAAAATATATCGTTCAGTTTTTTCGACATTCGACATTCGACATTCTACATTCTACCCGTAGTGGCTTCTCTCTTGTTGAGGCACTTGTTGCAATTGCGATTTTGTTAATCGCGGTTGTTGGTCCAATATCGATAATCGGGAATTCACTGCATCAGATTTATTATGCAAAAGATGAAATGCTTGCAATAAACCTAGCTCAGGAGGGGATTGAAATGGTACGCCAAAAGAGAGATTCGAATATGCTCGCAAACGAGGTTCCCGCTACTGTAACTGCGTGGGATAGCGGGATTACAGCAGGAACCTATGTGGTAGACGCGCCATCATTTTCAATGATTGCGTGCGCATTATGTGATACAAAGGTCTACAAAAATTCTAATGGTTTTTATAGTCAAGGAACACAGGGTGTAGGAAGTGTTGAAACGCAATTTACTAGTCGTACAGTAGCAATTGCTGACATTGCTCCCGGACGTGAAAAGAGAATCGTATCAACGGTCACATGGAAAACCGGTGGGGATACGAGGTCGATCACTGTGACTGAGTATATTTTTAAATTAAGACCATGATAAAAATAGAAAAACAAAAAGGAGCAGTGCTTCTAATCGCAATCCTCGTTTCAAGTGTAGTCCTTGCTGTTGGTCTCGGTGTATACAATCGCACATACAAGGAGCTTGTTTTTGCGTCATTTTGGAAGCACGCTCAAACAGCGTTTTCTGCCGCGGATTCTGGGTTAGAGTGCGCTATATATTGGGATACACATCAGGCTGCGGTTACGTCTGCTCCGTGTTTTGGATATACTGTTTCTGGATGGAATCCATCATTGAATATAACGACGACATTTTCAATGAGCACACCTGTTTGTGTTACTGTTGAAATTACAAAAAATGTAGCATATCCATTTACAACAATTCGTTCACGCGGGTACAACACTTGCTCTACTACCGACCCGCGCCGTGTTGAAAGAGGACTTCGTATCGACTACTAGAGTATGAATAATCAGGTTCCAAAAACGAAATCCGATGCGATCGCTCGGTTGGGAAAATTGCGTAAAACAATCGAACATCATCGATATCTGTATCACGTGCTCAATAAGTCCGAAATCTCGCCAGAGGCGCTCGATGCGCTCAAGCACGAGCTGGTACTTATCGAGTCTGCATACCCAGATCTTATTACCAATGATTCGCCGTCCCAGCGCGTGGCAGGTACCCCGCTCAAAGGTTTCAAAAAAGTTAAGCATACTGTTCCACAATGGTCATTCAATGACGCCTTTTCACCAGATGAAATGCTGGACTTTGATACACGTGTAAAAAGGTTTCTTAAGGATTCATTCGGTCACACGGTCACGCCATCGTACGTGTGTGAACTAAAAATTGATGGGCTTAAAGTCGTGCTTACATACGAAGAAGGCATGCTTGTAACTGCCGCCACACGTGGTGACGGAACTTTTGGTGAGGATGTAACGGCAAATGCAAAGATGATAGAATCAATACCTTTATCGCTTAATAAAAAGGTTTCAGGTGTGTTTGAAGGGGAAGTATGGATGGCAAAGTCTACCCTTGAACGTTTAAACAAAGAAGAAATAAAAGCTGGGCACACACCATTTGCAAATCCCAGAAACCTAGCTGCTGGCACAATGCGACAGTTGGATTCTAGTATTGTAAAATCGCGCACCCTCGATGTTTTTATATATGACATAGGTGTACTAGACATAGAAATCCCAAACAAACAAACCCTAGAACTATCGCTTTTGCAGAAACTAGGGTTCAAGGTAAACAAGCATTTTACTGAATGCAAGACAATAGAAGAAGTGATTTCATTTTGGGAGAAGTGGCAAAAGAAGGCGCCAAAAGAAGATTACTGGGTTGATGGCATTGTGGTAAAAGTAAATGAGAAAAAATACCAGGACGCTCTTGGTTACACTGGCAAGGCTCCACGTTTTGGTATTGCGTTCAAGTTTCCAGCGGAGCAGGTTACAACCGTGCTAGAGGATATCGTGCTCCAAGTCGGGCGTACAGGCGTGGTGACACCAGTCGCGCATTTGCGACCTGTGTCGGTTGCAGGTTCTGTAGTATCGCGCGCTACACTTCATAATGAAGATGAGATAGTTCGCCTTGATGTGAGGATTGGCGATACGGTCATTTTGCAAAAGGCAGGAGATGTGATTCCTGACATAGTGCAAGTAGTAAAAGAAATGCGCACAGGCAAAGAAAAAAAGTTTATATTTCCAAAATACATCGAGGATACAGACGGCACAACGAGTCCAATTGAGCGTATTCCTGGTCAAGCTGCACACAGATGCACAAACAAAAACATGTTCTCCCAGAAGCGTCGCAAGTTTTATTACTTTGTATCAAAGAAAGGTTTTGATATTGACGGATGCGGACCAAAGGTTATCGACGCGCTTCTCGATGCCGAGCTTATCAGCAACTTTGATGATTTATTTACCCTGACTGTTGGTGATGTGCTGGCACTTCCACGCTTCGCAGAGCTTTCTGCAAAAAATTTAATTGAAGCAATCGATAATGCTCGCACGATAACACTCGGAAAGTTTTTAACTGCACTATCGATCGAGCACGTAGGGGAGGAGACCGCACATGATATTTCAGAGCACTTTGGATCGCTAGAAAAGATCCGTAAAGCTTCACTTGAAGACTTTAATGCGGTTTACGGCGTAGGAGAAGTGGTGGCGCAGTCGCTTGCTGGTTGGTTTGCAGATACGCATCATTGCGCACTCTTAGACCGCTTGCTTTCAGAAACAAAAATAGTAAATCCAGAACGCAAGGCGGAGAAAGGAATTTTCTCTGGGAAAACTTTTGTGCTCACAGGCACACTTTCTACAATGCACCGCGACGACGCAAAAGCAAAAATTCGCGCACTTGGTGGTGAGATCGTTGAAAGTGTTTCATTAAAAACAAGCTATGTTGTTGCTGGCGAAAATCCAGGGTCCAAACTTGATAAAGCTAAATTGCTCGGTGTCCCAATTCTTGATGAAAAGGAATTTATAAATATGATATAATTCAAAATATGAACAAAAGAAATATTGTACTAGTAATCTTTAGTGTCATCTTTCTGATCGCAATCACTTTTGTTATGTATAAACAAAGTGTGAAAGATGTAGAACAACCTATAGCAGAACAGACACCAATAGCACAAGAAGAAGTACAAAAGACAGATTTTGGTTCAGAACTACCAAGCGATTTCCCAACCGACATCCCCACTGAAGAAGGTGTAGAAGTAGAGCAGAGTTACAGCTTAAATTATGAAGGACAAAAACAGCTTACTATCGTTTTTCCTTCCACAAAAACAGTCAAAGAAAACTACACTCTCTATGCTGATTTTCTTGAAAAACAAAATTGGATCGTTTCCAACAAATACGAGAGCGAAAAACTTTCCTCTATCTATGGCACAAAAGAAAGCAATGATATTAATGTGACTATTAGCCACGACTCCGATGGGGTTTCTGTGAAGTCGCAGGTGAGTATTAGTGTATTAAAGAAATGATTAAGAAAATAATTCTCACCACGATATTTGCATTTGCGGCATTACCTTCCATAGTATTGGCAGCAGTAGGAGATATGGTTACATATAATGTAACAAGCGTTGTCTATCCGTCCGACATTGTCTTTGATGGAACCAATATGTGGGTGTCATCAAATGTTAATGGGTTTAGGGCTGCAAAAATCTCACCATCAGGTGTTGCAACATCATATCTATCAATGTCAAATGGCGGGCTTCCTGTTGGCATTGCTTTTGATGGGACCAATATGTGGGTAGTAGGTTACGTTGGTGATACTGTTACAAAGGTTTCTCCGTCAGGAGTTATGACCGATTATTTTGGTACAGGAGCTGGTCCATGGGATATTGCGTTTGATGGTGTAAATATGTGGACAGTAAACGATGGATATACTGCAGGTGGCTACGATCCTTATACAGGTGAAGTTTATCCAGATACGTATGGTCCAACGAGTGTCACAAAAGTTTCTCCATCAGGCGCAATGACAACATATTATGGCACAGGCTCTTTAGCGGAAGGGATTGCATTTGATGGTACAAACATGTGGGTAGCAAACTTTAGCAATAATAGTGTCACAAAAATTTCTCCCACAGGTGCCATGACAACATATACAGGAACTGGTGCTAATCCATACCAACTTGCCTTCGATGGAACAAATATGTGGACGGCAAATTATGGCAATAATAGTGTCACAAAAATTTCTCCCACAGGTGCCATGACAACATATACAGGAACAGGTGCTGGCCCTTGCGGTATTGCTTTCGACGGAACAAATATGTGGACAGGGAATTATAGCAATAATAGTGTCACAAAAATTTCTCCCACAGGTGCCATGACAACATATACAGGAACTGGTGCTAATCCATGTAATATTGCCTTTGATGGAACAAACATGTGGACCGCTAATCCGAGCGATAACACCGTTACGAAGGTTGTCGCAGTATTACCAACTGGCACTGTCTCTGTCTACTCAAACATCTCATCCTCCTGGAGTATCACTGGCCCAGCAGCAATAACTGGCTCTGGCACCTCTCAAACATCAGTTTCACAGCCGACTGGGACGTATACTATTACCTGGGGCGCGATAGCTGGGTACACAACGCCAGCATCTCAGTCGTTCACCCTTACCTCCGGCGGTACGATAAGTTTTAGTGGTACGTACTCGTTAAATTCCTACACCGTCTCCGCCACAGCAGGAGCAGGAGGTACCATCTCCCCAGCATCACGTGTGGTCACATACGGCAACACCACCACCTTCACCGTAACTCCAAACGCTGGCTATACAGCCTCAGCTTCAGGTTGCGGTGGTTCACTCTCCGGCACCACCTACACCACTGGAGCCATCACTGGAGCATGTACGGTTAGCGCTACTTACACGGCATCTATAGCTACGCCAACAGCATATATTTCTGCACCATCAACAGACACCTCTGTTTCTCAAAATACAGCAGTTGCTTTTTCTGGTAGTGGAACACCAATTCCTTCTACTTCAATACCAGCAACGCTAACATCTGTAAATGTTGGGTCAGTACAAAATTATGCCAACATGGCTGGACCATCTGTGATCCCGTCTCTCTGTCAATCTGGGGGATATTCAAGTGGGTATTTAGTAGCAATTCAATATACTCCAGGTCAAATAGATTCACTTTTCCACTTTACTTATCAATGCACGAATGATACATACTCCTGCCCAGCCGATTACACGCTATCTGGAACAAATTGTATTTTTCAACCACTGATAATAAGCTACGAATGGCGTGAAGGTAACTGTACTACAGGAACCCTTCTATCATCTGCGTCAAGCTTTAATCTCTCAACTCCAACACAAGGCACTCGTACTATATATCTTCGTGTAAAAGATTCTCAAGGCACCTGGTCAACAAATTGTCCGTCACGTGTTATTACTATTACATCATCCACCCCAACCTCTCCCACAATCTCTGGACCCTCCACTTTAGTCACAGGACAGAGCGGAACATACTCTTTCGTATCAACAGACCCACAAGTGGAGCAAATCAGCTATGCGGTAGACTGGAATTCAGACGGAACAGATCTGTGGATGCCATACGGTTCAGTCCCACCACCTGGGAGTATGACATATGTAAACTCCGGAGTATCACAATCAGCATCTAAGTCTTGGGCAACACCCGGTACCTACACAGTCAGAGTCCTAGCTCAAGACACTTGGGGTAACAACTCAGCATGGACAACATACACTATCACTGTGTCAGACCCTCAACCATGTACAGCAGGAGTAGTAGACTCTTCTGGTTCATGGGCTCCAACATGCGCAACCTCTGCAACATGCCTCACTCCACCTGACCCATCACAACTCACAAACCAGCCCGGTATTCAAATTGGCCTCTGTCCAACGCCAGAATACACCGGCACTGCCTACCGCGCCTGCTCCACAGCAACCATCACATGTACTCCTGCCACCTCCTGTGGAGACAATACCTGCAACGGCTCAGAAACTATCCTTACTTGTCCAGCAGATTGCAAGGGGAGGTATCAGCAGTTCTAGGGGTGGGGACGAAAGTGACATAACACGAGAACGCCTCTCGCACGAGAGGCGTTCTCGTGTTAGAATATCAGGCATGGCTATTGAACTAAAGGATATTGAGCACCTTGCTGGGCTCGCTCGAATCGCAGTTTCAGATAATGAGAAAAAAACACTTCAGCATGATTTGGAGGATATTTTGGCCTATGTGTCGCAAATATCAAACGAAGGGTACGATATTGGCATGCCAGAAGTTGGAGAACCTCGCAATGTAATGCGCGCAGATGATGAACCACATGAGTCAGGAATGTTTACTGAGGACATTCTTGCGCAAGCACCTGTTCGAGATGGTAATCGAGTATTCGTAAAGAAAATATTGTAAGTTATGGATGCTAAAAATCTTACTATCAAGCAAGCACACGAGCTACTCATTAGTAAAAAAATGAGCGTGCTTGAACTTGTGGAAGCAGTACTCAAAGTAGCAGATGGAGCGCGCGACCTTAATGCGTATCTTGAAATTTTTGATGATGTGCGAGAGCAGGTTGAAGTTGCACAGAAAATGATAGATGATGGACGCTCAACAATGATGACAGGCATTCCTATCGCCATGAAGGATAATATTTTGATCAAGGGCAAAATAGCGAGTGCGTCTTCAAAAATGCTTGAGAATTACACAGCAACATATGATGCGTTCGTGACAAAAAAACTTCGTGATGCTGGAGCTGTATTCATTGGCCGTACAAACATGGACGAGTTTGCAATGGGGGGCTCGACAGAGAATTCTGCTTTTGGTGTAACAAAAAACCCACATGACAAAACACGTGTGCCAGGTGGCTCATCAGGCGGTTCTGCAGCAGCGCTGGCTTCTGGTTCTGCGCTTGGGGCGCTTGGTACAGACACTGGAGGTTCTATTCGCCAACCAGCAGCTTTTTGTGGAGTGGTTGGACTCAAGCCAACATACGGCAGTGTGTCACGCTCTGGAATTATTGCAATGGCGAGCTCGCTGGACCAAGCCGGCCCATTTGCGAAAACAGTCGAAGATGCAGAAATTATTTTTGATTGCATAAAAGGGTATGATCCAATGGATAGCACATCTGAACCAGCAGGCGAATCACCAGATTTCGTGTCGTCGGACGAACGTCTTGGACGCAACCCTGACAATCTTGCTAAAAAAGAACCTAAGAAACCGAAGGTAATTGGTGTACCAACAGAGTTTGTGAATGCAAAAGGAGTTGATCCGCGTGTTTTGAAAAATTTTGAGGAGTCAATCGAGAAGATGAAAAAGTTAGGGTATGAAGTAAAGGAAATTAACCTAGCTTCCCTCAAGCAAGGTCTGTCTATTTACTATATTTTGATGCCTGCTGAAGTTTCTTCAAATCTCGCGCGCTTTGATGGTGTGCGTTATGGATACCATGCAAACGGCGCAAACTTACTTGATGATTATATGCGCTCTCGTGGCGAGGGGTTTGGTGGCGAAGTACGCCGTCGCATTCTCCTCGGCACCTACGTGCTTTCTTCTGGCTACTACGACGCGTATTACAGCAAAGCTGTTGCTGCTCGAGAGGTCATCAAGAAAACACTGGAAGTGGCATTTCGAGATGTTGATATTATTGCAACACCTACCACCCCCACACCAGCATTCAGAATCGGTGAAAAGTCGAGTGACCCATTACAGATGTACCTTGCAGATATTTTTACTGTACCAGTGAATATTGCTGGAGTCCCAGCTATTTCAATACCGTCTGGTTTTGTTGAAGAAGGGGATGCTCTACTCCCGCTAGGGATTCAATTCATTGCGCCACATTTTGGCGAGGATGCACTTTTTGCAACAGGGAAGGACTTTGAAAAAATGCTTGGAGATAATAATATTTAACGTATGGCAGAACACGCACCAGCTCCAAAGGATACAATGTTTCGCGATGCAGCGATTGTTGTCACAGCGCTTGTTTTGATGTATGTGAGTACCAACATTACACCAGTCAGTCTCGAGACTGTAGTTTCAGGGGAAATGATGTCCAACGTGCTTTCATTTTTTGGTATTGATGCTAGGTTAACTACTGCTCAAAATATCGTGCTTTCTTTGCAAAATACATTTGCAGTGCTCGGTATAGTATTTCTAGCGGGTGCTTTTTGGGCGACATTAAAAATTCGTGAAGTCCACCATGCAGAGCATGAAAAATACGAACCTGTTCATCACGAAAAGACTGTCGAAAAACAGGCAATCGCCCAGTGGCAGGTGATATTGGACCACGTAAACTCAGAAAACCCTGCCGAATGGAAGCTGGCAATTCTAGAGGCAGATAACATTCTTAATGAGGTTCTTGATGATCAAGGATATCTTGGAACGACAGTTGCCGACAAATTGAAAACAATGAGCTCTACCAGGATATCGTCATATAATGAGGTGTGGGATGCGCACAGACTTCGCAATCAGATCGCACACGGTGGCGCTATTGATATGGAGCTTACTCAAAAAATGGCACGAAACGCTGTGTCGCAGTTCGGAAACGCCTTTAAGGAGCTTGGATATCTGTAGGGTAGAATATTGAAATGAGAATACAGAATGCAGAATGTTTAAACAGAAGTGGATACGGCGGCTATTGCAAAATTTAACATAAATGTTATTATACAAATTCATATAGCGGGGTAGAGAAGCGGTATCTCATCAGGCTCATAACCTGAAGACGCCCGTTCGATTCGGGCCCCCGCAACACGAAAATTACAAAAATGCCGGCAGCTAGAATAAGATAATGTCGGCGTAGCTCAGTTGGTTAGAGCATGGCACTCATAAAGCCAAGGTCGGTGGTTCGATCCCACCCGTCGACACCAGAAAAACTCATTGATGAGTTTTTCTGGTGTCGAAATTCAAATCAAATACATGATTTGTTCTGGTGGGATAAGTCCCTGTGTCCAAGACACGATTCAGCTGAATCGCCGTCGACACCCGCAGGTTTGTTTTGCGGACAGTTTCCTGTTAGAATGCGCATGTGAGAAAAATTTGCGGTCGTAGCTCAGCTGGTTAGAGCGCCCGCCTGTCACGCGGGAGGTCGTGGGTTCAAGTCCCATCGACCGCGCAAATACAAAAATTACCTAACGCTGCTGCGCTGGGTAATTTTTGTATTTAGGATTGAAAAAATGGGCTAAATAGTGTATCGTGTCGAAGTGTCAGTGAGCCGATGTAGGTGTTTTGGTAGGTCTGCAAGAAGACAATAACTGTCTGTGATGTGCGAATAAAAATAAGCCGATGTAGCTCAGTTGGTAGAGTGCGTCCTTGGTAAGGACGAGGTCTCCGGTTCAATCCCGGACATCGGCTCCAAATAAGATTTAGTTTAATTAACGACCACATTCTAGATTTGCTATTGGTCTGCGTGCTGTGTATAATTTAGCGTATGTCTAATCTAAAAATGCCAAGGGGTGAGTGCCAGAATTGTGGTGGGGAGCCCGCACGTGCAGGGTATAAATATTGTAGTAATGTTTGTCAGCTTGCGTACCAGCATAAATCGTATATTATAGACTGGAAGGCTGGAACGGTTAGCGGGTTATCTAGTCTTGGGACAGTGTCCACTCATATCAAACGCTACTTGCGAGAAAAGTATGGGAATAGATGTGTCATTTGTAGTTGGGCGCAGGTTAATGTTAAGACAGGTCAGGTTCCTCTTGTTGCAGATCATATTGATGGGAAATGGCGCAATAATACTGAAAGTAACCTGCGTCTAATATGTCCAAATTGTGATGCAATTTCCCCAACGTATGCCGCATTAAATAAAGGTAATGGACGGATTAATCGCGTGCAGAGCCGAAGATCGCAGGAAGCTCGTTTGTTAGTAAAAAAGAAGGTGTAAGCCGACCTAGCTCAATTGGTAGAGCAACGGTATCGTAAACCGTAGGTTCCGGGTTCAATTCCCGGGGTTGGCTCAAAGAAAAAGAACGAGGCAAAGTTTGCCTCGTTCTTGTTTTGATCACAATGAATGAATTTTTTTTAGTCCCTCTCTCAACATTATGAAATGAGGGTGAAGCATTATCTTCGGTGTTACTTCATCTATTGTGAATTCATGCGCAATTAAAACAGCATCACTGTCCTCCTCTTTGGTTGGTCCAGTATTCAAATTCGAAAAGTCGTCTACAAACCCTCCAAAAACATGATAGTAGTGGGGGTTTTTGTTTCTCGATAATATCCTCATTAAGAAGACCACAGAATTTTGATCAAGCTGTATGCCAGTTTCCTCGCCAACTTCGCGCACGAATGCATTCATCGGCAGTTCGTTATTTTCGGTTTTTATAGTCCCCCCAGGAATCCTCCATTTCGGATCCTTATGCTGAATGTTTTTAACAAGAATGATTTTTCCTGTTTGTACACTCAACACAATTCCTAACGCTACACCATCGTTTTGATTGATTCCTTGGTTTTTATGGTTCAAAATAAACCTCCACATTCATTTTAAAAAACATTAATCAAATATTGCTGACTTAAAAGTAACTAATTCTAATTCTTAACTTTTTTAATTATAGCAATAATAATACTGTTTGTCAACAGTATTGCAGAATGATATACTCAGCTTAATGATTTTAACAAAAGAAGAAATGCGTGCAAAAATAAATGATCTCGAGGCTAGTATGTCCGATGTTGATTTTTGGACGGACAAGACTAAGGCACAGGCTGTTATAAAGGAAATTGCAGAGCTTAAAGAAAAAATTGCCGGTGTCGGCAAATATGATCGCGGTAATGCAGTAATGACTATTTTCTCCGGCGCAGGCGGGGATGACTCGGAAGATTTTTCTGGAATGCTCCTTCGTATGTACTTGAAGTTTTTTGAAAAGCAAAATTTTGAAGCAAAGCTTCTTCACGAAAATAAGAACGACCATGGTGGATATCGCAATATCACACTCGAAATCCATGGGAAAAATGCATACGGAATGCTAAAAAATGAATCAGGTGTCCACCGTCTTGTTCGTATTTCGCCATTCAACGCAAAGAAGCTTCGGCATACATCGTTTTCAATGGTTGAAGTTATTCCAGATTTCAGGGATAGCGGAAGTGATGAGATGGTTATTCCTGCTGATGATATAAAGATTGAGTTTAGTCGTTCGTCTGGTCCTGGTGGGCAAAATGTAAACAAGCGCGAGACTGCAGTGCGTGTGGTACACGTTCCCACAGGAATAGCCGTGCATGTCGAAACCGAGCGCTCTCAGGAGCAAAATCGTGAAAAGGCAATTCAGATACTAAAAGGAAAACTCTTTAAAAAACAGGACGATGAAAGAAAGGCAACTGAGAGTGGCATGTATATCAGTAAGACTACAGAAATAGAATGGGGGAATCAAATTCGCTCATATGTACTTCACCCGTACAAGATGGTGAAGGATCATCGTACTAATGTAGAGACATCAAACGTTGACGCAGTGTTAGAAGATGGCGAGATAATGCAATTCATTGAAGCAGAACGTGATTTATAATATACTTAACCGATGATTTACTTCGACAATGTTTCAAAATCCTACCAAGATGGCACTGTAGCGCTAAATGGTGTAACACTTTCAATAAAACAAGGAGAGTTTGTTTCAATTGTTGGGCATTCAGGTGCCGGCAAGACGACTCTCGTGAAGCTACTTTTGGGCGAAGACAATCCAACGACTGGAAGTGTGTCCTTCGACTCTGTTAATATTAAAAAAATTAAGGCAAAAGATATGCCAGAGCTTCGTCGTCGTATAGGTGTTATTTTCCAAGATTTTCGCCTCCTTCCCAACAAGACCGCGTATGAAAACGTGGCATTTGCAATGGAGGTCGCAGGTAAAGCAGACGAGGAAATTGCATCAGATGTCCCTCATGTACTAGAACTTGTTGATCTCACAAAAAAAATGTGGAACTTTCCTCGACAGCTTTCTGGAGGCGAGTTGCAACGTGTCGCTATTGCGCGCGCTATTGTGAATCAGCCAGACTTGATTATTGCCGATGAACCAACAGGGAACCTTGATCCAATCAACACTTACGAAATCGTACAAATTTTAAAGAAAATTAATGATATGGGGACAACGGTTATCTTAACGACTCACAATAAGGGCGTAGTAGAGGCTCTTGGGAAACGCGTTATTACAATGGACCACGGTAGAATCATTCGTGACGATTCGACTGGCAAATATGCACTTTAGGAATTAGTGTGACACGTGATACAATATGTATAACATTATGTTTTGGACAACTATCAAACGAATTATAAAAGCAGGATTCATAAGTTTTTGGAGAAACGGCAGTGTCTCGCTTTCTGCTGTATTTGTAATGATAGTCGCGCTTTTTATGATTGCTTCTACGCTTTTAATCACGGCATTCCTCGGTACCGCACTCAAAGATCTTCAGGACAAGATCGATATTAATATTTATGTGGACGAAAAAGCCACAGAACCCGCAATTTTGAGTCTAAAGGAAAAAATTGAAATTCTTCCAGAGGTTAAATCAGTTTCATATATTTCACGAGAGCAAGCTCTAGAGAATTTTCGAATTCGTCACGAAAACGACCATCGCATCATCCAGGCACTTGATGAAATAGGAGACAATCCATTGCCAGCAACACTTACGATAAAGGCAAAGGAGCCATCGCAATATGAAGGTATTTCAAATTTTCTTTCAAATAAATCCGAGCTTTCAGCAGGGAGTACGCTTTCGATAGTAAGCAAAGTAAACTACAATGACAACAAAGTAGCTATTGACCGTCTTTCAAAAATTATTATCGGGGTGAAAAAGCTTGGCGGCATTATCACGGCTATGATGATTGGTATTTCTATACTAATTACATTTAACACTATTCGCCTTGCTATCTTTATTGCTCGTGATGAAATAGGGGTGATGCGCCTTGTGGGTGGTAGTAATGAATACGTGCGCGGACCGTTTGTTGTTGAGGGAATCTTGTATGGACTCGTTGCTGCATTTTTGACACTCATTTTATTTTATCCTGTCACTTACTGGCTCAAAAATACGACACAGGTATTTTATGGTGGTGTCGACCTGCTGCACTATTTTGTTGCAAACTTCGTGCAAATATTCGTTATTATAATTCTTTCTGGGATAGCGCTTGGCGCAGTTTCCAGCTATCTCGCGGTTCGAAAATATTTAACATCAAAATAACGTTCACTTATGAAAAAGAAAACACGCAAGTATATTTTTGTGGTAGGTGGCGTGATTTCTGGAGTCGGCAAAGGGATAACAACTTCCTCTATTGGCAAGATATTGCAGTCTCATGGGTATAGGGTAACGGCAATGAAGATTGACCCATATGTGAACGTGGACGCTGGCACGATGAACCCGACTGAGCACGGCGAAGTGTTTGTGCTCAAAGACGGCGACGAGACGGATCAGGACATGGGTAATTATGAGCGCTTTCTTGAGACCTCTCTCTCGCGTGATAATTACATGACGACTGGGCGTGTGTACCTCTCGGTCATTGAAAAAGAGCGGGCACTCGCATACAAGGGTAAGTGCGTGCAGGTTGTGCCACATATTCCATACGAGGTGATTAACCGTATAAATAACGCGGTAGACAAGGCAAATGCCGAGATTGTCGTTATTGAGGTCGGAGGTACTGTAGGCGAGTACGAGAATATTCTTTTTCTCGAAACGGCTCGAATGCTTAAAATCAAAAACCCAGATGATGTACTTTTCGCCATTGTGAGTTATTTGCCTACTCCTTCAAAGGTAGGGGAGATGAAAACAAAGCCTACACAGCATGCAGTACGTGCTCTCAATAGTGCCGGGATTCAACCAGATTTTATTATTGCGCGTAGCGATATTGCGCTAGATAATAAGCGCAAAGAAAAACTCGCGCTTTTTTGCAATGTACTTCCTGAAAGCGTAATATCTGCTCCCGATGTAGATAGTATCTATGACGTTCCAGTGAACTTTGAAAAAGATAAGCTTGGTGAAAAAATTTTGAAGCGTCTAAATCTAAAATCACGCGGCACGACAGCTGTATGGAAAGAATGGGAAGCATTTGCGCGTAAGGCAAATAAAGTGAAAGATGAGGTGCGTATTGCTGTAGTTGGAAAATATTTTGATACTGGTGATTATGTTCTCTCAGACTCATATTTGTCGGTTATCGAAGCACTCAAATATTCAGCCATTCACCAAGGTAAAAAAGCAAAACTCGTATGGCTCAGTGCAGATACTTTTGAAGGAAAGAACCCACCACTTGCAGAGCTTATTGGGTTTGATGGCATACTTATTCCAGGAGGCTTTGGTTCGCGAGGTGTAGAAGGGAAGATTAATGTTATTCGTTTTGCACGAGAGCACAAGATTCCATACTTTGGTATTTGTTATGGTATGCAGCTAGCCGTCATTGAGTATGCGAGAAACGTACTTGGTTTCAATGACGCAACTTCACGCGAGATTGACCCAAAATCAAAACATATAGTCATTGATATTATGGAAGGACAAAAAGAAAATATTAAAAGTGGTAATCTTGGTGGGAGCATGCGTCTAGGAGCATACGAAGCAGTGCTCAAAAAAGGAACAATAGCGCGCAACGTATATGGCGAAGACAGGATCGTTGAGCGACACAGGCATCGCTTTGAAGTGAACCCAGAATACATTGAAGCCCTTGAGTCAAAGGGGCTCGTATTCTCAGGCAGATCACCGGATGGTAGACTCATGGAAATTGCCGAGCTACCAGCAAGCGTACATCCCTTCTTCCTTGGCGCGCAGTTTCATCCAGAGTTTGAGGCGCGTCCTCTAGCAACACATAAACTTTTTTCCGCGTTTATAAAAGCGGCCATTGTTCGTAATAAAAAGGTTAAATAGTTTTCGTAGGGATGTTTAAGAAAAAATAGCGATCATGAAAAAGATACTTATTATAGTTGCCACAATAATTATAACCATCAATTTTATTGTATCATGGAGACTCGCTGGGAAGGAAAAATTGGTAGTAGTAACAAATTTTGCAGAGTGTTACGCAACAGGAAGCCTTATTATGGAAAGCTACCCGCGTCAGTGTCGGTATGACGGAAAAACATTTACCGAAAACATTGGCAACGAGTTGGAAAAAGCGAACATTATTCGTCTGGATAGCCCACGCCCAAACCAAATTATACAAAGTCCGTTACTTATTAAGGGGCAGGCGCGTGGAAACTGGTTCTTCGAAGCGAGTTTCCCAGTATTTCTTGTAAATTGGGACGGGCTCATTATTGCGCAAGGAATAGCACAGGCAAAAAGTGATTGGATGACTACAGATTTTGTGCCATTTGAAGCAACCATCGCATTCGTTGTAGATAAAGATGTGTATAGCACCAGAGGCTCGCTCATTCTTAAGAAGGACAATCCATCAGGACTTCCAGAGCATGATGACGCAATGGAGATTCCTATAGTATTTCAAAAATAGTAATTATGCCTGATAAATATACAGCTGTGTGGGTGTCGCATTCGTCAATGGGGGACTTTATCAAGTGCCCTCGTTCATACTACCTGCACAATATGTACAAGGATCCGCGTACTGGGCATAAAGTTTCTATTGTGAGTCCGCATATGTCGCTCGGTATTGCAGTGCATGAGGTTCTAGAAGGGCTAGCGGATTTTCCGGCAGACACGCGGATGGATAGAGACCTCCTCGCGCTTTATGAGGCAGAATGGAAAAAAGTTTCTGGAAAGAAAGGCGGCTTTTCTGGTGATGAGGAAGAAGCAGAATTTAAAATTCGCGGAAAAGTTATGCTTGAAAAAGTGACTTGCGATCCGCGTTTTCTCGTGAATAAATGCATCAAGCTTCCACAGGACAAAATGCCATGCAACTTTTATTTGAGCGAAGAACACAATATTATTTTGAATGGGCTTGTTGACTGGATTGAGTATTTGCCACAGACTGATTCGCTCCATATTATAGATTTTAAAACAGGGAAGAATGAGGAGAAGGACGGCTCGCTCCAACTTCCAATCTATCTACTACTTTGCGACGCGCTTCACAAAAAACGCAAAGTGACAAAGGCGAGCTACTGGTATTTGGAAAGCGACAAACTTATTGAGAAGAAATTACCAGATATAGACATTGCTCGACAGGAAGTGCTTGACGTTGCCTTGAAGGTGAAGGATGCGCGCGATACCGCAAAGAGGGATGGTGTAGAAAAAGCTTTTGTTTGCCCACATGGAGCGTATGATATTACCACGAAGACTGGCGGGTGTAGTAGCTGTCGCCCATATGAATTTATTCTTGCTGGTGATTCAGCTGTAGAATTTGTCGGCGTCGGTGGCTTTAGTCAGGATATGTATGTGCTAAAAAGAGTGTAAGAAATTTTATGGAAAAAATGCATATCAATGAAAGGGGATCTCACACGACGGTTATCGAAGGGTCCAAAGATATTTTAAAACTTCTAAAAAAAGCTGGAGTAGAGGTCTCCCCAGGTGTTATCGAGGGGAATGTTAAGGCAAAGGGGAAAAGCGTAAAATTGAAAAAGTTCAATAACGAAACTTTTGAAATGGTCGTGGTAGTAAACAGCAGCAAGCAGACTTTCAAGGTGTACGGCAACAACCAAGATGGTATTAGTAGTGCTATACGAGGACTGAAAGCTGACGGATGGAATGTTCTTGATACGATGGATTTATCTAGCGGAGCTTAATTTAAGTATAAAAATAAATATGGAACGCCTATATATACGTATGTAGAAGAGACCACTCATTTTTTACTGCTTGAAAAAACATGGATTTTGCGGTATGGTAGCAATATTCTGATGAATATTGCGAGATCGTCTAATGGTAGGACATCGCCCTCTGGAGGCGGTTATCTTGGTTCGAATCCAGGTCTCGCAGCCGATTTTAAGTTTTTTGCGCGACCAGTAGGTCATTATGGTGAATGAGAAGCGTTCCTTTACAAAAAAGCTAAAAATCGCGTCGCAGTGTCGCGCATAGCGACACAAGACGTGAACTAATTAGCCCGCCATAGCAATGGAGACAATAAAAAAGTTGAGACAGGCTCAGTGACTAAAAATCCACAGTGAGTTATTTTTTTCTGAGGTCTTCGTCCAAGAGTCTGCGGTCAAGCGACTGCGTCCAGGACGTGAACCTGCTGGTTCAAAATCTACTTATTCAAAAGCAAATAATTCGTCTACGTCGCTAATAACCGTGAAAAATTGTGTTTTTAGGCAGATTTTCACGGTTATGGTTGCAAAAGAGTGAAAATTCCCGTAGGACGAATAAAGAATTGCAAGTTGATACTTATGTTATACTACCTCAAATAAACATGAAAAAAGATTATAAAGAGTGGCACTCGAAGAAATCAGAAATTAGTGAAATCAAAAAGAGCCCCTTCTTTCACGAGCGCGAAATTTGGTTTTGTTACCTTGGTTCGAATATAGGTTTTGAGCAAGACGGAGGGGAGGAATTTTTGAGACCTGTTGTTGTTTTTCGTAAGTTCAACAACGAAATCTTTTGGGCGATTCCACTTACAAAGTCAAAAAAGAAGCTAAACAAAAAGACGGAGTGTTATTATTACTCATTTTCATTCATACCTGAGGTTACGAGCCTCGCGATATTGTCACAAATTCGTTTAGTTGACGCAAAGAGACTAAGTCGTCACATTGGTACAATGCCCGAAGAAAGCTTTGATGAACTAAAGAAAAAACTCAAAGCATTAATACCTTGAGTTTCTCTTTTTCCTCTACCTTGCGGCAGAGTCGGGCCGAAGCCGTTTGTAAGTAAAATATACACTACTTACGAAAGAATTGCAAATTTTTCAAGCTGAGTTATCCACAGGCAAGGAAATGAATGAGTATTTTTAGGCAACAAAAACCGCATTCTAAAATGCTACTTTTGTTAGAGGTGGTGGTCTCACGCAATAACTTATGAAGGCACTTTTGCATAATAACTATGAAAATTATGTTTCTAGGCACATTTTCATAGTTATGCTAACGAAAACATGAAAATTTCTAAGCACCCCTTTTTTGAAGTTTTAAATACAAAAGGTGGTGGAAGAAATTCTTTTGCCAACAGCCTCACTTAATTTTCTTAGATTGATAGTGGACTTTTTGTAATAAAAATTTATTAGGGGTATACTTTGAGTTACCAACACGGCTTATAATTTTATGCAAAAAATCGAAGATTTAACCACCAGAATAACGGCTTTCAGGGATGCGAGAGACTGGAAGCAATTCCATAACCCAAAAGACTGTGCAATTTCGCTTGCGCTTGAAGCGGCAGAAGTACTAGAGCATTTTCAGTGGAAAAACAAGGAGGAAATGGAAGTTTATGCAAAAACAAACAAAGAAGAAATAAGCGAAGAGTTAGCTGATGTTTTGTATTGGGTTCTTTTGATGAGTAAGGATCTTGACATCGATGTATTAGAGGCTCTACATAAAAAAATGAAGAAGAATGAAGATAAGTATCCAGTTGAAAAAGCAAAGGGCAAACATACTAAGTATACTGAACTATAAAATATGTCAGAAATTAAAACTTTTCAATTTGATAAAGATAAATTTGAACAAATAAGAAGTTACAAGTTTGGTAGAAACTGGCCTGTCGTGTATGTTATCGAAGACGGGAAGGAGCTCTATATTGGGGAGACCACAAGTGTGTATTCGAGAAGTAAACAACACCATGAAAATCCAGATAGGGCAAAACTTAATAGAATTCATATCATTACAGATGATGAATATAATAAATCTGCAACATTAGATATTGAATCTCTGCTAATTCAATATATCTCTGCCGAAGGCACATTTAAAATTCAAAACGGTAATGATGGGCTAAGAAATCATAATTATTTTGATAAGGAAAAATATAGAGCAAAATTTGAATCTACGTGGGAGAAGCTGAAAGAGATGGCGCTTGTGAAGCAGGATTTGGTCCAGATAAAAAATAGCGACTTATTTAAGTATTCTCCATACAAGGCCCTGACCGAAGACCAACTGATGGTTGTAAAATGTATTTCTAAAAATTTGGAGGCAAACAAGGAAAAGACTTATATAATCAATGGCAAGCCAGGGACTGGAAAAACAATCCTCGCTGTTTACCTAATTAAGTATTTGAAAGAAAATAAAAAAACGAAACACCTAAATGTTGCATTAGTTGTTCCAATGACGTCGCTAAGGAAAACCATTAGAAAAGTATTTTCCAAAGTTGCTGGATTGAAGTCTAGTATGGTTGTCGGACCTAATGAAGTAGTAAATAAGAATTACGATATTCTGATAGTTGATGAGGCTCACAGGTTAAAACAGAGAAAGAATATCGCCAACTATAGGTCATTCGACATCACAAATAAAAAACTCGGTTTTGATAATTCAGGCACGGAACTAGACTGGATAATGAAATCCTCGAAACAACAGATTTTTTTCTATGATAAGAATCAAACAATAAGACCAACGGACGTAAGGCCTGATAAATTTAACAAACTTGGTGCTATTCATTACGACTTAGTCAGTCAGCAAAGAATAAGCGCAGGGGAGGAATACATTAATTTTATTGATGACCTATTTGATCTTAAGGACCTCAGAAAATATACTTTCCCAGATTATGATTTTCAAATTTATGATGATATTCATAAAATGGTTGAGGATATAAAGAACAAGGATGCAGAAATGAAACTTTGTAGAATGGTTGCTGGTTACGCTTGGCCGTGGAATTCAAAGAAAAATATAAATAATCACGATATAGAAATTGATGGATTGAAGATGTTTTGGAATAGTACGAACCAAGATTGGGTAAATTCAAAAAATGCTATAAATGAAGTTGGTTGCATCCATACTGTGCAGGGCTATGATCTAAATTACATTGGTGTAATAATTGGGCCTGAAATCTCATATGATGAAGGGAATAGAAAATTGATAGTTAATCCTGATAACTATTTAGATGCAAATGGATGGAAAGGCATCAATGATCCTGATGAACTCGAAAGATACATTATAAATATTTACAAAACGCTCCTAACCCGAGGCATAAAAGGTGCTTATGTTTATATTGTGGATAAAAAGCTAGCCAAGTATTTCAGAGATAATATTAAATTAAATAGACAAATAAGTAACACCGCAGCAAAAGAAAAAATTGTTTCTCCATATGCCATAGAAATGATCAGCGTGCCACTTCTCGGTATGGCTCCATGTGGCGCTCCGTTTAATGCAGAAGAAAACACTGATGAAATGATCCTTGTTCCAAAAAGTAAAATTCAGCGTGGCATAGAGTATTTCATTCTGCGTGCTACAGGAGACTCTATGAATAAAGTTGGAATAAATGATGGTGACCTAGTACTCTGTAAGCAAAAATTAACTGCACATGAAAATGACAAAGTTGTTGCCTTAATTGGAGACAGAGTGACGATTAAGGAATTTCATCGAGATGGAGCACAGATTGTGCTTAGACCCAGATCTACAAATCCGGAGCATCGAGATATTTATCCTGATGAAGATGTTCAAGTTCAAGGTATAGTATTGGAAGTAATAAACAGATTTGAGTATGAAGAATAAATAATATTGAATCTAAAAAATAATTATGGAAAAACTTTCTTATTCAAAAAAACTTTATTACAAGGCCGGCGTAAAACTCTTGATTTTTCCGATCCTAGCAATGATTTTAGGAATTAGTTTTTTTGTTTATGGTATTGATAACGCGATCGCACTTGGTGTTCCGTTGGCTGGACTTGTTGGTTTTGGTCTCGGGTTTATCCTCTTCCCACTAAGTGAGCGAGTCCAAACAATATTTGATAAAAAAATTGACCACATCTATTCAAAATATGCAGACCCGATTATAGATGATAGAGATGCAGCAAAACGAGGAATAGACGGAGAAAGCATTGTCTTTGGCTGGCTTAATGAAATTCTTACTGATAAATCGTGGTCAATATATAAAAATGTAGAATTTACAGCAGGCGACAAAAATAAATTTGACATAGATGCCATAGTGGTCGGCCCGAAAGGAATTTTTGTATTTGAGATAAAGAATTTGTCATATGACTTTTTCTTTACTTCACATGACTGTGATGTGGTGGTGGGTGAACAAATTCGACCATGCTCTCAAAAAGACCCGCGAATACAGATTGCTCAAAATGCAGAGATATTAGAAAAGAAACTGAAGGCAAGTGGCTTTAATGGAGTAAAAACGAAGCGCGCAGTTGTGTTTGCTCGACCAGAATCCATTCGGTTTCTCGGGAGCACTACAGTCTTTTTGATAGATAATAAGGAAACTTTAAAGAGGTATATGCTCGAACAGTATGATGACCTGAGGTTTACGCCTGAGTTTTGTGAAAAAGTAAAAGAGGCAATTTTGTCATAATTTGACAATTAAAAGACTGACGCGTGGGAATCCTACAATGACAGCTAAATTTGCTGAGTTAGAAATTAATGAGGATTAAACAAAAGCATGATTTATCATGCTTTTGAAGTTTGTAATTTTATCTAAAAAGGTTCCAGCTTTGTCCCAAACTCCCAGCCAAGAAATAGTATCGCATAGTGTTTATCGAGGCATGATACTGAGACGCAAGACATTACCTAAACATAGGATTTGTATTCGTGGTCTTTGCTGCTCACTAATATCTAGAGTATAATTTGGTTGTTATCAGTTAATTACTAATTATATGGATACCAAAGTAAAAATTTCCGCAGTAGCACTTCGCTTGCTTTTGGGTTGGTTCATGTTTTTTGATGGACTTGGTATTCTTCTTAATCCAAATTTTACAGCTACTGGTTTTCTTACAAACGCAAAAACTTTTCAAGGTTTTTATTCATGGTTTGCGCTTCCGATGAATATTTGGTGGGTTGATTTTATTACTCCATTGGCAATTATTCTTATAGGTGTTTCTCTTTTGGTAGGGGTTGGCGTGCGACTAGCGTCGTGGGCAGGTGCCTTTCTTATGATTATCTATTATTTCCCACATTATTATTTTCCAATTGTTACATACGGATACATTGTTGAAGAACATATCATTTACGCAGCAGTCTTTGTTCTAATAGCGCTTTGGACTCCTGCTCAGGAATTTGGTTTTAGCGGAGTTCTAAAGCGTTCTTTCTTGGGCCGCGTTTCATTTTTACGCTCGATTCTGTAGCTATTAGTCGGTTTTGCAATTAAAAACACAAGCACCAATCCGGCAATACCAGTTTGGTGCTTGTGTTTTTGTGGTACCATATTAATAATACGATGAAAAAGATTATGCGCGTTATTTTGGTTGTCGCAGTTGTGGGGGTAGTTTTCCTTATGCTTTCCTACACAAGCAGTCACAATATGGGCGTGTTCAACCCGAAGGGAACAATTGCCCATGCGGAAATGAACCTTATTGTCACGACAACGCTACTCATGCTTATTGTGGTTATCCCTGTATTCGTTATGCTCGCAATTTTTTCATGGAGATACAGGGCTGGTAATACGAAGGCAAAGTATTCTCCAGACTGGCATAAAAGTATCGCGTTGGAAGTGATTTGGTGGATAATACCAATAATAATTATTGCTATTATTGCAAGGATGACGTGGATTAGTAGTCATGATCTTGATCCATATAAACCGATTGCTTCAAGTGTTGTTCCAATTACAATAGAGGTTGTTGCTCTTGAGTGGAAATGGCTGTTCATTTATCCGGATCAAAACATCGCTACTTTGAATTTTGTACAATTGCCAATTGATACACCTATTAATTTTAGGATAACTGGCGACGCACCGATGAATTCATTTTGGATTCCCCAGCTTGCGGGACAAATATATGCAATGGAGAAAGGGGACTATGCAGGTGTTTCCGCAAACTACAGTGGATTTGGGTTTTCGGGAATGAAGTTTACAGCGAGGGCGAGCTCGCAAGACGAGTTTGAACAGTGGGTGCGAACAGTTCGTATGTCACCAAGCACACTTAGTATTGATGAATACACCAAGCTTGCAGAAAAAAGTAGGAATAATGATGTCTCGTACTACTCATCTGTTCACAAAGGTTTGTATGATAAAATAATAATGAAATTCATGGTGCCAGCGAATGTAATAATGACGAAAATGAATATGTAATATTATGTTTGGAAACCTCACACTCTCTGCGCTCCCACATGAACCAATCACCGTTGGAGCTGGTATTTTTATGGCTATCGCTGGCTCAAGCATTATAGGACTTTTGTTTTATTTCAAGCGCTGGAGGTGGCTTTGGGCAGAATGGCTCACATCAGTAGATCATAAAAAGATCGGTGTGATGTACATCATTTTGGCTTTCGTGATGCTTCTCCGCGGCTTTTCTGATGCCGTAATGATGCGATTACAGCAAATATTGTCAGTCGGTGATTCTGTGGGGTATTTGCCACCAGAGCATTACGACCAAATATTTACGGCACACGGAGTGATCATGATCTTTTTTGTTGCGATGCCGCTCATGTTTGGGTTAATCAACCTGGCGGTGCCACTTCAGATCGGAGCGAGAGATGTTGCTTTTCCTTTTCTCAACTCGATGAGCCTTTGGCTCACTGTTTTTGGCGCGATGTTGGTAAACTTGTCGCTTGTAGTGGGGGAGTTTGCGGCGACTGGGTGGCTCGCATACCCGCCACTTTCGGGCATTGTGTATAGTCCTGGTGTAGGGGTGGACTATTATATTTGGGCGCTACAGATTGCAGGTGTCGGAAGCTTGATCTCTGGAATAAATTTCTTTGTAACTATACTTATGATGCGTTGCAAGGGGATGACACTCATGAGGATGCCAGTTTTTGTGTGGACCGTCCTTGCTTCTATGACGCTCGTTATTATTTCTTTTCCAATTCTTACAGCCACGCTCGGAATGCTCTCATTGGATAGGCTTCTCGGAATGCATTTTTTTACGTCGGACTTTGGCGGGAATGCAATGATGTATGTGAACCTTATTTGGGCGTGGGGGCATCCTGAGGTATATATTCTCGTATTACCAGCATTCGGTATTTTTTCTGAAGTTGTTTCAGTATTTTCACGCAAGAAACTTTTTGGATATACATCGATGATCTACGCGACAGTTGCTATTACGTTTTTGTCATTTGTGGTTTGGGTACACCACTTCTTTACGATGGGCGCTGGCGCAAATGTAAATGCTTTCTTTGGCATCATGACAATGATCATTGCCATACCAACTGGTGTGAAGGTTTTTAATTGGCTATTCACAATGTTTCGCGGACGCATCGTGTTTGCATCGCCAATGCTCTGGATGATTGGGTTTATTTTTACATTCACAATAGGTGGGATGACAGGAGTTTTGCTTTCCGTGCCAGCTGCTGATTTTCAGCTACACAACAGTTTATTTTTAGTCGCGCATTTTCACAATACGATTATCGGTGGTGTAGTATTCGGATACTTTGCTGGGATCACATATTGGTTTTCAAAGATTTTTGGCTTCAAATTGAATGAACGACTCGGCAAGGCTGCCTTTTGGCACTGGATTGTAGGCTTTTTTGTAGCGTTTGTACCTCTTTATATTCTTGGTCTAATGGGAATGACGAGACGCATAAGCCATATAGATGAATCTACTGGATGGCAGACACTTTTGATCGTTGCTGGTATCGGTGTAGTAATTATCGGCATCGGTGTCCTGCTACAAATTTTGCAAATGATTGTAAGTATCCGCGACCGCAAGCACAACATGGATACGACCGGAGATCCATGGGACGGTAGGACTTTGGAGTGGTCTACATCTTCACCTCCGCCTTTCTATAACTTTGCTATTATCCCAACAGTGCACGGTCGCCACCCTTTTTGGGATACGAAGTATGGCGAATCCGAACAGGTTGCTCCACACTATGAGGATATTGAAATGCCGAGTAATACGCCGATGGGTTTGTACATTGCATTTGCGAGCGTGGTATTTGGCTTTGCAATCGTGTGGCATATCGTATGGTTAGTGGTGTTAGCGTTTGCAGCTATTTTGGCGCTTCTTATTGCGCGTTCACTTGATTACAATACTGAGTATGTTGTGAAGGCAGAGACGATCGCAAAAATTGAAGCTAAAAGAAAATAATATGAAAGAAGAAACACTAAATCATAACAGTTTCCGACCAGGGCGTGAGTCTGCTGACGGAGAAGCGAAGGCAATCTTCGGTTTCTGGGTATATATTATGAGTGACACACTTTTGTTTGCTGCTATCTTTGCTACACATGCAGTGCTTCACAATAATACCTTCGATGGTCCGTCGGCAAAGGAGCTTGTTAATATGACATTTGTTTTGACTGAGACACTCGTTCTTCTCGCAAGTAGTTTTGCGTTTGGTATTGCTTCTACATATGCGCATCATCATAATAAGAAAAATATTGTACTTGTATGGATCAGTGTCACATTTCTTCTAGGCGCAGCATTTATTGGGATGGAGATGACGGAGTTTGCAAAGCTTTTTCAAGAAGGGAATAGTTGGCAGAGGAGCGGATTTTTATCAGGTTTCTTTACCCTTATTGGTACGCACGGGCTGCATGTGACTGCAGGTCTCATTTGGATGGTGAGTGTATTTGCTCAGGTATTGAAGTATGGGCTCACAGACAGAACAATAGGGAGAATATCAACACTAGGACTATTTTGGCATTTCCTCTACATCGTGTGGATATTTATATTCACCCTTGTTTATCTTATGGGGGTAATATAAAAATACTATGACAAACAATTTTGAAGTCATTGATGAACGATATGAAGCAAGTCACCATGCATTTAAATCATATGCCATTGGGTTTGTGTTGTCTCTTTTGTTCACAATTGTTCCGTATTTTCTAGTTATCAAACGCCTGTTTGGTGACCAGAGCCTAATATTGGCGGTGGTTTTTTTCGCCGTCGCACAGTTTTTTGTACAGGTAGTATTCTTCCTTCATCTTCATAAAAAATCGCGACCGCGTTGGAATATGATTGTTTTCATTTTTACGATTTTGATTGTCGCAATTTTGGTCGTAGGGTCTCTGTGGGTCATGCGTAACCTAGATTACAACATGACGAAAGTGTTCGATCTGAACACAAATGAAGGGTATATGCTAGAAAAAAAATGATCAAAGATTATTATTTCATAACAAAACCAGGAATTATAGGAGGCAACGCAATTACTGCTATTGCTGGTTTTTTACTTGCATCTAGAGGGGATATCAATTGGCTCATTCTCTTCGCGACACTTGCTGGGCTTTCTCTTGTTGTTGCATCAGGATGCGTTTTTAACAATTACATCGACCGCGACATTGATGCAATCATGGAGCGTACAAAAAACCGCACAATGGCACAAGGGCGGTCATCTCTTAGAAGCGCACTCGTGTATGCGTCGGTGCTTGGACTAACCGGTCTTGGTATTTTATATTTTTATACAAATTTTTTAGCGATGGCAGCCGCACTTATAGGGCTCTTTGTTTATGTAGTTGGATATAGTTTGTGGCTCAAGCGCACTTCTACCATTAGCGCCATTATTGGAAGTGTCTCTGGAGCTATGCCTCCAGTTGTGGGGTATCTTGCGGTGACTGGAAACATTGACCTAGGTGCTGTCATTATATTTTTTATTCTCGCGTTTTGGCAGATGCCCCATTCGTATGCAATTGCCATATATCGGCTCAGGGATTATACAAATGCGAGTATCCCCGTTTTACCAGCAGAAAAAGGAATTTATATGACAAAGGTGCATATGCTTATTTATGTTGCCCTTTTTGTAATGGCAAGTTTGGCGCTGTCTGTATTTGGTTATGCAGGGCAGCTTTATTTTTGTGCAATGATATTGTTTGGATTCGCGTGGTTCCTCCTGTGTGTTAAGGGTTTCTTCATTAAAACAACTAATAATAAAAAATGGGCGCACAGCATGTATATTTTTTCAATCATTATTATTGCAATGTTTTTCCTAGTTGTTTTGGTTGAGGCGCTACAGATATAGTGTGAGAGTTGCGCTATTATGGTAAAATGTGTATATGCCGCCTCTTGCTTTTGCAGACATCAGGATACTTTCTTGTTTAAATACTCCCAAAAAAATACAAGATTTTTTAGATTCACTTCCAATAAATCTTGAGAAAAGAGGAGAGACGTGTATGTCGCCAAGCCGTGTTCTAAGAGAAAAAAGAGCGCACTGCATAGAAGGCGCAATGCTTGCTGCGACCGCACTATGGTTACAAGGGGAGAAACCACTTATTATGAGTTTAAAAGTTTCGCGTGGCGACTATGACCATGTTGTTGCTCTATATAAAAAAAACGGTCACTGGGGGGCGATAAGTAAAACTAATCATTCGGTGCTTCGTTTTCGTGACCCAGTTTATCGTACATTGCGTGAGTTAGCCCTTTCATATTTTCATGAATATTTTCTTATTTCGAACGGTAAAAAAACCATGCGAGGATATTCGAGGCCAATCAATATGAAGCGATTTGGAAGGAATTGGGTAATGGCAGAAGATGATTTGTGGGATATAGGCAATGCGATTTTTAATTCACCGCATATTAAAGTTGTTCCTAAGAAAAACGAAAAGCATATTCGTACAGCACACCCGTTGGAACGAAGGGCCGCAAGCCTAAAGGAGTGGAGAGGAAACAAGTAGCACATAACACAGATGATAAAAAAATATATAGAATATTATAGAGATAATCCGGAGGAGCTTTGGTTCAAAAGAAAGCTTTTTGGTTGGGGGTGGGTGCCAGTTAGATGGCAGGGCTGGTTTACTCTCGCTGTTTACCTTGTTGTCATGACTCCATCTCTAATAAAAATAGATACATATTCCAATACAAACGACGAAGGAATAATTATGCCTGCTACTATATTTATTATCGCAACGACAGCATTGATTTATGCTTGCTATAAAAAAGGAGAGAAACCAAAATGGCAATGGGGCCTCCCAAAGAAAAAATGAAATATAAAACATTGATTTTGGGTATTTTTTTGATAATGCTGTTTGTGTTTGGTGCTTATTATTTCTCTCGTACTGAGAATATTACCAACTACCCATCAAAAGGTACTGATATTATTGCGTTCGGAGATAGTTTGGTCGTAGGTGTTGGTTCGACAAACGAAAATGATTTTGTGTCGCTACTCTCGCAAAAGATTGGTCTTCCGATTATCAACTTGGGACACTCTGGTGACACCACAATTGACGGGATAGAGCGTATAAATGAGTTGGATGATTATAATCCCAAAGTAGTCATCCTGCTCCTTGGCGGTAATGATCATTTAAAAAAGATATCTGTCACCGACACACATAAAAATCTTGCAGTTCTTATTGAAAATATTCAATCACGCGGAGCAGTTGTGCTTTTGCTCGGAGTTAGGGGTGGACTTTTTAATGATCGATTTGATACTGAGTTTGAAAAATTGCGTAACACCTACAATACTGCGTTTGTCCCAGACGTACTAGACGGGCTTTTTGGTAATGCAAAATATATGTCAGACCCAATACATCCAAATGATATCGGATATAAAATAATAGCTGGACGCGTTTACCCTGTACTCACTGGAATTATTAAGTAGCATGTAAGATTTTTTGCAACACGTCGTCTTCATTTGTGAGGGAATAACCCTTTAACACAACATTACATATGAAAAAACTTCTAGCAATAATTTTGTGCGCGTCTATTATTACACCATCTTTTGTTTTTGCAAGTGAGAAATCTGAGCAAAAAAGAGACAACGATTATCGGAAATCAGCTCAAATGGTTGATAAAAACGAAAAAAGAGAGAGTAGTAAGGAAAAAAGTGGAGAGGAAAAAGTAGAATTAAAGGATAAAAAATATGAAAAGAAAGCACAGAAGCAAGTAGAACTTGTTGTCAAGCGTATAGAATCTGCAATCGAGCGCGTACAGAAACTTTCTAATCGAGTATCTGAAAGATTGAACAAACTCGAAGCAGAGGGTTTTGATGTAACTACATCACGCGCATATCTTACAGAGGCAACGAAGAAACTTGATGATGCGAGGGTAAAAGAGTCTACGTTAAAAATAGATACGGCAACATTTTTTGCGACTACAACTCAAATATATAATTTGAAAAATATCCAAAGTTCTGTGAAGGACATTATAAAAGTTATTCAAGGAGCCCACAAGAATGTAGCGCAGGCTATATCGTCAGCAAAACCAGGACAGAGTAAATCTGTTAACGTTGCAACTTCAACTGCGGTAACACAAGAAGCTTTTACAGCGACAATTACTGATGCTGTAATCTAAATATAATAAAATAATATTATTTTGTGTTGGGTAAGGCTCGTAATTCAAATCAGCGGGTTGGAATTGGTAGACAATGCTGATATACTTGATTAAAATTATAATACTGAATTGCTCATATAATTTTTATAATGGCGCGCGACACGTAAGCCAGCTCCACTGGCGAAACGGGTGATTCGTCTACTGAATTAGAAGCTAAATTTATCAATTCTGCATTGTCTACGCGGTGGCATCCTGTATTATCAGCATCTAATTTGCACATACTTCATGAAGGTTGCATTTATACACAACGAAAAAAAGATAGGGACTGGCGCGCATTATATTAATGACCTGATGTCTTCGAAGCTCAAGGGTATGGGTGTAGAGATAAAGAATTTTTATCCACGAACTTCTTTTGATGCGCCAATGCACTTGAGTGGGCTAAAAAACATACTCTTTTTTCATTCTCTGATTGAGAAGAGAAACGAAATTCTTAAATTTGATCTGATACAAGGTACTACATATACACCGCTCCCTTTTCTGGCATACCCAATCCCAGTTATTTCTCACTTTGGATCTACAACTAATGGCTTTTTGAATACTACCCCTTTGGCTAGCCAGCTCGAGGATGGTCCACGCGATGTATGGTATGGGCTTAAAAAAGCAAAAGTAATAAAGGAGTTGAACATAAGAACACGACGACCCCTTAGGGATATCGCGGAAATTGAAGAACTTGTAGCCATAAAAGCTGACGCAATCATTGCAACTTCAGTTAATGTTAAAAACGAACTTATCGCAATCGGTGTAGATGAAGAAAAAATACACATGATTCATAATGCAATTGAGGATTATTGGTTTGATAACAGTAATACTAAAATTGTCGATGAGCCACAAATCGTTTTTCTTGGAAGGATTGGAAATGACGCATTTAATTTAAAATTAAAAGGACTCGATAGACTTATTCATCTATATAACCAGTTCAAGGATGTTAAAAAAACCACGATATGTATGACTACAAACAAGGGTGTTGTTTCGTGGTTGATGGATAATATCCCTAATCATTCCCTGTTTGTAAATATGAAGAAGGACAGAATCCCGGAGACAGTAAAAAATCTTAGGGGTAGTATTTTATTTCTTTCTTCTCGGTATGAAGGATTTTCACTAAGCCTTATCGAAGGCATGTCGCAAGGGTTGGTTCCTGTAGCGTACCCTGTCGGTGTTGCGCCAGAGATTATTCGCAATGGAGAAAATGGTTTTCTTGTCTCATCTCAATCTGAAGCAGTTGAAAAAATAAAAATACTTTTAGCTAATCCGGAGCTTAGAAAAAAGTGTGTAATAGAAGCAGAGAAGACAGCCAGAAATTTTTCAGGTTCTGAGATAACAAAAAAATTGATAAAACTTTATGAAAAGATTGGAAGGAAGAGACAGTAGGTTGCAACAAATTGGTAACCTATAGCAAAAGACGGTTGTTTATTTAAAAATACGGCGTACAATATGTTTATTATGACAAACATAAAGATTGCGAAGATTATGGCAATAATTGTCGCACTGGTTGGCTTATTGGTGGTATTTGGATGGGTCGTGGATATTCAGGTGATCAAGAGTATTTCGCCACAATGGATCCCAATGAGATTTATTACAGCTGTAACCTTTATCTTTGGCGGAATATCTCTTTACTACATTGCAGAAACTATTAATAGGGATGAGGGTATCGCATCAGCCGCTGTTCCTTTAATGAGCATTATTATATTGGCAATTATGGGTGTTTTTCTTGTCGCTATCTTTAGTGGCTCTAAAACAGGTCTCGATGAATTTTTTATTAAAGAAACTCAAAGTGAAACAAATGCCTTTCCACCAGGATTCCCATCTACGGGTGTGATAGCCAGCTTTATTATCCTGGGCATCGCTGGTTTTGCTACAGCTTTTGGTATAAAAAACATAAAAAAATATTTGAGGATATCTGGTCAAATTATGACTGCTATCGGTGGGGTTGGACTAATTGGTTATGTTGTTGGTTCCGACGTGCTGACATACAATATACCTGGTTTTAGCGCTACAATCGCATTTCATGCTGCGGTTTTAATAATTCTTCTTGGTTACGGTCTTATACTTGTCGGTAAAGAGGCAAAGGAGATTTAGTTCATAAAAAGATATCTTACTGTTTTTGTTGTATACTAGGACCTTATATGAACCAGGACGAAGCATTTGAAATACTAAAAACTGGGCGAAATGTCTTTGTGACTGGCCCAGCCGGAAGCGGGAAGACACATCTTGTCAACCGCTATATCGCTTACTTGCGTGAACACGACATCGATATAGGCATCACTGCATCCACGGGGATTGCAGCCACGCATATGGGTGGAGTGACGATACACTCGTGGGCAGGTATCGGTGTCGCAGCACATTTATCACCGTACGACCTTGAGGCGATGCTTGAGAAAGGGTACTTGTACAAGAGGTTCGAAAAAGTGAAAGTATTGATTATTGATGAAGTTTCTATGCTTCACCATTTTCGTTTGGACTTAGTCAATCGCGTGCTTAAAACAATGAAGTGCGGGGATAAGCCATTTGGGGGAGTCCAAGTGATTTTGTGCGGAGATTTTTTTCAGTTGCCACCAGTTACGCGTATTGGCGAGCCGGAATCGCATTTTGTATATAAGAGTGACGCGTGGCAAGATGCAAATTTTACAATCTGTTATTTGTCGGAACAGTTTCGTCAACAAGATGACGCGACAATCTCGATACTAAATGAAATTCGTTCCGGAGAAGTTTCTGAGAAGGCGAGAGAGCACCTGCGAGCACGCCATAATGTTCGCTCTGCAAAATTTACGACATCAACAAAACTTTTTACACATAATGCTGACGTAGATACGTTAAATGATACCGAACTCGAAAATGTTGAAGGTGATGATATAACCACATATGTAATGGGAAGTCGTGGCAAGGAAGCTATCACTGCAACGCTTAAAAAATCCTGCCTTGCCCCAGAGACACTTCGCTTAAAACCAGGTGCTCGTGTGATGTGTGTAAAGAACAATTTTGAGGCTGGTTATGTGAATGGAACACTTGGTGTCGTCGTGTCGTGCAGTGAAAATGAAGACCCTGTAATTTGTACTGTTGATGGGAAAAAAATGACTATTCCACGCGCGTCATGGAAGATTGAGGAAGATGGAAAAGTAAAGGCAGAAATTTTGCAGTATCCACTTCGCCTTGCGTGGGCCATCACTGTGCACAAGAGCCAGGGGATGAGCCTGGACGCAGTTGAAGTGGACCTTTCAAAATCGTTTGAACCTGGAATGGGATATGTAGCGCTTTCGCGAGTTCGTTCCCTCGAAGGGCTTACTATTTTAGGAATGAATGAGAATGCGCTTCGTGTACACGATGAAGTTCGCGAGCTTGATCATGAGTTTCAGGAAATATCAGCACAAGCTCGTGATGAAATGAAAAGAATCGACTCAAAGGAGCTTGCGCGTCTACAAGAAGAATTTCTCGCGCGTTCACGTCCACCTCAAAAAGAAAAAAAGCTTGCGACCCACAAGGCAACAGAAGCATTGATTGCCGAGAAAAAAAGTTTGGCAGAAATCTCGGAGGCGCGCGAAATGACAGCTGAAACAATTGTCGCGCATATAGAGAAGCTAATGGAGGAAGAGTCTCGCGTGGATATGCGACACCTAAGGAATGAGATTTCTCATGCGCATTTTTTAAAAATAGAAAAAGCTATAACAGAACTTTTAAAGGACGGAAAGATAGCGCTACTTACACCAATTAAAAATAAGGTTGGACCTAATGTTTCTTTCTTGCACATACGTCTTGCACGAGCCCTGTTGGGGCATGCTCCGAAAAACTAGGAGAAGTAGTTTTTGTAATACTTTCTTGCATGTGGTAGTTTTGATTAGGCGAACCTTCTGGTTCTTTTTGAAATCATGGTTTAAGGAGAAATCATGGCAGACAAACAGTACGACACTGAACATCATCGTTGCCCAAGATCACTAGGCGGAAAATCTGTGCAGAGAAATATCTCTGTTGTTCCAGGTAACAAGCATAGAGCGTGGCACCTACTCTTTAGGAACCATCCACCTGAAATAGTTGCAAGGATAATTAACAAGGTTTGGATTGACCCAGACTACGAAATGATTGTAGTTCGAAAACGAAAATTTCAGAAATAATGATATACATAGGTTAAACCTATGTATATCACCTGATTAAATCAAACGCCCAGAGTGTAAGGTCTGGGCGTTTTTTAATTGTATTTGCTGTGCTGACGTTAGTTGCGGTACAATAGTCGTATATGAAATTCGAAAATCCTGAATTTGCAGCACAAAGATCCCTTAATAATCCAGAATACCTTCACCCCCTCATTGCAGAGGCTGCGATAAAGGCGCGCGAGATTAAAAAAGAAGAGGCTATAGACCCAGTTTTATTTGAGGGTGTGTATGGTTCCGATGCTGTAGCTCGAGACATTGAATATGTGCGTTCAATGAAGGCAAAGTTTGGCTCCGAAGATGAGGTGCACAAAAAATATGCCGATGTTTTTGAAGCGATATTTTACGAGAATGCCGAAATGAGCAACTGGCTTGGTGAAAACACGCACACGGTTTTAACGTCAGAATTTGATGATATTAAAAATGGTATGGACGTATTGGTGCGTTTGAACGATGCTTTACGGTCGTTTCCATATGTTGGTATGGGGATAGACGTTACTTTTGGACGCAATAGTGTTGAAAAGAAAATAGCTCGCGTTTTTGGTGAAATTGAAAAAGGTCAGCTTGGCACAGTACGTTATTTTATGGATCCAGATTATGCGCAATTTAAAGGAGAGCTTTCTAGTATGCCACACATAATTGTGGGGGTGGAGCGCAGGCATGTAATCGAGCTTGCTGGGCAATGGCTCCGTGGAGAGAAACGCAAGCTTGGAGAAAACCCAATTCAACTCGTTGTTCTCCAGCAGATTATGACACAATTAAAGTCATTTCGTGATCACGCAGAGGGGATTGGGCGACAGGACCTTGTTGATATTTATAACGCGGATATTTCAGTATTTGCTCCAGTCCTCCGCGATAAACGCAATATGGACATCAGTGATTATGAAGATGACCCTGTAATAAAAGAGCTTTATCGCGCATTAGAAGCTAGGAAGAAATAACTGTAGACAACAGAATGCTTTAGGGTAAAATTATAACAGGTCGAAGAATATATAATTAATTATTAAATATTATGGAACTCAAAAAACATCAGTTTTCGTTGGCCGTTTCTGTTACGTTTGGGGTCGTGTATGTTATTTGCGCTGGTTTTACGGCTTTGTGGCCAGATTTTGCTATGAGGCTTTTAGGTTGGATGGCGCACATTGTAAATGTAGATAAGTTTGTCGGTGGTGTTGAGGTTACTCTTGCAGGAGTGACTATTGGTCTCCTTGAGATTGTAGTATATGGATATGGCACGGCGTATCTGTTTGCATATTTCTATAATCGTTTTACTGCTCCGAGTGTTTAGGATTAAATTGATTACAGCTGAACCAAAAACTGCCGTGACGGCAGTTTTTGGTTCAGCGACAATTATTTGTGTTATTATATTTGCATGAAAGAAACACTCTACACGTGTCCGATGCATTCGAACATTGTGCGCACAGAGCCTGGTATGTGTCCAGAGTGTGGGATGAGCCTCGTGCCAGCGCGAGCGTGGAAGGACGCGGATGATACGCGGACAGTCGCTGAAGGCAATCCGCATAGTCCTGATTCTATTCCGCATAAGCATGCGTCAAGTCCGCATAGTTCCGCATTTACTAAGCATGAGGGGCATCATACTGCAGAATTTTTGAAAAAGTTTTGGATAGTGCTTGCGCTAACGATCCCAATTCTCGTTTACTCTGAAATTTTTGCGCGCGCATTCACGTGGACCCCACCTCAGTTTATTGGTGTGCAATACGCAATACTCGCACTCGGTTCGACAGTGTTTTTTTACGGCGGTTTGGTTTTTTTGCTTGGTGCGTACCGTGAACTTCGCGCGGGTCTTCCAGGAATGATGACGCTCATCGCGCTTGCGATTACGGCGGCATATTCGTTCAGTATTTTTTCTGTTTTGACTGGTAGCGAACATACGCTTTTCTGGGAACTCTCTACGCTTATCGCCGTGATGCTTCTGGGTCACTGGATAGAGATGAAGGCGGTACAGGGAGCGCAGGGAGCGCTCAAGGAACTCGCAAAACTTTTACCAGATACAGCCGAGGTGTTGCGTGACGGCTCTACAGAAACTGTTTCCATTTCAGAACTCCGCGTAGGCGACCGAGTGCTCGTGCGCCCTGGCGCAAAAGTGCCAGCTGACGGTGTCGTTGTGGAGGGTCGCTCTGAGCTTGATGAATCCATTATCACTGGTGAATCAAAGCTTATCTCAAAAGAAATCGATTCCGAGGTAATCGCTGGATCCATCAATGGTGACGGCAGCCTCACAATAGAAGTGAAGAAAATCGGCGAGGGAACATTTCTTGCTGGTGTGATGCGCTTGGTGGCGGATGCGCAAGCGAGCAAGTCACGTCTGCAGATTCTTTCCGACCGTGCAGCGCTTTATTTGACTGTCATAGCTGTTGTGGCTGGCACGGCCACATTTATCGCATGGATTTTTGCGAATGCCGGAGTTGTATTTGCAACTGAACGCCTTGTCGCGGTCCTCGTGATTACTTGCCCGCATGCGTTAGGTCTCGCTGTACCGTTGGTCGCGTCAATATCCACCACTATGGCCGCACGCAATGGGTTCCTTGTGCGACAGCGTATTGCTCTTGAGTCAGCGCGAGCTATAGATATTGTGCTTTTTGATAAAACGGGGACGCTTACGCAAGGAGCTTTTGGCGTACATGCAATTATTCCTACTGGTTCGTTTAATGATATTGATGTGCTTAAAAAAGGCGCTGAGCTTGACCAGGGGTCCGAACATCCTCTAGCAAAGGCAATAGTTGTGGAGGCGCGCAGGCGAGGAGTTGTGCTAGAATCGATGAATAATTTTGAGCGTGTTGCGGGCAAAGGTGCGCGTGGAGATGTGGGCGGAGAGACAGTGCTCATAGGAAATGAGTCGTTTATGAACGAGGTGGCAATTGTTGTCGCAGAAGAGTTCCTGCTAAAGACTCGCGCGCTTGAAAGCGAAGGTAAAACTGTTATTTTTGTAGCATCGCAGGGGCACCTTGTTGGTGCCATCGCTCTCGCAGATATTATCCGACAGGAATCTCGTGAGGCAATACAATCGCTCCGTAAGCTTGGCATTCGCACCGCTATGATCACCGGAGACTCGCCTGATACAGCAAAATGGGTTGCGCGCGAGCTCGGTATAGACGAATATTTTGCACGCGTGCTTCCAGGGGAAAAGTCCGAGAAGGTAAAAATACTACAAGCACAGGGGCATAAAGTTGCGATGGTGGGGGACGGGGTCAATGACGCGCCAGCGCTCACTCAGGCCGATCTCGGTATTGCCATTGGCGCTGGCACTAACGTCGCTATTGAGTCAGCTGGCATTATTTTAGTACGTAATGACCCTCGCGATATTCCAAAAATCATTCGCCTCTCACAGCTCACTTACACAAAGATGATTCAGAATCTTTTCTGGGCGACAGGGTACAATCTCATCGCGCTCCCTCTGGCGGCAGGTGTACTCGCGTACAAGGGTGTTATTTTGCAACCTGCAGTCGCAGCAGTTTTTATGAGCGCGTCTACCGTCATTGTGGCGATAAACGCACTATTGCTCAGAAGGAATAATTTGAGTACCATATAAGGACTATGGAATTTGATTACACAAAAATCACAACGAAAAGTTTTAACGATGCCGTTCAAGCTGTGCAGGATGAGATTGCAAAAGCAGGTATGCGGGTTTTGTATGTTCATGATGTGCAACAATCACTCATTGAAAAGGGGTTCACGCGAGACTCATTCAAAATTGTTGAATTCTGCAACGCTAAATACGCGAATGATTTTTTGAATGCGGATATTAAAATAGGACTTTGTATGCCGTGCAAAATAAATGTGTACGTCAAAGATGGTCAAACGCATATCTCTGGCATGCGACCAATCATTCTCTCACAATTTTTCACGAATGCGGACTTGGGTGACAAGCCAAAAGAAGTTGATCAAATTATTCAAAATATAATCAATAACACAAAGTGAGGCTATTAAGGAATCCTGTTATTTGCCACTGGAACCAGTAGGGATATCGGGATACAAATAACATGAACTCAATACACGAACCGCAACTCGCTTGGCTAATATGGAGCTTGATACTCGTTGCAGTTTGGTTTTTTGTTTACGTACTCTTAAAAAACAAAGATAGCAAGAGAAAGATGATCATTGTGAGTCTCTGGACATCGCTTTTTGGAATTACAGAACCGATTTTTGTTCCCGAATATTGGAACCCTCCATCACTTTTTGACTTGGCGCATCAGACTGGTTTTGATATAGAGAGCTTTATATTCTCATTTGCTATCGGTGGCATCGTTGTTGTAATATACGAGCGCATTTTTCACAGACAGCACAAGCAAATGACGCCACATGAGCAACATCTTGCACGCCACCAATATCATCTAATATCGCTTCTGTCTGCGCCCGCGACATTCCTAATACTTCTTGTTGCTTCTCCGCTTAATCCAATCTATTCTGCTATCATTGCAATGACTGTTGGTGGGTTTGCGACTTGGTATTGTCGACCTGACTTAAAAAAGAAGATGCTTATGAGCGCTACCTTGTTTTTAGGTATATATTTTGTGTATTTTATTACGCTCATCGCTTTGTATCCTGGCTATGTAGAGCAAGTCTGGAATCTTTCAGCAATTTCTGGGATTCTAATATTAGGTGTTCCTGCGGAAGAGCTCCTTTTTGCGTTCAGCTTTGGTTTCATTTGGTCGAGCATATACGAGCATATCACATGGACTAAGGTATAATATAAGTTATGTGTTTTTCAGTAACAGCAAGCTTTGTGGCAGGGACAGCATTATCAGCTGTAGGAGTTGTAACAATTAAGAAAGCGAAAGCTAAGAAGGAACTTTCGTTTGCTTCAATTCCGCTTTTGTTTGGAGTACAGCAGTTTGTTGAAGGAGCTGTGTGGCTTTCATTTCAATACAGCGCGCAAATTTTTAATCAGATTGCAACCTATGCGTACCTTGGTTTTGCGTACGTGCTGTGGCCAATATTTGTGCCACTATCCGTTGGTCTTTTGGAAACCGATTCTCGCCGCAAAAAAATATTGTACTCATTTCAATTTGTCGGACTCGCAGTGGGTTCGTATCTCTTCTACTTTATAGTTAGCAATCCAGTCGCTTCTCAAATAGTGAACAAGAGTATCGTTTACTCAATGCCAGGGAAATACGGTGTTCTTTTGGTTGGGATGTACTTGCTCGCAACTTGCGTCAGCTGCCTTTTTTCAAGCCACAGGATGATCAATATCCTTGGAGTTTTAATTGCTGTATCTTTTGCAATTACATACCGTTTTTACACGGTTTCATACGTGTCTGTGTGGTGTTTTTTTGCGGCTGTTTTAAGTATTGCGGTGTACTTGTATTTCAGGGAACGTGATGGTACCATTGCTGTATGAAAAGGTTTCTAGCATCAATAGTTATAACAGCCTTCGTTATTGGGGCTTTTTTCAGTATTTTTGCGATGTACCATAATCAGGGCTTATTGATGAACAGCGATTGCCCAACGTCACCGCTACATGCCGAGGTTTGCCCAACAGGCGATTTGTCTGTTGCGTCTCACTATATTTCGATGTATCAGGCTCTTACAAACAGTCTTGTTTCTTCTATGGTAACGCAAGTGTTAATAATCGCTCTACTTTTTGTCGCGGTGCCATACGTGTTCCGCAAATATATTGCATTGATACGTCGTCTGCTTGTCTCGCTATTTATTTTATCTCGTGATTTTATCGCGAAATTATACAGGCCACAGGCGCTTACTCGCTGGCTTTCGCTATTAGTAAACAGCCCATCAATAATCTAGTTTTTTATCAGACTAAATTATTGAAAAAATGAAAAATATAAAAATAGTTATCGCATTGGTTGCGATTGCAGGAATTGTAGCACTTATTTATTTTGGCAATCAAGGGAATGACAATATCGTTTCTGGAGACAGTAACAAGATTTATGTTGCCATTGAGGGTGCTGGGGAGATATCAGTGATAGACGCAAAAACGAACCAAGTTTTGAAAAGAATTGATTTGTCGGAAGACAAGAACGGGATGACTGTGGGCTATATGCCTCACAATGTGCAAGTCGCTCCCGATAACAAAAGCGTATGGGTAACTGCCAATGCTGTTGAAAAAAAGGATATGAAAATGTCTTTTAGAATTATTCCAATTGCGTATGCGGACACGGGGCATGGAGATGAGGTTGCGATACCCAGCGAAATTATGGATGAAGTAATCGTTATTGACCCATTCTCAGATGTAATTGTAAAAAGAATTGAGCTCGGGCAAGGTTTACACCTTTCGCATGTTTCTCTAACGCCGGATAGTGCGTATGCGGTCGTTGCTTCTCAGGAAAAGGGGATTGTGTACAAAATAAATACTTCTTCATTTGAGGTAGAAAAGGAAGTAACCACAAAAAAAGGTGGAGAACCTCACGGGCTTCGTATTTCTCCTGATGGTAAAACAGCATACATTGCGATGCTTGGTGGGAAAAGTATGGGGGTCCTTGATATTGCAAGCTTCATAATGAAGTATATACCTCTTCGTGGTAGAGCCGTGCAGACTGGCGTAACACCAGATGGTAAATACGCGCTTGCTTCCGTGTATGACGCAAAAACTTTGGCAGTCTATGATACAGCTTCCTCAGAATTGAGCTACATTGATTTGCCAAAAGAGGCGAAGGGTCCGGTGCAGATCTATCCAACACCCGATTCTCGTTTTGTGTATGTTGCCGACCAAGGTCTTTACTTTGATCAGCCAGTCAGTAACAATGTGTATAAAATTGACCTAATAGAAATGAAAGTAACAGAGACAATTCTTGCCGGTTCGGCTCCACATGGGGTTGTCGTTTCTAAGGACGGAAAGTTTGTGTATGTTGCTAACCTAAAGAGCGATGACGTATCGGTAATAGACACCACTGTAGAAAAGGAAATCGCAAAGATAAATGTAGGTAAGTCACCAAACGGAATTAGTATATGGTATGGCGATCCATCAATTGCTGGCAAGGGAAATTATAGCGAACTAGTGGCTACCGAAAAATTCTTTGATTTTGGTGTAATCTCGATGGCGAAAGGAAAGGTCAGCCACTCGTTTGTGGTGAAAAATACTGGAAGCACACCATTAAAAATTGGGAAAGTATACACTTCATGCATGTGTACAGAAGCGACTATTGTGAGTGGGTTGTCACGTAATGGGCCGTTTGGAATGCCAGGACATGGAGGAAAGTCTCTCGCTGTCGAGACTGTAAAAGCTGGTCAAGAAATAACCATTGAAGTATCAGTAGACCCAGCAGCTCATGGTCCTCAGGGCACGGGTCCGGCAAAAAAGGTTGTCTATATAGAGACCAATTCTGCAATCAACCCAACATTAAAATTAGAGCTTGATATAAACGTAATCCCGTAAATAAATTATGGAAAATGAAACACAAAATAAAATAGCAGAAAATTCTTCTCAAACTAGACTTGGGAAAAAGTATACATCAATTGCTGCTTTTGCGATTGCTTCAGTAATTTTTGTGGGGGGGATGTATGCTGGTGGAATTGGAGATATAGCTAGCATTAATGAGGAGTCTGCCCCCATTGTAGCGGAATCACAAACGCAGGTTTCAGAAGAAACAGTGCTTCCGCATGGGGGAGTTGAGTTGCAAGTAGTGTGGGGCAATTTGGGTTCAAAACTTGTTGATGCCGGAGCGATAGACACTGACAAATTCAAAGCGATATACGAGCAGAGAGGGGTATTCACAGATGAATATGAAACTCTGCTTTTTGGGCAAAGCAATGGTAATCTTAAAATAACGAAAGACAACGCTGGATATCTCCTTAATCTATTTTGGGCGCTTGGTCTTGCAAGCAAGAATCCCATTTTAGATTCTGGTGAAATGGCGGATATTGCGTATGGTGGAGCTGGAAATTTTGCCTCAACGGGCGGATGGACGCTCTCAAAAGGGAACGCGATGGGGCACTACAGCAAGCATTCGTTCTTCGAGTTAACAACAGAGCAACAAGCGCTTGTAGACAAAGTGTCTAGAGGGATATACAGACCATGTTGTGGTAACTCTACGCACTTTCCTGATTGCAATCATGGCATGGCAATGCTCGGGCTACTGGAACTAATGGCTTCACAAGGGGCGAGCGAACAGGAGATGTGGAATACCGCATTGATAATCAATTCTTACTGGTTTCCCGATACGTACATCACCATCGCAACGTACATGAAAAGTAAAGGGATTGAATGGAAGCACGTGTCGCCACAGGAAGTGCTTGGTATCAACTATTCAAGCGCGTCTGGGTACGCGCAAGTTGCTTCAAAGGTCACAATGCCTAAACAGCAAAGCGGAGGGAGTTGCGGAGCTTGATGCAGTTTTATGAGCTAAAAAATACCGCCATCCGTGCGGTATTTTTTTTTGCTGGGACGATTTTGACTAGGCAGTAATAAGCGACTGTGTGAACTATGCCAAATGACGTGTCGTCGTACGTATCTTACAATGAGCCAAGAATATAGTATGCAAGCTCTGCCTGGACTCCTGCATTACTGTGTTTACGCTCTCTGTTGAAAGGTATCGTTGCGTCACCACCGCACCTATTAATTATTTCGCTTTGCCCACCTGGATGCATAGGGATGTACGAGGTAAGGTCATATACTTTTTCGTTAATGATTACCCAGCAATCACTTTCTGAGGAATGCTTCGCTACTTCTGTTGTTGTGAATTTTTTTTCAGAAACTGGTTTTGAAGGTTCTGTAACAATTTGTTGGCTTGGTTTCTCTGTAATCACAACTGGTTCTGTGGCTATTGATTTTGTCGTGTAAATAACAGTTTTTTCATCTGTCGAGTCAAATATGTTTGTTGTGAAGGCGATTATGGTTGTCGTTATAACTGCAAACAAAGCAATCAAGGTAATTTTTTTCATTTTTTGATTGTATCAATAATTTATGTTGGATTGCAAATTTTTCAATATTTTACATTTTTAAAATGGTGTATAATACAACTATTAGCAAATGGTTCTAAATTAATACAAAATTATGTTCAATTTACAAGGAAAAGTAGCTCTTGTAACCGGTGCGAGACGAGGGATGGGACGCACGCATGCGCTTTCGCTTGCGGGGCAGGGAGCAAAAGTTGTTATTACTGATATTGATTTAGCTCAATGCGAACTTGTCGCTGATGAGGTGCGCGCAAATGGTGGCGATGTGATTTGCTTCAAAATGGATGTTTCTAATAAGGCAGATGTGGAGAGCGTATTTGACCAAGTGATTGCGAAATACGGGAAACTAGATATTTTTGTAAATAATGCCGGCATTTATCAGTCGAAGCCTTTTTTGGAAATGACAGAGGAAGACTGGGACAGAACTATTGATATAAATTTGAAAGGGTATTTCCATTGCGCTCAGCGTGCAGCAAAAGAAATGGCGAAAAATAATTGGGGAAGAATTGTAAATATTGCATCTATTGCCTCAGGAGGAGTAGGCGTAGGTATCGCGGGTGGAGCTCACTACACGGCTTCAAAGGGAGGCATTATTGGTTTGACTGAAACACTTGCTATTGAGCTAGCGCCTCTTGGCATAAATGTAAATGCAATCGGGCCGGGAGCTATTGATACACCAATGGTGCAGGCGGCAAGTCTACCAAAGGAAATTATGGATGCAATGCTCGCTGGAGTGCCTCTCAAACGAATGGGTCGCCCAGAAGAAGTTTCTGCTGCAGTCGTATTCCTAGCATCTGAGGAAGCAAGCTATGTTACTGGCGCGACGCTCTATGTAGATGGTGGCTGGCTCGCAGCATAAGCTACATAAATCTAATCTGTGTTGGGTTATAATAAGAAGACTCTTTTACTCTGGGCAAATGAATGTTTTTCTCTACTTTTTCATTTTGAAGTGCCGATGTGATATATTAATCTTATGAATTCAGGAAACATTTTCTCAAGACTTTTTTGGAACTATATCTACTCTGGGAGAGAGTGGACTCCCGTGCAGAGTAGGCAAGTTTCGTTCATCAATGGGTTTTCTATTATAGGTATTTCAAGCGCTGTTGGGTTTGGGCTATATCGTATTTACGTTGGCGAATATGTTCCTGGAGCTATTGAAACATCTTTAGGTGTTATTGGTATAGTCAACACATGGTACTTACGCAAAAGCTTTAATGCAAACAGGGCGAGTGCGGTGCTCCTCTCAATAATGGCCGTGATGATTTCATTCCTATTTTTCAATGGTGGGATTGGAGGGACTGGTTTATATTGGGCGTTTACGTTTCCTGTTCTTACTTTTTTTCTTTTTGATGATGAGCTAGGTCTTCGGTGGAATGCTGGACTCCTAATAATTTTAGGCTTAATTTCAATTGCGAAGGCCTTCGGGCTTATAGTGACTCCGTATGACTGGGTCACTATACGGCAGGCTTTTTTTAGCTTCTCTGCGGTTGTTGGCTTGCTCTATTTCTATACAAAATTTACTGGTATTAATGCTCGTATTCTTGATGAAAGGACAAAGAAAATAGAAGAAGAGTTTAAAAACCAAAAAGAGCAAATTGAATTAGTGGCACAGAACGTACAGAGAGCGCTTAAGGAAAAGATTGATGTATTTTTTGAGATCTCAGAAGATTTAATGTGTCTTGCAAGTATTGAGGGATATTTCCTTGAAATTAACCCAGCTTTTACAAGGACGCTAGGCTACACCCAAGAGGAGCTTTTGCACTCTCCTTACATTGACCTCGTCCATACCGAGGATAAAGAAAAAACACTACGAGCGATGGCGAGTCTTGGTGAAGGTAAACCTGTTGAAAATTTTACAAATCGCTATAAGCGAAAAGATGGTTCGTATACACACCTTTTGTGGAACGCCACGCCTCATAATAGTGTTGTTTATGCAACAGCTCGTCCAATTGATAGTATAATAGAAAGCCAAGAGAAACTTCAAATAAGACTTGCAGAATTTGAAAAGCTTAATCGCCTTATGGTGGACCGCGAGCTTGCTATGGTTGAAATGAAGAAGGAACTACTTGCGGTGAAGGCAGAAAATCAAACGAAATTGTAGAAATACTTGGCGTTTCTGGCGAAATAGGGTATGGTGTGAGGGCTTAATACTATGGCACAAGGAGAAGTTATCGTACGATTCGAAAATGTATCGTTTGAATACGGGCACAATAAACCCATCTTAGATGATGTGTCTTTTGCTGTGCGTCGCGGGGCAAAACTTACACTGATGGGACAAAACGGCGCCGGCAAGTCCTCGCTCTTCGCGCTTATCACCGGAGCAAATAAGCCTGAAGACGGAGATATCCATATAGGGAAAGGTGTATCAATTGCTATATCAAAGCAGGTTGTTCCTCGCGATCAGCTTGAGCTCACTGTGAGGGAGTTTTTTGAAAAATGTTTTCCTAAAAAAATATACGACCTCGACCCTAAAATAGACGATGTGCTTGAAGTAGTGAACTTGAAAGGACACGAAAAAATGCATGACCGAATCATCAAATCTTTTTCTGGTGGTCAGCAGGCGCGACTACTTCTTGCTTCGGCTCTCATTCAGGACCCCGATGTACTTCTTCTTGATGAACCGACCAACAATCTCGATAAGGCAGGGATTGCGCACCTCACTGATTTTCTTAAAGAGTATAAAAAAACAGTTATTGTTATTTCTCACGATGCCGAGTTTTTGAACTCGTTCACCGAAGGTGTGCTCTATTTAAATATTTATACACGCAAAATTGAAAATTATGTTGGTGACTATTTTGCAGTTGTAAAACAAATCACCGCGCAGATTGAAAAAGAAAACATGAAGAACGCGCAACTTGCAAAAGAGATTCAAGCAAACAAGGACAAAGCAAACTTTTTCGCGATGAAGGGAGGTCAAATGCGCATGGTGGCAAAGCGCATGCGCGAGAAGGTGGAGGAAATGGAAGAGGCAAAAGTGGATATTCGCAAGGAAGACAAAACGATTCGCGCATTTACTATTCCATCACAGCCCGAACTTACTGGGGAGCTTTTGAACATCTCATCATTTTCTGTATTAAAAAATCACAAGCCAGTTGAAAAGAAAATAAAACTCTCACTCAAGAAAAAGTTTCATCTATTGCTTGCAGGACCAAACGGAATCGGTAAATCTACACTTCTGGAATCAATTGCGACAGGGAATGCAAAAGGCGCAAAGATTGCCGAGGGTGTGCGGGTGGGCTACTATCGTCAGGATTTTTCTACACTGGACTTTAGCGACACAGTGTACCAGTCGCTTGCTCGCGCGGCGCAGGCTGTGGATGGCAAGCTAGATGAAGAACGTATGCGCGCCGTTGCCGCAAGTTTCCTGATTACGTCTGATGTGATTTATACAAAGATTGGTAGTCTTTCAGAGGGGCAGAAGGGGCTTGTGGCCTTTGCTCAGCTTGTGCTTGAGAAACCAGGTTTACTAATTTTAGACGAACCAACAAACCATATCAACTTTCGCCATTTGCCAGTTATTGCAAAGGCTTTAGATCAATACGAAGGTGCGATGATCCTCGTTTCTCATGTTCCTGAATTTGTGCATCAGATTCGAATTGATGAGGTGCTGGATTTGGATAAGTAGAAAAGTCTTGAACTTTTTGAGCTTGCAATTCTCTGTACATTTACATAGTATCAACGTAGATCATTCTTTAAAAGGAGAAAGTCATGGAATTCTTTCCATTAGTAGGTGGTAAAAAGTTGCCAGAAGTCTATCATCTAGGCTTTAGTGGCACACATTTTCAGGTTTTTGTGACTCTTGAGTATTGGCTTAAATTTGTGAGTCTCACTGGAGCTGAAACGCACTATGCCTCACGTCATGGGCAGGAATACATATCACCGTCCATCTTTGGTGGCTCGTTTGGCTGGTATGGTTGCGCCAGAGTATCAAAGAGTCTCGATGATTTTGTATGTATCGAGGTTCCAGCGTTTGTTAATGAAAGCAATACTGTGGAGCCTGTTGCTCAAATGCGAGACCTTGGATCCACTCTTGCAAATATCTTCTTCATTTTGCAACATTTGATCTATGAGTATGATGAGCAAAACGTGGAAATGCAACAAGGATGCCATACGCAACTTTTTGTTGTAGAAACTTTTTTATCACGAGAACCAACGCAGTTTCATGGTGCAGGGCTCGAGCTAGCTGTTTCTACACAGGCACGTAAGTATCTTGAAGGACTTGGTAGGCAGATTGAGCTTGAAAGAGCAATAGAAGCAATGAAGTCGCATTTTTTTATGCCTCATGTTGATGGGCAGCTTCAAGTCAGGTCTTGGCGTGGTGATTTTGTGGTACGGTTGCGTGATAATGGCGTATTGCATATGAATACACGCGGTAATTGCGCATGTTTAGGGACTATGCCAAGAGATTTTGGCGACCGGGGCTGTCAACTTTCGAGTCATAATGTAGATACTGTCAAACAGCAATTCAACCTTCTTGTCGGGATTGCCTCAGTTTGGCAGATGGTTCGTGAGGGGTTGCATACATAATCACCTTGTTTTTAGTAAATTTAACCACAGGCAACTAGTTGTCTGTGGTTTTTGTTTTTTGATGTATGAGTTATACTGTTGAAATGGAAAAATTTCGTTTTGGGCATGCTAATAATAGTGACAGTCCCCAACACAATCTCCCCCTCGAAGAAACAAAGGTCCGATTAAGTGTGGATGAAATTAGGGGGCAACTTTCTATAACAAAACCAATCTTTGATACAGTTCTTAAAATGCTCAATGACGGTGACACAACTGACATAGAATATATTGCGACATATCAAAAGAACCTCATTAATTGGATGAATGCAATAAAAATAACAGAAGGCACCATGAAAAGGGGGAATGAGGAAGTCTTTAATGAAGTAGAGAGGAGACTTTTTCTTATATCAGAAATAATCGAGAGGAATATACCAAATTTGACAAATAGTTCTAAATAGTATATACTTGTTATAACTTCATCTCATAGAGTTTTTGTCTCGGGTTTTTCCCGAAAGGGGTTGTCCTAAAAGCACATTCTTCGCATCACACAGAGGCTTCAGAGAAATTAATGAAGAATTAATTATAGGTCTGTGAAAGCAGGTCTTTTAGAACAATACAATATGGAACAAAGAAAATCATTTAGTAGAAGCACAAGCTCTAGTGGTCTCCGTCCAAGACGCGAATCTTCTAATTCGTCACGTTCGAGTTCGTCATCAAGACCTCGCACTGGCGGTGCTTCAAGTGGAACGTCGCGTTCGTACTCAAGCTCACGCCAAAAAACAGACGCAACATCAGCGCCTCGCGCATTTTCCTCACGCCCACCACTCGGTCGTACTTTTAATGCATCACGCGGAGGCTCTAGTAGGGGCAGTGGTAAGCGTGGACCGCGAAAGGGTCAGCACATCGACATTTCAAGATTCATCAATAAAACTGTTATAACAGAAGAGGCAGTGGTTTTTACCCCTGAGCACTTGTTCAAGGATTTTATAATCGATGAGCGTTTGAAGGCAAACATTTTAACAAAGGGATACAATGAGCCGACACCGATTCAGGACCGCGTTATTCCGCACATTTTGCATGGACACGACCTTGTTGGTATTGCAAATACTGGAACTGGTAAAACAGCCGCGTTTCTTATTCCGCTTATCAACAAAGTCCTCGCAAATCCAAAGGAGAAAGTGATTGTGATGGCTCCAACACGCGAGCTTGCTCAGCAAATCGAAATGGAACTCAAGGGTTTTGTAAAAGGTTTCAAGATTTTCTCGGTGTGCTGTGTTGGCGGCGCAGCTATTGGTCGTCAGATTTCTGATCTCCGCTATCAGCATAATTTTATTATTGGCACACCAGGACGTATCAAGGATCTGATAGAACGCAAGTGTATCAACCTTGCTGATTTTAAATCAGTCGTCCTCGACGAGGCAGACAGAATGTTGGACATGGGTTTCATTCATGACATGCGTTATATGCTTGCGCTCATGCCAAAGGAGCGCCACACACTATTTTTCTCTGCGACGCTTTCGCCTGAGATTGGGGCGCTTATCAAGGACTTTTTAAAGGAGCCAGTGATGGTTTCTGTAAAGACTCAAGACACATCAAAGAATGTTGAGCAGGATGTCGTGAAGATAAAGTCAGGGGAGGATAAATTGGAAGTGCTCCACGACCTTTTGATTCAGCCAGAATTCAAAAAAGTTCTCATCTTCGGAAGAACGAAGCACGGCGTAGAAAAACTTGCAGTAGCACTAGGTAAAAAGGGTTTCAAGGCGCAGTCTATTCACGGTGATAAGAACCAGGGTCAGCGTCAGCGCGCGCTTGATACTTTCAAAAAAGGTATGGCACAGATTCTCGTGGCAACAGACGTTGCCGCACGCGGTCTCGACATTGCCGGTGTGTCGCATGTTATAAATTTCGACATTCCTGAAACCTATGATGATTACGTACACCGCATTGGTCGTACTGGTCGCGCAGGACAGAAGGGTAAAGCACTTACATTTATCTAAAAATAAAAACCAAAAACGCCCAGCAAATGCTGGGCGTTTTTGGTTTTTATTGTCTTGGGGAATATACTGAGCCCTCTTGGTATTCCTCGAGCGGTTTTTTAGAGGTGAGAAGTCCGAGAATCATCAGGAGACTAGATGCAATAATAACAAAATATACGATGCCTTCGCTAAAAGCATCGAGTCTAAGCTGAATCGGGATACTGTAGAAAAGAATAATAGTTACAAGACCTCGCGGAGCAATAAAAAGTTCTGAAATAACATTTGTCTTGAGGATAAATCGTAGAAAGACATAACGTATGATGAGGATTGATACAACAATAAGCGAGCCTATTGTTGCTACGCCTTCATCCACGATAAGCGCGAGATTTAGTGTGTAACCAAAAATAAGAAAAAAGAACGTTCGGACAAGGAATGCAGTTTCTGCGGTAATGAGTTTTAGGTCAGCAGAAAATAGGCCGGCTTTCTGCCATGCTACCTGCCCAAAAGGAATACTCCTTAGGAGTTGCGTGTTGTTTATGATAAGACCAAAAACCATAATGAGAATAAGCGATGGCAGGTGGAGGAGTTTCCCCACAGAGAAGAGAATGATTAGTAAGGAGAAAACTAAGAAGAACTTAACCTGTGCGTTTATGGACTGAATAAAGTATGTCAATATCAATGAAACGACGATAGAAACAATGATGCTCAATATAATGTCTGAAAAGAATCCGCCTACTGCAGCCCAGTCGACAACCGCTGTAGCAACAATAAAGTTAAAAAGGAGAATACCAAGGATGTCAGAAAAAGTAGATTCGTAAATAATAAATTCTTTTTTTTCTTCGGTAAAATCTATTACGCTTGGAATAGCGATAGCACTACTGATGATCCCAAGTGGGATAGCGTAGACGATTGCGTTGCGAATAGGGATGTCGAGGAGTAGTATAAATATGAGAGAGATGACTCCAGCGGTCGTGAAAAAGATAACGATAGCAGAAATAAATGACTGACCAATGAGAGAGGCCTTGTCTTTGGTTATCTTGAGGTCAAGCACCCCCTCGAGAACGATTAAGATAAGTCCTACTATGCCAAAAAACTGCAGCAGAGTCGTTGCTTGAATAAACGAATAGCCGACAGAGTCCCCAAAGTACCTCAGTCCAACTCCTGTACCAAGGAGGAGTAGAACAGAAGGAAACTTCAGTTTATTAGAGATGATATTGAATACATACGAAACAACCACCAGAAGTGCCAACACAATCAAGATTGAATATGGGTCGATTTCTAGCATTATGCAGATAATTATAGCATTGATTATCTAATTTTAGGCATATTTAGAATCCTAACAGTACTAGATTTTAGCTCCAAAAATGCTAAAGTGTCTGTAAGAATGGCACATTAAGGCCGTCTTCACTGTTGTAGGCATGAATCCAAATGCGCTTGAACAAGAATTCAATAAAATATATGAACAGTTTGCCGATGCGATATTTCGGCACTGCGTTTTTCGTGTGTCAGACCGTGAGAAGGCAAAAGATCTGACACAATTAGCGTTTGTACGCCTCTGGGATTACATGTCACAAGATAAGGAAATAGACAATACTAGAGCATTTCTTTACCGTATTGCAAACAACCTTATTATTGATGAATATCGAAAAAAGAAGGAAATATCCCTTGATCAGATGCGTGACGAAGAAGGGTTTGACATTGGGTTTGACACAATGCACAGCATAGAGTCTCGTGACGAGTATGAGCATGCGCAAGCTCTTTTGGAGCAACTTCCAGACAAATATCGTGAAGCTCTCGTAATGCGGCACATTGATGGGCTCTCTGTAAAAGATATGGCAAGCATTCTTCATGAATCAGAAAATGTAATATCTGTACGTATTCATAGGGCAATAGAGAAACTCAAGACACTCTCACAAAATAATGGAAAACATAATTAAACAACTAAAGAATGGATCGAAACACGCACGACTTTCTGCTTCAGAAAAAGCAGAGATAAAAAGCGCGCTTTTTCGCCATGTGAAAGCAAACCCAGTAAGTATTCCTCGCGCTATTCCATCACCTTTTAATATTAAATCACATTTCATCTTCGCTCGGACGTCGCGTGAAAGTGGTCTCTCCCGCACGCTCCTCGCTAGCCGAAATAAAAAGAGTATCTCAGTTTTGGTCCTTGGAGGACTTTTGATGGGGAGCTCGGTCTCTTTTGCGGCAGAGAACACTGTCCCAGGAGATACCCTGTTCCCAATAAAGATACATGTAAACGAGACGGTACGCGGAGCGGTAGCAGTAACTCAAAAAGAAAAGGCAGAATGGGAAATTCGACTTGTAGAGCGACGCCTCGAGGAATTTGAAAAGCTTGCTGTTACACAAAATGTGCCAGTAGAAGTACGGCAGATCGCAGAGCAGAATCTTGAGCACTATGCAGAGCGTGTGAAAAATCGTATAGCAAAATTTGAGAATGATGAAGACAGTGAGGATGCGCTAGGAACAGCCTCGTCATTTTCAGATGTACTCAATGATCACGAAAGATCTATTTCTGAATTGGAGGATAAAGATGGGGACGACGATTCAATTGGCGTAATATCAACAAGTACTCATCGCATAACAACTTTAGCTGACGACACTTCTCGTGTTGATAATAAGTCAATCAGGGACGCTGTTGAAAAAATTCGCGAGGTGCGTGGCGATGCAGAGAGAAAGCACAAAGATCTAAAAAAGAAGTATCATAGAGAAGATGTTAAGGAAAATGGCGCTGCTAGTGGTGATGAAGATTTTAATGATACTGTGCCAAGGTATATTCCACAAGATAAATCCATCAATCACTCGTCAACAATAACTAAAACAAGTGATGATGAAGTGGGAATAGAAGTAAGAGAAAAAACACGGAATGATGAAAATCGTATTGAGGAGGTCAGAAGTGTTCCTGTGCCTCCGTATAGTCCTACACATGATATTCCTACAGAAATCGAGTCAATAAAATCTGCCATTAATTCTGGGAACGACGACGATGAAAGCCCAAATGAAGAAGAGCTCGATTAGGTCTATTGTTCTGAAAAAGTTATGCACACCTTTGCTTTTATTGGCGAAACATAGGTGTATACTATATTGTAAAGGTCGAGTAAAATATAAAACATTTTTCACCATGAAAGCATTACATGTAATTTCGTTTATGCTCGTTATAGTAGGTGGTATAAACTGGGGGCTTGTTGGTATTAATCCAAGTTATAATCTTGTAACCATGTTACTTGGTAATTGGCCAGTAGTTGAACAGATTGTATATATTCTTGTTGGACTTTCGGCAATTTACATCGCCGTAACACATAAGGGGGATTGCAAGACATGTGAGGTTGGGGCAACAGCGTAGTTGCCAGTAATGAGAAATGCACGTTGAGTGATCTCGTGCATTTTTCTTTTTTACCCACCTAACTTTTCTGTTTACGGTTGGATAGCTCCCATTGGATTTTTTTAAGTATGGCAAATTGAAGCAATGAAACATTGTTATGAAAAGTTGGGCGGGTGAAAAATATCCTATATAATGAATTGTATGAGAGCGCTCTTGTTAATCATTTTTATATTTTTTTCGTTTCCTGTATATGCAGCTTCGCAGCCACTAAAAAATGTTGGGTTTGTTCCTGCAAATATTTGGTTTTCAAAAGACCCATTTTTTGACGGAGAAAAAATCAGAATATACACGATTGTCTTCAATGGTAGTTCCTATGCCCTGGAAGGCACGGTTGAATTTTTGGACAATGGTGTGTTTATTGGAAAAACAAATTTTTCTTTGTCATCTGGTGGTCGTGTGCGTGATATGTGGATCGATTGGGAGGCAACAAAGGGGAAGCATGCAATAACTGCGCGTATAGTTGGGGCAACAGCATCATCGTCTGGTGGTGCAAAAAGCTCAGTCATGCTCGATAATACAGAGACAGGGAAGAGTGTGCGCGATGTCGATATGGACAGCGATGGTGACGATATCGGGGATAGAGACGATCTGGATGACGATGGTGACGGAATATCTGACGTTGATGAACTCAGAAATGGAACAGACCCTCTTAAAAAAGATACTGACGGTGACGGAATATCTGATGATAAGGAGCTTGAGATTTTGCTAAAAGATAAGGCAGAAGCAGAGTTGATTTTAGATAGTGCGTCAACGTCAGTTGGCACTATTTTACATACATTAAGGAAAATAGATGAAACTATTCCTGAACCAATAAAAACAGCTGCAATAACCAGTACAAATATTGTGGAGCGTTTTCGAGTCGAAGAAGGGTACAAATTCGCTCTTGCAAAGGATAAAAAACTTCAAGAAATAAAGTTAACCAGCGAGAATAAGCAAAAAATACTTGCGCAGGAGAATAGCAAGAATAATGAAAATGATGTTATTGGCAACGTGTCAAATGCTACAAAAAAACCATTTGCATATGCAATGCTCGCGAGTCTTGCCGTACTTGAGTATACTTTTAAATGGAAGGTTGTATTTTATGGAATCCTACTTTATACAGCGTATCGTATGATTATGTGGCTTGTGCGTCGTGTGCGTGACAGGTAGAGAAGCAGAAAATAAAAAGGTTCGCCAACGAGCTCGTTGGCGAACCTTTTTATTTTCTGCTTCTCTTGTAAACTACTTTTTCTCTGTGTATGAAAGAGTCATTTTCTGATCCTTTGCATCAAAGAGAGTAATGGTGAATGGGTATGTTCGGCCCAACTCGAGCTTCTTCTTAAGCTCCTCTTCTGTGCCAAACTCAGACACATGCACGAGTCCAGCAATCCCTTCTTCGAGAGATACAAGTGCGCCATAATTATTGAACTTGATAACAATACCGGTGACAGTATCTCCTTTCTTGTAGCGCTTCTCGGCGTCTTTCCAAGGGTTCTCCTTGAGGGCCTTGATAGAAAGAGAGATTTTGCCATCCTTGATCTCGATGACCTTTACACGGACCTTCTCGCCGATTTTGAACATTTTGCGTGGATCATCAACGAGACCCCAGCCGATCTCTGAGATATGGACAAGACCCTCTACTCCATCTTCGAGTTTTACGAATACACCAAAGTCTACAATTCCGGAGATCGAACCATCTAGTTCATCACCGTTTGAATATTTTCCTGAAATCTCTCGCTTCTCCTTCACTCCCTGCTCTTTTTCCGAGAAGATGAGCTTTCCTTCTTTTGGTGATGCGCCAATGATGGTCACAGCAATACGCTTGCCAATAAGCTTCTTGAGTTCAACAAGAATCTTATCCTTGTCGCCATCGTCTACACGAGGGTAGTTCTCGCTCTTTAGCTGTGAAGCAGGAAGGAAACCTTGAATCCCTTGCCACTCAATAATAAGCCCACCTTTATTTGCCTCCTTTACAGGTAGTTCGAGAGCCTTTTTTGATTTGATAGCTTCCTCGGCTTCGCTCCAAATAATAGCTTGTCGAGCTTCTTTTAGGGAAAGCTCAATATAACCGTCTTCGTTGTTTGTGTCGACTACCTTTGCAGTAATTGTGTCGCCTATGTTCAACTTCTTGATAACATCGCGCGCGTTGATAAACTCACGTCCATAAATGATACCTGTGCCGATAGCACCAAGGTTCACATACACACATGATTTTGCAACACTAATGACTGGACCCTCCACGAGAGAATCATTCTCAGGGAGTGCCTTTACGTCAGCCATAAGTGTTGCCATAAATGACAACGGAGTCTCTACTGTTTCCTCAATATCTTTTTTCATGAATTAAAAAATCCCATCAAACTTACGATATGTAAGACAAGCGGGATGTGTGAACCTTGGTTTTCCCCCGAACGGGTATATCGGGATGGGGGAGGGTTAGCCTTGGAACTGCTTGTTATTAACTTGTTTAATATACAAGAAACTCTACATAAAAGCAAATTTATATTGGTTAAACCTATGGGGGGAATATTAATAAAAAAGGGGGCTTTTGGACCCCCTTTGTGTCATGTGATATTGGGATTATCCATCCCAGCCTTCCTCTTTCCAGCCGTCGTTGTTGATTTCTTCCCAACCTTCGCCAAATGTGATAGAGGCGTCCCCGTCCATGATGCTCTCCTTAAAAAAGTACCGCGTATTGAAAAAGTATTTTGAATAGCTGAGTCACTTTCCTTTCTCGTTGTTGAAACTGCTTTAAGTGTAGCACTATCTGAAAAAAAGAAAACCCCGAAGCGCGATGCTTCGGGGGACTGCACTGTTTATTTAGCGCTGTGCGTCAGTTGCGCTTCAAGGCAGGCGTGCGACCGCATGGACTGTTTAGTCGCTGCTGCCACCGCCGACCAGGCCGGCGCCGGTTGAGATCTCCAAAAAGTTTGCTTCCGATGCGGGACCGGCATGTGCTTGGGCGGTCATTTTTTTCATGGCGATTTCCTCACTGTACGTTGATAACAACCACATGGTCGTCACCACCCCAAATCTTCAAGGGTGCAACAAGCATAGCAGATACATAGGATTTGTCAAGTACCATTGCTGTCTGCTACAATGTTCTTCATGATTGTCACATATTATGGAAAGCAGTTTTTCAAGGTTCAGCTCGGGGAGCGAACTATTGCCTATAACCCAATTGGTAAAGACTCAAAAGAAAAGGGTTCACGTTTTGGAGCGGATATTGTGCTCTCGTCTCTCCGCCACCCAGATTTCAATGGCGCCGACCAGTGTGCGTACGGTGATCGTCAGCCTTTTGTTATTTCGGGACCAGGAGAATATGAAGTTGGCGGGATTTTTATAAAAGGTTTTGGTACAGAAACAAAGTATAGTAATGAAAAAAAGATCAACACTGTTTTTTCTGTAATGTTCGAAGGAATCAACCTGTGCTTCCTTGGCTCGCTTGCGTCTCCTGACTCGCTTTCACGCGAAGTCAAAGAGGGTCTCGGAGAGATTGATGTACTCTTTGCTCCTATTGGGAGCGGTGAGGAACTCTCAGCAGCAGATGCATACAAACTCACGCTTGCGCTAGAGGCAAAAGTTGTCATTCCAATGGACTATGAACAGACAAAGGGAAGTCTTGAGGCATTTATAAAAGAGAGCGGTGAGAATGCCGAGACAATGGAAAAATTTACCTTTAAAAGAAAAGATCTTGAAGGGAAGGAGGGTGGCGTTGTTGTGCTAAAATCAGCCTAATTCACATGCCCAAACATTTAGAAACAACTTATTCTAGAAAGACACTGATGTAAGTATAAGAAAAGTTACAGATTAATTTAATCACCTATCAGATTAAAAGTTAGGTGGGTAAAAGTCCTATGTTAGAAAAATTACGAGCTAAACCAAATCATATTAAACGGAGTATCTCTCTCGCTGTTACAATTGTAATTTTTTCTTGTATTTTGTTTGTATGGTTTTCGTCGCGTGATGCTAGGTCGCGAGAGCTTGAAGTTCGCGGAATGACTGTTTCACCAGTCGATGGAGTTGGCGCTATGTTTGATGGATTTGTGTCTGGGTTTAAGGAGCGGTTGTCTTCTCAGACATCATCTGTGGATATAGAAAAACAGGACGAGGAAATAATTATACCAACAGATGATTTCGATATTTCTGGTGTTGTTGTTCTTGATTTGTCAGCAACCACAACAAGTAGCGCAGCATCCACATCCTCAGGTCTTTAATAGTCTGTAAATTTATGCTAAACTAGCCCGATATGGCGCGTAAAAAAGAAGAAAAAGACGAATCAGCAGTCGTTCCACCAGAGCGAGTAAACGTTGTTCCTCAGGACATTTCTAGCGAAATGCGCGCGAGTTTTATCGATTATGCTATGTCAGTTATTACTGACCGCGCTCTTCCTGATGTTCGTGATGGCTTAAAGCCGGTACATCGTCGAATACTTTTTTCAATGTATGAAAAAGGCTTGACTGCGTCTGCAAAGTTTAGGAAGTCTGCAACGGTAGTCGGAGATGTGCTCGGTAGTTACCACCCTCATGGCGATTCGTCTGTGTACGAGGCTATGGTAAAGATGGCGCAGGAATTTTCATTCCGCTATCCGCTTGTAATAGGACAGGGTAACTTCGGTTCTATTGACGGTGATGCAGCAGCAGCATATCGCTACACAGAGGCAAAAATGTCACGCATTTCTGGTGAACTTTTGAACGATATTGATCGCGAGACGGTGGATTTCAAGCCAAACTATGACGGCACAAAAAAAGAACCAACTGTTCTACCTTCGTCTCTCCCAAACCTCCTCTTAAACGGTACGCTCGGTATCGCGGTTGGTATGGCTACCAACTTTCCTCCTCACAACTTGGGCGAGCTTGTGGATGCTACAAACCATCTTATTGACGAACCTGACGCAACATCTGACGACCTTGTTAAGTTTGTAAAAGGACCAGACTTCCCTATAGGTGGTATCGTGTTCGGTGAAAAAGATATCAAGCATGCGTATTCATCGGGGCGTGGCGGAGTGGTTTGTCGTGGTGAAGCAGAGATTATTGAGGACAAAAACCTTAACCAGATTATTATCACATCTCTTCCTTTTCGTGTTAACAAAGCAAATCTTATTGTGAAGATTGCTGACCTTGTGCGCGAGAAAAAGCTTGAGGGGATTCGCGGACTCCGCGATGAATCAACAAAGGATATTCGCGTTGTTATCGATCTCAAAAACGGCGCATATCCGCAGGTTGTTTTGAATTATTTATACAAACATACCGAGCTTGAGTCTACATTCCACTACAATATGGTTGCGCTTGTCGATGGAGTTCCACAAACACTCTCATTAAAAGGTGTGCTATCAAATTTTATCGGACATCGTCAGGTTGTAGTAAAGCGTCGCACAGAATATGATCTTAGAAAAGCTGAGGAACGCGAGCATATTTTGCTAGGTCTCAAAAAAGCGCTTGATCATATTGACCGTGTAATCACCATCATTCGCGCATCAAAAGATACTGCAACTGCGCATGCAAACCTCATAAAGGAATTCAAGTTCTCTGATTTGCAAGCAACGGCAATTTTGGAAATGAAACTTCAGAAGCTCGCAGGTTTGGAGCGCAAGAATGTGGAACTTGAACTCAAAGAAAAGCAGGATTTTATAAAAGAGTGTAAAGATCTTCTCGCAAGTCCAAAGAAAATTTTGGCTGTAGTAAAAAAGGAGCTTGGTGAAATGAAAGAAAAGTACGGTGATGCGCGTAGAACTAAGGTTGTGAAGCACGCCGCTGGGTCTATTTCTCTTGAAGATATGATTCCCGATGAAGAGTCTATGCTCGTGTATACAAAGGGTGGCTATATAAAGCGCACAAACCCAGGCGAGTATCGTCAGCAAAACCGTGGTGGTGTTGGTGTTGTTGATTTGGATACAAAAGAAGAGGATTTTATCACGCTATTTATGTCGGCTACGACACACAGCGACATGCTCTTTTTCTCAGACAAAGGCAAGGCGTACCAGATAAAAATGTACGATATCCCTGAAGGCAAGCGCGCGACACGTGGTAAGTCGATTATGAACTTCATCGCGCTTTCGGGAGAGGAAAAAGTAACATCGATTCTCTCGATGCCAAAGTCACTCAAGGATTCAAATCTTTCGCTCTTTATGGTGACCAAGCATGGCACTATTAAAAAATGTGGAGCCGAGAGTTTTAAGGATGTCCGCAGAAATGGAATTATTTCTATAAAGCTTGATGCGGGGGACGAGCTTATTGCAGCTCTCTTTACAGAAAAGGGCGATGATATTATTTTGACTACAGCAAAAGGTCAGGCTATTCGATTCAAGGAGTCTGACGCACGAGAGATGGGTCGCGCAGCGGCTGGCGTGCGTGGTATGAAGCTCGGTAAGGGCGACTTCATTATCGGCGCAGACGTTATACAAAAGGGTGCAGAGAAGCCAGAGCTCCTGGTGATGAGTGAAAATGGTTATGGCAAGAAAACTGCGATCAAGGAGTACAAGGTGCAGAAGCGCGGAGGTTCTGGAATAAAGACTGCAAAGGTGACAGCTAAGATAGGGCAACTCATGGTGGCAAAGGTTGTAACACCAGCGTTTAGCGAGCTTGTCGCTATTTCAAAAAATAGCCAAGTTATTCGTATTACAATGAAAGACGTTCCAACGCTTGGTCGCGACACGCAGGGCGTTCGTATCATGAAGCTCCGAGAAGGGGACAGTATCGCGTCACTTAGTTGCTTGTAGTTATAATATCATGAATAAAATTTCACAAAATAAACTGAGTCCCATTATGGCAGTATTACTCAGTCTCTTTGTCGTGCTATTTTGGGGTACGCAGACCGTTTACGCGTTAAATATTCTTGACTCTGATTTGAACAGCAACGGAATAATAGACAGCACTGAAACAGAAGTTGTTGTCACCTCCAATAAATCTCTCCAATCTGGTGAATATAATTTTGGTAATCTAACAATAACGAATAATGCAGTACTTACGTTGGTTGGAGATCCGCTTTCACCAGATCAATTTAAAGGAGTAAAGATAAATGCAACAAATATTTCTGTTTCTTTCGGCTCTCGTATCTCTGCTGATGGACAGGGGTATATTTCTGGTCCTGGAACGTCCTTAGTGCCTGGCATTAGTGTTGGCGCAAGTTACGGTGGATCAGGTGGTGGTAATTCTGCAACATCAACATATGGCTCAGCAATGACACCAATGGATTTAGGAAGTGGAACAAGTGGCTCAAAAGGTGGGGGTTCTATTAGACTTGTCGTGTCTAACACACTTTTAAATAATGGGGATATTTCCGCAAATGGACAATCGTATCGCACGAGTGGCGGAAGCATACATGTGACCACTAATATATTAGTTGGTACAGGTGTGTTTAATGCAAATGGCGCTCGTACTTATTGGCCGAATCAGTTTGCCGGCGGTGGCGGAAGGATAGCGGTACACTATCAGCAATCGTCATTCACTGGAAGCGCTAAAGCAAATGCGGGTGTCTTTTGTCTTTATGGCTGCAACCCGGCAGGTGGCGCTGGAACAGTAGTCTTTTTTGATACTGTGAATAATGATTTGTACACAGGTACTTCTTGGCGCTTTCAAAAAAATGATGAACCTATTCGCTTAAACCGTATCGTTGTCTCGAATGGCTCTTCGGTAACGATGGACGAGGGGGTTGCTATCACAGCAAACGAGCTTATTATCAGTGGCGCAACCTCACTCCCTCTGTCAAAAGGAAGTTTGCTCACAATACACAAAATTACTGTCGATGGAGCAACTATTGTCTCATCTGGAGAAGAGACAATAGTTGCCGATATTCTCAAGCTCATAAATTCAGCAGTAGTCACTGTTGTTCCGATGCAGACACTTACGCTTTCAGTTCCCAATGTGACTATCGATACAAGCTCACGTATCTCGGCCGACGCAAAAGGGGATACTGCTGGCTCTGGTTTCCCAAGCAGTATATACGCTGGCGGAAGTCATGGAGGTGTCGGGCTCAACAACACGGCGACATCAACATACGGCTCTGCGAAACAGCCGACAACTCTAGGTAGTGCTGGAGGTGCGCCACATGCTATTGGCGGAGGAGCTATCCGCCTTGTTGTTTCGGGGTCACTTGTGAACAACGGCGTAATATCAGCCGATGGCAACACATCATCATCGGGTGGAAGTATCTATGCGACTGTAGCCGACATGTCTGGGTCTGGAACGTTTCATGCAAATGGCGGAGCTCTTGGCAGTGGAGGATATTTCTCTGGGCCTGGTGGTGGCGGACGTGTCGCTGTTTATTATCAAACATCATCATTTAGTGGCGCAATAGAAGCATTGGGTGGATGCGGGAGCTACGACGGATGGAGCCGTGTCTGTGCTGGGTACGGCACTGTTGTGATACAACAGTCGGATGTTCCATGTACCATCAACTGCTATTCAAACATTATGTTCCTACCTGGGGTTATGGGGTCGAGATTGTATGATGAGAATGGTCAAGAATTGTGGGTTTCGAGTGACGATTCTTTGCAATCAACTCTTGCAATGAACGCAAGTGGAAAAAGTATAAATTCAATATATACTAATGATGACACCCATAGGAATCATGGAGAAATCGATGAAAGTGGTCTCGTGGATGATGTGTACGGTTCAAATATTTATGAGTCATTTGTTAACGACCTACGTGTATGGAAGGGAGATAATGACAATGGAATAATTCATGATTACGCATTCATACCATATGACTGGCGATTGTCGCTTGAGGATATTGTAAATAATGGCGCAACATCAACGCCAGATAAATTGTCATATGCTGATTCTCCTGCTTCAGGTCAATATATTCTGAAACAACTCGAAGCACTCCAAAAGTCTTCTCGCACAGGCAAGGTGACTATTGTTGCGCACTCAAACGGCGGGCTTGTCACAAAAGCTCTTATTGAAAAACTCAAGCTAGACAATAATCCATTATATAATCAAATAGATAAAGTGATTTTCGTTGCGGTGCCTCAAGTTGGGACACCAGATGCGGTTGCCACGCTACTCCATGGGAATAGTCTTGGGCATGGTGCTGTTATGACCACCGCTCGCTCTCGTGAATTGGCAAAAAATATACCGACGATATATAACCTCCTTCCTTCAGCTCAATACTTCAATACAGTTGAACCTGGTTTTGCGGTTGATAAAGTTGTTTCGTTTGAAAATAAACCTTCCTTTAGTTCGCAATTATCGCAATATGGAGTTTATGTTTCAAATGAAAATGAACTCAAAGGGTATGTTTTGAATGATGATAGTCGCTCTGCCCCTGTCTATGCAGACACAAACAGTCCTGCAGTTGGCAATCGGACTCTTTATGACGATGCACAAAGAGTGCATACTGTCTTGGATAATTGGCAACCAGCATCAACCACAAAAGTGATTCAAGTGGCAGGATGGGGAGCGGAAACACTTGCGGGTATAGACAATGTTGAAGCAGTGTCTGTTCCTGCTTTGGGTATTTTCACACACACAATCAATCTTCGCCACGTTGTGGATGGCGATGGAACCGTTGTTGTCCCAAGTGCGCTGTGGATGGCGACATCGACACCTGGGGTTGAGAGGTGGTGGGTAAACCTGATTAGAAATAATGCAGGTCCTACTATCGATCGTGACCACCGTGATATCTTGGAAGTTGATAATTTGAGAAATTTTATTAAATCAGAAATAAAAGGTTCTTTATTTAGTGATTCTAGTAATATTGTGGTTAATGCAACCTCAACGCTAATTTCAGAAGGTGAGCGTCTCCACTTCACACTCCATTCGCCCCTCACTCTCGGCATCACTGACACTCAGGGTCGCTATACAGGTCTTGACCCTGTAACAGGGGAAATCAAGGAAGAAATCCCTAGCACCACCTACAAGCAGTACGGAGAAGTACAGTTCCTCTCTGTTCCTGTGGGGCTTCAATACACCTTGAAACTCAAAGGGTACGAGACAGGCACTTTTGCTCTTGATGTGGAAAAGCAAATCGGCAATACGGTTACAGAATCAACATCATTCCAAGCAATTCCAACTGCGACAAGCACTGCGGTAATGATGGACATTTCCTCAGTCTTTGAGGTTGCAAGTTCCACTCTGGTTATTGACCAGAATGCTGACGGAGTCATTGATGCATCCCTTGAGGCAGCTCCAAGCGGTGTAACAATTTACGACCTTACGGCACCAGTAACTACGGCAACCCCTACAGGTACTCTTGGCTTAAATCAATACTACACTTCCTCTGTTACGATAACACTGATTAGTGAAGACACCGCTCCTCTCGGAGAAGTGTCTTCTGGTGTAGTAATTACTAAGTACTCACTCGATAGCGGAACTACGTGGAATACTTACAGTACCTCAACTCCACTCACTATTGTCACCGAAGGCACCACCGCGCTTCAGTACTACTCAGTAGACAATAATGGCAATACTGAGACACCAAAGACGCTTACGCTCAATATTGATACGGTTGCCCCAACCATTTTCGCCTCAGACACTTCCGCAGAGCAACTTACTATTGAAGGAACCACTCTTACTGTTCCCGCCACAACAGAAGACACGATAGACCCAAGTCCAACCCTCACCACAAATGTTCCACTCACACAGACGTTTGTTCTGGGAGTAACGAGTATATTGCTAACCGCACAGGATCTGGCAGGAAACATCGCAACTTCGAGTATCGCAGTCACTATCTACTCAAGCCCTACCGCAGACCCTGACGGTGATGGTGTACCAAATCAAGACGATGTGAAGCCGTTTGACGCTACCGTCTTTGCAAACCTCACCATTCCAGCAGAATATGCATTCTGGGAAAAAGAGTCATTTGATCTACCTTTCTCAGTGGCAGGGAAAGGGAATGTTACACTCTCACTCTCTAATACTTACTACAAAGTCGAAACATCTCCAATTAAGGACAGTGTTGTGGCTATTGTCCCCGCAACAGTTTTGACAGTTGATGGTGTTGTCACTGTTTCTTTCTCTCAAGATACTAAGGAACTCAAGACGTATACACTCACTCTTACAACCACCAAAGGAAATACAAAGGAACGTAAGTCTCTTAAAGAAAAGCGAGACCATGAATCAGATGAAGGGCGAAGGCATGATCTCGAAAAGGAACTCGATTTTGCAGATGCTCCTATCACGCTTAGTATTACAAATACAACGGCAAACAAAACAACGTCACAGATAAGCGTGATAAATATCTATGATAAACAGCAGACTGCCCAACTTCAGTACAAATACAAAGATACTGACTACAGCACCACGCTTCTTCTTAAATCTGATGACGTGCTGAAAACAAAGAAGGGACAGCCACTTGAGCTTACGGTAAAGGTGACTGGAATCAAGAAAGATGTTCCTTTCACTACAAATATATCTGGTAACTTCACAATCCTCAGTGTAGTACAGGAGGAAGAGCACAAAGACGATGATGATCGTAAGCAGACGAAATTCTCCCTCTTCTATCCGCTCTCAACACAGTCAACTCAAGAAAATATCACCATTACCACAACTGTCAACGGCATAACATCGACTGATGTGGTGGGGGTGAAGTTTGAGGAGTAGAGTTATTTGATGTGCTTATTGAAAATTAATTAAATTATGAAAAAGATACTCAATTGGTTTACCAGGGGGAAAACAATGATCTTCGGGTTTGTCGGCAGCCTTATTTTTATTGGTGCTGTTTACTATATTGATGCCTATTGCAAAAAAGGAATGTATGTTTGCAATAATTCCCATGAGATTATCTGGATGCTGTCAATGGTTTTTGTGTCTGTATTTATTTGGAGTATTTTAACTTATAAAATGAAGGAAGAAATTTTTATAAGTTGGAGAAACTTCAGTGTTGTGTTTGTTTTATTCTCATTTTTAACAATATTGATTTTACCATTTAAGTGCGATCCATATTTGCGGATTTGCAAAGAGTCTTTTTCCTGGCTTTTTGTGTTCGCCCATCTCTCTCTCTCTCTCCTTATAATTATATATAAATCTTTCAAAAAAGAACCACGCTAAATTGTGATCACCCTTGCGTTAACAATTAGATCCGCTTTTCTTGTCACCATCAAGAAAGGAAATACAAAGGAAAAGGAATCCATAAAAAAGAAGAAGGAACATGAATCAGAAGAAGGGCGAAGGCACGATCTTGAAAAAGAGTTAGACTTTGCTTCTGCACCCATTATGCTCTCGCTCCAAAGTCTAAGTTGCCCAAACACCACTTCTCAAACAGCTACCGTAAACATTTACGACAAGGAGCAAAATATGCAAGTCCACTTCAAGTACAAAGATACAGGAACTCTCGATTTTGTTATGAAGTCGGATGATGTCATAAAAATAAAAAAAGGTCAGCCACTCGTGCTAACTATTAAAGTCAGCGGACCAAAGAGGGAAGTATTCTTTGATGCATCTTTGGTGGGGAGCTTCACTTCCCTTGCCGTGTCTCAGGAAGAACAACACCACGATGGTGACGACAGAAAACAAAAGACATTCACATTATTCTATCCACTCTCAACGCAAACGACACAAGAAAATATTGTGGTTAATTTGAGGGTGGGCGGGGGAACAAAGAGTGAAATATTAAGTGTGCGATTTGAAGACTGAAACCAGTAGTTGCCAATAGGGGAGTTGGGGGTGTTATTAATATTAATATATTTAAATTATGGAAAAAATATTGAATTTGGTGACAAAAAAACCATTTTTATTGGAAGCTTGATTGGTATTGGAGTGGCGTTTGGAATTGAGTCGTTACATAGGCAAGCCTTGATTTCAAGGAATATATACAAAATTACTGCAGAACCGTTATTTCATGTTTCCATTGCGTTAATTGTAATCGTGATTGTTCTCGCCCCCCTTCGCGGCGAGATTTTAAAATCCTGGCTTCGTCTTGCTGCCTACTGGATCCCGCTTCAAATTCTAGTTGTTGTTTCTATCGTAATTGGCGAGCGCGGTGTCGCTGGTGGCGGATTTTTTAATGCACCTATGGGTGAGCCAATCTCTATATTTCTTTCAGGTTTATTTCTTGTAATTTCTATTTTTCTTATCATCACAAAATACATCACACTACAAAAGAATGCATAAATTGTATTAAGAGTAATTATCAAGCAGAATGAATCAATTAATTGCACTAGACCTTGCGAGGAATATCGCCACTTCAAGTGTCGCAGTGACTATTTATTCAAGCCCCACTGCCGACCCCGACGGTGATGGTGTGCCAAATCAAGACGATGTGAAGCCATTTGATGCCACTGTCTTCGCAAACCTTGTCATCCCGAGTGAATACTCATTGTGGGAAAAAGAATCATTTGATTTGCCATTCTCGGTGGCTGGGAAGGGGAGTGTCGTGCTTACCCTCTCAAACACCTATTACAACGTAGGAATAAACCCAATCAAAGACGCTGCGGGGGCAAATATTCCTGCAACAGTAACGACCACGGATGGTGTAATTACTATTACCTTCAATCAAGACACAAAAGAAGCAAAGAATTACTCCCTTACTCTCACAACTAAGAAGGGTAACACCAAAGAGAGGGAATCGGTTAAGCGAGCACATGAAAGAGAAACGAACCAAGAAAAGAAACACGAACTCGAAAAGGAGCTCGACTTTGCGAGTGCTCCCATAACTCTTAGTATCACCAACACGGATGCAAACAAAACTACGAGTCAAGCAGGCGCGGTAGCAATCTACGATAAGCAACAAACAGCTCAACTTCAATACAAATACAAAGAGAGCGATCATAGCACAACGCTCCTCCTGAAGTCCGATGACACAATCAAGCTCAAGAAAGGACAGCCATTGGAACTTACTGTGAAAGTGACGGGGGTTAAGAAGGATGTACCCTTCACTACTAATATCACTGGCAATTTCACTATGCTCAGTGTGCTACAGGAAGAAGAACACAAAGACGACGATGATAGAAAGCAAACAAAGTTCTCACTGTTCTATCCTCAGAGCACCACAACAACACAGGAATCAATTACTGTTACTACTACAGTAAACGGGGTTACCCAGACGGATGTAGTAAGTGTGAGATTTGAGGAGTGAAGGTAAAGCACTCGCATGATAATCATGAGAGTGCTTAATGTTATTAGTTAATTAAAATATATTATGGAAAAGATAAATATGTGGATGACAAAAAACATGGCAATTATTGGATCCATTGGTTTTGTTGCAACGTATTTGTTGCTTCAGCGACCATTTGGTTATTTTCTGTACAAATACTGCCAAAATTTTTCTTGGGGAGAAACATGTATGAGTATCATAAATTATTCGGCGTTACTCCTATTGTTTTTGGCAGTAATGTTTGTACCGTCAGTAATTTCGTTGTTGTTTAAGAGTGAAGTGTTCGAGTTGTGGAAAAGGACTTTATTTATTTATTTATCATAATTGCAATTCCGTGGTATGAGGGTGATGGTTTTTTTCATATTCAAAAAGATATCATTGCGCTAATTTCCTCAATAATTTACGTAATTTTTTCTGTTTTCTACATTCTCTACAAAAACCAGCAGCTAAAATCTAAGTAAACATCAGTTGGAATGAATTTATTATTCGCACAAGACATGGCGGGGAATATCGCTACTTCTACCATTGCTATCACTATCTACTCGTCTCCCACTGCCGACCCCGACGGTGATGGTGTGTCAAATCAAGACGACGTGAAGCCGTTTGACGCTACTGTATTCGCTAGTCTCATAATTCCTACCGAATACTCATTCTGGGAGAAAGAAAAGTTCACATTACCATTTTCTTCTGTCCACATTTCACATTTCCCGCCGAGAGGGGGATAGTATCGCGTCACTTAGCTGTCTTTGACAGCCGAATATAGAATGTTGAATGTAGAATGGAATACAGGGTACACGACAAAGTCGTGTACCCTGTATTGTTGCATAGCTTTGCCTCACGCGGTACAATGTATTTACTTATGAGATTTGAATAAGGAATTGGCTCTGCATTATTCTATATTCTATATTCTATATTCTAAATTCCATATTCAAAATTCTACTAAAAATGGACATCCCAACATTTTCAAACCCAGAGGCAAACATAGCAACGCTAGGCGTGCGTGAAGGAATGTTTGTTGCAGACCTCGGTGCTGGGACTGGCGCGTACACTATTCCGCTCGCTGAAAAGGTTGGAGATACAGGGCGTGTGTATGCAGTTGAAGTGCAAAAGGATTTCCTTACAAATATTAAAAACGCCGCACTGTCCCGAGGTCTGAAAAATGTGGAGCTGTTGTGGGGCGACATTGAGCGTATTGGTGGCACAAAGATCAAAGATGAAGGCGTAGATGCTGTCGTAATCTCCAATGTGCTTTTTCAAGCAGAGGATAAGACTGGACTTTTAAAAGAGGCGCGCCGAATTCTAAGGACTGGCGGTAAGCTACTTATTATAGACTGGAGTGATTCCTTTGGTAATCTGGGACCAACTCCAGAAATGGTTGTCACGAAAGATTCAACTCTCAAAATGTGTGAAAGTGAGGGATTCGTACTGAAAGATGAAATCCCTGCCGGCGAACACCATTATGGTTTTTTAATGTTAAAATCATAATAATACAATCATGCAGAAACCAAAAATTTTTCAAATGGCGATTATGGGGATTTTTATAGTCCTGCTTATTTTAGGATTCCTAGGTTTTTCTGGGAAGCTCCCCCTTCCAACCAGTAGCAAAGATGTAAATTATGGGGAGGTGGTACTCTGGGGAAGCATCCCACTACAAACAATGCAGTCACTCATCGCCAGTAATCTTGCTGCTGAAACGAGCGTTAGAATCAAGTATGTGGAGAAAAACGCAGAAACCTTCAGCAGAGATTTTACAGAGGCGCTCGCTAGTGGGAAGGGACCTGACATGGTGATTATCGCGCAGGACGAGCTTTTGACAAATATGAACAAGTTGGTCGCTATACCTTACCAAACAATCACCGAGCGCGATTTTAAAGATACGTTCATAACGGAAGGAGACATGTTTTTGGTTCCAGAAGGAATAGTTGCATTGCCGTTTATGATAGACCCAGTCGTGATGTATTGGAACCGTGATATTTTTGCCAATGAGTTTCTTACAACGCCTCCCAAGCTTTGGTCAGAATTTTATAGTCTTGCCCCAAAGATGACTATTCGCGACCAGTCAGGCAATATAACCAGAAGTTTTGTGCCGTTTGGTGAATACAGAAATATCACCAATGTAAAAGAAATACTTTCTGTGCTATTGATGCAGGCCGGTAGCTCCATTGTTCTGAATAATAAAGGAGCGCTCGAAGTCGCGCTTATTACAAAGGGTCCAGTAGATGTCGAGAATCCTGTAGTTACCGCAATGCGCTTCTTTACAGAGTTTGCAAAGAAGGACAAGGATTCGTATTCGTGGAATCGTTCACTGCCACAATCTCGCTCTATGTTTGAAGCTGGCGATCTAGCCATTTATTTTGGTTATGCGAGTGAATACAAATCAATAAAGCAAAAGAACCCACACCTAAATTTTGAGGTTGCTGTAATGCCACAGGTGAGCAACACTGCAACAAAATTAACCTTTGGTCGCATGCACGGCGTAGCTATTGCCGCTGCAAGTAAAAATCAGGATGGCGCGTTGCACGCATCAACCTTACTTATCGGCAATGGTGTTATTAAAGGATTAAGCGCAACAACTGGCCTTCCGCCAGTTCGACGCGATCTTGTTGGTATTCGCCAAACAGATGCGGCATCATCTGTATTCTATGATTCTGCTATTATTTCTCGAGCATGGCACGACCCGTCTCCATCAGAAACAAACTCAGTATTCATGGATATGATTGATAGTGTAAATTCCAGCAGAAGTAATATGAGTGATGCGCTTACGACCGCGCATAGAAGTTTTGAAAGGTTGTTGCTGAGCTATAAACAGCAATAATTGGAAATAATTGACAATTTATACAGCTTGGCAGACAATTATAAAATGCGAAAAATTATATTAAACAAGAAAATACGCGTGTCATTACTTGCTTTTGCTGTATTAGCGATTCCTGTTGTCACCTTGTCGCAGGTGGGGATTCCTTGCGAGGGTACGGCGGCAGACCCTTGTGAGTTTAATGATTTAGTTGTGCTCGCAAACAACATTATTAAATTTTTAATGTTCACTGTAGCTGTACCGCTTGCGGCACTTGGTTTTATGTGGGCAGGTGCAAAGCTTGTCCTTAACCAAGATAAAGAAGGCGAGTGGAGCAAAGCAAAAGAACGTTTTATGGATATTGCGATAGGATTTGGTATCATGCTCGGCGCCTATGTCCTCATAAAGGGTGTTATATATTCATTCCTGACTGCTGACCAGATCTCATTTATGCAGTTTATGTTTCAATAATACACGCAATAATGTATAATTCAGTAAATATGAAAAAGATTTTTAATATTATTTTCACAGCTGTTTTTCTAGTAATCCCAACGTACTCAATGGCCGCCTATCAGGCTGGACCAGATACAATTCAAAACCCTATAAAATATTCTACTTTTCCCGAATTTGTTGCAGCAGTCACAGCAGCAGCAGTTAACGTTTTGATGCCTTTTGTCGTGCTTGCTTTCATTTGGTCAGGATTTCTTTTTGTAAAGGCGCAAGGAAATGAAAAGGAGCTAGAGACAGCAAAAACAGCGATTTGGTGGAGTGTTATAGGAGCATTCATACTTATGGGAGCATGGGGTTTCGCGCAAATTATTGGGTCTACGGTTTCTACGATAACAAATGTAACACCATAATTTATGACATTAAAAACATTTATTATTGGCGACGCTACTCACACAGGCCTTATTGCGCAAATTGTTGAGCCAGTGATTGGTTTAATGCTCGCTGGCGCCATCTTTTTTTTCATCTGGAATGTTTTTAAGGTGATAACGCAGAGTAATAAACCGGATGAGCTAGCGGAGCTCAAATCAAGGGTAATTTGGGGGCTCGTGGCTATCGCTGCTATGGCATCGGTGTGGGGTCTTGTAAACTTAATACTTGGTTCAACAGGGCTAAATACTGGAGCAGTGATCAACATTAGAACTGGGCCATAGTCCAGCTCTAGTTTCCTTGTATTTTTGTTGTTATTTTTCTATAATATACGCACATACGACCTGTCTATTGTCGTACGAAAGTTATTAATTATTAGTTATCGTTAATTAAAAGTTTAAATCAGTTTTATTATTATGAATAAAATTATTATAGCTAGCGCCCTCTTTCTATCTTCATTCTCAGTTGCGTATGCTATTGGAGCAGTAGTTCCTGGCGCTGGTACTACTAGTAGCGTTAGTAGCGCAGTTTCGCTTATTGTGCAGTATATCAACCTGGCAATTGAATTCCTTATTCTCGCCGGCGTTGCATGGGTAATCTGGAATGCCTTCAAGTTTGTAATGGCAGGCGGTGAAGCAGAAAAGCGTGATGAGGCTCGTTCAGGTATTATTTACGGGCTCATTGGCATTGCGGTGATGTTGTCAGTTTGGGGCTTGGTAACTTTGGTTATGAGCTCAACAGGACTCGGAACGACTAAGACAATTGTAGTCCCAGCTGTTTAATCTGGTCGCTGCAATAAACGTAACTAAAATGCTTCCTGCATCTGGGTCTCCAATTATAGATAAAATCAAAACAGAGATCATTAATCCGATCATTATTCTTTTGGTTGCTGTTGCTGTTGGGTACTTTCTATATGGACTAATGGAGTTCATTAGAAATCAGGACAACGAAGACGCCCAAGAGTCAGGCAAGAAACACATGCTGTGGGGTGCTATTGGAATAGCAATAATGTTCAGTGTGTATGGAATTTTGAACCTCGTTAATAACATTGCTGGAAGTCTTACGACATAATTACTTTAGACAGATCTTCTCTTGAAAAACCCGTGTATAAAAATACGCGGGTTTTTCTTTCTAATATAATAAAAAACCCGCAACATTGCATTGCGGGTTTTGCCAAAATGGCTATATAATTGCAAACCTTCTTCTACCAGATTACCGTAGCTGTAGCCCCAGGTTTATTAGACCTGAACATAAGCGATGCGTTCCTGATGTCCACACCGATTAGGGCGTGTATGTCATCCTTCAAAGTAGGGCATTTGAATGCCTGACCTGATGGAACGTTGATTTGCCCAGCGCTGTATACGATAGCCATTTCTGAACCTTCGTCAGAGCAGTAGTAGGTGATTGTTTTCATCGGTGGAGTCCGAATCATGTTTCTCCTATTAAAGTCAGGCGTGAGCTCAAAAACCGTTTCCACTTGAGCCAGTCTTTGCACATGCACCACGTTCGTTGCTCTTGGTACTGTAGCCTCTGACTCCTTTTTTGTTTCGCTGGCAGTTTTCCCGTAATTTTCGTTGATGGATTGTGCTGTGTCAGCAATATCGGTCATCACCTTTTTCGAAAGACCCCAACTAGCGTCGAAGATTCTTGGAGCGTCCTTTGGGTAGCCCCACGCTAAAACAAAGTAAGTGACCATTCCCAGAACAATTGTCCATGTGAACGCGCTTATTTTCCCAGAAGATAGGAAAGTCCATATGATGTGAGCACCAATTAGTGCTACCACACCACGGAAAACAGCTTCCTTTCCGTCTGGAGCCAAGTAGCTGGCCAGGTATGCAACAGTAATGACAACGACATACCAAATAAATCTTTTGCCTTCATCGTCATGTTTTGCCCACCACCTGCCGACAAATCCTTTACTCTCATCATCCTTCGATTCAAAGAGTTTTTTGGCTCCACTGACAGCAAGCCTGCCTTTAGCGCGATGTTTCCACAGAATTGCGCCAGCAAAATATATGACGACTGTAGTAACCATAACCAAAAACATCCATCTGGCAACAGTGGTAATCGTTTCGCCACTGCCACTAGAGCCTAACCCAGACACAGCCAGGCTAAGAATTATTGCAGGGATGGCAAAAATAGAAATTGCCATCACTTGCCCGATAACACTTTTGTTCATTTCATTCTCCTTTCCTTTTCAATTGTTGAGGAACGATGAGGCGACTTAAAAGCGCATCACCGCTGTTTTCGTTGTCGTTTGTAAAAACGACAACGTTTCCACCTTTTCCAGCTTCCTTGAGAGCTTCTTGGCGCAGAACGTATTTTCCGTCTGGACCAAAATCAAGAACTGCTTTGGTTCGTGCTGATATGGCATCTGCCTCTGCATTACCCACAGCACGAATACCGTAAGCTTCTGCGTCCTTGGTCACCTCGGTTGCTTTTGCGCGCTGCTCTGCTACGTAGATGGCCGTTGTTTCAGCGGCAACCTTCTTGCTTTCGCCTGCGAGCTCAACATCGAGAATGTGCGCCCCGATGATCTGTATACCGTAAACATCCACAATGCTGTCGGAGTCTTCGCCTATAGGCGCGTGATCATTGAGCCCCATGATATATTCACAGAACTCATTGCGAACACGTTTGTCTGCACTACCGTCTTCAGGAATCTCGTTTACTTTTTGTGAGCGGAGCTCTTCAAAAGTGCGCGAGCCAACAAAGAGACGTGCTTGGTCAGTAACAAGCGCCCCGAGCTGGTCAAACCAGTTTTCGTGACGAATTGTAGCTGCTTCTGGACAAATGATTTTTACAAGAAGTACAATCTTCAGGTCAACCTCGATATTTCCGCCTATTGCGGATTTTTCACCAGTTGATTTGTCGGTGTATTTTCCGCCAGTTTCGGCAGCCTCGAGTACAAGAGCGTATGGGAACGTCTGCACGTAGAAGAACGTTGTAGGTTCTTCTCTGTGGTTGAGTCTCCAGTGGTAGTTGCCATCCTCGCCCTTTACTTCCTCCCATTCGTTCCAACGGAATTCATATTCCATAATACTTCGAAATGGGGGGAACGTACCGAGCCAAAAGATACCAAATTTTTCCTGAAGGAATCCAAGGATTCCACCAGGAGCGTTTGGGGTCTCATTTGGCTCAAGTTGGACTACTTCGAGTCGTTCACGACCTTTTCGCATCACGGGCTTCAAATGATACCCCGTGAAGGAAATGATTGGACCAACATACGATTCGCCACGTTTGATAATGATGCCATGTCCTTCCTTGATAAAACCAAAAAAGATGTTCATTGTTGCGAGTGCCCATATGGCAAAAAAGCCCATAGTCCCCTCAACAAGGAGAAGAAACAGAAACGAGATAATAGTTGCCATGATGGCCTCCTTAGGTAAGTTAATTTGCAATTATCAAAGATCGATAATCTAAAATTATTATAGCTAATTTTGCTGGAAAAGTCAACCCCACCGGTTTTGCGATAAAGTCTTATCGAATATGCAAAATTGGGAACTGAATCGATTGTAATTAATTGCTGGAGTGGCGACGACGAGCGAGCGCTTGGCAAAGTCCCGCCTCCAGGATACTAGGCACAACGTCTTTTAATTTTCCTATATTTGTGTATAATGTTTTTTACATGCGCCCATAGCTCAGTTGGTAGAGCAGCTCGCTCTTAACGAGACGGTCGTAGGTTCGAATCCTACTGGGCGCACAAGAATAAAAGCTGCAAGATCTAATCCTCGCAGTTTTTATTCCAAAGTAACGCGACCAGTAGAATTTGAACCGAAGGCCCACCATTTTAAAGGAGCATAGCGACTATTAAAATGGATGGTCTCAACTGCAAGGAGAGGCGAATCCTACTGGGCGCACTGTGTGGAGTGCCGGGGTGGCGAAATTGGTAGACGCACTTGCCTTAGGAGCAAGCGGGGCGACCCATGGAGGTTCAAGTCCTCTCCCCGGCACAATATAAATAAAGACGCCCCTAGTGGGTGTTTTTATTTATATCTGTGACGGCTTCTGGAGGACTTGAACCGTAGGCTCACCATTTTAAAGGAGCATAGCGACTATTAAAATGGATAGTTTCGACCGTAGGGAGAGGCAAGTCCTGAATTAGCAAATTCATGCCATGGGCACTCCACAGCACAATAAACAAAAGAACCAAGAACATATGTTCTTGGTTCTTTTGTTTGCAAGCTGTTACAATATCATTGAAATATATGAATAAATTTTTCAAACAAAATTTACTACTCATATCTGTGTTTATAACTGGTGCCTGTGTTTTGATTATTGAGGTTGTTGCCGTTAGGGTGCTATCCCCACATTATGGAAACACTATTTTTACAGTATCTAGTGTAATAAGCGTGGTCCTCGCAGCGTTGAGTATTGGATATTATGTCGGGGGCATGTTCGCCGACCGCCATCCATCAATGAGGTGGTTCTTTGGGATAATTCTTGTGAGTGGCATTCTTTTACTAACGGTGCATCTTTTAGGGAGGGTGATACTTCCTATTATGAGCATCAATCTTTCTATAACAATGGGACCTCTGCTTTCTTCCGCTGTACTCTTTTTTCTACCAGCATTATTGTTGGGGACACTGTCTCCATATGCGATAAAATTACAAAGTGTTCAGTTCCCAGACCAAGGAGTCGGTGACGTTTCTGGAAAAATCTTTTTTTGGTCAACTCTCGGCAGTATTCTCGGGAGCCTTCTTTCTGGGTTTGTTCTTATCCCGCATTTTGGCATTGACTATATTTTTATAGCAACAGGTACGACTTTGTTTATTCTCGGATTTGTTCCATTATTAATATTTGGACTTGAGAAAAAGCAGCTTTTCAGATCATTATTAATAATTAGCCTCCTTGTTTTTATAGCAATATCCACAGTTCAACAAAAAGTAGATGCTTCTGTATACAGCAAGGATGGTATTTACGAAAAAATTACCATTTACGACGGTGCATTTAATGAAAGGCCGACAAGATTTTTTCAACAAGACAAAAGTCCGTCTGCGGCAATGTTCATAGACTCTAATAATCCTACTGATATGGTTTATGAATACACAAGATACTATTCTGTGTATAAACTTTTTAAGCTAGATGTACAAAACGCCCTCGTCATAGGGGCTGGCGCGTACTCTATCCCCAAAGCGCTTCTTGAGGATCTGCCAAATGCTACCGTAGATGTTTCTGATATAGAACCGTCCTTGTTTATTTTATCGAAAGGGTATTTTGGATTAGAAGAAAACCAACGATTACATAATCATATAAAAGACGGCCGTCGTTTTCTGAGGGATTCTGATAAAAAATATGACCTAATATTTAGTGATGTGTACCACTCACTTTTTTCAATTCCAGTCCATTTCACAACACAGGAATTTTTTACAATCGCAAAGAAGAAGCTTAGCGCAGACGGAGTTTTCATTGCAAATGTGGTGGGGGACTTGTCTATGCAACAACCATCTTTTCTTATGGCAGAAATAAGAACATTTCAAAGTGTATTTCCCAATAGTTATTTTTTCGCTGTTGATGCCACGCAAAAAACAGGTTTACAAAATATTATTTTTGTAGGTTATAACGGTAATAAGAAAATTGATCTATATTCGGATCAATTACTCAGTCCGTTCACCGATAAATTGATAAGGATAAAAGAGTTTGATTTATCGCAGTCTCCGCTTCTGACAGATAATTATGCACCAGTTGAGTATTTGTCTGCAAAATTTCTTCAGCAGGCGCTGGGTAAATAGTGCTTCCATGGGATAGTGTCCGGGATGGGACTCGCCTCTCCTTGCAGTCGAGACCATCCATTTTAATAGTCGCTTTGCTCCTTTAAAATGGTGGGCCTTCGGTTCGAGCTCCACACTGATAACATCAAATAATAAAAAAGACAGGGACGTACCCTGCTTTTTTATTATAGTGTCCGGGATGGGACTCGAACCCATAAGCCTTACGGCGGGAAATTTTAAGTCTCCTGTGTATACCATTCCACCACCCGGACATATTTAATTGTTTCTTGAGGCGTGGGCGAGAATCGAACTCGCGTGTAGAGGTTTTGCAAACCACTGCCTTACCACTTGGCTACCACGCCTTTTATTCAATTGTTAGTAATTAGACACTAGTCAATATGGAAGCTCGCTCTCGCTACGCTATTGACTAATGGTTAACACCTATGGTCTATACTATCCTTGTTGACCCAACTCGTCAATTCTTTGGCGATTGCGCTCGCCCTCATCTATCTTTACCTCAAGTACAGGAAGGTTTTTTAAGTGCGCATGATTCTTGATGTATTCACGGAGTTCAGTGCGCTTCCTCCTCGCAAAGTCTAGTGCCTTTTCCTCCTCACTTGTAGGGAAGCAGGTGAAATAAATTGTTCCACGTTTGAAATCAGGTGAGATTGTCGCATCTGTTACTGTGATTAGTGAGTTTTTCCCAGCTTCACGAGTGAAAAAATCTGCGGCTATTGAGCGCAGGAACGCGCGCATCTTATCTTGTCTTGGAGTTGTCATAATAGATGTTTGATTATTTGGCATTCATAACAAATGCTTCAAGTATGTCTCCCGCGGCAATCTCTATTTTTGCCTCAACCATCATTCCGCACTCGTTGCCTTCCTCGACCTTCTTCGAGGCAAGTTTTTGTTGCTGTAGGCCCTCAATTTTCCCGCGACCAATTTCTACATCGCGACGCATAATTTTTACTTGCGCGTCAACTTCTAGGAATCCTGTAGTAACTTTTCCACCAATAACCTGCTTATGCTTTGCTATGCTAAATGTCTTAAGAACTTTTGCGGTTCCAACAACTTCTTCCCCCATAATCCTTGGTGTACGATGGTCAAGCTCCTCGTTCAACCATTCAGAAAGTTTATAAATAATATCAAACGTTTTGATTGTTATCCCAAATCTTTCAGCAATATCTTGCGCGCCACGCTCAACTTTTGTATGGAAGCCGATGATAATAGCGCTATCTGACCCTGAAGCGAGTTTTGCATCGTTTTCTCCAATTGCCCCAACTCCTTTTGCAATTATTTTTATAAGTACATGCTCGCGCTCTATTTTGCCGATTTCTTTCTCTATTGCTTCGAGAGTTCCTGCAACATCTGATTTAAGCACGATTGGAACGACAAGAGCATCATCTGATATGGGGGCAGTACGAACTGCTTTTATTGTTGGTGATTTGATTCGTGCTTCTCTAAGTTCAAGCTGTGCCTTTTCAGCGTCTTTTTTATTTTTATACACACGAAATGTGCTTCCTACTGCTGGGATACTGTCAAATCCAGTAATTAGAATAGGGGATGAAAATGTGGCTTCCGGCACCTGCTTACCAAGAAAGTTTTCGATTGCGCGAACAGGTGACATGCTTTCCTCCGCAAGGATGAACATCCCCTTTTTTAAGGTGCCGTTAGTAATGATGAGCGTCGCTGATGTTCCACGCTTTGTATCAATGTTTGATTCTACAACGATACCCTCTGCCGGAAGTGAGGTGTCACCAGTAAGATTTTCCATTTCCGCAACGAGAAGCATCATGTCTAGCAAATCTGAAACACCGGTGCCAACCTTTGCTGAGATGGGAACAAACGGCACATCGCCACCAAACCCCTCGAGATAAATTTCATTTTCTGCGAGATTTTGTTTTGTGCGCTCAATGTTTGCGTTTGGTTTGTCGATTTTATTTATAGCGACTATATACGGGATGCCAGCTTCTTTTATAGACTTCATTGCTTCCTTTGTTTGTTCTTTTACTCCGTCTTCTGCGGATACGACAAGGATAGCGATATCGGCGACACTTGCGCCACGAGCGCGCATTTTTGAAAAGGCCTCGTGCCCAGGCGTATCGAGGAAAGTGATACGGTTGCTTGCAAGCCCGTCTTTGCGTGTTTCTGCAGGTTGATGCTCTACTTCATATGCAGAAAGGTGCTGGGTGATGCCACCAGCTTCACCCTCGACAATATTTGATTTGCGAATGTAATCAAGGAGACTCGACTTACCATGGTCAATGTGTCCCATGATAACAACGATGGGTGGGCGTGGGACAATGTTCGGAGAGTTTTGTTTTGTCATAGAGGTTTATAATATTTAATTTCGAGCAGATATTTATCTTATAGCTTGCTTGACTGCACCCTGCTCCTCTTCTGTCATTTCGAACTCAGAAGCGAAGTTTTTGATTGGTTTTGCAAAAATACTCATGCGATCGCGCGCGAACAGGCTTGAGATAACAGCTCCGTCGCCATTTTCAGAAAGAAGAGCAATGGCAAAACTTTGATTACCACCTTCTCCAGTGCCCTTGAATGCGTTAAATCTGATAGTTTCGACACCCTGAATGCTTCGCTTGATACGCTTGTCTGCTTCAGCCAGGTAACTTATTGTGTCTGCTTGAAATTTTTCAAGGGCGTGAATGTTTTCACCAAGCTCACAAATAGTTCCTTCAAGGCTTTTTGCGTCCTTACCCACTAAAAATTTTTTTAGACGACGCTCAAGCATAAAAACCCATAGCCCCAAAGCCACCGTAGTAGTAGTCAACGCGATAATGAGGATTTGGGTATCTAGCTGGGTCATACAAGTTGAAAGAGTACCATATTTTTGAGGTTTTTGCAAAAAAAGAACTTGCGGGCTATGATTGGCGAATATGAAGAGAATTTACTTAGACAATGCAGCCGCGACGCCTATAGGAGCGAAATCCTTGAGCACGATGGTAGCAACTACAAAAAAGTTTCCTGGAAACCCTAGTGGGATTCATAAGGAGGGGAGAGATGCGCGCGCCTTCTTGGAGCGCTCGCGCGGGCAGGTTGCTGGAGTGTTGTTTGCTCGCCCAGATGAAATTGTATTTACAAGTGGCGCGACAGAGGCCAACAACATGGCAGTAATTGGTGTGGTGCATTCTGCGCGCACGCGCGGTATCATGAATCCTCATGTTATTGTTTCGGCAATCGAGCACCCCTCGGTTCTTGAAGCCGCACTCTATCTCAAAAGTAGTGGGGTACGTGTGGATTATCTCCCTGTCGACAGTCGTGGGCTCGTTAATACAAAGGAAATTCGCAAGCTCATCACACCTGAGACCGTGCTTGTGTCGGTGATGTACGCGAACAATGAGATTGGAACGATTGAGCCCATTATTGACATCGCAAAAGAAGTCCGTCATGCGCGCAAAGTGAATGGGTCAGTGTATCCATACTTCCATACAGACGCAGCACAGGCAGGGAATTATTTAGATATGAACGTTCTTAAGCTCGGAGTAGACTTAATGACGCTTTCGTCTGGGAAAACATATGGCCCGCGTGGAATAGGCGCATTATTTGTAAAACGTATGGTGGAGATGTGTCCGCTTATGCACGGAGGTGGTCATGAAGGTAATCGTCGACCAGGAACAGAGCCAGTGGCGCTTGCAGTAGGATTTTCAGTTGCGTTAAAAGAATCGCAAAGCATAAGAGAAAAAGAATCAAGCCGATTACAGAAACTTCGTGACACACTCGCGACGAAAATTTTAAAGAAAGTTTCAGGTGCTTCTGTGAATGGAAGCTTAGAACATGGCTTGCCAAATATTCTTAATATTTCATTTGATGGAGTTGAAAGTGAGGCACTCGTGCTTTATCTTGACGCTGCTGGAATCGCAGTGTCTGGCAAAAGCGCTTGCCGTAGCTCAACTAGCGGGCCGTCTCATGTTATACTTGCTGTAGGAGAATCTGCAGATATGCAGGTTGGTTCAATCCGTTTTTCGCTCGGTAGTGACACAAAGAGTGAAGATATTGCGCGTGTAGCGAACGAAGTGTCTCGTATTGTGCCGTTACTTCGCGAAGCGCAAGCGCAGAGCGATCAGGTTTAACTTTAAATTAATTATTATGTACGAAGCAAAAAATTTTGAACGACTACTGGGAACAGAAGGTTTTTCTGATGTAATTTTACGTAATCATTTTACCCTTTACGAAGGGTATGTTTCTAATATAAATAAAATTTCCGATTTACTAAAGTCGATTGAATTAGGAACGCCAGCATACAATGAACTCAAGCGTCGCTTTGGGTGGGAGTGGAGTGGAATGCGTTTGCATGAATTATATTTTGGGAACATGGTTATAGGGGGAGGCACAATTGACAATAAGTCGCAATTCGTAAAAAGGATTGTAGAAGACTTTGGATCTTTTGAGAAATGGGAAAAAGATTTTAAGGCAACCGGCGCGATGCGCGGAATCGGCTGGGTGGTACTGGCGCAGGATCTCGAAAATGGCCAGCTTTTTAATACGTGGGTAAATGAACATGATGGAGGACATTTAGCAGGAGCTAAAATCATTTTAGTGATGGATGTATTTGAGCACGCGTTTGTACTAGACTATGGTATTAAACGTGCAGATTATATTTCGTCGTTTTGGAATATCATTGATTGGAATGTGGTAGAGGATCGATTTGCTGGTAACTAGCGACTACTGTATGATGTAGAAATATGGAGCACCTCACAAAAGCACAAATTGTACTTCTCGCACTCTTCACCAGTTTTGTAGCATCAATGGCAACTGGTATCGTTGTGGTTACGCTTATGGGGCAAGCCCCAGATCCTGTCACACAGTCAATAACCAATGTCGTTGAGCGTACTATTGAAAAAATAACTCCAACAATTGTTGAAAAACCAGGAAAGACTGTCGTTGTTAAAGATGAAGATCTAATGGTATCAGCGATTGAGAAAAATTTGAAAAGCGTAGTTTCGTTTAGGGTGGTTGGTCAGGATGGTGACCTGCGCCTAGCAGGAGTTGGTACTATAGTGTCTGCTGATGGACTTGTGGTAACAGCAAAAGGTAATTTTGGTGTTGGTGTGCTAACTACAACTATAAATGGTATTCAATACGCATTGCAGGTGCTGTCGGATGAAAGAAACAATACACTTGGTTTAGGTCGCCTTACTCCTGTTTCTGCAACAAGCACACCGGTATTTACCTCTGTTACACTTGGTAATCCTGATATTTTGAAACTTGGACAAACAGCTATTGTTATAGGCGGTCGTGATGGCAAAACAATCTCAACTGGCCTTGTTGCAAGTATCGACACGAGGACTGTTGTCGATAAAGATACAAAAGTTGAAACAACAGTTTTAGACAACATAGGTGTTTCTATGAGATTTGCAGGATCATCAAACGGAGCCCCAATTATTACACTAAGTGGCGACGTTGTTGGGTTTTTGAACATTGATGAAAATACTGGATCTCAAATAGGAGTCTCAGCAACAGAAGCTAAGAAAATTATTGATGAGGCTAAGAAGTCAGAAGTCACGAATAAAATATAGCTAGAAACCAAATAGTATAATACATATTTGACAACATAGAACCACTATTGTACATTACGCTTAATATTCATTTAAAATATTTATGATGCCTCCATTCAATAATTTCACAACCAAAGCACGCGATATTATTCGTCGCGCGCATGAGCTTGCGGTAGAGCGAGGGCAAAACCATGTGAGCCCTATGCATCTTTTGACATCATTAGTGCTAGACGAGGAAAGCATAGTTGTGTCTATTCTTGATAGGCTTGATGTGGATTCCATGGCTTTTGCAGAGGCTATTCTCGATCTAATAGAGCCTACGACAGCACAAAATGTTGCTTCTGCGTCATATCAGCTCTATCTCACCCCAGAGTTGGGGCAGGTGCTTGGAGAGATTGCGCCACGTATCGCAGAAGGTATGAAGGATGAGCAAATTTCATGCGAACATTTATTTCTGGCACTTTTTGATGTAGACGGACAAGCACGTGAATTTTTGTCTCGCTACAATATTGACCGCGAGAGCGTAGCGCGTGTTCTTGAAGAATTTCGCACGCAAAATATAAACGACAGTACGCCATCTAAAAAAATGAAGTCTGTTTATAAATACACACGCAACCTTACCGCTCTTGCAGCACAGGACAAGCTTGACCCTGTTATTGGTCGTGACAATGAAGTCGGTCGTATTATCCAGATTCTTTCTCGTCGTACAAAAAACAACCCAATCCTTATTGGAGAGGCTGGCGTTGGCAAAACAGCAGTAGTCGAGGGGCTCGCCATTCGTATGGCAAAAGGTGATGTACCGGAGTCTCTAAAAGACAAAGAGCTAGTTTCTCTTGACCTAGGGCAACTTATCGCTGGCACAAAATACCGTGGTGAATTTGAAGATCGCTTGAAGAAAATAATGAAAGAGATTGAGCGCTCAGAAGGGAAAATCATACTCTTCATTGATGAGATACACACGATCGTCGGTGCTGGGGCAGCAGAAGGTTCAATGGATGCTTCAAATATGCTAAAGCCTGCACTTGCGCGCGGAGAACTTCGTGCCATAGGCGCTACAACGCTTCGCGAGTACCAGAAGCATATTGAAAAGGATCCTGCCCTCACGCGTCGTTTTCAGCCTGTACATGTAAATGAACCATCAACAGAAGACGCCATTGCTATTTTACGCGGACTTAAGGAAAAATATGAGCTATTTCATGGTGTGCATATTACTGATGATGCAATTATTGCAGCAGTGAATCTTTCTAGTCGTTATATTACAGACCGCTTTTTGCCAGACAAGGCAGTAGACCTCATTGACGAAGCCGCATCCTCCCTACGTATTTCTCTCGAAAATAAACCACCAGTTCTAGAAGAGGCAGACCGTCGTATTATGCGACTTGAGATTGAAAAAGAAGCGCTTAAGAAGGAGGCAGGACTGGAAGGTGATGCAGGTAAAAATGCAAAAGCGCGCACCAAAAAGATTGATAAAGAAATTGGAGATCTTCGGGAGAAAACTCGCGAGATAGAGCTTAAGTGGAAGAATGAAAAAGAGCTCGTTGTGGATATTCGCTCCATTAAAAAATCTCTTGAAACAGCGCGCCTTGAGGCAGAGACCGCAGAAATGAAGGCAGACCTAGCGCTTGCTGCAGAAATTCGCTACGGTCGCATTCCAGGTTTTGAAAAAGATCTTGCCACAAAAGTTGCGCGTCTGAAAAAACTTCAATCATCTCGTCGTATCTTGAAAGAGGAAGTTGTTGAGCAGGATATTGCGGAAGTTGTCGCAAGGTGGACAGGAATCCCTGTTACAAAAATGCTTGAGGAGGAAGCTGGCAAGCTTGCTCACATAGAGGGAGAGTTAGAGAAGCGTGTGGTTGGGCAAAGGGATGCAATCCAAAAAGTTTCAGATGCTATTAAGCGTTCTCGCGCTGGAATTTCGGACCCAAATCGTCCAATAGGGTCGTTTCTTTTCCTTGGACCAACTGGAGTTGGCAAGACGGAACTTTCGAAGGCTCTCGCACAGTTTATGTTCAACGATGATAAGGCGCTTGTTCGAGTAGATATGTCAGAATACATGGAGAAGCATTCAGTCTCAAAGCTTATCGGCTCTCCCCCAGGATATGTTGGACACGAAGAAAGTGGCAACCTTACAGAGACCGTTCGTCACCGACCATACTCCGTACTCCTTTTTGATGAGATCGAAAAAGCTCACCCAGAAGTATTTAACATCCTTCTTCAGGTTCTTGATAACGGTCATCTTACTGACTCTAAGGGGCGTGTTGTAAACTTCAAAAACACGGTCATTATCCTGACCTCTAATATTGGTTCAGAGTATATCGATAAAATGCAGTCGATTGGTTTTGGTACACACGCAAGCGACAAGGCTGATTATTCTGATGCGAAGGATCGTGTAATGGGATCACTTAAGGATTTCTTCCGCCCAGAGTTTTTGAACCGCCTTGATGAAATTGTCATTTTTGATATTTTGTCGCCAGAAGTTATTCAGAGTATTGTTGGATTGCAAGTTGATATCATAAAGAAACGTCTTGCGGAAAAGGAGATTGTTCTAAATGTTACACCAGAAGTTCTGACATACCTTGCAGATAAAGGGTATGATTCGCATTATGGGGCTCGTCCGCTCAAACGCTTGATACAGAGCAAGATTTTGACACCAGTAGCAAGCTTGATGATTTCGTCAGGTGTCCTAAAAGGTGGTCGTGTTCAAGTGTCAGTAGAGAAGGGCGAGATTTCTATACGTGTTGAAAAGAAGCAAGTAACAACAAAACCACGCACCAGATCAAAAGTTGGAGCCTAGAGTGAGGTTGATGTGAGATAAAAAAAGTGATAGAGTGAGCAAGCGCCTTTAAAAGGTGTGTTTGCTCAAATGCGTCGGTGGTGGAGTGGTCAATCACAACAGACTGTAAATCTGTCGGCTTCGGCCTTCGAAGGTTCGAATCCTTCCCGGCGCACAAAATAAATGAACCCATTCCGGAAAGGGCTGGGTGATTTTATTTTGTATCTGACGGAAGGGATTCGAACCGCCGGCCGCAGTCCACGAAGAGGGGACGTAGGTTTCGAGCGCACCAGCGCGAGGGGCGAATCCTTCCCGGCGCACAAACCACAAACAAAGAAAGCACCCTTTTTGGGTGTTTTTTGTTTTTCGAGGCTGGATTTGAGCCTTGGTGATTAGAAAATCATGATGTGAGGCAAAATGGTAGCCATGCAAAAAATGTTTGACAAAATATTCTCATCGTGTGATGCTATAAAGAGTAGTACTTTCACAGGTTAAAACAACACATTGGGAGAATATAATGGAAGAAGAAAAGGTATACGTGACACAGGGGTTTATTGAAAAATTTGCTACCTTGTTTGCAGATGACAATTCGTCGTTTGGAGACATTGCGAAGCTTTTAGTTTTTCAACCTCGCCTTGTTGTTCGGCTCTTGCATGTAGCAAATCATATGTGTACATGCCACGGTTCATTCAAAAGGCCTACGACTGTTCAGGGTATCATAAATATCCTTGGATTCGGTAGGGTGGAGGATGAAATCAATCTTATTGAATATGCGCCACTGCATGAGGAGCGCAAGGTATTAAATCAGGCAATAAGTTGCTATGTCCTAGCATCGGTGTATGCATCTATCGCTGAGCAGGTGTTTGGGAAGAAAAAAGCGCCAGAGCATTTTTTAGCTGGTCTTATTGCCCCTCTCGTAGAGGAGGACAACTCAATACTTTACGAATGTAACGACGAACTGAAGGGCTATTTTAACCCTAACTATGCGCATGGAATGCAAATTGAAGGGTTGTCAACTATTGCGCACGTAAAAGAGCTCACTAAAGGTTTTGAAAAAGGAATCAATTCATTTGATACAGGACATCTTTACACTACTTGGGATGAAGCGAGAAGGAACGCTCGCGCAACACTTATTGTGTATTCTGGTGGCTATGCGGAATAGCCAGTGAAAATGAAATAACTTAAGACGGGTGATAATTCACCCGTCTTTTTCTTTATTGACCGATTCTTGCCTTTTCTGACAGGGTGTAGTAGGATAGGGAAACTATGTCACAGGATCAACTTATCAAACTCGCCTGCAAGAAATGCAAGCGCGTAAACTATTGGACTCGCAAGAACAAAAAGCTTGTTGAGCGTAAGATTGAGCTCGATAAATTCTGCAATTCCTGCCGAGCTCATACATCTCACAAGGAAGCAAAAAAATAAAAACCGCGTTTTCAGTAAAAAGCCCTCATCGGGGCTTTTGTTTTATATGATATGCTAAATGGTATGAAAGCAGAGCACAAAGGGCTACGAACATGGATTGAAATTGACACGAAGGCAGTCCGTGCCAACTATCGGACTTTCAGAAAGATTATACCCAAAAAAGTCAGCATGCTTGGTGTTGTGAAGTCCAATGCGTATGGTCACTCCATTGTTGAGTATTCGCGCGAGCTAGAAAAACTTGGAATTGATATGTTGGCTGTTGATTCGCTTGTGGAGGCGCTAGTAATCAGAAATAGCGGAATCAAGACACCAGTGCTCGTTCTTGGGTACACTTTGCCAGAAATGTTTACAAAAGCACTCCGCAAAAATATTCACCTTACTATTTCAAGCATTGACGGTCTAAAAACTTTTTTAAAAACTCCATTAGCAAATATAATCCCTATTCACCTCAAGGTAGACACAGGAATGCATAGGCAAGGATTCCTTCTGTCAGAGCTCAAAAAAGTTTTAAAAATTATTGCTGCAGAAAAAATAAATGTTGCCGGCTTGTATACACATTTTGCATCTGCAAAAGACCCAAACGAACGTGTGTTTACAAAAGGACAGATCGCGGAATTTGAAACATGGCGCTCAGCGCTATGTTTAGCTGGGTTTACGCCAATGGCGCACGCTAGTGCGACTGGGGGGAGTTTGTATTTTAACGAGGCGCACTACGATATGGTTCGCATTGGCGCCGGACTCTATGGGTTTTGGCCATATGGTAAGAATTTTTTTACCAAGCCTGTACTCTCATGGAAAACAATTGTTTCCGAAATAAAAGGAATACCAGATGGTGCCTGTGTTGGCTATGACTTTACTTACAAGGCTAAAAAAGCCACACGAATTGCAGTTTGTCCTATTGGTTACTGGCACGGATATCCGCGAGTACTCTCAAATAATTCTGAGGTGCTCGTGCGAGGAAAGCGAGCAAAGGTTTTAGGTCGCGTGTCAATGGATATGATTGTCATTGATATTACAAATATTCCACATGTGAAAATTGGGGACGAGGTTGTACTAATAGGACAATCTGGGAAGGAAGAAATTAGCGCTAATGAAATCGCTGAGAGAGCAGATACCTCTGCCTACGAAATACTCACATGCCTAAATCCGCTAATGAAGCGCATATATAAATAATTCCATTTTTGCGAGGCTTTTGGTATACTCCGATTTGTAAGATAGAAACAAAAGGGCCTATAGTTCAGTGGTAGAATATCGCACTCCAAACGCGCAGACCGAGGTTCGAGTCCTCGTGGGCCCGCAGTAACAAAGCCCAGATACGAATGTATCTGGGCTTTGTTGTTACTGCGTGGCCCACGAGGACTCGAAGACCGCAGGCGGGGCACCCAGTGTAATCGCTGGGTCGCCGAGGTGGGTCCGCGAGTACTTATGAGTGAAACGAATTAGTAACTCGGGGACGCGTCCTCGTTTCTTGTCACCCAAACACGATAGTGCTTGGGTCTTGTTGTCATTGCGAGACACACGAGGACTCCGCCACATTATTTAAGAAAATTCCTTACCTCCTTAAGAATTTTCTCTTGTTCGTCCGGGTGAAACCATATAATGTTTTTGTTTCTCTTAAACCAAACCAGCTGGCGTTTTGAGTATTGTCGAATTGCGATTTCTAGATTACGAAGCATTTCGATTTTTGTAATCTTGTTTTGGAGAAATTGTGCGAGAAATCGATATTCCAGTCCAAGTGATTCCATTCGTTTCCATGAAAGACCTTGTTCGTGAAGCTTACGCGCTTCTGCGACCATTCCGCAACGCATGCGAGCAATCAACCGCGCTTGAATTCGTTCAGCAAGTTTTTCTCTTGGTAGAGTTAGTCCTATGTAGAGTGTATTGTAGCACTCTACTGGTAATGTACTCATTGGTACGTTACCAAGAGTTGTTGCAATTTCGATCGCACGAATTAGTCTACGTGAATTTTTAGAGTCTATATTTTCCGCACGGACATGGTCGAGCTTTTGTAATTTTATATAAAGTTCTTCAATAGAAAGTTTTTCAAGTTCTTTGCGTAATTTTGCGCTTGGTGGTACGGAAGGGAAGGATGTTGTTGTGAGTATTGCGTCAACATAGAATCCTGTTCCACCGCAAACAATCGGTACCTTGCCACGTTTTAAAATATCGCGAATTGCGCGCGTGGCGAGTCTTTCGTACTGTACTACAGACATTTTGCGCCTAGGACTTGCCACGTCAAGTATATGATGTGGAACGCCTCGCATTTCACTTTTAGTTGCTTTTCCTGTCCCAATATTTAACCCCACGTATGTTTGTCGTGAGTCGGCCGAAACGACCTCGCCGTTTACTAGGCGCGCAATTTGAACTGCAAGTGCCGTCTTTCCTGAGGCCGTAGGACCTACAATGGCGATTATTTTTGACTTGTTATCCATTTTGGCATCATACATTTCTATTTGTTGTTGGTAAAGCTTCCTGTACTTTCATTTTTTCTATTGCTTTGCTAGTATAGTGACATTGCCGGGATGGCGGAATTGGTAGACGCACACGACTCAAAATCGTGCGGGGTAACCCATGAGAGTTCGATTCTCTCTCTCGGCACATTTTCTTTGGTAATAAAAGTTTGTCTTGTATAATATAAATATGACAAAACTTCGTGTCGGTGTTATGCGCGGTGGGCTTGGGCCTGAATATCACGTCTCGCTTCGTACAGGCGGGAATGTACTCGCTGCGCTCGTAGGTAACAAGTATGAGGCACACGACATCCTTATTACTAATGTAGGTGAATGGCATATTGATGGAGTACCAACAACACCATCAAAGCTCTCTCAACATGTTGATGTTGTTTTTAACGCGCTCCATGGTGAGTTTGGAGAGGATGGAAAGGTGCAAAAAATTCTTGAAATTTTTAACATACCATACACTGGCTCTACGGTACTCCCATCGGCTATTGGCATGAACAAGGATCTTGCCAAAAAATATTTTTCTGCGATTGGAATAAAAGTTCCGCACGGCATAGTTGTTGCTCGTGGTGAAGAGGTGGGTGAAGTGATTACGCGGGTTGGAAATGAAGTTCGCGCGCCATGGGTAGTGAAGCCTTTGACTGGAGGTTCATCTGTCGGTATCTCTCTCGCAAATGATTCTCGTGAATTAGTGTCTGCGATAGAGGGAGCGCTTGCGTACTCAGAAAAAGCAATCATTGAAGAATATGTGAGGGGGCGCGAAGTAACTGTTGGTGTTGTAGATTCGTCCGACGGACTTGGTTCATACGCAACACCGCCACTAGAAGTACTTCTTCCAGAAGGAAAGCTTTTTGATTATGACCAAAAATACAAAAACCTGATACATCCTGTTGGGCCAGCACGCATGAGCAGTGTCGAGCGTCGAGCGCTCGAGGAAGTAGCACTTCGCGCGCATGTTCACTTGGGAGCTCGTCACTACGCACGATACGATTTCATAATGACTGATGACGGGCCATGCCTTCTGGAGGTGAATACCTTGCCTGGTCTTACAAATACCTCTCTTCTGATGAAATCCCTCTCGCTCAATGGACTTACTCTCCCAGAGTTTATCGATTATGTGCTTACCCTTGCATTAACAAAAAAATAAGGTATTATATCCCAGTGCTTGAAATGTTTGATTATTAATCGAATATTTTAGAGGGCCCGTAGCTCACCTGGCTAGAGCGCCGGTTTTGCACTCCGGAGGTAAGGAGTTCGATTCTCCTCGGGTCCACCAAATTAAAAAACACCAGTTAATCTGGTGTTTTTTAATTTATCTGTATATTAACGATGGTAACACGCCCCTGTTATTGTGTGTTTGATAATTGACTATGATATACTAGCCCAATTAATATTAATATTAAATATTGTGGTAAATATAAAAAACGTACTTAGTTTTGTTGTCGTCGCACTGTTGGTTGGTTCTGGATTCTATTTTTCTAGTACTTTAGCTCCAACAAAACCAGAAAAGGTATATTGGTTTATCCCAGATGGTCTTCGGGCTGAGCCAGATATGTTTACCATTTTTAGATGGGCAGAAGAAGGAAAATTGCCAAATCTAAAAAAAATGATGAATAACGGCAGTTATGGGTATTCCATTCCAGATTTCCCTGGGCATACGCCGGTTAACTTCGCGTCTCTTTTGACTGGTGCTCATCCAGTTGTGCATGGAATTTCTGATGGACCAATGCATGTGGAGGGTCAGCCATTGGCGAAGCCATCAGCCCCTGGTTTTTCATCTGCAACGAAAAAAGTTGCTCCTATTTGGAAGGTGCTTGAGGAGTCTGGGAAAAAGGTCGCGTTACTCTCAATCCCTGGATCCACTCCACCAGAACTCGAGAACGGTATTACTATACGCGGGCGATGGGGCGGATGGGGAGCAGATACCCCAGCTATAAATTTTGAGCCAATCGAAAAATTATCAGAGAGAAAAGAGGCAGGCAACGCTTTCAAGCTTTTTTATCTTGGTCAGAAGCTAACAGAATTTATTGAGAAAAAAGATGCTAGTGGATGGGAAAATGCCCCAGTTTCTTTTAGCCCTGCAAAGGAAACAAGATTGCTAGGTTATGGATTGCCAATAAATGCATATATTTTTGATTCATCGGATGACGGTGTGGTTAATTATGATTCCATAAAATTTTCACTTGACAAAAAGTCAGAACTCGCTGTTTTGAAGCAAGGAGTGTGGAGCGATTTTAAAGATGTCTCACTTTCATGGAAGGAGCAACAGTTTGACTCGCAGGTTAGAATAAAAATCATTAAGCTTTGGCCAGAAAATGGTAATTTCCGCATTAGATTATTCTTTAACAATATGAATAAACTGATAGTGAAACCAGAGGAGGTTGCAAATGAAATAACTGGCAATATTGGGCCAATGGTGGACTTTGTGGATAACTGGCCAGCCCAATTGATTTATGAAGAAGAAGACAAGGTTACTTTTCTTGAAGAGGCAATGGATAGTTTAGCTTGGCATAAAAAGGCTGCTGGGTTTATTTTGAACAAGTATAACCCTGATGTGTTTATTCAAGACACATATACTCCAAATCAAATGCTTGAGTCTAGGTGGTGGCATCGATATATAGACAAAAATCATCCTGATTATGCTGGGCAGGAAAAGGAAAAAGAAGCATGGAGTGATATTCTAAAAATGTACCAAGGGATTGATGCAATTTTGGGAGAGGCGATGAAAAATGTTGACAATAAAACATTGGTGGTATTTTCATCAGACCATGGGGTGATACCGCTTCACAAGCAAGTGCGACTCAATAATTTGTTTGCTCAAAAAGGATGGCTCAAGTTTACAGTAGATGAAAAAACTGGCGAACCTGCTATCGATTGGAATAATAGCAAAGTTGTTTATATGAAAATGGCCCACGTTTATATAAAACCAGAAGGTCTTGGTGGTAATTGGACTCGTGGTTCTGGTAATGAGTATGAAATATTACGTGATGAGGTGATAAAAACCATTGCTGAAATTGAGGATGATAACGGTGTAAAGCCCTTGGTCCATGTCGCAAAATGGGAAGATGCACCAACATACTTCGAACTGCCCACAGACAGAATTGGTGACCTCGTACTCGAGGCAGAGGCAGGATATCAATGGCAAGAAGAGGTTACAAAAGATTTAGAGGTATTTACTAAAGTTTTGTCGTCTGGCTATAAACAAGGAGTAGATTCCAAAAAAGTAAAAGGTATGTGGACTCCGTTTGTGATAATGGGGCCCGGTGTTAAAAAGGGATATCAGTTGACTGAGCCGATTTCTCACGTAGACCAAATGCCCACAATCCTACATTTACTTGATGTAAAAATTCCTGACTATGTGCAAGGGCGAGTTATAGAGGAAATTTTGAAGTAGGTTGAAACAATGATAGTATGAAAAACAGTGACATATGTATTGTCACTGTTTTTATATTATTTAGTTTATGAAAAGTAGAATTTTTACGATTGTGTTATCTGTACTCATCATCCTTGCTATGTATGCTGGATACGTAGAATTTTACAAAAAAAATGGATTAACAGCCTTTATAAATCCCGCACAGTCTGCACAAAATAATAGTAACGGTGTTCTTTGCAAGGATTGCAATTTGATCGTAGTTTCGCTATCCAACGTTTCTGCGAAACATATGAGTCTTTATGGCTATGAAAGATTAACAACACCTAATCTTGACGAGCTTGCTAAGGAGTCGATTGTTTTTGAAAATGCCTTCACCCAGTCTTCCTGGACATTGCCTGTGGGGGTTTCGTTTTTCACATCCCTATACCCGTATTCTCATGGGGTAATGAATAGAATTGAAAATAATGTGCTAAGTAAAAACATTATAACTCTGCCAGAAATTTTAAAATTAAATGGTTATAAAACAGCCGCCTTCACTGGTGGGCTTGATTATGCGAAAAGTTTTGGACATATGCGCGGTTTTGATGAAATAGAAGAAGAGGGGGGCAATGGTAGTTGGCCTACCGATTCTGCAGGATTCAATAATACCTTTCGCAAGGCATCAAGCTGGATAGACAAAAATTCCGATAGCAATTTTTTTGTTTTTTTGCATGGTTATGATACTCATTGTCCATTTACTCCTCCATTGGAATATAGGGGCATTTTTTCTTTAAGGAGTGAAGGAGTAACAATTGATAACTCTCTTTGTGTTAGGGCTTATCAAAAGATAGAAACCAATGAATATGAAGCTTATTATTTTAGAGACGGACAGCAACGTGTCGCCTTAAATCAGGAGGACATAAACTACTTAGAGGGCTTGTACGATGAAGAAATTTTGTCAGTGGACAACCAGTTGGCTGATTTTTTGAGTGGGATTGATAAAAAAATTTTAGACAGCACGGTTATTGTTGTTTTTTCTGACCATGGTGAAATGTTTGCAAAGCATGGTCGGTTTGGGAGGGCTGGAACTATTCGTGGTACTCTATATGACGACGTTTTGCATATCCCACTCATCATTAAATTGCCAAACGTCAAAGGCAAGAAAATTACTGGATTAGTCCAAATGATTGACGTTATGCCTACTTTGTTAAATGTTTTGGATATTACTAATGGTGATTATGTTATGACAGGGAAGGATTTGACGGATTTAATAAATGGTAAAAAGGAAAGTGTTAACGACTTTATTTTTTCTGGGTCAGAGTTTAAGGTTGATCTGATTGATTTTGTTTATAAAGACAAAAGTATTAATGAAGCGATAAGAGACAAGCGGTGGAAATTGATTCATGAGGTTGTTTTTGATGAAAAAGATGAACAAAAAATTAAATCAGAAACATACGAACTATACGATGTTACGAGAGACCCAATGGAGCTAAATAACCTGATAGGTCAAGAAAAAGAAATAGAGAAAAATTTAAAAACTAATTTAGTAGATTGGGCAAAATCTGCTAAAGAGTTTGCCAATCAACAGCCCAATACGAAAGAGCTGCCAGATGATTTTATAAATGAAGCTAGGAAGATGGGGTATTGGTAAAATAAAACGATGAAACGTTCACATATATTTTTTTTAGTTTTTACCCCGTTACTTATTGTTGTTAGTTTCGCTGTGTTTTTTTATGCTGGGAATGCTAAAAATAGCATCGCAGAGAATGAAAGTTTTGAAAAGAGACTACAGTGCCCTGGATGCAACTTAGTGATAATTTCTTTAACAAACACTAGAAAAGACCACCTTGGCATTTATGGATATGATAGAAATACCACTCCGAATATAAATAAGTTTTTTGAAAATTCTATGATTTTTGAAAATGCGTTTGCTCCAGCATCGTGGACACTCCCTGTCGCTGTCTCACTTTTTACTTCTTTGTTCCCAGATACTCACGGCGTAATGGATAGAGTTGGTGAGAGTAAACTTTCAGATGACGCTCTTACCCTTGCGGAAATCTTCAATAGGAATGGTTACAAAACCGCTGCCTTTACTGGAGGAGGGGATTACAACAAAAAATTCAATCATGCACAAGGTTTTGATGTTTACGTTGATGAAGGCGGTATTATTGGCCCGATTTCGTATTTTGGCATAGAGGATTCCGTGCCACAAGCAATAGACTGGCTGAACAAACTCAAGCGTAAAAATAATTTTTTCTTATTTATACAAGGATTTGACACGCACTGCCCATTTACACCAATAGAACCTTTTGACAAACAATTTATTGGTGAAGAAAAAAGCACTGTGGACTACTCGACATGTTTATGGACATTTGGGCAAACAAAAGAAGTTTATAAAAATGGAACAAGATATTGGCCAGTAAAAACAATGTCTAGTGGAGGAAATATAGAAGAAGTAATGCTTACAGATGAAGATGTGGTGTATATGATATCTTTGTATGATGGAGAAATAGCTCAGGCAGATAATAATTTAGGTTCACTTTTTAAAATTTTTGAGGAGAAGCAACTATTGCAAAATACAGTTTTTATTTTTATGGCAGAACACGGGGATATGCTCGGTGAGCATGGCAGATTTATGAGAGGTGGTCCACTAAGAGGGACATTTTATGATCCAGTAATCAATTTCCCACTCATTATCAAACATCCTAAAATTGATCAACTGTTTAAAATAGATACACTAGTACAGACTGTTGATTTGATGCCAACCTTGCTTGAGATGTTTAAGTTAAAAGATGAAGAAGGTGAAAAACGTCAAGGGAGGAGCTTGCTGGGTGGTTTAAGCGGAAATATGGAAACAAATGAGTATGTATATGCTGCGTCAGCGTATAGGGCTGTAGACAATAAATTTTTTGATGGGTTTTCAAGGGTTGAGGTGATTAGAAATAAGAACTGGAAATTAATAAAGGAAAATATCGCACCAGTTAAAAGTGAAGACAAGCCATCGTATGATCTAATTGGAGACGAAGAATCTTTTGAATTATTTAATATCCTAAGTGATCCAGAAGAAACAAACAATCTCATTGACCAAGAAAAAGATGTGGCGGTGCTGCTAAAGAAAAAGCTTGACGTGTGGGGAAGTGACAAGCATTAAATTATTTGCAAACAAACGAGTTGTTAAAGTTGTTTAGTTTCTCGACTGACGCATCCTTATCTGTAAAATATTGCATTTTAAATAACATATTTGTGTCATCGCAATAAAAATAGCCTAAGGTGGCCCTATATTTTATCAGATTGTCGACACATACTCCATATCCGAAACGTTCCCCCGCGTACATGATGAGGTGCTCTCCATAATGGGACTTTTGTGTTACTGGTTTGTATTTTTCATCGCAAGCAGACTCCTGTGTCAAAAATTCTGGGTACGGTGGAAGTTGCGGCTCAAAAAAACTTTCAATTAGAGTGATTTCTTTTTGTATATATTCGTTTGCGAAATCCTTTGTTGTTTTTTGTATGGTTTCAATTTTAATTACATCATCATTATTATTAACTGCGAGAATTCGATTATCTGAAATTTCTTTAGCATTAAAGTTTTCTATTCCAGTAATATGTATCCCAGCTTTATTTAGCTGATGAGGAAGCCCTCGGTTTATTTTTTGGGCGTAAATAATATAGACCAAAACGATTATAAAAATAACCACGAGGGTTGTAGCTTGAAGCGTTCGTTTTTTTTTAAGAATCATATTCATTTTTAATGAATTGCGGAACCTTGAATAATGTGAGTATACAGTAAAAATAATATTTATGCTGTTTGTTTATAAATTGAAATTTAATGTTATCCACAGGGGGCTATCTTGATTATAAAAAGTCGTGGTACAATTAAGATGTTACCAATACAACCACCTTTATTATTTATGAAAATTAAAATATTTACTGCTTTTAAGGTTCTCCTCCTGTCGTTTGTACTTACTGCTGGACTTAGCTATGTTTACGCTTGGACAGCACCAACATATTCGCCTCCAAGTGGGAATGTATCTGCTCCTATTAATGTGGGTTCTGTCACTCAAACAAAAACAGGAGACATTTGTACGATATTTGGTGGAACGACAAAATGCTTAAGTATGGTCGTGTTATTGCCACCTGCAACCGCCAGCCTCTCTGCTTCGCCAACGAGCATCGCATACGGCGCTGCCTCCACTATCACATGGAGCTCGACGAATGCAACTTCGTGTACTGCAGGAGGCGCATGGTCTAAGGCTACTTCAGGAAGTGTTGGTACAGGGGCACTTACAGGTCCTGCAAATTACACATACACACTTTACTGTACTGGAGCAGGTGGTAATTCGGCAACTCAGTCTGTTACTGTCGCCGTAGGAGCTGCACCACCCACCGCCACACTCTCTGCTTCGCCAACGAGCATCGCATACGGCGCTGCCTCCACTATCACATGGAGCTCGACGAATGCAACTTCGTGTACTGCAGGAGGCGCATGGTCTTGTTGGTACAGGGACACTTACAGCTTCCCAGACGTACACGCTTTACTGCACAGGGGCGGGGGGTAACTCAGCTACCCAATCAGTAACAGTTTCTGTTGGGGCAGCACCTGCAACCGCCACACTCTCTGCTTCGCCAACGAGCATCGCATACGGCGCTGCCTCCACTATCACATGGAGTTCAACGAATGCAACTTCGTGTACTGCAGGAGGCGCATGGTCTGGCGCAAAGGCTACTTCAGGAAGTGTTGGTACAGGAGCCCTTACAGCTTCTCAGACGTACACGCTTTACTGCACAGGGGCGGGTGGTAATTCGGCAACTCAGTCCGTTACTGTCGCCGTAGGAGCTGCCCCTGCACCAACTCTGACGTTCTCTGCTTCGCCAACGACTGTTGCGAACGGAGGTTCATCAACAGGTACATGGTCAAGCACAAATGCAACATCTTGCACAGCATCTGGTAGCTGGTCTGGTACTCAGGCATTATCAGGATCTGCATCTACTGGACCACTACCAGGTCCTGCAAATTACACATACACACTATCTTGTACGGGGGTAGGAGGTACTATCTCGAGGAGTGTGACGGTTGCTGCTTCTGCACCAGTTTATACGCCTGGCTCGACGTCATACACTGGTCCAGGATCGTACACATTCACTGTTCCGCCTGTTGTTTATGCTCTCAACATTGAGGCCTGGGGCGCAGGCGGCCGCGGTGGTGATGGATCCGCAAGTATGCAGTATCAAGGCTATTGGACATACACAGGCGGTGGTGGCGGCGGTGCTGGCGGATATGTAAAAACAACATTGCCAGTGTCTCCTGGTCAAACATATACAGTAAATGTTGGCGCAGGAACTACTGCGACAACACCTTATACAGTTTACGGACTGTGGTATGGTATTGCTTTTGGCGCGCAGAGAGGCAATAGCGGAGGCAACTCATCATTCGGTTCTTCTATTGTAGCATATGGTGGCGGCGGAGGTGGTATGTTTGGTTGGGCTGCAGATGGAGGCGGTGTAAACGGGGCCAAAGGATGTAGCACTTTGGTTGATAATGGGTACGGTACACTCGTTCCCTCTGGCTATAGTTCTGTAGCAACAGCTGGGGTGGGTGGAACAGCTGTAGGTGGAACGACTAATACAACAGGTGCAGCAGGGTTGAAGTGTAACGATGGAGGTTCAATGTATGGTAGCTGGAGTGTTGGACAACCAGGAGCTGCTGGCGGCGCTGGTGTAGCTAGTCTTGTGAATGGCGTGCGGTATGGAGCAGGAGGAGCTGGTGGCAATGCATATATTGGCGGTAGTGTAGCCCAGAGCCCAGGATCTGCTGGTGGTAACGGAGCTGTTATTATAAGCTGGTAATATAGACAATATGAATAACATAGAAATAGATCAAAAAAAGACGCATTCGAAATTATTTACCGTTGCTTTTGCTGGTCTTGCTGTGCTGGTAGTTATTAGTCTTGGGGTGGCCTGGTCCTCATTTAGAGAGATAGAGCAGTTGAAGCAATCAGTAGACACTGGTGACAATGAGATGAAAGACCGTGTTTTAATGGCAAATACTCCAACTTATGAACTTGGCGATATAAATAGTCCTCATGTAATTGGGTCTATTCTTTCTATTGAAAATGACACAATACTTCTTGAAACCAAGGTGTCAATTCCAAACCCGTTTCCAAAACAAGGAGAGTTGCCATTCTCGACTGGTATTAAAAATGTTTCAGTCATGATTAACAGAGATACAATTTTTACTCCAAATAAAGAGGCGTTGATTGCTGGACAATCAATCAATGTATTTACAAAGGAACCTAAACCAGAAAACGAGGCGGAGGTGAACGCGCTATTGATTACATTGTTTGCTTCCCCAAGTGAACGCCTCATTAAGTCACTCGACCTATACGCGTCATCAACAATAAAAAATATAAAGAACAAAACATCTGATAATCTCCAGTAGTTAAATAATTCTAAAGATTTGAATGCAAACGTAAGCAAACAGGATTGTTGCCAAGAATCCTGTTATTGCTTGATAGTATAAAAATATCGTCTATACTTAAGGTAGACTTGAATTTTGGTTGTTCCTTACTTTTTCAGAAAAAGAGAGGGGGTGTGTCATGGACGTGCGATTTAATCCGAATGAAGGGAAGACTACGCTTTCTTTTTTACCAAAGGAGACCGATCGACTTTCTGTGCTAATGCAGTTGGTGATAGAAGAGGAAAAAATAAGGGGTACGCAGGTTCCAGATTTTGGAAAAGACTTTTTTAAAAGTTTTGCAACCTCAAAGGATAAGTTTGTTATTGAGTTTGATTTTAGTCTCCTGCCATTCACAATCGCATACCTAGATGAGGTAATAGAGGAAATGTTGGAATATGGTAGCGACCCAACAGACCTTGATAGTTTTGTAGAACAAATCAATTCCTTTTGTTCAAAAGGCCACAAACTTCAGTGAATTGTTTTACCCGGGCATACAAAGCCCGGGTTTTTCTTTTGTTGCATAATACGCTATTATGAGCGAAATGTTTGAGGTCCTGCTAATTATTTTAGGTCTCGTTATTTTTGAGACAATCATGAGTATCGATAACGCGGTAGTGAATGCCGACGTGCTTTCGACGATGAAGAGTAAGCGCGCTAGACGCTTCTTTTTAACGTGGGGTATTATTTTTGCGGTTTTTGTTGTCCGCGGTGTATTGCCATCGATAATCGTTTTTCTTTCAACGCCAGATATCGGTATTTGGGGTGCAATTTCGGCAATTTGGCAAAATGACCCGGCAGTAATGATTGCGGTCGCGGAAGCAACGCCAACGATTATGGTAGCTGGTGGAATGTTCCTAATCCTCCTTTGGGCCCACTGGCTTTTTATGGAGGACAAAAAATTTGGGCTTCCTCATGAATGGTATGTTCAGAAGTATGGCGCTGTCTGGTTTTATTCTATAGCTGCCCTCCTTCTGGTTGGTGTGATTTATGGAATTAACAATTTAATTAAAGAGAATCCGATGCATCTTGCCCTGGCGGCAGCGATTGGTTTCAGTGTATTTTTTATTACACAGGGGTTCAAGGATAATGCAGAGATAATCGAAAAGCGAATTATTGAGTCTGGAGAGCACAGTGCTATGTCCGACTGGGCGAAAGTATTTTTCCTTGAGGTTCTCGATACTGTATTTAGTATTGACGGTGTAGTTGGAGCATTTGCGTTTACTACATCTGTACCACTCATCCTTATAGGTACGGGCATTGGAGCTATTGTGGTTCGCCAGCTCACTGTCGCAAGTGTTGATCGCATTCGCTCGTACAGCTATCTAAAAAACGGAGCGATGTACTCGATAGGGTTTCTTGGATTCGTAATGATCCTAGAAGCTTTTGGTGCCCATATTCCAGCATGGGTCTCTCCAATGGTCACAATAAGCGTTGTGGGATATTTCTTTTGGCGCTCGGTTGCAGAGAATAGATTAAATGGTAACACAGTTGTATAATTGAATGTATTAATATGAGTTATCAAAAATCAGAACTTTATTTCCTGTTGGCACTACTTTTTGGAATAGGTATCCTCGCTTTTCTAATTTTTCAGCCATTTATTTATGCACTTATATTAGCAATAATATTTGCTACTGTATTTTCGTCTATACATAAAAAAATTCTTATTCTTGCTCGTAAGAACCGTGGGTTGGCAGCGCTACTTACCACTGCCTTTATACTAATCGTTATTGTTGTGCCAATTACATTTTTAAGCACACAAATATTTAAAGAAGCTACACAGCTTTATTCATCACTTGTAGAAAATGGAGGAACAAGCGTAATTTCTACCGAAATAGAAGCTGTGGTGCGAGGTTTTGGAATACCATACATGCAAGTAGAAACGCTTGATTTTAATCAATATGCAAAACATGTACTGAATTGGATAATTGGTCATTTGGGAACAGTTTTTTCGAATGTTGCAAAGATAATGATAGGTCTCTTTGTTTTGCTTATTGCGCTGTACTACTTATTTAAGGATGGAAATTACTTGAAAAAAACGGTCATAGCGTTAAGCCCGTTGCAGGATGTTTATGATGAGACCATTTTTAATAAACTAGAACTTGCAATCAACTCAGTAGTGCGTGGGAGTATTTCCGTGGGGCTCGTGCAGGGCGTGCTGACGGCGATTGGGCTAACTATTTTCAGTGTACCAAATGCAGTGTTGTGGGGTAGCGTGGCTGCTGTATCCGCGCTGATTCCTGGTGTTGGAACTTCGTTGGTGCTTATTCCCGCTATCCTGTTCCTATTTTTTACTGGTGCAACTACATCAGCTATAGGCCTTCTAATTTGGGGTGTTGTCGCTGTTGGGCTTGTGGATAATATTTTGGGACCAAAGATAGTTGGCAGTGGCGCAAAGCTTCATCCGTTCCTTATTTTGTTATCTATTTTAGGAGGGATTAGCTTTTTCGGACCACTTGGATTTTTGTTTGGACCATTAACACTCAGTTTATTGTTTGCGTTTCTTGAGATTTATTCCACTATTCGTGGAGCTCGAAAAGCTTAATGAAAACAGTTGTAGTTCTAGACAATCTCCGCAGTGTTTATAATGTAGGTTCTATTTTTCGAACAGCAAATGCTGTAGGAGTTTGTAAAATATATTTGTGTGGCACAACGCCTACGCCGGTTGATAAGAAGGGTGACCGTAGAAAAGATTTTGCAAAAGTTGCGCTCGGGGCAGAGGATACGGTGGAATGGGAATATGTAGAGAATACACTTGAGTGCGTATTGAAACTTAAAAAAGAAAATTACTTCATTGTTGCTTTGGAACAGGATGAAAAATCAGTAGACTACAAAAATGTGAATGTCGATGATAAAGAGAGGGTTGCCTTTGTGGTTGGAGCAGAGGTGGTTGGTGTTGCAAAGGGTGTACTTGCAGAGAGTGATGTCGTTGCAGAGATCCCAATGCTCGGGACCAAGGAGTCACTCAATGTTACCATTGCTTTTGGGGTGGCAGTGTATAGGGTATTAGGGGTTTAGATTAATGTTAATATTTTACATATACAAAGTTGCCTTCCTGTGGTATACTTATAACTGGAATAACTAAACAAGGAGGTGGAATATGTGCAAGTCACGAGATGGGTTTGATGATCTTTTTGCTGGGATGACAGCTGAAGATTTTCTTCAGGAGAACGATGGAGATTCAAGTTGTAAACATGAGTGGAAAGACGATGGTGACAACATGCAGATTTACTGCAAAAAGTGCACTGCACGGCGTTACAACACCTTT
>LCDG01000002.1:0-34910 GCA_000998425.1 Candidatus Nomurabacteria bacterium GW2011_GWC2_42_20
ATCCAGAGTGATAGTACTAAAAACTTCTTTCCTATGCTTGGTTTTATTTCATCTGGTTCCACGCTTCTAGTTTACCTTTAATTACCCCCCAACCGCAAGGGGTCGAGGTGTGATGTGTGTGGATAACTCGATAATAGTCCGACTGAAAAATATAGGTCATTAAGCAACTTCATAAAATAGTTTCTCTCAGAACGAATTACCGTTTCGTCAGAATCTCTGCATCTCCGTCAGTTATCAAAATTGTGTGCTCAAAATGCGCAGAACGCTTGTGGTCTTTTGTCACATAAGTATAACCATCTGGCATGAGTTTTATATATCGTGTACCCTCGTTCACAATAGGCTCAAGCGCTATTACCATTCCTGGCTTCAAACGCATGCCTTGCCCACGCTCACCGTAATTCGCAATATGAGGATCCTCGTGCTGACTGTACCCAACTCCATGACCACCAAGCTCCTCAACCACTACAAAACCGTGCTCTTTTACATATTTTTCAATAGCATATCCAATATCGCCAATGGTGTTTCCAGTGCGCGCCGCGCCGATACCAGCTACAAGGGCTCCCTCTGTGGCAGAAATGAGTCGTTTTGCGATGTCGTCAATTTTCCCAACTGGCACTGTAAGAGCGGAATCTGTAAAAAATCCTTTGTGTTTGACACCAGTATCAATGCTTACAATATCACCCTCTTTTAGAACACGGTTTCCGCCAATACCATGCACAACTTCATCATTTACTGATACACACAGAGTACTCGGGTAAGCAGTATGCGCTCCCTCTGGTTGATAATGCAAAAAAGCTGGCTCATCTCCTCCTTCTCGTATCAACTTTTCTGCGAGTTGGTCGAGTTCATTTGTAGTGACACCTGGTGCAACACTGTCGCGCACAGTAGACAAAACGCGCGAGAGACGCCTGCCACCTTCGCGGAGAACTTCAATTTCTTCTTTTGTTTTTATTAGTCCATTTTTTGCCATCTTAGTTTTTAAGATTTACTAAACTCAGTCTTTAATAATTAGAGGTCAAGCCCGTTCTTAATATCATTAAAAACTTCGTCTGGTGTTTGCTCGCCGTTAATTTCTAGAAAACGATATGATGAATCACTACGATAATGGTCAATGGCCGGAACGACGTCCTTTGTAAAAAATGCCAGCCTCCTTGCCACAACTTCGTCACTTATGTCATCCGCACGACCGCGCCCGCGCAAGCGTTCCTCCGCCCACTCCTGTGATACATTTAGAAAAATTACTGTTGGATTCTTTCGTTCATAAAAAGGGAGCGCTGTATCAAGAATATTTGCCTCAATGATTGAGCGTGGCATACCATCAAAAACAATATGCTCACCCCCACGAATCTTTTCAATAAAAAGATGTGACCAGATCCACACGGCAAGGAAGTCCGGTTGACGACCCCCCAAATCATTCACTTTACGCGCAAGCTCCCACGTATACCCAGAATCCTTGATATGCCGACGAAAATGGTCGCCTGTTTCAATGTAGAGAATTGGGTTTTCTGGAGTTTTCTCTGTGAGAAACTTTTGGAGCATACCCGACTGCATCCCTTTTCCTGCCCCTGAGCGTCCGATAAATATAACTGTCTGAAGTTCCATTTTGCCAGTGTATCAAGAAATCTTGAAGAAAACAAAGATGGAAAATTGGACTTTTAGTACTCCCTCATCGTTATCTGAGCATCAATCTTTTTTACAAGATCAAGAACAACAGAAACAATAATAAGAAGAGCGGTACCTCCAATCGATAGGCTGGCAATCTTTGTAAGGTTTTGCATAACTAGAGGCAAAACAGCAATAAGTCCAAGGAATACTGCTCCGACGAGTGTGATTCGAGTTAGTATTTTTGAAAGATACTCTGCTGTTGATGCACCCGGACGAATACCTGGGATGAATGCTCCATTCTTTTGAAGGTTGTTTGAAATAGCCTCTGGGTCAAATGTAACTGCCGTATAAAAGAATGTAAATACAAATACAAGACCAAAGTAAAGCGCGCCATTTATCCATACATTTGAAAGCACTTTTTGTATAAAGATTGCAACTGTTTGAATAGTTCCCTCACCCATAGTTGATAGAGCGTTTGCAACAACTGTTGGGAAAACTAAAATGGAAAGCGCAAAAATAATTGGAATAACGCCTGCCTGGTTTAGACGAAGTGGAAGGTATGTCATTGTACCACCAGTCGTATGGTTACCACGAACCTGCTTTGCATATGTAATAGGCACTGGGCGTTCTGCTTCTGTCATGTAAACGACTGCTCCTATGAGCAGAATCGTTGAAACAAGAGCGGCAATATATACAGGGATTTGTGATACATCAAACGAGAACAAAAGCTGCCCAACAGTTGCGGGAATACTTGAAACGATACCAGCGAAAATAAGTAAAGAAACACCGTTGCCGATACCAAACTCTGAGATAAGCTCTCCAATCCACATAAGAAGCATTGAACCAGCCGCAACAATAATCGTATTTGTAAAAATCTCAAAAGGAGTAAGTCCTACAAGAATCCCCTGCTGTGTTAAATATGCAATAAGTCCATAACCCTGCATTAGAGAAAGTGGCACAGTAAGCAAACGTGAGTACTGAGTCATTTTACGTCGACCCATTTCTCCTTCCTCGCTCTGCATCTGCTTGATCTTTGGCGACATCATCGTCAAAAGTTGCATAATAATAGACGCGGTAATGTATGGCCCGACACCGAGCATCACAATAGAAACCGCAGAGAGGCCACCTCCAGTAAGGAGGTTCAGGAAGCCGAGAGCCTGATCATTCGCAAGGAGCGCACCTATGTTTTGTCCTGCAGCTGCTGGGATAGGAATGTTCGCAAGCAAGCGAAAGATTACAAGCGCGACAAGTACAAAAAGTACTTTGCGACGAAGCGTGCTATCTTGCACAATCATCTTTAGTTTGCGAACAAGTGTTTCCATAGGAATTTATTTTACAGTACCTCCAAGTTTTTCTACAGCTGTCTTTGCAGACTCTGAAATCAAACATCCTCGAATATCGAGCTTTTTGTCCAGAACACCAGAACCAAGAATCTTTATAATAGGAACCTTGTTTCCTTTTTTCTCAACAAGAGAATGCTCGAGCAAGACCTTTGGGGTAACACGGTCACCTGCTTTAAATTCAAGATTTAGAATTCCAAGATTCAAAACAACGTAGTGCGTAAACTCAGTCTTAAATTGATTGCGAGATACTCCTTCTCCGCGAAGCTTTGGGAGCTTCTTAATAGTGTCACGCATTTGTGGGCGCTTGCGGTGTCCAGCGCGTGCGTCCTGACCTTTTGTTCCGCGTCCAGATGTCTTGCCACGCTTACCTCCACGTCCAACAACCTTCTTTACGGCGCGTGGCTTTCTTGTTTTTACTTCATGTGCTTGCATAGTAGTATTATTTAATTAGCTGTTGGCCTTCTCTACAGTAGCAACCTTTGAGGCGATGCCAGCTTTGGCGCGTAGCTGCTCCAAGGCCTTTATTGTAGCGCGCGCATTGTTGAGCTTGTTCTTTGAGCCAGAAAGGATTTTTGCGCGAACATCCTTGATACCAGCTAACTCAAGCACATTACGTACCGAGCTTCCAGCAACCATACCGCGACCCTTTGCTGGCATAATCATTACAGTTGCAGATGATTCCTTTGCTTCCACTTCATGAGGAATCATCATACCACTTGTAAGGAGGACTTTGATCATGTTCTTTTTTGCATTCTTTGTAGCCTTTTCAATAGCAAGCGCTGTGTCAGACGCCTTACCGATACCAACACCAACAGAACCCTTACGGTTTCCAGCAACAAGAGCTACAGAAAATGCGAAACGGCGACCGCCAGCAACAACGCGAGTTACGCGACGAATCTGAATGAGTTTATTATCAAACTCTGGCTTCACACGCTCAAAACCAGCGCCACCGCGGCCACCGCGTGGTGAACCACCCTTGCGAGCTCCTGCGCCACCGCGAGCAGGTCCTCTGGAAGATGACGCTCCACGTGCGCCACCAAATGATGGGCGGGCTGAAGAAGTCCCAGTCTTTGTTGTAGTTACTGGAGCCACTTGGGCAGTTGTTTCAGAATCAGCTGATTCTCTGCTTGGCCGTAAACTTTTTTGTGTTGTCTCTGTCATAAAATTATTAAATGAAACTAAAATATTAGTCCTCCCTCGCGTGCACCATCTGCGAATGCTCGGACACGACCAGTGTAGATAAATCCTCCACGATCAAACACAACCGTAGATATCCCCTTTGCTTTTGCGCTCTTTGCTAGAGCATCGCCTGCAAGCTTTGCGCGCTCTGTCTTTGTCTTCCCTTTTAGGCCAAGATCTGACACAGCAGAAAGCGTGTTGCCTTTTGTGTCATCGATGATCTGTGCGTAAATATAGCTGTTTGACTTGAAAATTGCTAGGCGAGGTCGCTCTGATGTACCAGAAACCTTTGCCCGGATGCGGTTGTGGCGACGTGTACGCTGTTCGTTTTTTGTTAGTTTTGTAGTCATGATAGTAAATTATCTAAATGTTATGCAGACTTCTTGCCTTGCTTGCGACGAACAACCTCTGTGCCGTAACGAATACCCTTCCCTTTGTATGGCTCTGGCTTCTTCTTTGCGCGAATCTGCGCTGCGAACTGCCCGACAGACTCCTTGTTAATCGACGAAAGTGTAAGTACGTTTTTCTCAACCAAAACCTTTACATCTTTTGGTATCTCCATAGGAACTTTGTGTGAAAAACCAAGACTAAATACAAGTGTGTTTCCTTGCGCCTCAACCTTGTATCCTACACCTTCAATAATAAGCTTCTTTGCAAATGCTGTGTTTACTCCTGCAACCATATTTACGAGATGTGACGCGTACGTACCCCATAGAGCTCGAGCCTCCTTTGAACTATTCTTTGGAGAAAACGAGATTGTATTCCCTTCAACCTTGATATCAACAGGACCAGAAAAGTCGCGAGTAAGCTCACCCAAAGGACCCTTCACAGTAAACACTGTGTCGTTTTGAGTGACGGTTGTACCCGTCGGAATCGTTACGCCTTTTTTTCCAATTCTTGACATATAAGTATTAATTACCAGATTTTAAAGAGTGCCTCACCACCGACCTGCCCCTTTTTTGCATCACCCCCAGTCATAATGCCTTTTGGAGTTGACATAATCATCAAGCCAAAACCATTTTTAATAGGTTTGATCTCCTCTGCTTTCAAATAAAAACGACGTGATGGCTTTGACATACGCGCAACATCTACAACACGTGGCTTCTTCCCCTCGTATGCAATGCCGACCTCTAGCGTCTTTTGAACCTTCTTGCCTTTTTTTGCATACGAGGCAATGTACCCTTCAGTAAAAAGAACCTTTGCGATAGCCTCTTTTAGGTTTGAGAAAGGCATCTCGACAATATCCTTGCCGGCGTTACCTCCGTTCTTAATGCGTATAAGCATGTCTGCGATTGGGTCGTGCATAATAGTATAGGATTACCAAGAAGACTTTTTAACTCCAGGAATCTTGCCGTCATTGGCAAGCTCACGGAAGCAAATACGGCAAAGATCAAAATCGCGCATATAACCACGTCGACGACTGCAGTTGAAACAGCGACGTACTGTACGTGAACTGAATTTTGGCACCTTTGCGGCGCGTGCGGTTACTGATGTTTTTGCCATAATTAAAATATGGGGTTTCTGCCAATATCGCGTGTTAATTCTTTTTAAAACGAAACCTCGCTTTAAAAAGGAGAAGCACGGATTGCTCAAAAACCCGTATGAGCATCCTAGCATATGAGGAAATAATGTCAACCATTATTGAGGGTTCCAAACAAAAAAGGCACCCTGGAGTGCCTTTTGGATGATAAATCAGATTCAAGTGATGCGGAGGTGTCCGCAGAACACTGGGTGTTTCCGAATTTCAGCATGAAACCGCATAGCCCCGCGCCGAAACATTGATGCAAGGGTTTCTGAGCGGGTGTGATTTTTGTGCCCTGACAAGACGTCAGATGGTGGCGGACTGCCGGTTTTCAAAATATCAACGACACCACATGGCGCATCGTGACGAACACGACCGATTTGCTGATGTCCAACTTGCTGGATTTGCCGAACTTCTTTTTTGAGCATGACTTTCTCCCTGTAAAGAACATGTCCTCGCACATGCGACAACAGATTCAATTATCCCACAAACAGATACTGAAAACAAGCTTTTTCATGCGACAAAAAAGGCGGCCGTATGGTCGCCTCTCGAGGTAGGGTTGTTTTATTTTTATGTTTCAGTCAGTGTTGCTATGGGTGGAGACAACCGACACTGCCACTAGATGCAAAGAAGGCATCTCCGCCGACATTGCGCCCAGAGCTGTTTTCATTGTCCATTTTGCACCCATACAAACAAACTGGCGCTCCGTTGAATGCGAGTACATCTGGGCACCCATGATTTTCAAGATGCTCTGTCTCGAGGACTGTGTCATCCCCTAAGTTACGGATAGCTATTGCAGGCATTATTTCTCCCTTAAACTAAAAGAACTCTTGAATACACCAAATGCGTATTCAATTATACAAATAGTGCCACTTTTGTGTAAAAATGCAAGGGGGAATAGCCAAAGATCCTTGGCTAAAACAAAAACGTTTCATTTTAGATGCAGTACGCGAAGCAAGTTTTGTTGTTCAACGGAGCCGTACACGAGACAACAAAACGAAACGACAAAGTAATGCGCTAAAATGAAACGTTATTATTATTTCTTGAAAGGAACACCGATGATATCGAAAAAGCTGGTTGCCTCCTTTTTATTCTTTGCTGTAGTCACGATAGTAACAGCTAAACCAAATAGATCCTTTACATCCTCATCTGAAACTTCAGGGAAGATTGTTTGCTCTTTTACTCCAAGCGTAAGGTTCCCCATTTCATCAATACTTTTTCTGTCATAACCACGGAAGTCACGAGTGCGAGGCGCGCGCCACGTAGAGTCACCGCAACTCCGATCTTGTCTCCCTCACGAAGTTTGAAAGCAGCAATGGATTTCTTTGCAGCACGAAGTGATGGCTTCTGCCCCGTGATCTTTGCAATTCGCCCCATCACCATGTCGTTGCGATTCTTATCCTTTGAGCGTCCTGTCGTTGCAGACACAACGACCTTTACAAGACGAGGGGCGGCAAGCTTGGCCTTGTAGCCAAACTCAGTCTTCATTGTATCGAAGGCGCTTGCTTGTCTTTCTTTAACTGTTTTAAATGCAGATTTCATAGTTTTAATATTTAAAATTACTTAAGCTCGCTACCGCTTTTCTTGGTAACACGAACATTCTTGCCGTCAATTTTTTTCGAACCAACGCGTGTGCGCGCTCCAGTCTTTGGGTCTACGACCATAACGTTTGAAGCATTTATCGGCATTGCCTTATCTATTATTTGACCGCTCTTTCCTCTCTCGCGAGACTTCTCGTGGAGCCTTGAAATATTTGCACCCTCTACAACTACGCGATTAGCAGAAGGAAGAACCTCAAGAATCTTTCCTTTCTTTCCTTTATCTTTTCCGGTGATTACGATCACGTTGTCTCCTTTTTTGAGTTTCATAGTGGTGGTAGAGTTAATAATTTTGATTAAAGCACTTCTGGCGCAAGCGAACCGATCTTGTTGTAGCCGATCTCGGTGATCTCACGAGGAATCGGACCAAAAATACGTCCTGCCTTTGCCTCCTTCTTTACCTTGTCAACTATAATAACAGCATTGTCGTCAAAACGAATGTATGAGCCATCCTTGCGACGGTATGCATTGCGCGTACGAACAACGAGCCCAGTAAGCACGTCCTTTTTCTTTACCGACTTGCGTGGCTCAGCAACTTGCACAGAAAGCACAACAAGGTCTCCGATCATAGCATAACGCTTTTTCGAGCTTCCTAGCACCTTAAACACGCGCCCGATTTTGCCTCCGGTGTTGTCCGTTATCTTTACGATTGTTTGTGGTTGAATCATGGTAAATTTTGTTACTATATACTACTCTTTATGAATGTTATGCAGACTGCTTTCCGATAACCTTGAAAGATTTGTCCTTCGAGATTGGGCGACACTCCTCAATAACCACCTTGTCCCCTGTCTTGAATACTCCTTCTTCATCGTGAGCTTTATACTTCTTTGATATGTTCATGAACTTACCATACTTTGGATGCTTTACAAAACGGTTTACTAGAACAGTCACTGTTTTCATCATTTTGTCTGACACGACAACACCTTGAAGCTTCCTTCGAGTTACGTTGCTTGCTGCACTAATTTTTTTGTTGGTTTTTTCAATCATGATAGTGTTTATGCTTTTGCTAATTCGTCATTGCTACGAATTTTTTGCTCAGTTAGAATGCGGGCAATTTCTCTGCGCGCTAGAAGTGGCGCTTTCACATTCTTTCTTGCGCTCCCTGCAATATCAAAACGAAATGCTCGAAGCGCCTCCCTCTTTTCATTGAGAAGTTTTACCAAGTCAGTAGCGCTTTTTTTCTTGATTTCTTTCATGGTGATAATAGATATTATGCTGCTTCTACACGACGCACAATGCGTGTCTTAAGAGGAAGCTTTGCTCCAGCCTTACGAAGTGCCTTTACAGCCGTAACCTCGTCGACTCCATCAACCTCAAAAAGCATGCGCCCTGGGCGTACTTCAAATACATACCCTTGAGGGTCACCCTTACCTTTACCCATACCTACTTGTGCAGCCTTTGCTGTATATGGTCTATCTGGGAAAATACGGATCCACATCTTGCCGACCTTCGTGATCGTGCGAACAATCGCTTTTCGAGATGCTTCGATTTGGTTTGACTTTACACGCGCAGGGGTCTCCGCTTTAAGTCCGAATGAACCAAAAGCAAGTGTGATGCCACGTGTCTCAGGCATAGCAAGCTTTGCCTCGCTCTTGCGAGCATTTTGCCATTTTCTAAATTTTACTTTCTTTGGGAATAACATGGTAGTGTATTAAAATTCGTTTATGCCTCGGATACAACGAGCTTCTTCTTGCTATCTGCAAAAATCTGGCCCTTGTAAATCCAAACCTTAACACCAATAGCTCCATACGGAAGACGCGCTGTGTTCTTTGCAAAATCAATATCTGCGCGGAATGTCTGCAATGGGATGCCGCCACGGCGAATTTGCTCGTAACGTGCCATTTCGGCGCCGCCCAAACGACCAGATATTGCTATTCGCGCACCCTTTACATCACGGTTTGCCATAACCTTTTCAATAGTCTGCTTCAAAACCATACGGAAAGGAAGACGCTTCTCAAGACCTTCGCAAACCATCTCTGCAACAACACCGGCATTCGACTCTGGAGAACGAACCTCCTCAATGTCGAGTTTGAAATCCTTTGGTATATCGAGCTTTAGGCGTGTCGCCTCTTTCAAAATATCATTCTTGAGTTTCACTGAGCCCTCTCCTGCGCGACCAATAACCATGCCGGGGCGAGCAGTTTTTATGAGAATACGAAAGGTCTTTGCATTGCGCTCGATTTCGATGCCAGCGATATGACTACCGCGAAGACGCTTATCTAGAAACTTTCGAATAAGTACATCGCCTTTGAGAAATTTCTTAAAATCATCTTTTGCTCCAAACCAGCGTGACTTCCAGTCGCGAATAATTCCTAAACGATGAGCATATGGGTGTACGATGTGTGTCATGTTATTTTGCTTTCTTTTCTGCTTTAACCTTCGGCGCTTGTCGCGCTTCAGTCGACGGTGCGCGACGTGATTTCGCAGAATCAGCCGCAGCCTTTACTTTAGCTAGAGCAATCTTTTTGGAAACCTTTTTCGCTGGGGCCTCCTCTAATTTTGCTACTTTTTTTGAAGGAGCTACATCTGCGCTAGTAATAAGCTCAATCATAATGTGGCTTGTGTGCTTATGAATAGGGTGTGCTGTGCCGTGCGACTTTGGCATTGAACGCTTTAGAATAGTGCCTTGATCAACACGTACTTCTTTTACAAAAAGGTTTACAAGATCAACCCCGTCATTCTCCTTTGCGTTTGCAACAGCGGACATTAAAAGCTTCTTCATTGGACCTGACGCACGCTTTGGAAGCACGTCAAGCTCAACCAAAGCACGAGGAACAGTCTTCCCTTTAATGAGATTTGCCACAAGGCGAACCTTGCGTGGTGCTTGACGATAGCTTCTAAGAATTGCTTTCATGATTTAAAATTATTTCTTTTTAGCTGGGGTTTCAGATTTAGCGGCTTTTGCAGCAGTAATTTCTGCCTCTTTCTTCTTTTGCTCAAGCTCCTTCTGCATCTTACCTCCGTGTCGTACAAATTTCTTTGTAGGAGAAAACTCTCCGAGTCTGTGGCCAACCATATCTTCGGTTACACGAACCTCAATATGAGCCTTACCATTATACACGCCAAAAAGGAAACCAACCATTTCAGGGGAGATTTGACTTGAGCGAGCCCATGTCTTTATCATTTCTGCTGTGGAAGCACTCTTGCCAACAAGTTTCTCTAAGAGTCTTGGGTCAATATGAGGTCCTTTTTTAAGTGATCGTGTCATTTGGTATTTATAATAGTTTGTCTTTAAACAAAACAAGCTCGGAGTGAGCTCGTGATGTATCTTACCAAATTAAGAAATAATGTCAAATTTACTGACATTTTCTACTTGGCTTAGCAAGAACAAACACGAAGACTTTTGCTTTCCCGTGAAGTCTTGGAGCGCAGAAACCCTTGAGCCGTACTTATTGTACGGCGAAAAGGGTTTCTGTGAGAAAGACGAGTGGGGAGCAAAAGTGGCGTGTTTTTCGTTAAGGTAAGTAGAAAAGGTCGGTATCTAGAATTGCTGATATTTTGCCTTACAATCTGCCGGACAAGTAAGGAGTGTCTCGCCTGTATCGCAAACATTATTGTTGTTACAACCAGCTGTTGGAGCTGCTGTCGTTTGGCATGTTATCGTCTTGCTGCATGACTGGATGGTTGTGCTCCCACCAACACAGATTCCCACCCTTACACCAGCAACCGTTTGTGTGGATGGTGGAGCTGTACACGATGAAAGGGCCTGACATGTTCCCCATGTACCAGATGCATCTACGTCTGCTGGAGTGCATGGAGGGGCGCCAAGGACCGGCCCAACAGGAACAGTACCGATAAGAGGTGCAAAATCTACCCACCCAACAACACCAGCAACTCCCGCTCCATCTCCACCTCCCCATGCATATCCTGAAAATTTGTTTGCAGAAATTTTTACACCCTTCCCTGCCCACACACCTACAGTATCATCAGAAAGCTTGATCCAGCCATCCCAACCACTTGCTGAACCTACCGCTGATAGAGCGCGAGCCCAACCAGTAACTTTGCCAGTAGACCAATCTACTTGAGCCTTACATGTTCCTGAAGGACATCCGGCTAAGTCTGTAGCAGAAAAGCTTATCCAGCCAATATTTTCGCTCCATGCGTAACCAGAGAAATCACCAGACCCGCCAGTTGCTTTATTTGCAATATCAACATTCACGCCGTATGAAGTCGTTGATCCGTCGCCAGTGCTATTAAAGCTGATCCACCCAATATTTTCGCTCCATGCGTAACCAGAGACGTTCTCTCCTGCTCCAGCCTCTGCATGTGGAGCTTTTAGGAATGCTGGGTTCGTAATGTATGCTACGCCAATGAGCATCGCCACGATTCCGATAGCTACGATATTGCGCACCTGATTGATTTTGAGTGTTTTCATAAATAAATAATTATCTTGCCAATACAGTATAGCACCTAAAAACAAAACAAGTGAAGTGGGGGTGTGGATAAAACAAAAGATCATGACTACTTTTTATTTATTGTGAAACTCAGCTAGAATACGCAAAAGTCAAAAAAATTGAGAGTGCCAATCGTTTACATATTTCCATATAATATACAAATAAAAACCCCTCTTTTCGGCTGAAAAGAGGGGTTTTTTTATTACTTCGACTTCTTTGTCTTTCGACGAGCGACGATGAGATTGTTTGAATACTTCTTTGGTGAACGTGTCTTGCGACCTCCTGTTACCTTTCCGTATTTTGTCTTTGGACGTTTTGTTCCACGACCCTGACTACCTTCACCTCCACCGTATGGGTGATCTACTGGGTTCTTTGCACTTCCACGAACTGTAGGGCGGATGCCGAGCCAACGATTGCGTCCCGCTTTACCAATATTGCGATGCTTGTATTCCTCGTTTGAAACAGCTCCGATTGATGCCCATACATTTTCTGACACCTTGCGAATTTCTCCAGATGGCATCTTTAAATGGCTCTGACCTCTGTCGTTTGCAACTACTTCAGCATAGTTTCCTGCTGAACGTGCGATGCGCGCGCCGCCATTTGGCTGAAGCTCGATATTATACACAAAGGTACCTACAGGAACCTTGCGCAAGATAGTGCGGTTACCAGGCTTTAGTGGAGCGTCTTCTGCGACAATCAGACTGTCCCCAACTTTTATTCCCTGTGGAAGAAGGTTGTAACGACGTTCTCCGTCTGCATAGCAGACTACGCCAATGAATCCGGAACGGTTTGGGTCGTACTCAACTGTTTCAACCTTTGAAGGAATGCCGATTTTATCAAAACGAAAATCTATCTCACGGAATGAACGCTTGTGTCCGCCACCTTTGTGCTGAGTAGTAATGCGGCCAAATGCATTGCGCCCTGAGCCACGACGAAAACCTGTTGTAAGCGCCTTGAGAGGCTCATTTGTTGTAAGCACGCCACGGTATGAAACAATGGCTGTCTGACGATTTGAGGGGGTTGTTGGTTTAAATTTTTTCATGCTGTTGTTAGTAAAATGTAAATATTATACGATTTCAATTTTGTCGCCAGACTTGAGTGTGACGAGCGCCTTACGAACGCCAGACTTCACACCTTTTCTATTGCGCACGAACACTCGAGTATTAGGCAAGCTTACGATATTTACACGAACTGGTGTTACATTGTAAATCGCTTTAATAGCATTTGCTATCTCAATCTTGTTTGTATCTCGTGCAACCTCAAATACGTATGTTCCTTTTTCTGCAAGGATGGCAGACTTCTCTGTAATATGCGGACGCACAAGAACGTTTGCGTTTGCCCCAAGCATTGAACCCCCTTCTGTCTTCGCCTTGGTCGACTTTGTAACAACTGGCTTTCCAGTTGCTTCCTTTTCTTTTGTTGTTTTCTTGAAAATAGCCATGATAGTTTAGATTATTTTGCGTTAGCTTCTTTAGCAACAGCAAGTTTGCCTTCAATAAAACTGATAGCTTTCTCAGGGCTCACAATCACGACATATTTGTGGTTCAAGAGATCGACTGGGTTCATATTTTCCACTGCGTCGAAGTCAATGTTGCCGAAGTTTGAAAAACTCTTGCTTACAGCATCAGACTTCTCGCTTGTGGCGAAATAAGCGGCATTCTTTTTCTTTGTGAGTATTTTTTCAAAACCCTTTACTCCTGCAAGTGCGGAAAGAATGCCTTTTGCCTCGGCAGTCTTTGGAGCTTCCATTCTAATATTGTCTACAAAGAGAACCTCGCCGTTGCGCATCTTTTCTGACAACACAGTGTAAAGAGCCTTTGCGCGAACCTTCTTGTTGATTTTCTTTGAGTAGTCCTTCTCATTCATTGGGCCGTGTGTAACACCGCCGTGACGCCAGATTGGTGAACGAGATGAGCCGTGACGAGCGCGACCAGTCCCTTTTTGCGCCCATGGCTTTTTGCCACCGCCAGACACAGCGCTGCGATCCTTTACCTGAGCTGATGATGTACGCGCATTTGAACGCATTGACTCAACAACCTGGTGAACCAAGTCGGCATTCCATGAGAGCCCCCACACCTTTTCATTCAAAGCAAGCTTTCCAGCTTCTTTTCCTTTTGTATTGTAAATTGTTGCTTCCATGATATTTATTTAGCAGTTGCTTTAATCTCTAGGAGTGCTCCTTTCACACCTGGCACACATCCAGACACGAGAATCTTTCCATTAGTAGTGTCGACGCCTAGAACGCGCAAACCTTTTACAGTAATGCGTTCACCACCCATACGTCCTGCCATACGACGACCTTTTGAAATCTTCTGCTGACCAGTAGAGCCAATAGAACCTGGCTCACGCTCAGAGTGCTTCTGTCCGTGCGTGCGCTGACCTCCTCTAAATCCGTGTCGCTTTACCACACCCTGGAACCCCTTACCTTTTGATGTGCCTGACACTGTTATTTCGTCACCAATTTCAAAAGTAGAAGCATCAACGACATCTCCTTTCTTCCACGCGCTTGTGTCGTCAACACGGAACTCGCAAATCGTCGCAAAGAGCCCGAGGTCTTTTGTGTGTCCTTGAACGGCCTTTGAAATGTTTTTTACAGCACGAGTACCAAAGCCCATTTGAATAGCATTGTACCCATCATTCTCTTTCGTTTTAACCTGTGTAATAGACACTGGTCCAACAGAAAGAAGTGTTGCAGCAGTTGCACGCCCATCAGAACCGACGAACGAAAACATATTTTCTTTTTTTCCTAGAATAAATTTCATAACGGTAATTTACGGTAACCATTGCATTCTAGCCTACATGAGGCTGAGTGTTGGTATTTTTTACTAACTAATAACTTTCCCTTGTATCTACTTTTGACTTGCGCGAGGCGCTACATCATCTTCACATCAATATTCACGCCTGATGGGAGAGAAAGATTGGTGAGCGCCTCAACGACTTTTGCGTTTGGATTCAAGATGTCGATCAAGCGCTTATGAACGCGCATTTCAAACTGCTCACGCGCATTCTTGTAAATGAACGCGGAGCGAAGCACTGTGTACTTCTTGATTTCAGTTGGAAGTGGCATTGGCCCAATGACTTCAGCATCATAGCGAAGCGCTGTATCCACAATCTGCTTTACAGAGTTGTCGAGCACTTTGTTTTCATATGCGCGTACACGAATACGAAGCTTGTGCGTTACCTCTTTGTCTGCGACTTTCTTGGTTACAGATTTCGTAGTTGTTTTTTTTGTTGCTGTTGTCATAGCTGATTTTTTTCTCAGAGCGAGCTAAATTGCTTTTTAGGGGGTTGCGAGTGTGTCGACACTAGCATTTCAGGATTTTTTAAGCTTCAAAAAATCCGTACCCTAATAAAGAATTTAGCGAGCGGTCTTTATGCAATAATCTTTGTTACTACGCCGGCGCCTACTGTGCGACCTCCTTCACGAATAGCGAAACGCTGTTCTACTTCGAGCGCAACAGGTACGATAAGTTTAACGGTAAGCTTTACAGTATCTCCAGGCATAACCATTTCTGTTCCTGCTGGAAGTGTTGCATCACCAGTTACGTCGGTTGTACGGATGTAAAACTGAGGCTTGTAACCGTTGAAGAATGGAGTGTGGCGTCCACCTTCCTCCTTTGTAAGGATATAAACCTCTGTTTCAAACTCTGTGTGAGGAGTAACTGAACCTGTCTTGCAGAGAACCTGACCACGAGTAATGTCATCCTTCTTGATACCGCGAATAAGGATGCCGGCATTGTCTCCAGCCATTCCTTCTGTAAGTGACTTGTTGAACATTTCAATACCAGTAACTGTGGTCTTTACAGTATCCTTGATTCCAACGATTTCAATTTCCTCGCCAACTTTTACAACTCCGCGCTCAATACGGCCAGTTACAACAGTACCGCGACCTTCAATAGAGAATACGTCTTCAACTGGCATAAGAAATGGCTTTGCGACATCACGCTCTGGAACAGGTACGTATGTGTCAACAGCTGCGATAAGATCGAGAACTTTCTTTGCCCACTCATCATTTACGTCCTTTGCTTCAAGAGCCTTGAGAGCTGACCCACGGATAACAGGCGCGCCCTTGCCATCAAATTCGTACTTCGTGAGAAGCTCGCGAACTTCTTCTTCAACCATGTCGATCATTTCTGGATCATCAACCATGTCACACTTGTTGAGGAAAATAACAATCTTTGGTACACCAATCTGCTTTGCGAGGAGGATGTGCTCTCGTGTCTGGGGCATCACACCGTCTGTTGCAGCAACCACCAAGATAGCGCCGTCCATCTGTGCGGCACCGGTGATCATGTTTTTAATGTAGTCTGCGTGACCAGGCGCGTCGATGTGCGCGTAGTGACGTGTGTCAGACGAATACTCGTTGTGAGAAAGCGCGATTGTAATACCACGTGCCTTTTCTTCTGGAGCTGAGTCAATATCATCAACTGACTTCATCTTTACATCCTTACCCGCCATATGGAGAGTGTTAAGAATTGCTGCTGTAAGTGTTGTCTTGCCGTGATCAACGTGACCAATGGTACCTACGTTGACGTGTGGCTTGGAACGATCAAATGCTTCTGCCATAATGTTTGTGTTTCTTGTAATGAAGGGTTTGGACACGAGAAGCCCAACAAACCTTTAATTACAAGAGAAAAATTAAGTAAAATTGATAATTAAGAAACAAAAGTACCGCATACGCGATACAAAGGTCATACTACCAAATCGTGAAGAATAGTCAACCCCCTGCATAACCCCACACCTATCCTCGCATGGTGTTTTTTGACACTTGACCACAGACCATCAAAACAAAAGGGCTCAAATGAGCCCTTTTAATCTACGTTTTAATGAATTTTGTATGGAATATCCGCCATTACCTGATTGAACCTCTGTGCAGCTTCCTGCCCTGCTTGGCGAAACTTTTCAAGACCCGGAAGCATTGCGACGGGAACCATTGCGCGAACTGGCTCGGTTACGCCAACAACATTGGTATACTGAACCAGATTATCAAACTCAATCAGAACTTGTCCGTCATCTATCGAAAGTACTTTCATTTTTACCTCCTTTTTGTTGAACCAAATTCAATAATACCATTATAAGCAAAACCCCGCCAATTGGCGGGTTTTTGCTTATAATGCTTAAAATCTTAATCTACTTCCTTGCTTCAATAATCGTTTGTGCAACGTTTTGAGGCACAATATCGTAATGATCGAATTCCATAGTGGATGATGCGCGTCCCTCGGTCATAGAGCGGAGTGAGGTTGTGTAACCAAACATTTCTGAAAGTGGCACCTGTGCAGTAAGCACCTTCATCATGCCACGCTCACTCATTCCTTCGATCTGTGCGCGTTTTGAGGAGAGATTCCCAGCAACATCACCCATGAACTGCTCTGGCATAACAATTTCCACCTTCATGACAGGTTCAAGGATAACAGGACCCGCCTTCTTCACTGCGTCCTGGAATGCCTGAGAGCCGGCAATCTTGAATGCAATTTCCGATGAGTCCACTTCGTGAAACGAACCGTCATAAAGCTCTGCAGAAATGTCCACCACCTTGTAGCCAGCTTGAACACCACGGTCCATAGCTTCAATGATACCCTTTTCTACTGGAGCGATAAATTCCTGCGGAATAACACCCCCTTTGATAGAGTTTGTGAATTCAAAGTGATCATCGCGACGCTTCGTCTGCTTTGGAAGATCCTCGATCGCGATAGTCTTGTCGATTGGCTTGATACGAATCTTTACATGTCCATACTGACCACGACCTCCAGTCTGCTTGATGTATTTGCACTCCGCTTCCGCCTCACGAGTGATGGTCTCCTTGTACGCAACCTGTGGCTTACCTACGTTTGCCTCTACATTGAACTCGCGCTTCATACGGTCAACTAGAATTTCCAAGTGAAGTTCACCCATACCAGAAATAATGGTCTCCATAGTTTCTTCATCTGATGAAATACGGAATGTTGGGTCTTCATCTGCGAGCTTCTTGAGTGCCATCCCCATTTTCTCTTGATCTGCCTTTGTTTTTGGCTCAATACGAAGAGAAATAACCGGCTCAGGGAATTTGATTTCCTCAAGAATGATTGGGTTCGCTTCATCACAAAGTGTATGAGAAGTCCTTGTATCCTTGAGTCCCACCATCGCTGCGATATCCCCTGCAAACACTTTTTTAATTTCCTGACGTGAATCCGCCTGAAGTTTAACCATACGGCCGACGCGCTCTTTCTCTCCAGTTGTTGCATTGTATACGTATGATCCTGCTTCTACGGTACCTGAGTACACACGGAAGAATGCGAGCTGACCAACGAATGGGTCTGCTTGAAGCTTGAAAGCGAGCGCAGTAAATGGTTCCTTGTCAGAAGGATGACGGTCAATTACTGCTCCTGTGTGTGGGTCAACACCGTGAATAGCTGGTATGTCGAGTGGTGAGGGAAGGTAGTCAACCACTGCATCTAGCACGAGCTGCACACCTTTGTTCTTGAGGGCTGAACCTGCGTAAACCGGAAAGATTTCGTTATTGATAACTGCCTTACGAAGATTTGCTTTCAAGACATCCATAGGAATTTCCTTTCCTTCAAGGTAGTCGTTCATCAAAACTTCATCATTCTCAACAATACGCTCGATGAGGTCCGAATGGAACTGCTTTGCCTCAGACAAATACTTCTCAGGAATTTCTGTCTCGATTACATCAATACCCATGTCTCCTTCAAACTTAAACATCTTCATCTTAAGAAGGTCGATAACACCTTCGAAATCACCTTCTAGACCAACAGGAATCTGCATACGAACAGCCTTGGTATTCAATCTGTCGAGAATCGATGCGTATGAACGCTCGAATGATGCACCAGTACGGTCGAGCTTGTTGATGAAACAAATACGTGGAACCGATGCCTCGTCTGCGTAGCGCCAATTGGTCTCTGACTGCGGCTCTACTCCAGCAACACCGTCGAACACTACGACGGCACCGTCTAGCACACGAAGAGAACGCTTTACCTCTACGGTAAAGTCTATGTGTCCTGGTGTGTCAATAATATTAAAATGCCATAGATTTTTCTTGTCCTTTGGCTCATCTGTTTTGTTCCATGAACAGCTAATCGCCGCAGCAGTAATGGTAATACCGCGCTCGCGCTCCTGCTCCATCCAGTCAGTGGTTGTAGCACCTTCGTGCACTTCACCAATCTTGTGGGTCATCCCAGTGTAAAATAAAATACGCTCAGACGTTGTCGTCTTACCTGCGTCAATGTGCGCAATAATTCCAAAATTACGTAGTTTCTCTAGCGGATATTCTCGTTCCATGATAATAAGATTTTTATAAATTAAATAATTAGAAACTTTTTACAAAACAATTGGGTCTTTCTCTTCTGGTGCTGGAGGGAATGGGTTATTTAGGTCAATCAATTCTTCAGGGTCAGCGAGGTATTCCTTCACATCATCAGAAACATCAATATTTATTTCTTTTGGAAGTTCCTGAGTAGGCTTAGGCTGCTCAATGTTAGGTTGATCAAAATTCATATAAATGATATTTAAAAAAATAATTAAACCACAGCGGTAGAAAAGTTTGTTATTTCGAATGCAGTGCGAGGCGCCGAGTGAGAAAATTGACGAGCTGTACACGAAGTACTGCTCGTCAATTTTCTCACTCGAGCAACGATGCAATGCGTCAAAATTACGAATTTTTTACCAGGCGAAGTGTGCAAAGGCTTTGTTTGCCTCCGCCATCTTGTGCACATTCTCACGCTTCTTCACTGCTTCGCCCTCGTTGTTGCTTGCGGCAAGAATCTCGTCCGCAAGCTTCTCGTGCATTGGGCGGCCCTTCTTTGCCTTTGCTGCACTAATTACCCATCGCATTGAAAGCGCAAAGCGTCTATCTGGGCGCACTTCGTGCGGAACCTGATAGTTTGCGCCACCAACACGACGTGAGCGAATCTCCATAAGAGGCCCTGTATTCTTGAGCGCAAGCTCAAAAACCTCAAGCGGCTCAAGGTCCTTCTTTTTCTCCTTGATGATATCGAAGGCTCCGTACACGATCGCGCGTGCGGTGTTCTTTTTCCCACGCTCCATCACATAGTTAATAAGCTTCTCAACTTTTGTTGAATTGTATACCATGTCCTCGCCGGGGATATTACGATTTTTTACTTTTCTACGCATATGAATTTATTATATGTATTTTATTTCTTTGCTGCTGGAGCTCCTGCCTTTGGACGCTTTGCACCATACTGACTACGACCCTTGCGACGTGTATCTACTGCTGTAGCATCTAGTACGCCACGCACGATATGGTAACGTACACCACCAAGGTCCTTTACACGACCACCACGAATCATGACCACTGAGTGTTCCTGAAGCTTGTGACCCATACCTGGAATGTACGCAGTAACTTCCATGCCGTTTGTGAGGCGCACGCGGGCAATCTTTCGAAGAGCTGAGTTAGGCTTCTTTGGTGTAGTTGTTGTAACTTTTGTGCAGACACCACGTTTGAAAGGTGAATTGTGAAAAACAGGCTTATTCAAAACACTGTTAAAGCTTTTACCGAGCGCGATCGAACGAGACTTCTTTTTTAAAGTCTTGCGAGGGCGCTTTACTAGCTGGTTTGTTGTTGGCATATATTAAATTAAAACTGGCCGAATCAACGGCTAAGTGCAACTACTCTACTATGACGCCCGAAAAATTGCAAGCTCCTGAATTAAACCCAAACCCCGGTAATCATCCAAAAAATAAAACTTGTTATTGGCCATATAATGTACCGTGCAAAAAACACTACAAAAATTATAAAAATTAACCAATTTTGCTCTAAATAGTCGTGAATATACTGAAAACGAAAAGGTAGAAACGCAAAAAGAACCTTTGCGCCATCGAGTGGCGGGAACGGAATCATATTAAATACAGCGAGGACAATGTTTAATATAACAATAGTACCAAGCATTTCTGCAAATGGTCCAGGAGTGATCCCAAGCTCCACGTTAAATCTAAGCATTAGCCCAAAAACAATTGCAATTGCGAGGTTTGCAAGAACACCGGCTAAACCAACAAAAACAGTCCCCCACTTGAAGCTCCTTAGATTGTATGGATTGTAAGGCACTGGCTTTGCCCACCCAAATGCAAAAGTGCCACCTGAACCAAAGAGCATCAACGCTGGTAATATTATTGAGCCGAGCGGGTCAATATGAGGAACTGGGTTTAATGTAAGCCTGCCAGCAAGGCGCGCTGTTGGGTCACCAAACCATTCAGCCATATATCCGTGAGCTATTTCATGGATAATTATCGAAAAGATAAGGATAACGAGGAAAAAGAGTATTTCTACTTGCATAATGTGAAATATATGATAGCATAAGCCGACTAGATAAGAAATACATATATGGCAAAAGTCTGTCCAACCTGTAATAAAGGAACAATAATCGTAGGTCACTACTCAAATCGCGTTCGCGCGACAAAGTTTAACCCTACGGGAAACAAGCGCAAGTACCCAAATCTCCAATGGGCGCCCCTTGCCGATGGCTCACGAATCAAGATCTGCACCAAGTGCATGAAAGTAGGTAAGCACACAAAGATTCAGGTTATATAATGCTTTTAACAAAACCCCCGCCATTCAGAGAATGGCGGGGGTTTTAATAATATCTCTTTTTACGTTCTATGGGAACATCGCTGTTGTGAGAGGGTAGATGCCACCTTTTACAGTAACCCCATTTTGCGAATATGAAATGGTGACATTCCTGCTACCAGCCTCAACTCCTAACCAACCACCAACAACAAGTTTATACCCGCTCGAATAATGTGGAGTTGCTACACTAATAGTGCATGACCCATTCCCTGTGGTATTAAGCGATGGTGTCGCATAATAACAAAGCTGGATATTATTTACTCTGTTGGCGCCATTAGTTTCATACAGTCCCCAATATCCATATCCAGCATCAATATAAGGTACGCTGTCAGCATAGATATAACCATCAGACCCAAATTTTATTGTTTGAGTGGCAGAATAGCTTTGACAATGACTGGTAACACCATTGCAATAGTATGCACCGCTTGAATAAACATTATCCCATGTGTATCCTATCAAGTTGACCCAGTGACCAGCCGCTACAACAGCTGGGATAGTTGCTACCTTCCCCGAATAAGCATTTATGTAATCTTGGGCGGTTTTAAATGTCCCGCCTGATGCACCTGTTGTAGCCGCACTCAAGCACTTTCCAGCTGTTGTACACACATCTGTTGAAACATAAACTTTGTCAGTTATCTGCATTTGTAGTCCAGCAGGGTTCCCTGTCCCATCCCACCCTGTATAAAATTGATGTCCACCGTAACCTTGGTAAGCGTCGTATTTTATTCCCGTATGGTATTGAATTCTTAAATCTGGGTACGGGTATGACCATGGTCCAGATTCTTGGTATATGGAATAAACATCCGCTCCAGCCTTGAATGTTGCCTGAAGCGGTTACTGTACCTGCGGTGTTTAGACCCGCTGCAGTAAGCCCGCCTGCAAGCACCACATTGCCACTTGTATCCATCGTGAGCTTGTCTCCGACACCATTGCGGTGTATTGCATAATTACCGTTTGTGTTTTCACTCATCCACCAGTTGTTGCCAACCCCTATGCGGCTGGCTAAATCTCCGCCATTCCCTCCTACTGCCTTGAGCCACCCAGCCTTCGTCTGCGCTGTTGCACTAGTGTTCAGGAACTCCGACCCTGCAGGTGGCGTAACTCCGCCACCAGTTGGCCATGAGGTAATACAGCTTGCTCCAATGCAATGAGAAGGAGCTGTAATACTACCAACGGTGAGTCCACCTGACTTTGTCTGCGCTGTCGAGCTTGTATTTATTGGAGCAGAGACATTACCGTTTGGTGGTGTCATTGTCGGAGCTGTCCATGCGTAGACATAGGAGATGCCAAAGGAGAGGATGAGAGCGAGGGCAACAACTTTTAATGCTTGAATGATGTTTTTCATATTATTTAGTTCTCGATGGAATTTGTGGAGGAGTAGTGTTTTTCATTTTTGGATGGATACGTATCTCGCTGGCAATAAACTCTTTCTTTGCCTCAATATTTTCTGAAGCAAAGACTGTTAGCATATCTTCTTTTTTAATATTTGAAATGTCTGCTGAAGCCAGAACAAACGGCTCCGGTTGTTGTACTTTCCCAGTAGCACCTGCTTCTTGTGACTGCTTCATAAAAATTTCCATTTCTTGGTTAAATATTTTTGGATCCTTCATGGAAAGAGTGTATATTTTTGTATCTTTTGTTATGGTAACAATGCGCTCATCAGTCGCCTGATCCTTCAAAATAGCCAGCGTATGTACTTTTAATGTATTATCGTCAACAACTGAAACAACCTCAACTGATAAAGCTCGAATATCATTAATTGTGTGTGGCATATTAGCAAAATTGCTTTCCTCGACACGTTTCTTCGTTGATTCTACGATTACTTGAGAACTATTATCTGTTTTGTTGGTAAAAAAAGAAAGAATGGGAGTCCTCACGAGTACTCCGACAGCGACGCCAACAACCAGCATTGCAACGCCTGTAATGATCCATTTTGCAGTTGAATGGCTAGGTAAATTTATTTCAGGTTCCATTTATTTAATTTTTATTAACTTCTTACTATTTAGTTTACCTTTAATCACCCCCCCCCCGCAAGAGGTTTAGTATATAGAGGTGTGGATAACTACTGAAGGATAAGATTTCATCAAGGTTAAACCTTGATGAACTTAGTAGTCGGAGTACTAAGTGGAATTATCAAGGCTTAACCTTGATAATTAGATTTTTTCCATTGGTTTTAAAGACGACTGTTCCTTGTTCATATGTACTAACTGCTGGAATCTTTAACTCTCTAAGCAGGTCAGTGACTTCCTTGTGTGGGTGGCCATACTTATTATCCTTTCCTGCAGAAATTACCGCATATTTTGGATCTACTGCTGAAAGGAATGTTTTTGAGCTCGAAGTGCGAGAACCGTGGTGTCCTAGCTTTAGTACACTTGAATGCAGGGCTCCACTACTTTTACTTACAATATACTTCTCTATCGACTCCGGCGCATCTCCTGTAAAGAAGAAGGATTCTTCACCATAAGAAAGTCGCGCAATGATTGACGATGTGTTGGACTCCCAATTTGTCGTGTTTCTGTCGGGGAACAAGATTTCGAGCACAATACCATTGTCTAAAATAATGCGCTCACCTGCGCGGGCAAAAATACGACTAGATTTATTTTCTGCGACAGCTTTTTCAAACGCACCATACGCTCCTGTGTCTGAGGTGTTTTCGGTTGTCATAACACTATCAACATTCATGTTCTCGATAACTGCAGGTAACCCGCCTACATGATCCTGATCTGGGTGTGTCGCCATGACTACATCTATAGAGCGATCCCAAAACGGCATCACACCACCGAGGGCGCGAAGAAGTGCTCCACTCGACGGACCGCCGTCGATGAGCATCTGGTTACCATTTGGCGCCTCAATATAAATTGCATCACCTTGCCCAATATCGAGAAACGCGACAGTCAACACGCCTGCTCTATCCGCTCGCGATACTGCTGTCCAAATAAAAATATTCGTAAACAGAAAAATTATAATCACGGCATATTGCAGTGATTGTTTCGATGGCTTCATCATCATGCTACTATGTTAGCATGACTGACATAACTATTGAGACACTAATACAGGGAGGAAGCTATGTTGCAATCTTTCTTTTAATGATCGCAAACGGCGCTGTGTCCTTTCCTTCAAGCCAAGTACTTTATATTGTGGCCGGATACTTTATAGCGCGTGGCGACCTCACTCTTTTTTTTGTGGCTCTCGTGGGTGCTCTCGGCAACGCTATTGGGAATATTATTCTCTATGAGCTTGCGCGTAAACACGGGCGAACTTTTATAGAGCGTATGAAAATTTTTCCAACGAGGGAGCTCGCAAAAGTTGAACGAGCATTTCAAAAAAAGGGAGCTTGGTTTATTTTTATAGGAAAACTTTTGCCAGCAATAAAAGTTTTTGTTCCGATTACCGCAGGTCTTGGAAAATTTTCTCGCACACTTTTTGCGCCACTTATGTTCGTCGCGTCCTTCATCTGGTCTCTTGGATTTATTTCAATCGGATATTTTTTTGGGAAATCGTCAGACCTATTTGGTCAGTATGCAATCATTCTCGCTATTGTCGCAGCAGTTGTACTTCTTCTCTTTTATAGATACATAAACAGTCCCGCGATTGTGAACGAACTCGAAAAATAATATTTCTCTTCTCTCTACCTCTAACAATCTAACACTGACTGCGTATACGGTACTATAGTACCGTATACGCAGTCAGTGCACATCACCAAAATTTATTTTGCGGTTTTTTCTTCTGCCGTGTGTTGCAAATTTTTTACAATATACAGACAGAGAAACAGATACGCGAGGACGAGTGCCCATAGTGGAAACGAAATTCCTGAAAGGGAGGCAAATGGGACTTTTGCAAAAAATTTGACAGCTGTAACAATGTACGCAAGAAGCGCATGTGCAAAAATTGCGAGCACACTCCCCATGAGTGGAGCCCATGCAAATACTGCAACCAAGGCAACAGCGAGCATCGCGAGTGGCACCACAGGAAGTATAAAAATATTTGAAATGAATCCAATGAGTGAAGCGGTTCCCATATGATAGAGAATGAGTGGCATTACAAATATCTGCGTTGCAAACGTTGTAACAACAATTTCACGAAGAACACGGTTTGATATAAATATAAAATATTTTTCTATAACTGGCACGAATACAACTATCGCAAGCGTGGCAGAAAATGAGAGCTGAAACGAGACATCGTTGAGGAGAATCATCGGGTTTACAAATACCATAATGCCACCTGCGAGTGCGAGTGCGCGGAGAGCATCATTCTCACGTCCAAGCGCGCGGGCAAGAATAATAATGAGCGCCATAATTGTTGCGCGCACCACAGTGGCGCCACCACCAACCATTACCGCAAAAAGTACTATGCCAAGAGCACTCATGACCAAGCGAATGGAGAATGGCATAAAAATAACAAGTCGAGAAATTATCCCAGCAACAACTGCAATATTGTAGCCTGATAGTACAACAATATGAGCTACCCCCGTTTCACGAAACTTCTGTAGTAGCTCCTCGCCGAGTGACTGCTTTGCGCCAAGAGTGATCCCGCTTGCAAGCGACGACTCTGGCTCAGGGATCTTTTGCGAAATATTTTTTATAAGCATCGATTTTATATTGGAAAGTTTTTCACGAACAATGCTACCCTTGCTGTGTGTGACAATAGATACTTTTGGAAAATACATTTGGTAGTGAATGTCATCTTTTGCAAGGTAGGCACGATAGTCAAATGCTCGTACATTACCTTTTGATTCAAAGTTTTTTGGAGGAATTAACTTACCAACAACCGATAATTCATCTCCGTACCGAAACTCCGGATACGTTGGCACCCGCATAAGCACACGTGCAGACTTTATTTCACGTCCAGGGTGGCGTCCAAGACGTGAACCTGCTGATTCAGCCTCTGCTGACCCTAGGACATTGGAAACACTGTGAACATAAAGGACAATATTTGTGTATGTCTCTCGGACATCTGGCTCGTCAATAATAATTCCCTCAAGTGTTACAACTTTTTCTGTGAAACCGTCGAGCGTATGCGCATATGTATTCATCTGAGAAACATCGACACGGAAAATTCCTAGGGCAGACCCAAAAAGAATCAGTGAAACCAGAAGAACATTTTTTAAATACGCACTCGTTCTAACGATGAGGAACACAAAAATAGATAACATTGTGCACAAAATAGCGAATGAGTACCCAAAATTGAGAATACTTTCAACAGCAACTCCAACAATGAAACTAACCATGAAACCAAAAAAATATTTAGCGCGCATCTCTTAGATTATCCCATACCATCTTGCAAAAGGACATCTACCTGGTACCATTATAAAAGACATTGGAAAGGAGCGTGCCATGAAAATCGAACGTATCGAAACATTTGTTCTTAGTGAAATAGTGTGGCGAGAAAATATTCTTACCCCAAACGATGATCGGGATGAAGTGTCCAATGATTTCATTCGATGCTACAAAACAGCTGGTTTGTGTATCCCAGCACAAGAACAACCAGCCAATGAGGTGCTCATCACTATTGCTCTTTGTATTCTTGAAGAGAAAGAGGATTGGAAAACGGTCTCTGCTGAAATTAAAAATGATGGCTGGTCAGGATCCTCACTTTTTTTCTGGAACCTGTACGTGCAGAGTAAAAATATTGCGGTTCCAGACACCGTGATGTTGCCAGGGGTATTGTATCGCGACGACGAAATCGTGGAGTGGTTTCCTATCGTACACCATCGTCCCATGGTTTCCATATTGGGCGCATTACGTGGGAGCGAAACAAAGATTTCAATGAAGCATTCAATGACACTTAGCTTAGCAAAACCTCGCACTATACTCATTTCAAAAACTGACATTATTAAAACCTAAATGGCTATCATTTTTATGATAGCCATTTTCTTTTATAGACCCCACGATTTCATTATTATTTTCTCATCATCTGCACTCACTGATTTTTTAAACTTCACTCCTTTCACCCCTTTTACACGTTTTTCACACTCTGCCCAAGTTGTGTGTTTCTCAAGATTACCATTTACTAAACTTAGATATGAGTATGCTTTCACTCCATTCTTTAAATTTGACTTAGATTTTTTTAAAGCCAAAAGTTTTGGGTCGCCAGCATGAGGCACAAGATCAACATCGTATTCGCTCCTATCTCCATTAAAAAGCTCTGGCTTCTCATCATCTGCAAACGTCGTCGCAATAATATCAGCGCGGTCGTTGCCTTCTATCCCCGCATGACCAGGTGTATAGTGCCAAGAAATTTTACATCCGCTCATTTGTAAATCCGCCACAACTTCTGCGAGTGGCTCCCAAAGATCACGATTTAATACCTCTTCCTTTTTACTATTTATCCAACCATTTCTTTCCCAACCTGCTACCCATTTTGTAATGCCGTTGATAACATACTGTGAATCAACATGCATATCAATAGTATATTCACCACCAAGATCTCTCACATACGACAGCGCGCTTATCGCCGCAGAGAGTTCCATCTTATTGTTCGTTGTGTGCCGATTCCCAGCGCCAAGCTCCACAACTCGCTCGCTTGTTGCCACAATAGCCCCCCAGCCTCCAGGCCCAGGGTTGCCCCTAGAGGAACCGTCTGTGTAAATAATAATGTCTGGTGATTTCATAAAGTCAGTCTAACTTTTTTTTGTAACGTTCACAATTCTTAAGCGAAGTTCTCTTTTGTTGCGAAAAGTATTAACCTCCATTGTCGCGACCATATCAATGAGGTCTCCAGCGGTAAGACTTTTATATTTTTCATCCCCCGCAAAAAACAAAATAGCTTTCACAGATGAGCTATCGAAAGAAAGTTCAAGATGTGTTTTTTCTTTTCCAAAGTAGCGCGCCTCCGCGAGTTTTATATTTTCAAAAAGAAAAACTGGTTTCGGGTTACCTATTCCAAACGGCGCAAACTTTTCAACATGCCTCCAATTCATCCAATTCACGTCAGAAAGAGTAAGTGTTGTGTCAACAGAAAGCTCCACTGTTTCCTTTTCTTTCCGCACCACTTGATACACTTTTACGAGTTCGTCCTCGAGTGTGTGTATCGCGTCACTCGAAACAGAGAAACCTCCAGCTTCTTCATGTCCGCCAATACCATCAAATACCCCCTCGCAAACACTAGTCATTAGATTAACAACACTAACACTGCCATCCGAGCGACACGACCCTTTGATTGCTCCGTCTTCAGTGCGCCCCCACACAAAGACAGTTCGTGAATATGCCTCAACAAGATTTGCTGCAACAAGACCAACAAGTCCAGGCTTCCATAATTGATTTCCAATAACTATAATTTCACGTAATTCTCGAGTATCCAAATGTTTGCGTGCCTCCTTTACCATACTTGCAACAAGCCCCTTGCGCGCGTCATTTAGGTGCACGAGTTTGTCAGCATATTCTTCCGCCTCCTCGCGCGTTTCCGCGGAGAGTAAACGAAAAGCATCCATTGGCTCCCCCATCCTACTAGCTGCATTAATGCGTGGTCCAATCATAAAACCAATATCATCCTCGACAATATTTGCTTGCACCATATCCATTTTTGCAATGAGCGCAAGTAGCCCAGGTCTTCGTGATTTGCGCATTACCATCAAACCATATTGCGCGAGTGCACGATTTTCATTTTTAAGCGGAACCATATCTGCAATAGTCGAGAGACCCACCATATCGAGTAGCCATTTCTCCCAGCCTTTTTGAACCCCCCATGATTCCCCACGACGCATAAGTAGCGATGAAACCAGCTTCCATACTACTGCTGCCCCACAAAGCATGTTGTCGTGATATACATCCCCAGCTTGTTTTGAATTTATTATTGAATGAGCGCGAGGAAGCACGTCTTGAGGGATGTGGTGGTCAGTAATAATAACATCAACACCTAAAGAGTTCGCATGAGCGACTTCTGCAACATCTGTAATTCCAGAATCTATTGTAATCAAAAGTGTCGCCCCATGTGAAGCCAGTGCGTCAATAGCTTTTGTATTTAGTCCATACCCTTCGCTATTGCGATGCGGGATATACACCTCAAAATTTTTATAATTAATCTTTTTTAGGAAATCGCTAAAAATTACTGCCCCAGGAATACCATCACAATCGTAGTCGGCAAAAATAGCGATGCGTTCATTTGCATCAATGGCGCGCAAAATACGATCCACGGCCTTTCCCATATTCAAAATCCCAAAGGGGTCATGAACATCACGGTCAAAATCTGGATATAAAAAATGTTCTGCGTCAGCTGAATTCGTAATACCCCTTTTACTGAGTAGAGTCTGCACAAGTTCTGGATAGCCTGAGAGGTCGGACGACATTTCAGTATTGTACCACATACCAAGCTCCGTCCTTTAGATGAACTGGTGTATAATATTGAAATGGAAAGCTGTCTATTCTGCAAAATTATCGCTGGGGAAATTCCAAGCTCAAAAGTCTACGAGGATGATAACGTTCTTGCATTTCTAGATATTCGTCCGGTAAACATTGGGCACACGCTCGTTATCCCAAAAAATCATCATATAAATCTCTACGAGACCCAAGACGAAGACCTGTCTCGCATGATAGCCGTTATAAAAAAGCTTTCAATAGCAATAAGAAACGCGCTCAACGCTGATGGCATCAATATTGAAATGAACAACGACCCTGTTGCGGGGCAAATCATTTTTCATACTCATATCCACATAATCCCACGCTTTAAAGGTGACGGTTTCACCCACTGGCACGGCGCGCGAGGATACAATGAAGGCGAGGCTGACGAAGTGATACAGAAAATCAAAACGCGTCTCTAAGTAGGTTTGGCCTATTCCCATTTTGAAACTCACTTTTGCAAGGCGATTGAATAGTTGTATACTACAACGGTACCTATGGATGCTTTTGTAAAGATGGATATTTTCTTTGTGGTCGCCACAGTCGCAATTATAATAGTTGCGCTCTTTGTGGCGACCCTTCTTTTTTATGTACTACGCACTACTCGAGATGTGAGCGAGGTTGTGCATATTGTACGAAGGGAAACTGAACGTTTTGCAAAAGGTACATCATCGGCGCGCAAGCGAATGAGAGGGAATGGTGAAAGTATGTTGCAAAAGCTTATCGCATTTGTTCAATCATTTACTCCACCCAAAAATGGTAAATAATGGGTTATTAGTTAAAAATATTTATATGAAAAAAACGACGACGGGAACAAAAGTAGCTATTGGCGCAGGGGTTGCTGCTCTTGCAGCATTTGCAGCGGCAGGATATTTCCTATACGGAAAGGACGGAGCAAAGAACCGCAAGAAGGTGCGTGGCTGGATGCTTAAGGCAAAAGGTGAAGTGCTTGAAGGTGTGGAAAAACTAAAGGATGTTACCGAGGAGCAATACGCGATGATTGTCGACAAAGTTGGCGCAAAATACAAGGCAGTAAAAAATATTGACCCCAACGAAGTGGAGGCTATGGTAAAAGAGCTCCATGGACACTGGAAGAATATTAAAAAATCAATTTCCCCTGCACCAAAGAAAAAGGTTTCGAAGAAAACTAAGTAACAAGATTTACAAAATAAAAGGGACCAGCCTTCTGAATTCTTAAGGCTGGTCCCTTTTATTTTGTTTTAGTTATCTAGAAATCATGTATAACGTGCCTATATACGTACGAGGAAAACGCAATGAAGGTTGCGCCTATCAACAATGTGGCTACTGGAGTTACGACGGTGGCAATCACACCGCCAAGAAGCGGAGGGAATGCCTGAGCTAGAGCATTCACACTACTATTGATCCCTAAAACCTCACCTTGAATTCCTTCTCCAGCGCGCCTACTCACTGCTGCTGTGAGGTTCGCCATGGTGAGGCCGACAGATACTGCAAATAGTGGCGCGATAGCATAAATAATAAATGTGCTTGGAGCAAACGCAAGTAGCGCAACACTGAGCGACGCAAGCGGAATAGATAATCGAAGAATTTGTTTTTCAGTGAAGCGACGAGTTACTGGGCGCGTGATGAGTCCTTGAGTAATTACAATAAAAATCCCAACAAAGCTAAAGTATGTTCCAATGTCTACTTCGCTCATTGCAAAGCGGTATACGAGAAGCACGCCAAGAAACGACGTATAAAAAGAGAAACCTGATTGAAACAAAAAATTTACACCAAAAAGCGCGCGAAGTGCACCTGGACGAAATGCGCGTACTATATTGTGAAAAGAACGAAAAAATGAAAGCTTACCTGGAAACTTTCTGATATTTTTGTTTGTCTCAGGGAGAACTAAAAACACCCACAAGGCATTTGCCCCGGCTAAAAATGCTGAGAACCAAAACGGTGTTGCTGCGCCAAAAACACCTAGTCCTTGCGGATTAGAAAGTATCCCGCCTATTGAAGGGCCTAGAATAAACCCGATGCCAAATGCTGCACCAATAAGCCCAAACCGCGCGGCGCGCAATGCTGGTGGAGTAATATCCGCTATGACGGCCTGAGCAATCCCAATATTACCAGCAGACAATCCCCCCGCAATCCTCGCAAGGATGAGTAGTGGAACACTTTGTATTGCAATTCCAATAGCAAAAAGTGAGTACGATATAAAACTTCCAAGAAGCGCCAACGATAGCATTTTCTTGCGACCGTATCTGTCAGAGAGCTCTCCGAATATGGGCGCTGAAATAAACATTCCCGCTGCATAAAGAGCTAGTAATAGACCTACTAAAAAATATCCACTTTCTCCGTACGTGGTACTACTTAGAATATAATGCGGAGATACTGGATTCGTAAAGAGCTGCGGAATGATTGGGATTAAAATCCCGATTCCGAGCATGTCAACAAGTATTGTGATAAAAAGAAGCGGAACGATCTTTCGAGAAGAATCTTTTTTGCTGGTACTAGAAAACATAAAAAACTTATCTCTTTTTACACTTTATAACAGCATCAATACCAACGAGTTTCCCGTCAGAAAGATAATCCAGTGTCGCGCCACCGCCAGTTGATACAAATGAGAGCTTATTACCCAAACCAAGCTTTTCTACAACTACAGCGGTATCTCCTCCTCCAATTATTGATGTTGCTTTAATTTCTGCAATTTCATTCAGGAGCGTGATGGTACCCTTGTCAAATCCTCCTTCATAATAACCGAGTGGTCCATTCCACACGACAAGTTTTGTCTTTTTGAGTATGTGTGCAAGATTTTTGATAGTCTCTGGACCAACATCTACAATTATTTCTGTTGATGACACGTTGTCGATGTTTTTTATTGCTATCTTGTTGCTGTCGATATTTTTTACAACAACGTCGGACGGCAAAATTATTTTTCCATTTTTCAAAAGCGGCGTGAGCTTGAAATCATAGGTATCAACAACAGACTTCCCAACTTCAAGTCCAATATCATGAAAGAAATCATTTGCAAGGATCCCGCCCACAAACACATGGTCAGCGATTTTCATAAACTTTTTCATAAGTGGCATTTTTGTATCAAACTTTGCTCCTCCTAAAATAAAGAGAAATGGGTGCTTTGGATTGAGCGCTAGTGAAAGATTTTTTATCTCATCTGAAATAAGCAGACCTATATAACTAGGAAGGTACTTTGTAATACCGACTACTGACGCATGCGCGCGATGCGACACAGCAAAAGCATCATTTACATATACGTCACCAAAAGATGCAAGATATTTTGCAAACTCTGGATCATTCTCTAGCTCTCGATTATCGAGGCGCAGGTTCTCAAATACGACGACCCCACCTTCTGGCAAACTATCCACAACCATACGCGCTTGCTCTGTGCGAAAATCTGGCACAAACCCAACTTTCATTTTTCTCCGCCCACCATCGCCACCTGTTTTTTTTGAGCGATAGGTGGTGGCGGGCAAGGTATTCAAATACTGAACAACAGGCTTTAGCGAAGAAGAAGCATCTTTGCCGATATGTGACAATATTATCACTCGAGCCTTTTTCTTTATTAAATATTCCACAGTTGGCAATGCGCGGTCGATGCGCATTGTCTCAACGATCTTTCCATTCTGTGTTGGCACATTAAAATCAAGGCGGAGCACAACACGTTTACCTTTTAAATTCTTAATATCCTTTATTGTGGGTATTGCTATTTCTTTCATGTCACTTTATTTTCTCCGCGCTCATTAATATCTCGCCAAATATTTTTGGGTCCAAGCTCGCGCGCCCTACAAGAAGCCCATCCACTTGCGATTTCATCAAAAATTCCCATGCATTTTTTGCGTCTACAGAGCCTCCATACAGTATCGGCACCACCATACCTTCCTTGCCATATAAATCTGAAAGCGTTTTTTTGATAAGGATCGAAACCTCTAAAGCGTCATCTGTGGATGCGGGGCGTAGCGCGTGCTTTCCTATTGCCCATACAGGCTCGTACGCGATTACCACTTTTGCCAAATCTTTTTTCTGAACACCATGCAACGCTAGCCTTATCTGACCAGAAATAAATTTCATATAATCACCATCCTGATCGCGAACTTTCTCTCCAACACAAAGCACGACAGTGATGCCTGCCTTAATACCAGCAAGAACTTTTTTGTTCACGAGTTCATCAGATTCTCCTATCGCGCGTCTCTCTGAATGCCCAACGATGACATGAGTGAGCTTTAGAGATGAGAGCATCAATGGCGACACCTCCCCAGTATACGCACCATCATTCTCAATCCACGCATTTTGTGCGCCTATGGTACAACGATGCCCAGTCACTAACTTTTGTAAATCACTCACATGTACAAATGGCGGGCAAATAACCGTTTGTACATTACGGAGAGTACTTGCCAATTTTTTAATGTCTACAAACCTTGTTTTTGCATCTTTTATGCTTACTGGGTACATTTTCCAGTTGCCGATAATGAGTTTTTTTGATTTCATACGGCTATTGTAGCACAGGATTCACAGTAGCAATAAATAAAAGACGTTCATTTTAAAATGAACGTCTTTTATTTATTGCTACTGGCCTTCCTTCCAATCCTGAATTGTCCATGCCCCGCCTGGCCCAGAGTTAAATAGTACATTTTGAAGCCCAGACTCATATATTACACTTGAAGAACCATCAAGTGATATCTTATACCCAGTTACCTCTCTTACAGATGTGGTATTTCTAAGATATATAGTCCCGAGACGCGCGTATAAAATAATCGCTCCTGTTACTCCGTCTGCAACCCTTATCGCATCCTCGTTAACTCCCTGTGATGCTGCACTATTCTCAGAAAGAAGCATGACCCAAGAATTTGCGCCAGCACCTTCAAAAATAGGATTATAGTTCTCTACTTCAATTTCACTACTATCGATACGATCTGCTGGATTATCAGCAATCATAACCATACTTAGACCCTGGCCAGAAAGTGAAGGATCTACGCGTACAGTCAAATACTTCGAGATATCTATCTTCCCTCTTACCCATACTGGTCCAGTAAGGGTGATAGTAGGGCCACTGCCAGATGTCGCTCCAGTTATTTCTAAGTCACACTGTATTTCAACAGGGCCTAGGCTTCGTGAAGAATTTATTATATATTCATACTCATACGTACCGTCCCCTTCAAGATGTGATGAGCATTCTGCCTGCGTAATCACACCACCCGCTGTCGCAGCAGCCTCCCATGATTCTATTTGTGGGCGTTGAATAGGGAGAGCTACTGGTTCTTGTGTCCCCCATGGGTAGGTACATGAACCACGGTTTGAACCAGAGATTGTGTTACAGGTTACAGTAGTACTTGCAATAATAGAGCTGTATATCTTGTTTGCATACATTGATGCAGTACCT
>LCDG01000002.1:34939-101838 GCA_000998425.1 Candidatus Nomurabacteria bacterium GW2011_GWC2_42_20
TTATCGGTAGCTGATGAGCCGTTTAGGCAAAAATTTCCTATCTTACCACCTCCGCACACTGGACCGGCGGAATACAAATTACCTGTTATTGACGATGTTGATTTCATATACACACCGCCATCTCCTGCCTGTACGCCATAATTAAACGATGCTCCGCTTACTACCGTGAGGGTGGACTTCACGCGTCTAGTGTTGAACAAAATATCACCGATAGAATTGATCGTCTTTTTTATAGCGCTTATCGTTGTTATTGTCGTTGTGGCCTTGTTCCCGTCTAGAGAGATGATTTCCTGCGCATCAATCGCGTCTAAATTCATTATGCGATACATGGCGTCTTCGCTTCCTGCTTCAGAGAGGTAATACGCGCCTCTTGATCTTTCAAATTCGCGAACTGTTACATACTCGCGAACAACAGGGGATGACATACCTATCGCCACTGTGACGGAAATAATTACAAAAAACATGACTGCAGTGATGAGGGCTGCTCCTCTGTTCTTTGATATAAATGAATTTATTTTGTGCTTCATAAAATTAAGGATTGACTATCACACTCTCATCGTATCACGCATAATTACTGACCCTCCTTCCAATCCTGTATTGTCCATGACCCACCAGGGCCAGATGTAAACAACGCATTTTGTAGACCAGACTGATAGGTAATATTTGCACTGTTTGCAAGTGTAATTTTGTAGCCTGTAACCTCTCTCGCTGATGTGTTGTTCATTAGAAGGATGTCTCCAAGTCGCGCGTATAAAATAACCTCACCGGTTGCGCCATCTTGCACCTCTATCGCTTCACTAATTGTTCCCAATGACGCGCCATTGTTTTCCGAAAGAAGCATAATCCAAGAATTTACACCCGCGCCTTCAAAAACAGGGTTATCGTCTTTTACGTCTATAGTGCTGCTGTTAATTAGGTCACTTGGATTATCAGCAATCATCACCATGCTTAAGCCCTGTCCAGAAATGGAAGGGTCTACGCGTATAGTCAAATACCCCTCGATGTCTATATTCCCTTTAGCCCACACCGGTCCCATAAGTGTAATAGTTGGAGCATCACCAGGGTCTAATGCTCCTTCAATAGACAGGTCACATTGTATTTCCACTGGACCTAGGTTTCGTGATGAGTTTATTATATATGTATACTCATACGTACCGTCCCCTTCAAGATGTGATGAGCATTCTGCTTGCGTAATCACCCCACCTGCTGTCGCAGCAGCCTCCCATGATTCTATTTGTGGACGTTGAATAGGGAGTTCTACTGGTGCTTGTGTCCCCCATGGGTAGGTGCATGAACCACGGTTTGAACCAGAGATTGTGTTACAGGTTACAGTAGTACTTGCAATAATAGAGCTGTATATCTTGTTTGCATACATTGATGCAGTACCTCGATATTATCGGTAGCTGATGAGCCGTTGAGGCAGTTAGAGCCAGTCTTACCACCTCCGCACACTGGACCAGTTGAGTACAGGTTGCCAGTGATTGAAGACGTAGAACTCATATACACACCACCATCACCTGCCTGCACTCCATAATTAAACGATGCGCCACTTACTACCGTGAGTGTAGACTTCACACGACGAGTATTAAAAAGAATATCCCCGATTGAACCAATGGTCTTTTTTATTGCACTTATTGTTGTTATTGTCGTTGTGGCCTTGTTCCCGTCTAGAGAGATGACTTCCTGCGCATCAATCGCGTCTAAATTCATTATGCGATACATTGCGTCTTCGCTTCCTGCTTCAGAGAGGTAATACGCGCCTTTTGATTTTTCAAATTCCCTCACTGTCACATAGTCACGGAAAACTGAGGTTGATATCCCAGTCACCACCACAAGTGAAATAATTACAAAAAACATGACCGCCGTAATGAGGGCTGCCCCCCGTTTTTTTGCAAATAATGAATTTATTTTGTGTTTCATAAAATTAAGGATTAATGTGCTGATCCACGCAATACTATTGTATCATAAAACTTTGTCGTCTTTATTAATTCTGACCGGGAGTCAGTGATTGTCATTTCTATCTTTACCGCCTTTGATTTTGGTGTTGTTATCGAGCGAAATACAAGATTTGTAAAAGTTACTCCCTTTGTCACAAGAGGCCCCTTTTCTACACCACCCTCTTTAAGCCTAAGCTGGTTTCCTGCATCCACGTAAAACTCCATAGTCGTATTGTTGCCACCTGAATCTTTTGTATTAAGGGTAAGTCTCCCAGGACTTGTACCAAAAGTACTCTGCGCCGAATCAATATCGTACGCATTACGGATTTCACGACCCATTCGCTCTAGCGCGACTGTAGCCGACTGGTTTAAGTTTTGAGTAAGACGCAGAGAGTAAAAAGATTTCATCACCATAATGGTCGCATTCACAGCAAGAACTGAGAGTATAGTAAAAAATGCGACATAAATAATCATTTCAACGAGCGTGAATCCGGTGTGTTTGGAATGATGATTGTTGAATTTCATATCAATTATTAAAAATATTTACTACATATGCCTTTACAGCGCGTGTTGTTGTCCCTGCAATAGGGCTACTCCAGGCTACTGACATTGTAACAAGCTTGATGTCGGGATCATATGTCCCAGAGGATGAAATATCACTGTTTGCGTCCCTCTTTACATCAGTAAGTGTGAATTTACGCTCAAACTTACCATCAATAAAAGTGTTTGTTGTCGTTGTTGCCCATGTTGTGCCATTCCATGTTAAATAATATGTAGTGGTTGTAGACATATTTTTAAAATAATTTGTGTAACCAGTGTCACGAAAGAGCTTCATTGTTTCCATTCCCTCCTCAAGAAGATAGTCGCCTTGGACCAAGGATTGTGTAATGCCACTCGTACGCAATGTTGATTGAAAAAAATTTGATATACCCAATAGTGCCACCGAGAGAACAGCAGAACCGATGATCATTTCTATTAAACCGAAACCGCTGGTATAGATTTTTGTTTTATGATTCATAGTTTTGTCTAATTGATCGTTACAATACCTGTTGGAAGAACCAATATTGTCGTACTCGATGTAGTGCCAACAACCAATAGAGTTGTTGTTGCATTTTGACTTGTTGCGCCAGTGATTTTTTCAAAAAGAAGCTCTGATCCGCCACCATTTATAACGATTGGTGACAAAATAACAGCAGTATCAAACACATGTTCCTCATTTGTAGTTGCACTAGGAGAATATGTATCACCCTGGAAAAGAACCACCTTCCCAGCCTCAAAATGAACCCCAAATTGATCATCATACTTTGACGATACAGAGAGTATGCGCGCTCGGTTAATTATAGAAACTAGCTCCTGCGATTCAGTGTTCAAAAGACTGCTTCGTCTAAAGTTTGTAAAAGATGGCAGTATGGTCGCCAAAATAACCCCCATGATAGCTATCACAATCAGTAACTCGAGGGCGGTAAAACCACGACGAACCGAATATTGAATATTGAATGTTGAATGTTGAATTGCTGGCATTTCAACTTCCTGTCTTGTATTTTTTATTCTATATTCCATATTCTATATTCTACACTTAAATATTGCTCATTACTGAATACATTGGAGAGATCATCGATATCGCAAAAAATCCAACCGCGCCTCCAATGAACACCATAAGGAGCGGTTCAATAACAGTAGACATGTTTTTTGTCGCCTCACTAACCTCATTTTCATAAAACAGAGCGAGATTAAGCAACATCTCTGAAAGCTTGCCTGTCTCCTCGCCAACTTCAACCATGTCACCAACCAATAACGGGTAAATATCATTTCCCATAAATGATGATGAAAGTGGTTTACCTTTTTGTACACTCTCGGCTGCGACATTCATCACCTCTTTATAGTATGAATTTTGCAAAACATCCTTCGTTATATTTATTGCCTCTACCATATCAACACCAGAAGCAAGAAGCGACGACAATGTGCGCGCAGTACGAGCAGAATTTGATTGACGAACAAGGTCTCCAACAACTGGCAAACGAAATGACACCTTTTCAAAAGCTCGACGTCCACCCTTTGTACGAAGAAGCATTATAAAGGCGGTAATAATGCCAATGATCCCAACGATTCCCAACAAAAGGTTGTTTGTAAGAAAATCAGAGATCCACATAATAATCTTTGTGCTTGTCGGGAGCTCTGTGTTCAGCTCTTTAAATGTTGCAGCGAGGGTAGGCACGACATAAATGAACATCAGCACACCAATGATAAAGAGTGTTGCAATAACCACCGTAGGGTATATCAGCGCGCCTTTTATTTTCTTCTTCAATAAGTAGCTCTTTTCAAGCTGGTCTCCGATAACAAGAAGTGATTCTGAAAGTCCACCAGACTCCTCTCCTGCGCGAACCATTGAAACAAAGATTGGTGAAAAAACTTTTGGGAATTTTGCCATTCCAGCAGAAAGCGTTGACCCCTTGCCAATCTCATCAATCAGAGTTTTTAACGTTTTTTTGAGGGCTGGATTTTTTGTTTGTCGTTCTTGAATAGATATACCACGAGACAACGACAGCCCTGCTTTCATCATTGAGCTTAGGTTGTGCGCAAATACGATTAACTCTTGTACCTTTACACGAGAGAGTTTCTCGTTTATCGTGTCCATGTTTATGTTAAAAGTAAGTCCAGTTTTTACTTCCTCTACCGATATCACTGTTTTGCCAGCGCTTCTCAAATCAGCAGCAACAGTAAAACGATCTGCGCCTTCAACCTCTCCTGTTGCGTCTTCGCCGGATAGTTCTCGTACTTTATATTTAAATTTTGCCATTGTTCTTAATAGTATACCAACAAAAAAGTTTGGCGACTAGAAGAATTGATAAATTCAACCAACGGCTCATTCCCGCCAATTTGAGCCTTGGATTCCGGCACACATCCTCAGAGCGAGCTAAATTGCTTTTTAGGGGGTTGTGAGTGTGTCGACACGAAACAGTTCAGACTTTTTAAAGCTTCAAAAAAGTCGTACCCTAAAAAGCAATTTAGCGAGCGTCCCTTACTCCGACACCACGCGAAGCACCTCCTCTATCGTCGTAACTCCCTGCATTGATTTTATGATTCCATCTTCAAGCATCGTTGTCATACCCTCCTTCTTTGCCTGAACCTCGATCTCTGTGGCTGTGGCACCTTTAATAATGAGCTCGCGTATAGCTGGCGACATTTTCATTACTTCATGAATACCGACGCGTCCCTTGTACCCATCCTCGCTCTCTGAAGATTTTTTAGGGCGATAAAAAGGCACGTCTTTCCATTCATCTGTTGGCGCTATAAGTTTTTCTTCTTTCAAAACATTTATTATCCGGTCTAGGTCTACGGATTTCCCCAGTATTTCAACCTCTTCCTGACTCAGAAAATATTTTTCTTTTACACTGCAAAGGCGTCGCACGAGACGCTGCCCAATAATTACATTAACTGTTGAGACAATAAGAAATGCCTCTATGTCCATATCAAGAAGGCGTGGCATTGTTGCAGCAGCTGAGTTGGTGTGCAGTGTCGAAAGCACGAGATGCCCTGTGAGTGCCGCATTGACTGCAAGAGATGCAGTTTCTGTATCACGGATTTCGCCGACCATAATAATGTCTGGGTCTTGACGGACAAGAGAACGAAGTCCATTCGCAAAAGTAAGCCCGATTTCTGATTTAACTTGCGTTTGGTTAACGCGAGTCATTTGATATTCAATAGGATCTTCAATTGTAGATATGTTCACGTCTGGTGTGTTTAAAATATCCAAAATCGTATACAACGTTGTAGTCTTACCAGAGCCGGTGGGCCCAGTTGTTAATATCATTCCAACTCGCTGTTTTGTCGCTTCATAAATACGCTCAAGTCCAAGACCGTGAAAACCGAGACTTTCTAGAGAAAAGCCAGACACTGATTCTCGGAGAAGACGCATAACTGTTTTTTCCCCAAAATAAACTGGTAATATAGACACACGAAATGCGACCTTTTCACCAGCGGATTCTATTTTAAAACGTCCGTCTTGTGGGAGTCGCTTTTCATCAAGTTTAAGATTTGCTAGAACCTTGATGCGCGCGACGATGCCAGACGCAGCAGTTTTTGGAAGCGTCATTGCATCATGCAGGAGACCGTCGATACGATAGCGAATAACCACCTGCGTGTCCAATGGTTCAATATGAATATCAGAAGCACCTTGTGTAATAGCATGACTCAATAGTGAATCTACTATTTTTACAACAGGTAGATCCTCAGCAAGTTTTTTCAGATCATCCTCACTTTGAGGTTCCGCACCGGCTGTAGCTGCTTTTAGTGTGCCTGATTCTTTTTCAATAATATCGCCGAACTCGGCCTTTAGGCTCCTTTGATATTGCAAGAGCATTCCTTTAATTGATTCTTCGTCAGTAAGTCTTGGGAGAATTTTTAATCCGACTTTCTTTTTAACAAAATCTATCGCGGTAAGGTCATCTGTATCGAGCATCGCAACCTCGAGGGCTGTAGGTGTCTTCTTGAATGCGATAATATTATGCTTTCTCGCAATTGGTTCAGGGATAAGAGAAAGGACATCAAACTCAACCTTCTGAGTTTTCAGATTAACAAACGGGATACCAAGAATATACGCTTCAGTACGACGAAGGTCATCATCAGAAAGTTTCCCTTCGGAAACAAGCATATCACCAAGGTATGTCTTCTTTTCTTCAGCTCGTTTTGCAACTTCATCTAGTTCCGTGCGTGGCACAAGCCCAGAGTCTGCAATAAAATCTTTAAGTTGTTTGTTGTTGACGGTCATGAAGGTTAATGGAATTTAGGATTACAAATTAGTATCATAATTTTCTAAATTCTATATTCTACCAATCTAGTATAGCAAATATATTAATACATAGCTGTGTAAAACTAAAAAGAAAAGGCGACATCACTGTCGCCTTTGTTTATTTATTTTTAGTGGTGCGGTTCGATATACTCAACTGCAACCACTGAGCTAGTGTGAATACTGCCCAGCATCATCCTATGCCCGAGCTCGAGGTATACATCGCGCCCAGTGACGCTTTCATCAACTGAAACCCGCTTGGATGGCTTTATTGTTTCAATTTTTGTGGCTTTGTATAAAACGACACCTCCATCGCAAATTGGCTCAACTCTGTATACAGAGTTTTTTGTATGGACATTCATTGGTTCAACAACCTTTATGCGTGCCATAATAATCCTCCTATTTTCAAATATTTAAAAATAACAAATAAATTTCTAAATTCAACATACAATACTTCTCACAAAGTACCACTTTTAAAAATAAAGTCAAGTTTGACATACTGTAATGATTTAGTATAGTGAGTGGGTTAATGTCCGTCCCGAAAGCGGGCTTTTTTATTAGCGACGCAGACGAATTAGCAAATTCGCGTCTTGGACGAAGATGAAACAGAAAGTAATCACTTTCTCATTTCCGAGCCGACACGTAAGTCAATTTGCTAATTGAGGAGCTAATATTTATTAATATTAGAAAAATCACCAGAAAATATCATGTTAGACTTAAAAACACTAGGGTCAGCACTTGAACAACTCGAATCAGAGCGTGGCATTCCTCGTGCAAAAATTATCGAGGCAATAGAGCAAGCTCTCGCGGCGGCATATAAAAAAGACTTCGGTAAAAAGGGTCAAATAGTGCGCGCTGTTTTTGATATAAATTCTGGCAAGACAGAGTTCATCCAGGTCAAAATCGTTGTTGACGAGCAAGCAGTACGCATGCCAGAAGACACAGACGAGGAAGCGGATGCAAAAGAAAAAGCTCTCAACGCAAATGTTTCAGAAGGTGAGGAAATTTCACTACGACGGTTCAGTCCTGAACACGATATTCTCCTTGCAGATGCTCGCAGGATCAAGCGTGATGCTGTTTCTGGTGATGAGGTAATTTTCCCACTTGAAGCGCAAGAGGACTATGGCCGCATTGCAGCGCAGACTGCAAAACAGGTGATTATTCAGCGTATTCGCGAGGCAGAGAAAGTGTCTATTGTTGGCGAGTATGGTGGAAAGGTTGGCGATATAGTACAAGGATCCGTGCAGAGAATGGAGCGTGGTAACATTTTTGTTGACCTAGGAAAGACAACAGGTCTCCTTGCATACGAAGATCAGATTCCTAGCGAAAGATACAAGCAGGGCGAACGTATTAGCGCATATTTATACAAGGTTGAAGAAACTCCACGTGGAATAGATGTACGCCTTTCTAGAGCGCATCCAAAGATGATTGAAAAACTCTTTGCCCAAGAAGCGCCAGAGGTTGCAACGGGAACTGTACAGATAAAAGCGGTTGCCAGAGAGGCTGGATCACGCGCAAAAGTTGCGGTGGCTTCAAGCGACGAGCATATCGACCCGATTGGCTCATGTGTTGGACAGCGCGGAGTTCGTGTTTCAACTGTGATGAGCGAGCTTGGTGGTGAAAAAATTGACCTCATTGTATGGTCAGAAGATGCAAAAAAGTTTATTGAGGACTCGCTTTCCCCAGCACAGGTTCAGTCAGTTGTACTCGACGAAGAGAAACACCAAGCAACCGTAGCAGTTTCTGCCGACCAGCAATCACTTGCTATTGGTCGTGGAGGTCAAAACGTGCGTCTTGCTGCAAAGCTCACTGGGTGGAAGCTCGATATCGTTGGTCTTCCTGGTGAAATTGTAGCAGAAGCGACAGCAGACGGCGCGGTTACTATCGAAAAGGCAACTCCTGAATCAGCAGACGGGTCAGCAGAGCCGCTTCTGGAAGCACGTCTGGACGCTGAAGGACTTAGGGTTGTAGAAGAAGGAGCAAATGCCCCTACAGATGCGGAGTAATTATTCATTTTAATTCAACCCCCTATGAAAATGAACTTATGGCACGATGTTTCTCTTGGTGAAAACGCTCCTGAGGAAATTAATGTAATAGTTGAGATACCAAAAGGCTCAAAGAACAAGTACGAGATTGACAAGGAGACAGGCCTCATCGCTCTCGATCGCGCTCTTCACACAGCGCAGGACTACCCTTTTGATTATGGGTTTGTACCACAAACACTATGGGACGATGGAGACGCCCTCGATGTGGTGTTGCTCACGACATACCCACTGTACCCCGGTATCCTTGTAAACGCTCGCCCTGTTGCCATTATGCATATGACAGACTCTGGTGAAGGCGACGATAAGGTTATTGCCGTGCCTGTAGGTGATCCACGCTGGTCGGATGTAAAAGACCTAGCGGACATCAACAAGCACACACTCAAGGAAATGGAACATTTCTTCACAACCTATAAAAAGATTCAAAATAAGGTAGTTGAGGTCTCTGGATTTGATGGAGTAAGGGAAGCGCGCGAAGCTGTTACGAAGAGTATTAATTTGTACAAAAAAGAGTTTAGTAAGTAGGAATAGGTAAAGCCCCAACCGTTCGGCCGAACGGTTGGGGCTTTACCTATATACACCTCCTTCTATTGTATAGAGGAACAGCCTCTTATATACTATATAGGCGTATGGGAGAATTGTTTAGATTATTAGTAAGCCATATACTGTGGCATTTTAAAATAGAATTATGAATAAAAAGATTAACATCGCGCTTATCGCACTCATGGCATTCAGCGCGGGAGCAGTAAGCGCAGAAACAAATAGTGATGCCGTTGTCTGTACAGCAGACGCAAAAGTATGCCCTGATGGGACATCCGTTGGTAGAACAGGTCCAAACTGTGAATTTGTTTGCGGTTGGACAACAGCAGGTACAATAACCAGCAACATTCCAACATTCACCGCAGAGGATAAAATGCGTGGGTGGTACTACGGTGACAAGAATCAAAGGAAGCCAGGCACCCCAGAAAATTGGCTAGTTCGCAACGCAGGAACACGAAGCGCACAGTGGTATTATCCGGGATTTACATCAACAAAACCAATTGATACTACCAATTTGCCACAAAAGCCAGCGATTGGAGTTCCTCCAATCCCCCGCCCAGAAATCCGTAAGGATGGCATAAATAATCGCGAAGAAATGGAGTCGCGCGCAAAAGCTCTCCGTGCTTCAACAACAGCTGCTAACCAAAAAATAAAGGACGTGGCGCAGAAAAAGCGTATTGAAGTAGCGCGCAAGCAAACTGAGATTGTAAACAAGCGTTTGGAAGCAGCAATAGATCGTGTACAAAAACTTTCTGACCGTGTTTCAGAAAAGCTAAATAGCCTCGAAAAAGAAGGCGTTGATGTAAGTGTTTCACGTTCGCATATCGCAGATGCAAAAACGAAACTTGATGAAGCTCGCATAAAAGCAGCTACCTTAAAACTCACAATTGAAACAGCATTCGCAAATGTAATAGCAAATGTATCGTCAACCACAACACTAGGCACCGCACCCAAAAATGCTATGAAGGATGTTCAGGAAGCCGTAAAAGAAGTTGCGAAGGTAATTCAAGAAGCTCACAAGCATGTTGCTCTCTCTATTTCAACAGTAAAGCCTGGCCAGAACAAGCCTCGCCCAGCAGCCACAAGCGCAACAACTACTCAGTAGGAATTATTAGCTGAACTAATAAACACAAATATGGACCAGAATACTAACAATGGTGCGCAAATGCCAGAAAAAAAATCTACTGGCGTAGTCATAAGTATAATTATCATTGTACTTGTTCTTGCATACGGCGCATTCTATTTCTCAAAGCAAGTTCCTTTGCCGACAGAAAAGGAGGTCTTAGCTCCGTCAGAAATACAAGTAGACCAAACAATATCCTCCCTATCTAAACAAGGTACATCTACAGACCTTGCAGACATTCAGAGAGATCTCGAGGCAACAGATTTCTCAGGGCTTGATGCTGGGCTAAGCGACATCGCAATCTAACAATCTCTCCTCTCCTAAAGGGCGACGACCAAATGGTCGTCGCCCTTTTTGTTGCAGAAACCAAGTAAACATAGTATCCTAAGCGCCTATGACTGACATTAAAACAACATTAAAAGAATTACCAGATAGCCTTGTAGAAATTACATGCGAAATTTCTGCTGAGTCGTTCGAAAAGGAGCGCCCAATTGCTTTGAAAAAGGTTGGTGAGGAGATTTCTTTGCCAGGGTTCCGCAAAGGGCACGTGCCTGAATCAATGATCGCCCAGAAATTTGGTGAGGCTTTCATTCTTGAAGAGATGGCAAACCTTGCTATGGATAGAGCGTACAGCGAGATTTTAGGTCGCCACAAAATTCACGCAATAGCTATGCCTACAGTACAGGTAAAAAAACTTGCAAAAGGTAATCCTTTTGAATTCACTCTTACATTTCAGGTAATGCCGGAAATAAAACTCCCTGATTATAAAGCGATTGCAAAAGAAATAATGGCTGTTGAGGAAACAACTGTTGTCGAAGACAGTGAAGTTGAGCAAGCATTGAACGAGCTCCGCAAACAGTTTGCAACCAAGAATGATGCAGGAGATGAGGTACTTCCAGAAGTTACAGATGAGCTTGCGCAAAAGTTTGGACCATTCGCAAATGTAGATGAGTTTAAGGCAAAAATTCACGAATCAATAGCGCACGAAAAGACGACTCGCGCGCGCGAAAAGAAACGTATGCAAGTAATGGAGAAAATTGCTGATGGGATTACCGCAAAACTTCCTCAGGTGCTCATTGAGGGCGAGCTTGAGAGAATGATTGGCCAATTCAAACATGATGTAGAACAAATGGGGATGAAGTTTGAAGACTACCTAGCAACAACAAAAAAGACTATTGAGGAAATGCGCAAGGAATGGACTGCTGACGCGGAGAAACGCGCCAAGGTACAAATTGCTCTAAACGAAATCTCTCTTCTAGAAAAAATCGAGGTTCTCAAAGATGACTTGGAGCGTGAATCAAAATTCTTTATGGACAAATACAAGGACGCCGACCCAGGCCGTGTACGTATGCATCTAGAAATGATGCTCGCGAATGAGAAAGTCTTCCAGTTCCTAGAGTCACAAAAGTAGCCAACAAAAACCCTAAATTTGGTGATTTAGGGTTTTTGTTGGCTTGCATTTTTTCTAAAAGTATGGTATAAGTATGGTTGTTCCAACAATTATAGGAGTTCTTTATTATGAAGGCCAAAATTAATGATTTCCCAATCCTTATATCAGAAGAGGACATCCCAGATGAAGTTACCTGCGAAGAAGCAGCTGAGCGAAAGCGTCAGATTCTGCAATTTGGACGCGATTTCAAGCAGACGCTAGGCCGAGCAGTCGTCGACGCAAACCCAAGTATTTTCGACAAAGTGCACTAAAAAGCGTCTATCCGATGACACAAAAGCCGACCAGTTCTTGGTCGGCTTTTTACTTTTGAGTAGCAAGATTTACTTATCGACTCCCTTGGGCGTGTTTCAACGCATCTTCTGGAGTCTCCCCAGATGCGATAACATTCTCTGTTTTATCAACAGCGACATACACATCTTTCACTCCATTCTTTGCTGAAGCCCTCTCTTTTATCCATTCGCTAAAAGGCACGTTGCTCTCGCGCACCATATTAATCTCAGCATCAGTCAAACGATACCCATTGCGCACATAGTAAACAGATTGAATAGCCTCGTCCGACATCGCCTTAAGCTGTTCGTCGCCGATTTTTCCTATATGCTCCATACGATCCACATACGCCCCTAAAATGATAGACTTTGTGGAAACAGGCGTGTCAGCATTTGCTGCCAAATATGCTGCGCGATTTCTCACAGCGTCAAAGTCCTCTGGGGTTATAATGTCGCCCTCATTTACAACGTTTCCTGAAGCTAGCATGTCACGGATTTCTGCATTTCCTAATTCGTTAACTTCCTCAATAGCAGGATTTTCTTGAGTATTATTCGCACCAAAATTTTCTAATCTGTTCATATGCTCATTATATACAAAAAATACTTAAAATAAAATTAAATGATTGCTAACGCAAGTGCGACAATGGCGGCCGTTTCTGCGCGGAGGATTTGAGTGCCGGTTGTGACAATTGGGATGTTCCTCGAGTGAAACGATTCAATCTCGGCATCAGTGAAACCTCCTTCGGGGCCGATGAGGAGTGAGACGGGAGCAGTAGTGTGCTCTGTGAAATACTCCCGCGCAGAAATTTGTCCGCGTGGGTCAAACACAACAACTCCGTCTGGGATTTTTTCAACAGAAATAATCTCGCTTATTGCTGGCACTGTTGCGCGCCCAGACTGCTCCGATGCTTCACGCAAAATCTTTTGCGCGCGTTCATAGTTCACACCCTTTTTCTCGCTACGGGCCGCTTGTACAGGGACAATACGTGATACACCAAGCTCTGTTGCCTTTTCTAATACCATTTCAAAATTTTCTTTCTTAATGAGCGCAATGTAGAGCGTCATCTCGCGCGCAGGTACGAGACCTTTATTTGTTTCAAGCACTTTGAGTAACGCATTCTTTTTTGACAGTGAAACAAATTCACAGAGTGATTCGCTCCCATCACCATTAAAAAGAATAGCGCTGCTTCCCTCTTCCATACGCAAAACATTCCGCCATTGGTTGAGTAACGTTTCATTCGTAACAGAAAACTCACCACTTGCAGGAATTTTATTTTCAACAAAAAATCTATGTAATCGCATATTTACAGTATGCACAAACATCCTGGATGGTGCAAACCTTGCCACTAAACAAAATTATGCTAGTATGACCTTATGTCATATTTAATTCCAACTGTTATTGAAAAGTCATCGTCTGGCGAGCGCGCCTACGATATTTATTCACGCCTTCTAAAGGAGCGTATTATTTTCCTTTCTGGGGCAATCGATGACGATACGGCAAATATCACCATCGCTCAACTTCTTTTTCTTGAATCTGAGGATCCAAAGAAGGATATTTATTTGTACATTAACTCCCCTGGCGGATCGGTTTCAGCGGGAATGGCGCTTTACGACACCATGCAACACGTTAAGCCAGATGTTTCCACTATTTGTGTTGGAATGGCAGCATCGATGGGGGCGGTGCTTCTCTCTGCTGGTGCAAAGGGAAAGCGCTTCATTCTCCCAAACGCAGAGGTTATGATTCACCAGCCACTTGGCGGTACCGAGGGACAAGCGTCAGATATTGCCATCACCGCAAAACACATTTTGAAAATTAAGGAGAATCTAAACAAAATTCTCTCAAAAAATACTGGCAAGCCGCTCACACAAGTAGAAAAAGACACGGATCGTGACTTTTTTATGTCAGCAGATGAAGCAAAAAAGTATGGATTAGTAGACGAGATTTACAAACCAAAGAATCCTCGAGCATAACAAAACAAAAATCACCCAGCCTAACTATTAGGCTGGGTGATTTTTGTTTTGTTATGCTTGTGCTGAAGGTTAAAAGTGTAAATTTGAAAGGTAGCCTAGAAACCAGACGGTTTCTAGGCCTTAACCTTACAGACCATCGGCTTTATGGACTTTTGACTTGTTTAAGAGTATTCTAAAAGTGTTCTTACTTTAAATTTAAATTGACACATTTTATTGGCATTAGTATCCGACGATACGAAGGAAACACCTAAGGTTTCCAAGGATTTTCGGACTTGCATATGGATATTAACATTGCACTCACGCTTGGTGGCGTGATGGCAATCCTAGTCGGTGCGGCACTCGGCTACCTCTTGCGCTGGTTCGTTGCAGTTTCAAAGCGTGGTTCTGTCGAGCTCGAAGTAAAACAGGTGCTTCTGTCTGCAAAAGAAGAAGCGCAAAAAATCATTGAGGAGGCCGACAGGAGAGCCGAAGTATATGGGAGAGAGCTCCATGAGGAAGAGCGAGAGCAAAATGAGCGATTCAAAAAGCTTGAGGAACGATTGCTCAAAAAGGAGGAATTCTTGGACAAAAGACAAGCAGATATAGATGATGAAATTTCCCACATAAAGGAAAAGGCTGACGAACTGAAAATTATTCGCGATAAAACAATCAAAGAAAACGAGTTGGCGCAACGCGAACTTGAACGCGTAGCACACCTTGGAGAGGAGTCTGCTAAGGAGGAGCTTCTGAAACGTGTAGAAAAGCGATACGAGGAGGATATCCTGAATAGGATTAAAAAGCTTGAAGCTGATGGTGAAGACAGACTAGCGCGCACAGCGCGAGATATTCTTGCTACTTCTATCCAGCGACTCGCAACGTCAACTGCCTCAGAAATGATGGTGACCTCTGTACAAATCGCTTCAGACGAAATAAAAGGAAAGATAATCGGAAAGGAGGGCAGAAATATACGTGCTTTTGAACGTGCAGCTGGGGTTGAAGTCATTATCGATGACACCCCTGGATCAATTGTTATTTCGTCTTTTGACCCAATTCGTCGACAAATCGCGCGCGTGGCGCTAGAAGCATTAATAGAGGACGGCAGGATACAGCCTGCAAAAATAGAGGAAGCTGTGGAAAAGGCGCGTGAAGAAGTGAACAAAATTACAAAAGAAAAGGGGGAGCAAGCTGCGTATGAGTGTGGTGTGTTCAACCTTGACCCGCGAATTATTGCAATTCTTGGGCGTTTACATTTCCGTACAAGCTACGGCCAGAATGTCCTGCAACACTCCGTAGAAATGGCGCATATTGCTGGAATGATAGCAGAAGAGATTGGCGCAAATGTTGCTATTGCAAAAGCTGGCGCACTCCTCCACGATTTAGGAAAGGCGATAGACCATGAGGTTGAAGGCACACACGTAGAAATAGGCCGCAAGATTATGCAAAAATTTGACGTCGACAAGCGTATCATTCAGGCCATGCAATCACACCATGAAGAATATCCTTATGAAACACTTGAATCCATCATAGTGCAAACGGCAGACGCAATTTCCGGAGGTAGACCAGGTGCGCGTAGAGATTCAGCAGAAAACTACCTAAAGCGTCTTGAAGACCTGGAAGGCATAGCAAAATCCTTCCAGGCGGTCGAAAAAACATACGCAATACAAGCAGGAAGAGAGCTTCGTGTGTTTGTGAAACCAGAAAAAATCACCGACCTTGAATCAAAATCACTTGCGCGGGACATAGCTATCCGCATTGAAAAGGAGCTTAAATATCCGGGTGAAATCAAGGTTGCTGTCATTCGAGAATCACGAGCAATCGAGTACGCAAGGTAGCGATTTGTGCAGAAATTAAGCAACATGCTTCGAATTCTAGCAATATTCCGAACTATCCTTGTATCTATTGCGTAAAAAAACCTAGGGGGGTATACTATTTAGTAAGGAGGTCTGACCCGCACCGTGTGGGGAAACTCCCCTTTCGCTATGTAATACGTAACGTGGCAAAAGGTTAGTTGCGGGTGAGAAACTCGTTTTAGTATTAAAAGAATTAACAGAAAGCGCTAATAAAAAACATTATGAACAAAGCAGCTATCGCTGAAATTATTCACGAAAGGATGGGTGGAACAAAGGTATCAGCAGAGCAAACACTTGATGCAATCCTCGAGGCTATGGTAAGTACTCTAAAGAGCGGTGATGAAGTATCAATTGCAGGCCTCGGCATCTTTTCAGTAAAACCTCGCGCAGCTCGCACAGCTCGCAACCCAAAGACTGGTGAGTCTATCCAGGTAAAGGCAACAAAAGTTCCAAAGTTCCGCGCAGCAAAGGCGCTCAAGGATGCAGTAGCAAAATAAGCTATTTGATCTTTCAAATAAAAACCACCCAGCCACTCTAGAGTGGCTGGGTGGGTTTTATTTGAAAGAGTGCGGGATGGGAGAATCGAACTCCCGATTTCAGTTTGGAAAACTGAAGTTATACCATTTAACTAATCCCGCGATTAGAATGACAATAACAAAAAAAGCTTATTTTAGCAATTACTAAATAAATTATTGTGGTGTTTACCCAATAAGAGTGCGAACCTTTGTCACAATCTCATCAAGTGTGAAGTTCGCCTTCACCATAAAATCTTTTGCGCCAAGATTCATCGCTCTTTCTAGATCCTCTTTTTGACCGAGGTTGCTTAGCATAACAACAGGAACATCTATTAGCTTTGGGTCCTCCTTGATTCGTCGAAGAATCTCGAATCCATCAACCCCTGGTAAAATAATGTCGCATAAAATTATTTTTGGTTTGCGTTCTGCTAAAATAATGAATGCGGCCTCAGCATCAATTGCATTTTTAACATCAAACCCTTCCGCAGAAAGCTTTCTTACCAATAATTCACGGAGGAACTTGTCGTCTTCAATAACTAGGATAAAGATCTTCTCCTCTGCTATAGTGGCTGTGGAAACACTTGTTGCAGCCTGCACTACTGGTGCATTTTCTACCACAGGATGCTCTACTGCTCCAGATACAGTTACATTTTGCGTACGGACACCCCATTCACCCTGTGGAGCCATTGCACTCCCTGCAAGCACCTTTCTTACTTTTTCAAGTACCTCATTTGGGTCAAACACCGCCTTTATTAAAAACTCTTTTGCGCCAAGCTCTTGTGCGCGCTTTATTTCTACTGGTTGACCAGAATTTGAAATGATAATAATTGGAAGACCACGAAGACTATCATCAGCATGTATCTCCTCCATTACCTCAATACCACTCTTTCGTGGCATTAAAATATCCAAAAGAATACAGTCTGGCCTAACTGCGCGAATTCTTTCCATTGCAATAACCCCATCCTGCGCTATGTCCACGACATACCCGCTCCTTTGAAGTTTTTCGGCAAGCACATCACGAAGAACAGTGTCGTCCTCCACAATGATAATTCTCTTTTTTTCGTCCATAGTTGTTTCCATTATATTACAATGCTCGCAATTTTACTAGGATGTCTTTGCGTTACTATCACCTTCGGTAAGCTCCACTGTTCTACCCTCCTCGTCCTCCTTTGGTAAGAGGTTTGCAACAACAGGTATAACGACAGTGAAAGTTGTTCCCTTACCTTCAACAGAATCAACCCATATCTGCCCGCCGTGTCGCATAATGATACTCTTAACAATAAAGAGGCCGAGCCCAGATCCATCTGTTTGCAAATGAATCACGTTTGAAGCACGGAAGAATTTTGAAAACAGCTTTGCGAGATCGGCCTGCGGGATACCGACTCCTGTGTCTGAGATCTTGACCTCTATATAATCTCCCTGTCTTTGGACAATGATGGTTACTTTACCTCCTGGCAACGTATATTTCATCGCATTGTCAACGATATTTTGCAATGCAATAAGCAGTTTCTCTGGGTCGAACAAAAATTCTGGAATTTCTCCTATACGATTTTCGAGTCGAACCTCAATGTTGCGCTCTTTTGATGGGAGTACGGTGTTCTCAATAAGCGTATTGAGAAGTTTAATAAAATCATTCTTAACAAAATTATAACCAAACTTACCATTCTCAATACGTGATACATTTAGAAGGTCGTTCACAAGCTGAATCATTTTTTCGTTCGTTTCGAATCCACGCTTTAGCATACCTTTCTGATCCTCGGTCACAGCACCTAAATCGCCATCGAGAAGCAGTTTGAGCACCCACTTAACACCAGAAAGGGGTGTGCGGAGCTGGTGTGCGGCAACAGAAATAAAGTCTGACTTTAATTTGTCGAGTTCACGCAAATTCACAACCATCGAATTAAACACTGCTCCAAATTGGCCAATCTCATCGTTTGTAGTATGCTCAACAACCTGAGTTAAGTCTCCGTCAGCAATCTTTTTAGCAATAACGGAGTAGCGACGAATTGGCCCAACAACCTCACGCTCAAGAATAGCAGACAGGACCATAACGAAGACTGCCGTAAACACAATACCTAGACCAAACATGCGCAGCTTGAGTGCCGTGATCTTGTCTGTATAGGAAGAGGTAAGGATATGTACCTCTTGTAGCCCTATAATTTTATCACGCCCTTCAACCATAAACTTAATAGGCCTTACGTTGATCATCACTTCGTGCTCGCCATGAACAACACTCTTATAGTCTGCAACTTCTATTTTGCCAGATAGCACATCGTTTCGGTATTTGTTGTGCTCCGCTGTATCATCATCAAATTCTCTGTCATCCTTGTCTGTGTTTGCGATAATATTCAAATTTGCATCACTAACAATAAAATCGTGGAAAATGCGCCCCTTGCCATCCTCTTTTTCCAGACCAAAATTTGCCACGCTTTCAGTAATCAACCTAATCGCTTCTAGGTCCTCCTCGCGTGTAACAATAATAGATCTAGCTGTTTGCTCAACACTAGCAGAAATTGCAAGCAAGAGACTTTCTGCTTGAGCTATATCTGATGAACTTTTTGAGTCTGTCGCCACCTCAACCTCAATTACATTAATTATCTCGGAATTGTCGTCTGAGTAAATTTTATAAATTGGTATCCACTGCTCAAGTTCGTAAAAAGTTCCCTTATCTTTCAGGGCCTTCACTTTTTGCCTTTTTGTTTTTACCTCCTCAATAAAACTAATATTTCGTTCTGGCAGCTTAGTCCCCATCAGATTTTTCGTTGATGCTGTGACGACTCCATCCATACCAGCCACGTTGATATAAACGACTCCCTTAATTTTCCCAAGTTCATCTACAGTATCCTGCAGTCGTACTTGCTGATCGTACACCTGCTTAAACATGCGCTCGATCTCTTTGTGAAAAATTTCTGTTGAAACTCTTGCATTGTTTAGGACTTGATTTCTTGTTGCATTGGCTTCTATGCTAACAATAATTCCAAAAGCAGCAGTCAAGACAACTAATGTTACAAGAATCAATACGAGATTTATTTTTGCTCCGAGTTTCATTTCACTTTACAGTATACACTATTAATAAAAAAAGTAATCACTGATCTGTGGAAAAGTATTTTTAATTTCATTACGACACGATTGCAGGTTTTAGTTTATCTCTATGTCGATGTGGCGCACAGATGGAATTTCTTTTTGAATACGCGCTTCAAGCTCGTCTATCCGTGTACCAATCACGCGTGGCACACGATCGGTATAATCTACAATGTAACGAACAAATTCTTGATAGTCGCCTTTGATTGTATCGTAGTCGTCCTTAAGCATCTCACCATTTGATAGTTCTCTAAAGAGTGCAGTCCCGTTCACCTCCACCTCACACTTAGCGCGGTATTTCCCAAGCTCAACAACAGATGATTTAAAATCATACACACGCTCAATCATTGGGTCAGCCGATAATATCTCAATGATTTGCTCTCTCACATCTTCTGGGATAGACTTCTCTACAAGAAACCGCTTATTTTTTAGAATAAGAGTCATTGCGACCCACGCCAAAAGCGCCCCAATAATTATAGACCCTGTGGCATCCCAAACTGGGCTCCCAGTTATTTGAGAGAGTCCTATCGCAAAAGTAGCAACAATAACACCAAGGAGAGCTACGCCATCTTCATAAACCACAGCAATAACAGTTGGGTCTCCGCTTTCAAGCATTTCTCGAATTGTCTCATTACCACCTTTATTACTCCATAACTCACGAAACGCAATGTAGAAGGTAATGAACTCAACTACAAATGAAATGATTAGTATCATAAACACCTCGGGCCGAAAAACTAGTTCCTCTGGATTAAGGAGGGTGTGTACACCGTGGTATACAGTAACCCCGGCACCAATAAAGAAAACGCCACATGCTGAAATAAGGGCCCAAAAGAAGCGTTCTAGCCCATAACCATAGGAAGAGCTCTCGTCTGGGGCGCGCCGGCTTTTGACAATGCCGACCATAAGTAACGCTTGGTTTGAAGTGTCTGCAAAACTATGCACCGCCTCCGAAAACAACGAGCTCGAACCCGATACAACAAAACCGATAGTTTTAAGTATCGTAATAGTAAAATTCCCAACAAGAGCTGCGGCAACCGAGGCAAACCCTGGCTCTCTGTTGTAAATGAACCCTTTATTAGATTTTTCTATATTAGTCATGAGACGCCCTTACTGGGCCATGCGTCAAAATCCCTGTCGGGGTGCCGAGAATCGAACTCGGCCTATCTGCTCCCAAAGCAGACGTACTACCGATATACTACACCCCGACAAGAATTTCGACTTCGAAAAATTGTCACTAAACTATAGCACAATATTATCTAAAAATCTAACTCGAGCTCGCCTGTTGTAAATATCGAGCTTCACTGTTATAGCGTCAAAAACCCAGTCTGGCTCATCCCCTCTATATTTTTCAATCAAATACATCTGTATTGTGCGAGCTAAACGCTTTAGTTTATATGGATGAATATTGTCCTCTGGTCTATAGCTATCTGTTTCTGAATTAGCAAATTCATGTCTTTGAAGCATAGAAACATTTTTACCAATGTTTTCACGTGTAACTGTTTTTACTTCAATAAAATGCAGTATTTTGCCCTTTTGGGCAATAATGTCGATTTCACCGCACTTTTTTCGGTAATTTTGGCAAATTACAGAAAAACCCTTATTTTCTAAGTATTTTTTTGCAACATCTTCCCCAATTTTACCAATTTTCTGCTTTTCTGTAGGCTCCGCCATTAAAACCATTGTACCACCTGGCGGTGTTTCTCGTGAAACGCCCCAATTTGCGCTATTTTTTATGCCGAGAATGAGTCATTCCCTGTGAAACCTATGCGTAACAAGGGTTTTCTGAAGTTATGGCTGCTGTCTTTTAGAGTTTGTGGCTGTTCGCACAAACTATATTTGTGTCCTTTATCAACACTATCCCCATAGTTATCCACAGTTTTGAGCATTTTACGCCATATTTTTCTATTTTTGGCGTTGACAGAGTGTGTAAAAATAGTGGTTTATGTCAAAAAATGTCCTTTACAAACATAAATGTCATTTAAGTTGTCTTTAGTATAAGAAAAAGCCGAGCATTACTCGGCTTTAATGAATGTGATCATTCAGGAACTGGAAATATTTGCCTCACGGGCATGTTACCGCCCGCCCAAAAAAATATTTTATTAAAAAGCTTTTCCTTATTGAGGCCTTTTTGTCTACAAGAAACAAAATGTTATTCTTTTGGCGGTGCCCGTAAACTGTGATCCACTCACCACATCGAGGGCACATGAGTGCGTGCGTTGTACTCATTCCTCCGAACTGCATAAGACACCAGCCCTTCAACTGACTTCCTTCATTGCAGTGGGAACAATTTACAACTTGCCTTCTTGTAAGCAAAACTTGCTGTTCTTGAATCGAGTTTCGTAGGACATCAAATTGCTGTGTTGCATTCGCAAGTTTACGATTCAATGCCTGAAGTTTGTTCATTTTTCACTTCCTCCGAAGAATTAAAAGGATCGTACCTACTTTTAACATTAGCACAATAAAAATTAAACACAATAACACCAAAACCTTTATTTTGGTGTTATTTTTTGGTGCGGGTAGGGAGAATCGAACTCCCGTCTCGTCCTTGGCAAGGACGCATTCTACCACTAAACCATACCCGCAAATATAAACATTAGTATACAGATTTTTAATTTTTTGGGAAGTGGTGCACAGGCCAGGATTCGGCCCCGAGTTACTAATTCACTTTGTTCATAAGTACTCGCGGACTAGGATCGCTGTCGCCATGCGACATACTCCGCCTTTCGAATCCTGACACAAGCCAAATAGTTGGCTTACCTGGCCCTGGTGCATACTGCAAGAATTCGCCGTGAGGCGAATTCGCATGTGCCCAGGCCAGGATTCGAACCTGGAATAACGGTTTCGAAGACCGTCGTGATATCCATTTCACTACCAGGGCGTTGCTTGCCTGCATAACTTTCTAAAAGTTTGGCAGGTTTCTCATGAAACTTCTTTTCTACCAATTGAGCATACCGCGAATTAGTAAAAAAGCCAAAAATACAATAGACTATAACGTATATGACAACTGCAGAAACAAAAGAGAAGTTTTCATACAGCATTCCCAAAGAGGTTTCACATGTAACAGAAACCTTGAGGAATGCTGGTTTTGAGGCGTATCTTGTTGGTGGATGCGTGCGTGACATTTTACAGAATATAGATCCAAAGGACTGGGACGTAACCACAAATGCGAAACCAGACCAAATTCAAGCTCTTTTTGATGAAACATTTTATGAGAATGACTATGGCACTGTTGGTGTAGTGAATCAAACAGAAGATGAAACACTAAAAGTGGTAGAAGTAACCCCATACCGCACAGAGGGCGCATACACAGATAAACGCCGCCCAGACAGCGTTTCGTTTCACGCGAAACTAGAGGATGACTTGAAACGTAGGGATTTTACAATCAATGCCATTGCCTATGATGAATCTAAAGGACATTTAACTGACATTCATTGTGGCCTAAAGGACATAAAGGACAAAGTAATTCGTACTGTAGGCAACCCCGTAGAGAGGTTTAATGAGGATGCGTTGCGTGTTCTTCGCGCAGTACGCCTTGCCACAGACCTTGGTTTCACAATCGAAATAGAAACCCAAAATGCAGTAATAGAGAAGGCTTCTGAACTGAAGCATATTTCTATGGAACGTATTCGTGACGAATTTACAAAAATGATAATGACAAAGAACCCGATGATTGGTGTTGTAATGTGCCAAAAGCTTGGTCTTCTCAAATATATTGCGCCAGACATAGAACGTGGGATAGGGGTTGAGCAGAACGGTGATCATATTTACACTGTATGGGAACACAACTTGCGCGCTCTGCAACACTCTGCAGATCGTGGTTGGCCACTCCATGTGCGCCTTGCAGCACTGTTTCATGATGTTTCAAAGCCAGAAACAAGACGTTGGTCTGAAGAAAAAAGCGACTGGACCTTTTACGGCCATGATGTCGTCGGGGGCCGTGTTTCACGTAAAACGCTTGAACACCTTAAATTCCCTAAAAAAATAGTGGATGTTGTTTCATCCCTTGTGCGTTACCATCTTTTTTTCTCGGATATTGAGAAAATTACACTCTCTGCTGTGCGTCGGATAGTCAAAAATGTTGGGCCTGATAATGTCTGGGACCTGATGAAGGTCCGTGCTTGTGACCGTATTGGAATGGGGCGTCCAAAGGAAGCACCGTATCGTTTGCGTAAATATGAATCAATGATTGAAGAAGCTATGCGCGCCCCCGTGTCTGTAGGGATGCTCAAGATTGACGGACAAAGGATTATGGAGGTTACTCGTGAAACACCTGGGCCAAAGCTAGGTTTTATCCTCCATGCGCTTCTTGAGGAGGTGCTTGACGACCCAGAACGCAACACGGAAGAGTTTCTCGTGAAACGCACACTCGAACTTGCAAAACTACCTATTGATGAATTAAAAAAACTCGGGGAGGAGGGGAAAGAGAAAAAAGAGGAAGCCGAGGAGAAGGAACTAGCGGTGATTCGAAAAAAACACGGAGTTAAGTAGAACAATTATTTTTCTTCTATTCCCAGCACAATAGGGCAATGGTCGGAGCCGTAGAAGTCGCTCATCATTGTGACTTGTTTCACACGTGGAAGTAAGTCGGTAGTGATAAAAAAATAGTCAATGCGCCAGCCGACATTGCGATCGCGAGCGGAAGTTTTCATATCCCAGTAGGTGTATACATCCTTTGTGTTTGGGTGTAGGTGTCTATAAATATCAATATAGCCATGATAGATGAGCTCATCTACCCACGCGCGCTCTTCGGGAAGAAAACCTGTGTTCTTTTCGTTTTCTTTTGGGCGCGCAAGGTCTATAGCCTCGTGAGCAGTATTCACGTCTCCACAAATAATAATCTTATGCCCCTTTTTGCGGAGTTTCTCTGTGAAACCAAGAAATGCGTCATAAAAATCCAGTTTATATTTCAATCTGGCAGGCCCGCCACCGCCGTTTGGGAAGTAGCAATTCAAAAGGACAAAGTCGTGGTAATAAAGGACAAGGAGACGACCCTCCTGATCCATGTCCTTTAGATTCATTCCTTCCTCCACCTTTTCGGGCTTTATTTTACTGTAAACTGCAACACCGCTATACCCCTTGCGCATTTTTGAGTGTGAAAAGTACGCGTAATAGCCCTTTGGTGCTCGAACCTCATCGGGAAGTTGTTCCGCCTCTACTTTTGTTTCTTGCAAACACAGGATATCAAAATCTTTTTTAAGGATTTCATCAAAATTTCCTTTTTTATGAATTGCGCGAAGCCCGTTTACGTTCCATGAGGCTAGTTTCATACACACAGTATATCTAAGTGAGTGAGTGAAGTGCAAATACGGACTTTACACTTCCGAGCGAACGCAAGATATATTGTACATAGTTATATAGCGAACCATTGTACATTTTACGAATAGATAATAGACTTACTTATAGATATAGAGAACATTCAAAAGAAAGGAGGTGTATCGTGAGCACTTTTTCTACATATGATGAAGACGAGCAATACAAAATAGCTCTGCAACAATTCCAAACACTGCAGACGAGTGTAGTTGACCTGCGAAGGGCAGTAATTTTGTTAAGAGGCAACACATTGATAGCGTTGCAACGCTACAGACAAACAAAAGCCCAACTCAAGAAATGTGAGGCTGAACTTACTCACATGCACAGAGTTCTTCATGGTGACGAGGAATAGTCTCAAAAAACGCGCCGGGCAATTATCCACCAGCGCGTTTTCTTTTTTTGCTGTTATTTACCCTTTCCGTGAAATTTTTTATGAACACTGCGAAGCTCGCTGTCAGTAATATGTGTATAAATCTGCGTCGTGGAAATATTTGAATGACCAAGCATCATCTGCACCGAACGAATATCTGCACCATTGTATAGCAAATCGGTCGCAAACGAGTGGCGCAAAATGTGCGGAGTAACCTTGTCCATAATGCCGGCCTTTGCTGCGTAAAATTTCACCATTCGCTCTATTGAGCGTGGTGTGAGGCGCATTGATTCTCCGTCAGAAAAGGACCGCCCTTTTTGAATCCCCAAGGGCGATCCTTTTTCGAGTCCGCCAATGCGCACAAAGAGAGCGTCGTCCATATCTGTTCGTTTTTTCAAATATGCAGATACAGCTTTTTTTGCATCCTCTGAAAGAAACACCACCCTAACTTTTTCACCCTTTCCACGCACTGATATTTCATCACGGGTAAGGTCGATATCACGAGAGAGCGCACACAACTCTGAGAGGCGAAGCCCAGTAGAAAAAAATAATTCAAGAATCGCTTTGTCGCGAAGTTCTTTTACAGAATCTCCATTAGGTGCATCGAGTAGCCTACGCAAATCCTGTGGAGTTAATAAATCAATCGTACGTTCTGCAATCTTTGCCAGTTCTATCTTTTCTGGCGCATATGACTCGACCCCACGCTTTCGCAAATATTTTAGAAAACTCCTGATTGCAATGAGGTAATAATTTTGTGTTTTCTTTTTAAGAGTTTCTTGACGCCCTTCACGCACCCCAGCATTTTGTCGATTTAGCCACAACCGAAAAGAGCGTATCATTTCATCATCAATGTCAGCCGGCTCCTTTGCCCCACTTGCTGCCAAAAAACGAGTGATGTATCTCTCATAGTTTTCAATAGTTTTCAGGCTTCTCCCGCGCTCGATTTCCAAATATTCTAAGTACTGCCTCGCAAGGACACCTAGCGTTGTCTGTTGGATATTGTGCGACATACAAACAGTATAACGCGTGAGCAAAAAGATGCGAAACAGCAGTCACAACAAAACACGACATTCCCATAGGCATTACGTACCGTACCGCAGTACCTATTGACACCCGTACTCAAGTGTGCTAGCATGCAATTACTAGCGATTGGCTAGGATTTTTGAGGGGTACAAAATGAAATATCGTTTAATGATGTCAAGAGGCTGTTCACACAGCGGCCCTTGTGGTACAAAATACCACTCAAACAGTGGGCACGGATGGTGTGCTCGTTGCAGGAAGTGCAACCCATGAGGCAATGTGGGGAGATGGTTAATTCCGTCTCCCCCCTTTTTTTATTTCGACTAGCGAGGCGCGTGTGGACGAGTACTCTCGCAGACAGCGTCCGAGCGACGACGAAATATAGGTCAATACCGCGTGGTCTCAGCGTCCAAGACGTGAATTTGCTAATTCAGCCACGCTTTTGTACGAGCTAAGCGAGTTCCAAGTATTGCACTGCGGTCTCTGCAGTAGGGGCCTATATTACCGAGGTAATTCGCAATTCAAATTCTATGAGCAAACCCAGTAGTTTACCTCATTGATCCTCAAAACCTACTACTAATCCTGAAAGAAAACTCTCTGTTCGAGTCTATTAAGCCCATTGTCTTGAGGAAAATGTTTTTCAAAAAGTCTTATGGCCGGGTCGCCAGAATATTCATTGTGGCGTGCTGCATAATGCATGGCGAGAATCATTTCTTCAGGCTCCCCAACACAATCAAGAGGCTTAAATCCTTCAATGCCAAGAATGCGCTCAAAGAGAGGCAGGAGGCTCTTTTTGGCATAAAGATTAGCACCAAAGATACTCATTACTTCTTTTTTGGGTAAAAATGCTGAAAAAGACGCAAAGAGGAACACGCATTTCGGACATCGATTGCACCAGTAGTTTTTACGCAAGAGGAGCTGTTGAATACGCGGAAGCCAAAAATAAGTATTACAGCTCGTAAAGGCGTGTAGATATTGTGGGTAGCGGATAAAACGCTTCACAATCTCCAACTCACTGTATTCACGCAAGAGCGAGCGTGTCGAAATGTCCGGTGTTATAAAGGCTTGTATATAGTCATTAATCATTTTTTCAGCCTCTGATGATTTGCACCACTGATGATTCACTGGCAATCCAAGGTAGTCGAGATTACCAAAATCAGCACTGCGCTCATTGGAAAAAATTATTGAGTCATAGCCGAGAAGCTCCGCCATCAGTGTTGCAGTAAAAGTGAAAGTGGATACCGACGGGTATGCGCCTGGGAAAAAATAGTCGATCCATGGATCACGGCGACGAATAACGCTGATGGTTTCTGCGCCTACTAGTTTTGCAATATTCTTGTGCGCGGGCGTTGGAGCAAAAGCGAAGAAGTCGAACTGCGTTCCCGACGATTTTAATATTTCAGCGGATAGAACAGAATCTTTCCCCGCTCCGTTCAAAAGAAGTGCTCTTGCTGGACGCTCGAACCGTGCAGGAGTATGGGCAACAGCAGAATCACTATACGGAAATGCAATGAGGTTGCGGAAATCAATCTTCATGAGATAGAAATATTCTGCTAGCCCATTTAAATAAAGCGAGTTCCAAAAGCGCGCCTGTTCTCGCGTAAGAGTAAAGCCCTCAATGCGCATGTTGCTCGTTGGAAAAGCAGACCAGTAATTAATACCAATCATTAGAAGAAGTGCCTGTAGCGTTGGCTCCAATACAGCGGTAGGTACTTTCTCCCATAACTCTGGTTTTATGTTTTTTAGATAAAGTCTATCTATAAAGGTCTTACTTATGCCGAAATTAAATTCAACATGGTACGTAAATGTGACGATTGAAAGGTTGGTATCGACCTTGTATGTGCCAAAAGTAAACGATGAGACTTGTAACATTTTCATGGTGTCTACATAATGGTTATCTTATATCAGTTTAGTAAGCCTTCCGTTTAGGTTGCTTTTTTGATTCGATTGCTAGCTGCTTATGATACCATAAAAGGTCCCTACCGCCGAAAGTCACAATTATTAGACTTTCAACCATCTTTGCGTTAAACTTGTGCCATGAGCTCATCAGATGATTATATTGTTATTACTGAATCACACGATATGAATGATGATTCAAGTGATTCAGATATCAAAACCCCTGTAGAAGGGGAGGAGGTTTCGCGTCGAACACTCGAGGATCAGGGGATTTCTATTCTCGGCGAAGACGGTGGCCCAGAAAAAGTTGGGGATATTGACCAATTCTCTCGCGAGCTTATGGATGAAGGTGGGATAGAAATTGTTTCAGGAGATGAAAAGGATTTATTCTTATAAATTAGCTTACGCGCGCAGGTCAACAATGACTTGCGCGTTTCATTTTATATGGTAGCAACATTCGTACTTGTATATATGTTAATGATGATACCTATTGGTATCTATGCTTCACGCAAAGTTAAATCCTCACAGGATTTCGCTCTCGCAGGACGTCATTTGCCATTTTCTATGGCTCTCGCAACTGTTTTCGCGACATGGTTTGGCTCAGAAACATTTCTTGGGGCTGGGTCCCGCATGGCCGAGGGTGGCTTCCTCTCGGTTATCGAAGATCCTTTTGGCGCAGGTCTCTGCCTCGTTCTTATCGGTCTATTTTTTGCGAAAAAACTTTATGCGAAGCACAATCTAACTATTGGAGACTATTTTCATGAGCGATACAACAAAACAGTCGCAACACTTCTTTCTATAGCGATAATTCTCACATATTTTGGGTGGGTTGCGGCTCAGTTTGTGGCGTTAGGGATAATTATAAATATGCTTCTTGGGATACCTGCAATTACTGGGATGTTGCTGGCAGCTATTATTGTCGTTATCTATACATATATTGGCGGTATGTGGTCCGTATCCATTACAGACACAGTACAAATGGGGGTCATAGTGGTTGGTCTGTTTGTTATTTTAGGAGAAGTCCTTTGGCAAATTGGTGGGATTGGAACAGTTTTTGCAAATACACCTGCTGAGTTCTTCAGGGTTACTCCACCAGATGCTACAACAAAAGATTGGCTTGCATGGATTGCTGCTTGGATGACGATAGGTCTCGGATCTATTCCGCAACAGGATGTATACCAGCGTGTGATGTCTGCAAAGACTGCGGCGATAGCGAAATGGGCGTCAATCTCGGCTGGAGTCCTTTATTTTACTATCGCTCTTATCCCACTCACTCTTGGTCTCATCGCTAGAATAAAATACCCTGAACTTGTTTTAAGCGACCCACAACATCTTCTCCCTACTCTCATTATGGACAACACGAGTGTTATAACTCAAGTCTTTTTCTTTGGCGCGCTTCTGTCAGCTATTATGAGTACTGCGTCTGGCGCCCTTCTCGCTCCCGCAACCCTGCTTGGTGAAAACGTTATCAAGCCATTCTTTAATAACATTACTGATAGGGTTCGGTTGTCAATTATTCGTTCTTCAATAATTATTATTGCGCTAGGTGGTTTAATGCTGGCTTCCTCGCAGGGGAGCATCTACGAACTTGTTAGCGGAGCATACTCAATCACTCTTGTTTCTGCATTTGTGCCACTTGTGATGGGTCTCTACACAACAAAGGCAAATAGCCTAGGCGCGCTTCTTGCAATCATCCTTGGCGGAGCAGGGTGGCAGTTTACCGAGCTGTATATCGTGGATCCTTTTATACCAGCGACATTAGTAGGACTTGGATTAAGCTTTATTGGGATGGTCGCTGGTATATTCACAGAGAAACACATACACAGATTATCTAGACATATTAAAAAACTACCTAAAATATGACAATTATGGTCGTGGCGCATGCTCTTGCATTATTAGGCAAGATATGCTAGAGTAATAGCAATGATTACGACAAAGCAGAAACAGAATATTATCAAGAAAGCGCAGATTCACGCCACAGACACTGGCTCGCCAGAAGCTCAGGTTGCACTCCTTTCAAAGAGTATTGACGAACTCGCTATCCATTTGAAGAAAAACCACAAGGACAACCACTCTCGTCGTGGTCTTCTGCAGATGGTTGCGGATCGTCGCACACATTTGAACTACCTCAAACGCAAGAGCAAGGTTCGCTACGAATCTTTGGTTAAAAAGATTGGTTTGAAATAAGATAAACAAGAAGGCCCCTAAGAAGGGGTCTTCTTGTTTATCTTTGTTCATGAGATAATACAAAAGTAGAACACGTTAATCATTTTTATAAATTAAAAACATGTATCGCATGCTCAATGCGTGCCCATTTTCATATATGGCAATCATCAAACAAAAGGAACAGCGTGTCGCGATGTTTATTGACGCGCAGAATCTTTACCATAGCGCCCGTAATCTTTATGGAGCAAAAGTAAACTTCGGAGCAGTGCTCAAGGAGGCTGTCGCTGGAAGACACCTCGTACGCGCAATAGCATACGTTATCACCACTGAAGGAGAGGAGGAAAAAAGTTTTTTTGACGCTTTAAATAGTCTTGGTATCGAAACGAGAACAAAGGATCTTCAAATATTTTTTGGTGGAGCAAAAAAAGCCGACTGGGACGTAGGCCTCGCGGTAGATGCGATACGCATAGGGTCCAAGGTTGATGCTGTAGTTTTGGCGTCAGGCGACGGAGATTTTGTGCCACTGGTTGAATATTTAAAGTTTATGGGGACACAGGTTGAAATTATTACCTTCGGACGCTCAGCATCTGGGAAACTTCGCGAGGTATCAGACGACTTTATTGATATGTGCGATGATCAGCGTAAATACCTTCTTGGTTCGCGTGGTGGGAACATAAATGTTGGGAACCCGCGTCGCGTAGCTCGCAAACAGGCGCCACGTCTGCGAAAGGAAAACCAAAAGGGAGAGTAAGAAAGCTGTCACCAAACAACCTTTCTGTTACAATTTTCAGTTTTTGACTACGACAAGCATAATTAAAAGCCCGACATTTTATGTCGGGCTTTTGTTTACACAAGAATGGGCGTTAACCGTAGAAATGATGGCTGGTGCAGGCCATACCCATGGAAAGGTCTGCTTTTTTTACACCTTTCTCTCCAGCTACTTGGTCGCCAGATGGTACAGCCCCTGGATGGCGAAAACCTGAGGAACCAGGACTTGTCTGGGCGGTTGATGCCATAGCCCGAGCTCGAAACGAACCACTTTTTGAGGAATGCTGTTCATTCTTGTTCATTTTTCTTTTCTCCGTATATTAAGTTGAAGGACAAAAACCAGCCCGCACACTACCACAGGATGTGTGAAATTGCAACACAAGCTTGGACAGGTTGAGATAGAGCAGGTATACTAAACAGTAATGGAACAAACTGCTCCTAATAAAAAACTAGAACCTGGAGTTTACCAAGGAACCCCAGAGTCTCCTGATCAAAAAAAGCTGCCATCTCAACGTGTCATTCGCACAATGCAAAATGACGCTGAAGAAGCGATAAAGACACAAAATGAAACAGCTGTGTCTATCGCTCTTGCAGAGGAAAAGAAACGAGCAGTTCTGCAGGCAAAACTTGCAGCAGAAAAACAAATACAAAACGGGACATCTGGTGGCGCGCCAAAGCGATTTGGGCGAACGTTCGTCATTTTCATATTAGTATTAATTATTATTTCTGTGGCACTCTTATTTATTTTTGTGTTGCCAAAAATAAAAAATATCACATTACCAACAACATCTCCGACGATTAGTGTACCAGCTAAAACAATCACTCCCATACAAGAAACCCCGAAGACAGAGTCACTCGCTCCCTCTCTTATCTCTGTACAGTCCGAAAAACGTTTCAATATAGCAAATGAAACCCCAGAAAAGATATTTGCTGAAATTTCTAATGAGCGCAAGTACGGGATCTCAGCATCATCCATTAAAAATTTCTACATTTATGAAGATGGTGGCGCTGACGCAAAGGCTATATCGGTGAATCGATTTATTAGTTTTACTAATACCCAAGTGCCAGAAATTTTTGTTCGCTCGCTCGAAAACCAATTTATGGTCGGTTTCTTTGGCGAGTCCAATGGCGGGACTGCTCCGTTTATTATCATCAAAGTTTCTGATTATGAAACTGGACTTGCTGGAATGCTAGAGTGGGAAAAGGATTTGCCGCGCTTTTTTGATACTGTGTTTGGAACAAATATTATGAATGGTGTAACAACAATAAAATTTAACGACATTGTCGTAGGTGGGAATGATGCACGGTATCTTAATGTTGTTTTTGGCAATACTATCGCGTATGCATTTGTAAACAAAAACACTCTTGTAATAGCGAGCAGCCTAACATCACTCAAGGAGCTCCTGCCACTTGCGGGGAAAAACTAAACACGTTACACTATACACATGACAAATATTTCTGATCTTAAAAATATGCTTCTGGAGGAAAAAGTTCGCCTTACAAACGAGCTTTCTATGGTTGGCCACAAAAATCCTGAAATAGAAGGAGACTGGGAGCCATCTGCTCCAGACCTAAATAACCCAACAGCAGACGTAAACGATGTCGCAGACAGCATTGAAGCGTTTGAAGGAAACTCGGCGATAGAAGTAGAACTTGAAGCGCGCCTCCTTGAGGTAGACACTGCTCTCGCTCGCATTGAGGCTGGTACATATGGTATTTGTCGTATATGTGGCGCAAAAATAGAAGACGCTCGCCTACACGCAAACCCAGCAGCCCCTACCTGTATCGCACACAGAGAAGGATAAACTCGCTCGTATGCGAGAATGACTATGCAATTTTCAAAACTATTTTCTGCTCAAATAGTCGGTCTCGTAGCTCATATTATCGATGTTGAAGTTGATCTTTCCAAAGGTCTCAATGCTTTTTCTTTGGTTGGACTTCCGAGCGCATCTGTAGATGAATCGCGTGACCGCGTAAGTGCTGCTGTAAAAAATTCTGGTTTTACTTCACCTAAACAAAAGAACCAAAAAGTTGTAATTGCGCTAGCCCCAGCAGAGCTCAAAAAGGAAGGGTCTCATTATGACCTAGCGATTGCACTCGCATACCTGATGGCCTCAGGTGAAACGAGGTTTGACCCAAAGGGTAAATTGTTTCTTGGAGAGCTGTCACTTGATGGGGTCGTTCGACCTATTCATGGGGCGCTCCTAATAGCAAACGCAGCAAAAAAAGCAGGATTCTCTGAAATATTTTTACCTGAAAAAAATATGCGTGAAGCTGCGTTGGTAAGTGACATAAAGGTTTACGGCGTGCGCAATCTTTCTGAAATCTTGCAACATCTAGACAAGAATCAAAAATATAAACTTGCACCGCATATAAATACTGACACAAACAACGCAGAAATAATTTTAGATAAAACAATAGTTGATCTTTCTCATATCAAGGGGCAGGAGTTTGCAAAGCGCGCTCTCGAGATCGCTGCAGCAGGCAACCACAATCTAGCAATGTGGGGACCACCTGGAACAGGGAAGACGATGCTTGCGCAGGCCTTCCAACATATTCTTCCAGACCTACACAACGAACACTCTCTAGAGGTCACAGGAATCCACTCGGTAGCTGGAACACTCCGTGAAAATATAATGACGCGACCACCACTTCGCGCGCCACACCATACAGCATCGTACCCTGCAGTGATTGGCGGAGGGGCGATACCAAAACCAGGAGAAATTACCCTTGCGCATCGTGGCGTGCTTTTTCTTGATGAATTTCCGGAGTTCGACCGCCGCGTTATTGAGTCTTTGCGTGAACCGCTTGAGGAAGGGCACATTCGCATCACGCGCGCAAAGGGTCACGACACTTTTCCAGCTCGTTTCATATTGCTCGCTGCTATGAACCCTTGCCCGTGCGGTAAATACGGAAGCGAAGATAGGTGTATATGTATGCCGGGGACTCTCGCATCATATACACGCAAGGTTTCAGGACCAATAATGGATCGTATTGAGCTCTGGGTAAAAGTTTCTCATATGAGTCATGATAAACTAGCAGAAGCTAGTACTGGTGAAACAACAAAGGATGTGTGTGCGCGCATAACAAGGGCCAGAGGGATGCAGGAGGCGCGATTTGCAAACCATGCGCGTAAAATAACCACCAATAGTGAAATGCGGGCTGATGACATAGAAGTTTTTATAAAACTAACACCAAAACTTCGCACTCTTTTTAATACATCTGCGGAGCGTTTAAAATTATCACCTCGCGCTCACCATAAAACAATAAAAGTTGCTCGCACTATTGCTGACCTGGATAGCTCTGATGACATACAAGAAAAGCACATCCTTGAAGCACTTGCGTACCGCCCGACAGAACTCAAATAGAATGTTGAATGAGTAAAAAAGAGCGCGCGTGACCTACGGCCATGCGCGCTCTTCAATATTCTAAATTCTATATTCCACCCAACTAGAACGGATTCTTTGCGCCACGAACCTCAAAGTGAAGGTGCGGGCCTGTTGACTTCCCAGTATTACCAACCTCTCCAATCGGTTGACCCTTATCGACACGTGCGCCTATTGGTGTATAAACAGCGCTTAGGTGCCCGTACAGTGTTTGCGTCCCATTTGGGTGCTCAATAACTAAGTAGTTTCCATAACCACCAAACCATGGGTTGGAGAGTGTTTGGAAACGACTTACGATAACTGCCCCTTCTGCTGAAGCATATACTGGTGTACCTATTGGTGCGCCATAATCTACACCATTATACCCATGAATCCCCTGTGTCTTATGCCCATCTGGTACTGGGTGTGAGTAATAGCCACCAATAGAAGGGTACGCAGCAATCACTTTGGAGCGACTTACATTAGCCTTGCCAGACAGTGCTACTGAGGCCTCCTTCCCGTTAGGGATAATCACTACATCACCAATAGAAAGTTTCTGATCAACAGTGATATTATTAAACTCTAGAATTTCATCAATGTCCCCTTTGTACTTTTTTGCTATATCTTTAAGCGTGTCCCCCTTTTTTACAACATGTTGAACTCCATCTATGGGTAGAATAACCAAATGCTGTCCTACACGTAGGCTTGCGCCACGAGAAATGTCGTTAGCCCAGAGAATTGTGTTAACGGTTACATCAAACATTTTTGCTATTTGCTCAATCGTGTCTCCTGAGCGTACAACATATAGACTAACCTTGCCTTGCCGGCTACTTGATTCGATATCTGCAATGGTGCCAGACGGACCAACTTCGGAAGAAAAAGCTTGATCATCCATCGTAATATCACCACCGCCAGTAGCTTTTTTCGTATCAAAATTTACAACACCCTCCAAAAAGGCGATTGTCTGAGAATTTTGTGCTTCTGCGCGCGCGGGTGGAGTCTCGACGCTCTCAGACCTGATAAATTTACTAAACAAATACGACGACGTACGAGCCTGCGCTTGGGCTATTGGCATACTTAGCCCAAATAACACAAAGGTTAAAACGAGTCCAACGCTCGTGAACTTCGAAAAATGTGTATATTTCGCCCAGCCTGCTTTCATCTGCCCTCGGCTGAGGTCCTTTATTTTTGTAGAAATGGTTATATGAAATATGTATCCTCCTGTCGTGCAGCCGTGTCGGGAAATATCGTCTTTTCTGTAAACCTGGGGCCTATCCCCGAGATTACCTAAATCGTAGCACGAAATAGTATTTTTTGGGAGTGGGTTGGGTAAAAACTGTGGATAACTCAAAACCACCCAAAAACCATTGACTTTTGGGTATAAATTAGGTATAATTAAAAAGTAGTAATTTTATTTTGATTGTACGCAATTACAGAATTGTGCAATAATTCACTAAACAATGAAACACCTAGTTGAAAAACAAATTGACAATGAAGCGACAGGCGGTTTTAGTGGGACTCGCTCCACAGATACGCCTAACAAGGAGATTCGATTAGGAAGAACTAGTGAGGACTCTCCAGGGGTTGGCGCTTTTACAGCAGAAATGATCGACTCCGAGCGTGCCTTTGCAAAGAGAGAGGGCACAGAGAAATGGGATAGCTCGAAATTTGAGGACAGGGATGAAGCTGAAATAAAAAGGAGGATTTATAACCTTAAAGAAAGGCGCCCACTACCTCAAAAGGAAAAGGAGGAGCTTGAGGAGCTCTATTTTGAGCTTGGGAAAATAAAAGAATCAAGGGGAAAAAGGAGAGCCAAGCCAGAATTAAGCACAGAACAACGTGATTTGCTCCGTGAAACGATTGGGCAGGTAAATGCGACCAGAGAAGAACATGCCTCATTAAGAAGCAGTGGCGATATTATGTCGTTAAATGACAAATTAGCTAACAATATTGATAAATTAAAAAATATAACCAGCGAACTTGGTGGTGTGGATGGTAGTGAAATGCGTGACGCCAAAAAACTGCTTGACTCTTTACGCGTAGAAAAAAGAAACCTAGAAGACTTAGCTACTGGGTACAAACCATCAGGGAGCCTTACGCGTGAACAATTTCTTGTGCAGAAGCTTGTTGAAGCAACACAAAGCCGCGGAGATGCTCACAGTAATGAGATCAAAAAAGTTGCACCGAGTATTTTTGAATTAGACATTGCAAACAAAACAATGCAGAAAGACATGGACAGACTTTCTGTTCAAGACAAAGCGGGATCTGCTATACTAAATGAAACACCTTTTGAAGAAAAAAATATGAAACAAGAACTACCACCACTTGAATTCACACATACCGACGAGCAGCCGAAGGAAAAAGAGTCTTTCAGCCCTATTGAATTGCGCGAGAAAGAAATCATTGAGAGGCAAAAAGAAATCGCAAATAAAACTGATATCGCTTCCATCGAAGAAAAAGTTGAGCTTGAGAAGGAACTCTCTTCTATAGCAAAAAGACTCGAGGAAAATGCATCTGAGGCGATAATAAGCCATGGGAAGCAAGGCTCCGATGTAGCAAAGATTATTCTCGAGGAAAGGGTGCGCATTATTGAGGGTGGAGAAGAGCCAGTTGCTAAATTCATTAACGCAGACGAAGGTACAGCAGAACCAGTTGGCATGCCTACAAACTCAAGTGAGGCAATCACAAAGATGGAGAGCAAAGCGATAAGTATAATAGACAAGCTGGATAAAAAAGTAGAGGCGCGCGCAGAAAAGATTGGTGCACTTGATAAAGTGCGCGCAGTTGGCAAAAAATGGAATAGTCTCCCAAGGCACTACAAGCTTCTATTTACTGCAGGGCTTGTTCTTTCTGGCACAGGAGCGGCAATAGTTGGGTCTGCTGTAGCAGGCGGGGCAGTCGCCACACTTGCAGCTGGTTCGCGAGCTCTAGCTGGGGCGGGGCTCTTTGCGTCATTTGAAGAGCTTATGCGCAGGTCACACGAGCGCAAAATAGGTGAACCAATCACAGAAGCGACTGCTGCAAGGCAGGCAGTTCTTGCAGGGACTCTCGCTATACTTATGGTAAGCATGCTCCCAGCCGCAATGCACAACGTACTGGAAGGAACCGGCGCGACAGAAGTGCTTGCTTCAGCAAAAATAACTGGTGCAACTGAACCAACTGGAGAAAAACATTTGTCACCAATCTTGCCTGACGAGCTACTAAATAATGCGTTAAGTTCAGAAAATAAAGGCCTCTCTGAAATTGCACAAGCTATGCAAACTGGAGATGTTGAAGCGGTTCGATTGACCGAGGAAACCCTTGGTATCACACACGAGGAAGCCCTGAGGCTCATAGATGAGCGTAAAATAGTGACACAGCTAGAGACGCCAGCTTCAGCAAACCTCTCTGACCAGGCTAGCTATATCGAGACAGCAAAAGCTGGTGACTCTGTTTGGAAAATGTCTAGTGAGCAACTCAAGGCACACTACGGAGAAAAATTTACAGGGCTGCCAGAGGACCAGCAAACTCGTATAATTGATGCCATAAAGGATAGGATTGTGAAGCACCCAGAATTGATCGGGTTAGAGGACGCTGACAAACTTGCAGTAGGTCAAAGTGTGGACTTTGGAGGCATACTTAATGACATGGAATTCATGGATGCGCAATTTTCTGATGTTGAGCAAGTTGCTACGCAGGAAGATCTTCATGACACAACGACAAGTGCAACAATCGAGCAACCAAAGCAGGGCGAGTGGCTGAATCAATTTAACGCGCGACTCGCTGAAAGAATGACAGCTGACGAGGCTCAGGCCTTCGGCAATGAGATAGGAAAAGCCTTGGCGGTAAATGATATGGAAAAGGTTTTTGAAATTGAAGGCAAGATGGGAATAACACACGACGAATTCCTTCGCCTCGTTGAAGAGACCAAAAAAATAGAGGGTGCGCCCAAGGTAAATATCCCAGAGGCACCGATACAAGATGTTCTTATTTCAGAAGCAGAAACAGTTACCGCAGAGGTAGGCAAGTTACTACAGGAGCCAAACACAGAACCTCAAGTAAGCACCCCTAAGGATCCGCAAGTACTAGCCTTTGCGGACAAACAGGTACACGAGCATGTCAACAGTATGTTTGGAACAAGAGGGTTCCTTGGGTTTGGGTCAGAAACGGGGATTGACTCAGCACATTGGAAGCATCCGCAAGTTGGTTTTAGTACAAAAACTGTTGGAGAAATAATGACTGCGGAACCAAAAGTATTATATGAAGACGGTTCGAAGCATTTTGGTATAGAGGATTCATCTGCTACTGAAAAAATGAGAGACTATCTCAAGGCGCTGTTCAAAGAAACAGGGCTTCAGCCAAAACAAGGAATTACTGTTGAAAACTATATTAAAGACGCAGAGGCAATAAAAATTGGCAAACTAATGAATAAAGCATAAGATACAACCATGAATAACCCAGAACTTCGAGAAGCATTAATAAAAGAACTTGGTATTGGCGAACTCCCAACTGAAACGCAGGATGAAATTGTGGATAAGCTTGGCGAGGTTATTTTTAAATCTCTTACGGTTTCAATATTTGAAAAACTTTCAGATGCTGCGCGTGTTGAATTTGAAAAGATTAGCGCAACAGGCGACAATTCCTTGATACAAAAATTCCTAGAGGAAAATATCCCTGACATGCAAGCGCTGATGGAGGAGGAAATAAAAAAGACAATGCGAGACCTCGCGGAGATAAAAGAAGAAAGTAAGTAGCACAAAAAAAATGTAAAACAGCGCGCATGGATAATCCCTGCGCGCTGTTTTACATTTTGTGCTAAAGTGTCTCGATGGAACATCTCAGTCACCTAAACAGCAAACAAAAAGAAGCGGCTACTCATAAAAATGGCCCTATTCTTATAATCGCCGGGGCTGGAACAGGCAAAACCAGCACCCTTACACACCGTATCCTAAATCTCGTAAAGGAGGGTGTCGCACCAAATGAAGTTCTCGCAATCACATTCACAAACAAAGCAGCAAAAGAAATGCAGGATCGCGTGAACGACCTCCTCGCAAAGCACGGTTTCGATGCAGGGATGCGCTACGGAGACGCGCGCCCATTCATTGGTACTTTTCACTCGCTCGGCGTTCATATTCTCCGCGCGCATGCGCACGTTTTTGGTCTCACAAAGCACTTCACAATTGTAGACAAAAATAGCGCTAGCTCCCTTATAAAAGAAGCAGTAAAAGAGCAGGGAATAGACTCGAAACAATTTTCTCCAGACCGGATTGCGGGAGTTATTTCCCGCCAAAAAGGCGCGCTCGTAACACTTTCGCAATATAAAAACGATGTTGGAAATGCATACTTCCCAATGATCGTTTCTGCCGTGTGGGAAAGATACGAAAGACTTCTTGCTCGCGAAAAGGCGCTTGATTTTGATGACCTTATATTAAAAACTGTTATACTCCTGCGTGACAATCCTGATATTCGCAAGGAATACCAGAACAGGTGGAAGTATATACATATTGATGAATACCAGGACACAAATGCTGTGCAGTATGAAATGGCACGCCTACTTGCTGGAGAAGCAATGAACATTTGCGCAGTAGGTGACGGTGACCAAAATATTTACAGCTGGCGCGGGGCAAATCTGCAAAATATTTTAAACTTTGAAAAAGATTATGCCGGCGCGCAAACTGTACTCCTCGAGGAAAACTACCGCTCAACGCAAACAATTCTCGCTGCCGCAAACGATGTCATTAAAAAAAATACTGTCCGAAAAGAAAAGAATTTGTTTACAAAAAATATCGAAGGCGACAAAATCTCCCTCATAGAAAGCTACGACGAAGGTGGGGAGGCTCGCGCTGTTGGTGAAAAAATAAAAAATCTCATATGTAGTGGCACGGACCCAGAGGATATTGCAGTGCTCTATCGAGCAAACTTCCAGTCACGTGCACTAGAGGAGGCATTTCTCTTGATGGAGATACCATATCAAGTTCTCGGTGTGCGTTTTTTTGAACGCAAGGAAGTTAAGGATATTTTGTCATACATACGTGCTGGATTAAACCCTGAAAGTCTATCGGACATTAAACGCATTATTGATTCTCCCCCACGAGGTATCGGCAAAGCAACACTTATGAAAATGTTTGCGAAGGATGAGGATAGCTTGCCGCCTGCTGGGAAAAAGCGCGTCGCGGAGTTTTGGGCTCTTCTTGGATCAGTAAAGGAATACGCACTCACAGAAAAAACATCAAATCTTATTAAATTTGTTTCAGAGAAGTCAGGACTGGAAACATCTCTAAAGACAGGTAGTGACGATGACAACGATCGTCTTGAAAACATTCACGAGCTTGTAACACTCGCAACCAAGTATGACATTTTACCACCAGAGGAAGCGGTTGAAAAACTTTTGGGCGATGCGGCTCTCGCTAGCGACCAAGACTCGATGATGAAAAGCTCTAGTGCTGTTAAACTCATGACAGTGCATGCGGCGAAAGGCCTCGAGTTCCCCTATGTATTCGTTACTGGCCTTGAGCAAGACCTGTTTCCTCATAAACGAATGGGGCCAGGCACGGTATCAAAGGAAGATGGCGAGGAGGAGCGTCGTCTTTTCTACGTTGCAATCACGCGCGCAAAGAAAAAACTTTATCTTTCATGCGCATCAGTGCGCACCATTTTTGGACAGCGACAAGTAAATGCTCCATCAGAATTCCTTTCTGATATTGATAACGCATACATCGAACGCGAGGTGGGGGATAGTGACAACGAACCGATAATAAACATACGGTGGTAAAGTAGGGTTCGAGATAAAATACGTTATACTTCTATAATGGTTCACGCAAAGAAATCCCTAGGGCAGAATTTTTTGAATTCCAAAACTGTCGCGAAAGAAATTGTGCGAGCGGGTGAGCTTTCGTCTGTTGACACAGTACTCGAGATTGGGCCAGGGAAAGGATTTTTAACCTCAGAGCTCCTTGCATCAGGAGCGCATGTTATAGCGGTTGAAAAAGACGATCGCATGATTCCACTTCTGTCGGAAAAATTTGCAGATGAAATCAAAAATGGAAAGCTCACACTCCTCCATGGAGATATTCTTGAAAAAATTGAGGATGGCAAAATCGCACTGCCTCTGCGTTATAAACTTGTCGCAAACATCCCATACTATCTCACTGGGCAAATTATTCGTATGTTTCTTGAGGCGGAATTAAAGCCGGAGAGAATGATCCTCATGGTGCAAAAAGAGGTTGCGACTCGTATTGTCGCGCGAGATAAAAAAGAAAGCATCTTGTCGATTGCGGTAAAAGTGTACGGATCTCCTCACATCATAAAAAAGGTTCCTGCGCGCTATTTTACCCCGGCTCCAAAAGTAGATTCGGCGATTCTATCTATTGAAAATATTTCTGCAAAAAGTTTCCAGGGCCCAGTAAGCGAGAAATTATTCTTTGATGTTGTTCGTGCTGGTTTTGCTCACAAGCGTAAAGTTCTTGCCGGAAACCTAAAGGACCTTTTTGGAGAAAAAATAATTTCAATTCTTGAAGAAGTATGTGTGCCTACAAATGCGCGCGCGGAAGATCTATCATTAAAAAACTGGCTCGATATCACATCGATGTACCAGCCTCAGAAATAGTCCCAATAGGAGGAGCTGTTGTGAAATCTGGCAAACAACAAGGGGACCACCCGCAAGAGTACCACGACAAGCAGGACCCCCCTGGTGTGTACGAACCTAGAACCCATGGTCCTGGCCTAAAAAGTTGGTAGAAAGAATAAACCATCCCAGAGCCGTCATATGTAAAGACCCCTCCATTTGGAGCCCCCACAGTAATCGCAAGGTTGGCACTGCATGTGCAATATGTGACGTTTAAAATTTGCCCTCCGAATGGGATAATTGCCTTACCTGATTTTACCCTCATCACAAAAGAAGTGGCTATTAAAAAAAGCACGACAATGAGGCTTGTCACAATATAGTGTTTTTTTGCGAGTAGAAAAAGTTTCATATGCTTTATTGTTCCACACTAGTGTACGATCTGCAAACTACGAGCTGTACTTATAATTCCAAATCAAAACTTTTCCCATTACTGACTCCATTTTCATTAACAATATGAACCCAAACTGGTAACGAAGCTTTTTTTGAATTTGCAGGTGTTGTTGTTGAAACAAGAAAACTTGACTGAGCTTTAAATAATAAAGTAGCGCCATCCACCGATGGTATATTTTCAAAAACACTTGTTCCTGTGCGTATCATATTTCCTTTTAGTGAAAAGCCGGACCCCTTGATAGTTATCGTTTCATTATTATTTGCTCTTGATGGACCCACGTTTTCTATTGTCGGTTCAGGTGTTACACCGTCAGTCACCACAAAGAAAGCATCCTTATTACTTTCTCCGCGCGCGTTTTTTACAAACAGTGAGTAGTTGCCTTTTGGTATTGCAGGAATCTTAAAACTAATTGACTGTCCATTCCATGATTTTGCTTTTTCAACAGCATGTCCTTCGCCAAAATAAATCGTATTATCAGTTGAGGTAAAACCAGCGCCAGAAATCGTTATAGTTGTCCCTGCCTTGCCCGAGTATTGGGATGGAAACATAACTACCACCTGACCCTTTGGTACAGCGGTGGAGCTTGATGCTGCGAAAGAAACAGAGGTGGCTGTATTTTTTAATGCAATTACTTTTGCGCGAGTACCTGAACCAAAAAACCCTGTTCCCACTGACAACCCTGCCGGCGTTAGCACCTCCGCACGGTATTTTTCTTGAAATTTTATAACTGCGCGCCTTGTCGCAGGACCAAAATAATCTGTCTCCTTTCCTATAGACCCTACACCAGATGTCGCAACAGTTGTGTCACTGTCTATATTGAGAAATTTTTGAAGCGCCCGCACATCTTCGCCTCGCGAACCAAGCGATAGCGTTCGTGTAAAATCTACAGTCGCAGAAAAAAGAAAGTTTGGTAATAACAGCAACCCAACGCAAAAAAATATTTTTATCTTCATCAGGAGCAATTGTACCACGCAAATAATAACTACTGTAAATTAACAATTCCATCCCCATTAAAATCAAGTTGGGTCGCCAAATCATTAAATACTGCAAGGTCTGCAGCGCTCACAACCCCATCCCCATTGAAGTCTGAACCTCCGCAATTTTCAAAAGCTTTGTGACCGATGCAATAGTTTATAATCTGCTTGTCAGAATACCCAGTCGTGTCAAAAAATCTAGACTCAAACCAATCTAGCTTCCAACCAAAAGCAAGCCCTGGCCCACTAAAAAGGTCGTTCGCAAAAGCAAGATCACGATTGTCGATCGTACCATCCTCATTAAAATCTGCCTGCGCGCAGATCCCTGAGATTGGTGACGCTTTACACGAATTAAACACTGCCATATCTGCGCCTGCTGACCCAAAATCAGCTAGCCCGTCATCGTTTAGGTCATATTGCGCAATTGTTGCGTATGTTATCTTGCCAAGAATGTTCTCAAAATACGGCTGCACCGGCGGCCCATCGTCGTATGCCTGCTGTCTGTTAAAAAATGTTTTTGAGAGCAGTGTGCGCAAGTCAACAACACTGCCATTTGATGCGCTCGTTACCCATGTTTTGAAATTACTATATTGTCCATCACTCCCTGCCTCACCAGGAGACACGCCATCTGCTCCCCAAACAAAACCAAAGGCCATATTTAAATAGCCATTATCTGCAGCACACACACTTCCAAGCACAGTTGACCTCAACCATGTTGCACCATTACATGCAACGGTTGGCATTAGCACTCTCCCTGCTGGCCCACCACACGGTGTCGTCTGAGCTGGGATGTCCTCCTGCTGTGTCTGTTGCGGATGAGGGAGCAAGCTACGGACGTTTGCTGTTGATATTTTAAAGAAACAAGACTTTGCAGATTGTGGGGTGTCGTTTACAAGCTCTAATGTTGTGTTTTGGTTTACATTAAAAGTGTATCCTTTTGTCCTAAAAAGTCCTACGTCAGCGGTGTCTGTTTTCCCGTCACCATTTAAGTCGGTCTGCGCGCATAAATCGTATGTCGTGCTCATTATGCAGTGAGAAATAATCGAGTAGTCATTATTGCGATCAATCAACGCATTTATTTGATCCTGCGCTTGAGTGTTTGCTGCCACAATAGCAGCGTTGTTATCAATTGGCGCCGCTACACCGTAAACATCTGGCTGAACGAGTGGTGTTGTCGGTAGAGAAAGAGGAATATGTACACCACCACCTGCTGTAGTAGGCGCCGGCGACGTCCCTATTGGGGGTAAGCTAAAATTAAACTGCACCAGGCCTGGGTTGATAGAGTTTAAAATGAGATATGACGTCAAAACGAGAGTAAGCCCAATTAGGGCGTTCAAAATACGCTCCTTTGCGTCTTGTTTTGCGCTGGGAGCTATCCCTGCAACGACATATTGAGTACCTCCAATAATTGCGACAAGTATCGAGACTCCCGCACCGAGAGCGATGAGAAGCTTGAGCATCCCACCTAGGTATGTGGAGAGGTTGGTTGTTTCTGAGCCAGTAGCTCCAGTAAATGTACCTGGGAGAGGTGCTAGTGGGGTGTAGTCTTGGGCGTGGGTAAACGAGGCAAACACAAAAAACGTTGCCATAAGAGAGATAAATATAACAATCTTTTTCATTCACTTTATAATACCACAAACATATCCACAGGAGATGGAGTTTACTCTATATCTTATTAGTAGTCTCTGCTATAATATAATGGCGGAGAAATATATATGGACCAGCAATTTAAAAAAATATTTTCTGTCGCACTTGCGGTTATTGTTGGGGTTGGAATTATTTTCTTTGCGTTGAGGGGTATTGGTTTGCGCGACAATAAAGTTTCTTTCGAACCGACGATAATAGATGGCAGTTGGAAGGACTCCTTGCTCACCATCCCATCATCAAAAGCACTGGATGTATTACAAAATAACCAGATTATTGAGGCCACAACAACAGCTGACATTATTGCGCGCGAGCTAGTTGCAAACTATGCGCTTGTACAGCAAAGCAGGGCAACAACAACGCTGAGTGATACCGACGCGCAATCTATTGCTCAGATGCTAGTTGATAAAATAGACATACCAAAGGGTACTATTTATTCAGCAAATGATACCAGAACTTCGAACGACAATAGTAGCGCCGCAATCACAAATTACATAAATAATGTTAGTGAAATAATGCAGAATTTTTCATTATCGCACAAAACGAATGAAGTAGTTATTTTCAAAGAGTCACTCGCATTAAAAGACGAAACAAAACTTCAGGGTCTCGCGTCAATCGCTATAGAGTACAAAAACTTGCAAAAAAATCTTCTAGCAGTTTCAACCCCCTCCACAATGGCTTCTCTTCATCTCCGCCTTGTGCAGAGTTATTCAAACATAGAATCAGCAGTTACATCAATGCAAAAAATATTGACCGACCCAATACTTGGACTTGCCGCCTATACTCAATACAAAAAAGAAAACGATGTACTTAGCGCGCTTGATACAGAATATCAAAGTTATGGCTCCCTGCGGTAGCTTAAAATTCTAACAATAATTTTATTATGAGACATTCTTTCAATCTTCAAAAAAAACTACTCTTGCCTCTCTTTTCGGTGATATTTTTCTTTTCTGTTGGCACTCAGCGCGCCGATGCCCTTGTTTTTGTACCAGTTAACGACGCAGCACTAAACATAACAACTGATCTGCATGCTGGCTTCCAGGATGTAGCAAAAATGGGTCTAGACAGTGTTATGTACGCCGTAGGGCAACAGCTGTTAACGCAGCTTACGGATAGTACAGTAAACTGGATCAAGAGTGGGTTCAATGGCAACCCGTTATATGCCATTGACCCAACAAAACTCTTCCTTGACACAGCAAATGTTGTTTCAGGTGGGATGGCAAATCAAATCCGTGGCATAGCAACATGTAACTTCACCCCAAACTTCAACGCAAACCTTGCAAACAGAATAGAGTTATCAACACGAACTGGTGCAAACGCAAGGTTTAGCGACCAAATAACCTGCCCTTTCCCAACCAATGTAAACCCAACAGCTTTTTATAGCGACTTTAGTCAAGGGGGATGGAGTGCTTTTGAAGCATCGCTTTCTGACAGTGGCAACCCGTTTGGGGTTAACCTACTTGCTAGCCAAGAGCTTGCTCTTCGACAAGCTGAAGCACAAAGTCTAATGGACCAGAAACTAAACTGGGCGAATGGCTTTCTTTCTATGGAAGCTTGCTCCGGAACAGACCCTTACACCGGCATCCCCACAGACTGCAAAACCACAACACCTGGTAAGGTCATATCTGACACATTATCAAAAAGCATAGGCACTGATATGGACCGTATGGGCTTTGCTGACAATATGAACAAGGTCATTTCAGCGTTTGTCGCTAGCCTCACAAGTAGTGTGACTAGTGGTATATTTTAGATAAGAACTAAATGCCTAGATCTCTACCAAAAATTATTGCAGCGATTCTTCTCGGGTTTGTTTTTCTGCTTGGTGGAGCAGAAGTGGCGTCGGCGCAGGCTCCTGTTTCTCCTGCCCTCGTAACACAGGATGCGATACTAGAAGGACTTAAATGTGGCGTTAATAACCCAATTACAAACCACAAACTCACAGATTGTGTACCTGTTTTTACTTATTATATACTATACATCCCAGCATCTTGGATGCTAGTTGGTGGTGCTTATGTTTTTGACGCTATGCTTATGTTGAGCATAGACAGCAAATTTGTTCAGCAGGATTTCATAGACACATCGTGGAAAGTTGTAAGGGATTTTTCTAATATGGCGTTCATTTTTGTGCTCTTGTACACAGGCATATCAACAATGCTCGGCACACCAGGGTGGGCAAAGACGGTTCGCAATGTCATAATAATAGCGCTTCTTATAAACTTCAGTCTTTTCTTTACCAAAGTAATAATTGACGCAGGGAATATTCTCGCTGTTGGCATATACGAAGCGATTGGCCAACCAAAGACAGCGAATGATGCTCATGTCGTTGCTGGGAAAAGTAGTTTAGACGAGAGGGATATTTCATTCAGGCTAGCTGAGAAGTTCCATCCACAGTCATTCATACGTACTACTGGTGAAATCCCTGCAATGGAGGCAACTGTTGTTTTTATTATAGCTGCCATTGTAAGTGTTTTCGCGGGATATATATTTTTTAAGGCTGCGCTTTTGTTTATCGGGCGCCTCCTTGCCTTTTGGTTTCTGATGATCATTTCTCCTTTTGCTTTCATTTCAATAACTTTTCCAAAGGGTAACAAGTTTCAAGGATGGCTAGATGCTCTCGTATCACAGGCGTTTGTGGCACCAGTATTCCTTTTTCTTGTCTACCTGATTATGCAGGTCATAAACTCAGGGGTTCTTAATGACCTAATAAATGATCCTGACTCAGCAAACACAGCAGGCTTCACTTTTGACAAGGTTCTTATGCCTGTAATTGTAGCAACGCTCATAATAATGGCGCTTAAATTCGCGTTGGAATTCTCAGAGAAAATGGCTGGGGATTTTGGTAAACTTGGAGCATCAATGGCTGGAGCAGTAATTGGTGTTGCTGGAGGGCTTGCTCTCGGGGGAACAGCTATCGCTGGGCGCGCAATTGGTGGCAAGCTTGCAGCTAAAGCATTTGAGGGTGGCACCATGCAGAAATGGGCAGCTTCTGAGAAAACTGGGCTTCTTGGCGCAGCACAACGCAACCTTGGAATGAGGGGCACAATGGCGCTCGATACAGCACGCAGCGCAAGCTGGGATGCTCGTAATGTTGGGCTAGTATCAAAAGGCATCAAATCAACAGGAGTTGATGTCGGTAAGGCTGGTGGCAAGGGCGGGTACGTACAAGGGCAAAAAGATTGGTTAAAAGAGCAAAAGAAAAAAGCAACATTGATGGAGCTTACGTCTGACGAAAAGGAGGCAATTAAAAAAGAGGCTCAAGCAAAGGTAGAAGCTGCTGGTGAAAAAACAGTGGGGGCAAAATTACTGGTAGCTGACGCCAAGGAAAAACATGATAATTCCGATGGTGCGCGCCTTGTTGCCACTCGAACAAAGCAATTGGAGGATGAGAGGAATAAGCTGGAGGAGGCAAAAAAGAGCACGATGGCTGCTCAGGTAGCGTTTGATACAGCTAAAAACTCAGGGCGTCTTGATCCTTCACTCAAAGCTGCTAGGGATGCAGCAGAAAAAGCAGAGGAAGAAACTATGAACAGATTAAAGGAGACAGAGTCTGACCTTGCGAAGGCTACTGCAGACCATGCAAACTCAGCAACAGCCTCTGCCTTAAAAACGGTTACCGATTCTTTAACAGCAGCGCAACAAGATGAAGCAAAGGCTATTGACGCACTAAAAAATGTGGGCAATAAAATAAAAGAGGAGGACGAACGTAGACGTGGCGCTTACGGCGAACAAGTAACAACCGTACATGAGCCATTATCAATGGTATCAAAAACTGCTGAAGCTCGACGTAAAAAATTAGTTGAGTCAATTCGCGCTGAAAAATCTGACGAAGATAAGAAAAAAGAAGAAAAGGCAAAGCTTCTAAAAGAGCTTGCCGAGGAAGTGAAAAAGAGCGGGGAGAGCGACCACTAATATAAAATATGGACAACGAAACAACGCAAATTTTTATGGAACAACTAGGTAAACTACCGAGCACGGTTGTCGATTTCATTTCATCTTCAAGTTGGGATGCTGATCTAGACGAAATAGGGTCTATGTATAACCTGCATGAGGAAGATCTTGTTAAGTTTAAACAGGAAGTAACTCTTGTACTTGCTGGACTAATACACCCAGATGAGTTTCGTGGCACACTAGAGCAAGAGGTTGGTTTACAAGGAGCTGTACTCGACGCGATAGTCAGTGCTACAGAAGAAAAAATCTTTGCGCAGGTTCGCCCCGCACTCATGGAGTTTTTTGAACAGGAGTCAAGCCAGTATGAAAGTCAAACGGAAGAATTACAAACTGCCCAGCCTGCACAAGAAATCCCAAGAGCCCCGCAACGAGTATGGGAAAAAGAGCCTGATATCGTCCCAGACAACCTACCAACCGATGAAGAACCGGAGTCATTCCTCCCACCAATTCCTCCAAAGGCACCAAAGGCGGAAGCCGATATTCCAAGCTGGGACATCACACCAGCACACCCATTTGAAGAAAAAATGAAAAAGGTATTTACCGCAGGGCAACAGTCTATGGGGGATCTAACGATAGAGCCTGCCACACCACAGGTCGCACCACCAGACACTACGCGCACATACCACGCAGACCCATACAGAGAGCCGATAGAGTAGAATGTGGAATATGGAATTTTGAATATTGAATAGTGGGCACGGATTCCTGTATTAATTTTGGTGTTCATATTCCGCACAATACGGTATAATATTTAGGTGGATAAAGAATATTTATTTAGATTATTCCAAAATTCATGAATTAGCAAATTCACGCCTGGCGCTATTCTACCCTTATGCAATTTCATATTCCTCAATACATCGACATAGAAGATAAGCTCTTTGGCCCACTCACACTCAAACAGGCTGTCTATGTCGCTGGCGGTCTCGGTGGGGCGTATCTTGTTTACCGTATTATTCCATATACGGTGATAAAGGGTCCAATTATTTTGGGTATCGCGGGACTCACGTGGGCTCTGGCTTTTTACCCAAAAGAAAAGCTTGGTAAACCTTTTATCGAGATCCTTGAAGCAGCTTTCAACTACATGGTGCGTGACAAACTTTACACCTGGAAAAAGACCACAAAAGAAGCCACCGCTGGGAAAGAAGAGGATTTCATTAAGTCGCAGTCTTTTTCCACGCCAACTGTTCCAACAGGAAAACTGTCTAGCACCTCATTCAACCTTGATGTGCGCGGAAAAGAAGAACCCGAAGAAAAAGTATTGGGAGGAGATGATACAATATTCAAATAATTAATATGGCAGTCAAATCAAAAGCAGCACAAGATTTTGTTCCAATCAAGGAAATTCGCGACGGTGTCGTGATTTTAAAAGACGGAACCATCCGTATGCTTCTCATGGCATCGTCGGTCAACCTAGCGCTTAAATCAGCAGACGAGCAACAGGCTGTTTTAATGCAATTTCAAAGTTTTCTAAACTCTCTTGAATTTTCAACACAAATTTTCATCCAATCACGCAGGCTAGACATTCGTCCATATATCATTCTGCTTGAGGAGCGTCTCAAGGAAGAGGTGAACGAGCTTCTAAAAATTCAGATTCGCGAATACATGGGCTTTGTGCAGACCATCGCGCAGTCGACAAACATTATGAGCAAACTTTTCATTATTGTTGTCCCTTATGCGCCGCCGAAATCTGTCACAAGTAGCTCTCCATCAAGTAGTGGCTTTACAGGACTCTTTGGTAAAAAAGGTCCTGTAAACACTAAGCCGTCCCAAAGCGCAATTGAAGCCTTCGAGGAAGCTCGAACACAGCTTGAGCAAAGGGCTGGTGTCATTAGTCACGGGCTTGCGCGTACTGGGGTACGCATAGTCCCGCTTGGCACTGAGGAGCTAACAGAACTCTATTACCGCCTTTTTAATCCAGGGGAGTCAGAGAAGAACGCAAACATTGGATAGCTTTTAGCACACTATTATGATCAATTTTTTTGGAAAAACACAAGCCACACAAACTGACACGAGTAAAAACTCCGTGCCAGTACTACCGCAAGATCTTTACGCGGATGCAGGTCTAAACCTAGCAGATATTATCGCACCATCTGCTGTAAAAGTAGAATCGAAACAGCTAATTTTGGGTGAAAAATTTGTGCGCTCATTTTTCATTACCTCATACCCTAGTGTTGTTTCTGACAACTGGCTTTCTCCTCTCATAAATCTAGATAAAGTTTTTGATATTGCAATATATATTCACCCAGTCGACACTGCGGCGATTATGAAAAAATTTGAGAAGAAGGTTGCTGAAGTACAAAGCCAGATCAATGTGCGCGAAAGTAAGGGTTTTGTGCGCGACCCAATGCTCGAGTCAGCATATCGTGACCTCGAGGAGCTCCGCGACCGCCTCCAGCAGGCACAGGAAAAAATGTTTGATGTTGGCCTTTATTTATCACTCTACGCCGATACAGAAGAAGGGCTTGGTCATGCAGAAGCGGAAATCAAATCGATGCTCGAGTCGCGTCTCATCTATGTGCGCCCAGCTCTATTCCAGCAAGAAGAAGCTTTCCAAAGTATTATCCCCGTGAACGAAGACAAAATCGTGGTTACAAAAAAAATCAACTCTGAACCACTTTCGAGCTTCTTCCCATTTGTGTCCTTCGACCTTACCTCAGACAAGGGTATTCTGTATGGGATAAATCGCCACAATTCTTCTCTTGTCCTTTTTGACCGTTTCTCTCTAGAGAATTACAATTCGGTTACTTTCGCAAAATCCGGCTCTGGAAAATCTTTTGCCACCAAGCTAGAAATATTAAGGAGTCTGATGTTTGATGTTGATGTTATTGTTATTGACCCTGAGCGCGAATATGAATCTATGGCAGAGGCGGTGGGCGGGCGATATTTTAATATTTCTCTCAATTCCAAGCACCACATAAATCCATTTGACCTTCCTGTCCCACGTGAGGACGAGTCGCCAGCAGACGTCCTCCGAGCTAATATAATTTCCCTTGTTGGGCTTTTTCGCCTCATGCTATCTGGGCTTACCCCAGAGGAAGATTCTATTGTAGACCGCGCGATCGCTGAGACATACGCGCTCAAAGATATTACCCCTGACTCCGACTTTTCTGCAATCGAACCACCACTGCTCTCAGACTTTGAAATGGTCCTCTCTGGGATGGAAGGCGCGGAGTCAATCCTAACAAAACTCACAAAATACACTCGTGGCTCGTGGGCAGGGTTTATCAACCAGCCGTCAAACGTTGACATAAACCGAAAATTTATCGTTTTTTCAGTGCGTGATATGGAGGACGACCTGAAGCCAGTTGCAATGTATCTAGTTACGCACTTTATTTGGAATGCTGTTCGTCGCACTCTCCGCAAACGACTTCTCGTAGTAGATGAAGCGTGGTGGATGATGAAGTCTGACGATACTGCCGCATTTCTATACGCTCTTGCAAAGAGAGGCCGCAAATACTACCTCGGTATTTCTACAATCACCCAAGATGTAACAGACTTCCTAAAATCCCCATATGGTCTGCCTATTATGACCAACTCTTCCATCCAAATACTTTTAAAACAATCTCCTACATCTATTGACGCGGTCCAAAAAGCATTCAATCTAACGGACGAAGAAAAATTCCTCCTTCTGGAGTCTGGTGTTGGGGAAGGGATCTTTTTCGCAGGAATGAAACATGTTGCTATCCGAACAATAGCATCCTACACAGAGGAGCAGATTATTACGTCGGACCCGTCACAAATTCTCGCTATTAAAAAGGCAAAGCGTGAACTTGCTGAAGCAGAGGCAAAAACAGGTCTATAGATACTTGTGTAGATTATTTGATGTGCAAATTTGTTGGACTTCCAGCTGGTGTTCGCGGTATACTAAGTCATATGTATTCAATGCGTAGTGTTGCACTAAGCGCTCTTTTAGGTGGTTTTATTTTTACGCCGTTATTTGCCTTTGCTCAAACATCCACAACAACAGCAGAGCAGCCTGTGAGCCAGCTTCAACAACAGATAGACCAGCTTATTCGTGATCGCATGAATTCCATGCCAACGACAGAGGAGATTCGCGCAAGCTCTATTCGTAATTACCTAGAGGTAAAAACGATTCCAGAAACCCCTGGGCCATCAGAAATGGTGCGCGTTTCTATCGAGAGCTACCTCACCGACCTTAACAAGGCCACAATAAGCTGGTCTCTCAACGGGAAGGTTGTTGATCGTGGAGTTGGTAGAAAATCATTTTCTTTTCAGAACGGTCCTTCCGGTAAAACCACCCGCTTAACCATCTCGATTACAACAAATGCTGGTGAATATATAACGAAGGAATTTTCTTGGAATCCTGTCGGCCTCACAATTCTTTGGGAAGCAGACACATACACGCCTCCTTTTTATAAAGGAAAGGCTCTACTGACCGCACAAGCAAACGTAAAAGCTGTTGCAATCCCTGACAATACCGATGGGCAAAACGCTCTAAGTGCTGGAAATTTTGTATATGTTTGGGAAAAGGATGGTGTGGTGGTATCCGAATCTTCTGGCTATGGAAAAAACTTTTTTTCATTTACAGCACCAAAACCTTACGGGGACGCGAAAGTAAAAGTTAAAGCTTCTTCAGTAAACAACTCAATAAACTCCGAGACTCGAGTTAATCTTTCCCTTTCCCAGCCAGTTATTTTATTCTATGAAAAAAACCCCCTATTAGGTGTTTTGTACAATCAACCATTTGGCACAGAAACAACATTGAATAAAAAGGAATTTACTGTCGTTGCGGAGCCATATTTCTTTTCAAGAGAAGCGAGTGAGACGCCAGCTTTCAAATATGACTGGGCTGTCAACAACAAAGCAACTCAGAGTTACGGTCGATCAATAACACTTAGAAATGACACTGGTGTAAAAGGAGAGTCTGCCATTTCTCTATCAATGCGTGGACTTAAACAAACCTTTCAAAATGCGAGCAAAGAACTTAGGGTTCAATTTACTGGCGGAGAGACCTCAGACCGTCCGATATTTTAAACTACCATGAAATACGTATTATCAATTTTTATTGGAATCATCTTTACAACTCTCTTTGGAGTATTTGTCGCCCACGCCCAAAACTACACCCCACTGGCGCCACTCCCACTTGGTGAAGGCGGTACACCACTTACTACTTACACAATTAGCTCATACCTCGGTGGGATGCTCAAGCTACTCATCGCTCTCGGTGCGGGAGTCTCGATACTTGTTGCTATCATTGGTGGCACTCAATACGTTGCTGCGGGTATAGCTCCTAGCGCAAAACAGGACGCAAAGGAGCGTATTTTGAACGCACTAATTGGGCTTACTCTCGTTTTGACGTCATATCTCATTTTAAACTCTATCAACCCAGGCCTGGTGCAGTTTAATTTTAGCTTACCTCCAATAGGGACAAGTCCGATGGCTACGACGACGCCCATAGTAGCAGAACCATGGCCAGACGATGCCTCAGAGCGCGCGCAGCTTGCAAGTAAAAATATTATGGTCACGGGAACAAAGACATCTACAACTTGCAAAACAATATGGGAAAAAGGGTGCACAAGTGTTTATCAATTAGGGTCAGGTGCGATAAGTGGTCTTTTATCCCTAAAAGATTCGTGTTTGAGTTGTGCTATTGTTGTTACAGGTGGTACTGAATATTGGAGCCATAGCGTGAACACAGCACATAGGCCAGGAAACTCGGTGGTTGACATTGATAATGGCAGTTCCGCACTTAACCAAAAAATTAGGTCCGGGACATCTCTAGGTGTTCAGTCCTCATGCAGTAGTCTTGGTGTTGCATATCGGCTTACTGGTCCAGGAGCGGGTCTATATGTGGACGAGGGAAACCACTGGCATGTTTGTTACTAAAATACAATTATGAACCGAAAAACACTTATTATCATAATCTCACTTATCATCCTTGTTAGTATTGGAGGATATTTCTTTTTGTCTAAAAAAGCTCCTGTGGCCACACCGATAGATGGCACTTTCCCTGGGGGTGGTGGTTCATTTACTGGAACAGGCAGTATGGGTGGCGACGATACTCTATCAGGCGGTGATGCATTCATCCCAGGGTCAAGCATGCCTCTCCCACGCCTTTATGAGCTACATAAGGTTCCAGTAGCTGGTATAGGATTTATAGAGGAAGGAAAGAGCCCAAACAACACTATTGTTGCCCGCTATATTGAGCGCGGACTTGGGCATATATACGAGACTCAGCTTGCCACACTTGTTGAATCTCGTATTGTAAACGAAACTCGTCCACGTATTATGGAAGCATTGTGGGGTAATGGTGGTAAAAGTGTTGTTGTTAGATTTATTGACGACAAAGATGGTTTCTCAGTTGTAAAAACAAATATCGTTAACGTTGGAGGGATTACCACATCATTTGCTCGTAGCACATCAACAGAAATGATATCTGATTTTATAACGACAGAAGAGACAAGCCTCCCCGACCATATCCCATTCATGGCGACGGTTGAGGATGGTGGAAATAAAATTTTTTATCTCGAGAACGGAGTTAATGCTTCTACTGGGGCCCTAGCGACATTTAATGATTTTAGTGTTTCGACAATATTTAGTTCCTCTTTTACAGAGTGGCTTCCTCAGTTCCCAAACCAAAACCTTATTACACTAACCACAAGACCTTCAGCAAAAGTAGCCGGACATCTTTTCTTTATAAGCCCAAAGAATAAATCGGTTACAAAAATTCTTGGCGGAATAAATGGCCTCACCACACTCACTAGTCGTGACGGGAAACATGTCCTCTTTGCGGAGACGATGGGGGATGCGCCAGAACTCTCTGTGTATGATGTCGCAAACAAGAACACCAATCATTTCCTACTACACACACTTCCTGAAAAATGTGTGTGGGGTTCCAAAAATTCAACTATGGCATACTGCGCTATCCCTCAAAGCATCCCCGTAGCGACATACCCTGACCAGTGGTACCAAGGTCTTGTAGCATTTTCAGATGCTTTGTGGAGTATAGACACAGAGACAGGTGATGTTGCAAAGATTATGACTCCTGGCGACTATAGAGCCGCTAATCTTGATATGATTAACCTAGCTCTTTCGTCAGACGATTCACATCTCGTATTTATGAATAAAACATCTGGGACACCATGGGTGTATCGTATTGCGGAAATATCTACACCCACGACAGATATATCAACAACAACTGTTTCTGGTATGTAGAGACTTGCGTAGCCAGAAAATAAAAACACCTAGACAATCTAGATTGTCTAGGTGTTTTTATTAGCGACGTAGAGCGAGCGAAGTGAGAATGTACTCATTCACACTTCCGAGCCGAGGAGTTAATATAGGTAAATACCGCGTGGTATCTGCCACGCTTTTGCACGAGCGAAACGAGTCCAAACATTACCCTGCGGTCTTTGCCGCAGGGACCTATATTTTCTGGTTGCTTAGTCTTTGATCTCCTCTGCTTTTCTCTTTACATAAAGCTCGTGTCCAATTGAAAATAGATTGCTTGTTGTCCAATATAGAGCCACTGCTGCTGAAATAGAGTAGGAGATACCGAAAACTATCACAGGCAACATATATCGCATCTGTACATTAAAACTCCTTGCAAAATCATCTTTAAACGACGGTTTTGCCCCTTTTTCAGCTGGCGCCATTGGGGGAATAGAAAGCTTAATCTGATAATACTGAGTGATTGCCGCAAGCAGTGCGAGGATTATGCTTTTTTTAGAGAGAACAATTCCCAAGAACATCATGCTGACGACTGAAGGCACATGAACGAATGAGTATAGGTGTTCTGGGTTGAGGTTTGGTAGACCTTTGAAAAATACAAAGTAAAGCGCAAAAATAACTGGAAGTTGTATTAAAACAAGAAGACACCCAGAAAATGGATTTATCCCGTGCTCCTTGTAGAGCTCCATTGTTTTGCGAGCCTGCTCTTGCTTGTTGTCCTTATGTTTTTCTTTTAGTTTCTCGAGATGTGGCGCAAGAGATCGCATTTTTGCTTGCGACACAACAGACTTATGAGACAAAGGAAGAAGCACTGATCGCACAACAACAGTAAGTATAATAATGGCAACCCCAACGTTTGCCCCTGGAACAGCTGCAAGTATTAAAACAAGTGTATTATATAGGGGCTTATAAAAAACCGTCGAAAAAAATCCTGATTCCATTTGAGTATACTAGCGTAAATAGTTCTTTTTAGGAAGAGGTAAAATATCCTGCTCTATGACTTGTGGTTAGTGAAGTGGGTCTATATGATTCTTTTGCCATGGGTGGCAACGGAGGATGCGACGGAAGCCCATAAAAAGCCCTTTAGTTGCTCCATATTTAGACACAGCCTGCTTTGTGTATTCTGAGCATGTTGGATAAAAAACACAAGTTGTTCCTTTCTTAAGAGAAAGTACCCCAGTGTCTAGGGATAGAAACTTTTGATAAAAGTTTATGGTGGAAATAACAATTTTTCGCATAAATGCTATTTAATTAACTTCGCCAACCTAAACGCTTTTTCTACTTCTCGGCTTAACTCCTCAAAAGTTGCTTTGTGCGCATCAATCTTGGGATAAACAACAATTGTTGTTGGTGTAAGTAATTTTTTAAAGTTTTGATCTAACAATTCATAAAACCTACGTCTTAGCCTGTTTCTTACAACAGCAGTTTTGGCTGTTTTTTTTGAGACTACTACCGACGCACGACTTTCTAAGCCACATCGTTCGCATCCTGATGGTATTCCTTTGTTGCTGGGCTTGTAGAAAACCGCTGAAAAAAACGGTGAAAAGGTCCTAAACCCCTGCATCTTATGTGTAGGGAAGTCCTTTCTTAGGATGCGGTTCTTGCTAGGAAGCATTTAGATTGAATTTTGAATGTAGGATATTGGATATCGAATGGATGTGGGCCCAATTCTACATTCTAGCTTCAATATTCAATATTCCACCCCCTACACCGTAGTTACACGCTTGCGCCCTTTTTGGCGACGCGCTTTCAAGATATCGCGACCGCTTTTTGTTTCTGAGCGAACAAGAAAACCATGGGTTGTAGCGCGCTTTTTCTTCTTTGGTTGGTATGTTTGAGACATAGTAGATACACTGTACACTATTTCTATAAAAAATCAAGATTGGTTCTATAGGCTTGCCCTCTTGTTTTTTTAGTATTCTAATATGTACTAAATTTCCTAAATAGTGCTCTTTGACATACAATACGCTGGTTAAGGTGTCAGAAAGCTGTGAGCTTTTAATATCCACATGTTATCCACACTGAATTCACCAACTCTTCCACTGTTGCACCTTTTTATATTTGCCTGACTCAGAATATAATAGAGTGACTGAAACAACCCTATGACAAACAATACACAACTTTGGGAAAAAACATTATTTGAACTCGAGAGGGAGCTATCTCGTGCAAATTTTAGCACTTGGTTTAAAAACACGTCTATTTTAAAACAAGACGATGGTGTTGTTATTGTTGGTGTGCCTAATGAATTTGTAAAAGATTGGCTACAAAACAAATTCCACAAAACCATCCTTCGTTCTCTTCGAAATCTTTCTGAGAATGTCCGCGGAGTAGAATACACTGTTTGTAAAACAGAGACACAAAAACCAGACCAAGGTGTTATTGAGAAGGCTATACACACCCAAACTACAGAACTCCCTTTAGTAAACCTTTACACAAACAAGGAAGATGGATTAAACCCTCGATACACTTTTGACGATTTCATCATTGGATCGTTCAACGAACTCTCATTTGCCGCATCACAAGCTATCCTTAAAAAAGTAGGTACTAATGTTTATAACCCGCTTTTTATTTATGGAAACACCGGCCTTGGAAAAACACATCTTATCCAGGCGATAGGTAACGAGGTTAAAAAACACTACCCAAACAAACGTGTTTTTTACACAACTTCCGAAAAATTCTCTGTTGATTATATAAACTCGGTTGGTCAGGGCTCCAAAGCTATGGCTATTTTCAAAAATAAATATAGACATTACGACCTGCTTATTATGGATGATATACAATTCTTATCTAACAAAGAAAAGACCCAAGAAGAGCTTTTTCATATTTTTAATGAGCTTTACCATAACAATAAACAAATAATCTTTTCTTCTGACAAGCATCCAAATTATATTCCAGCTCTTGAGGCTCGTTTAAAGTCGCGTTTTAGCGCTGGAATGATTGTTGATATTCAAGAACCTGAATATGAATCTCGTCTCGCTATTTTGCGCGCAAAAGCTAAGCATCAAAAATTTTTCCCTCCTGAGGAGATTATTGAGTACCTTGCTTCCTCTGTTCAAGGGAACATCAGGGAGCTTGAAGGTCTTTTAAATGGTATTATTTGCCAATCTGAACTTAAAAACCGTAACCTTACACTGAGTGAGATAAAACCTTTTATTAAAAACACTTCAAAACCAAAAAAACTTTTAGCCGTGAAAGATATCGTAAAAGTTATTTGCGAGTTTTATAATATAGAAGAATCCTTTATTTATGAAAAAACGCGAAGGAAAGAGATTTTAAAACCTCGCCAAATAGCTATGTTTATACTTCGTGAGGATTTTAATATTTCCTACCCAACAATTGGCCAAAAGTTGGGTGGTCGTGATCATACCACCGTGATGCATTCGTGTGAAAAGGTAAAAATTGATATAAAAAATGATTTATCTCTTATGCAGGAAGTTGATCAGATACGAGCGATGTTTTAAAGGTGTGGATAAAGTGTTAGTAAGTAAAAAAATTTATGTTAATAATTACTAATAAATCTATTATAAAAAATTATGAATAAATCTTATAAACAGTTTTGTAAAACTTATCCACAAAATATTAATATACTTATCTTTAGTAAAGACTTATTAATTAATGATATTATTAAGTTATCCACATATCCACATATACAATATTAATAATAAGTATTTATATATTAATAATAAACAACATGAACTTCACTTGTAATAGAACTGATTTACAAAAATGTATAATGAACGCTGAGAGAGTAACTAACAAGAACTCGTCTTTACCAATTCTTAATTCAGTACTTCTAGCAACGAATAATAATACACTAATCATCCGTGCGACAAACCTAGAAGTAGGTGTAGAGTTTCAAATTCCAGCTGAAATAAAAACAGAAGGGAGTATCGCAGTTTCAGGGTCACTCATTTCAAATATTCTAATAAGCATCCCAGACGAAGAAAAAATAAATATCTCTGTAATAAATAATGTTTGCAAAATAACAACAAAAAATAAGAATATTACAGTTAAAGGGTTTATTCCAGATGATTTCCCAACAATACCGATTATAAACGACGGGGAAAGTTTCACAATACAACCACAAAACTTGATTCATGGTATTAAGTCAGTGCTTATGAGTGCTGCAATATCTGATATAAAACCAGAGATTTCGAGTGTTTATATATATCAAAAAGAAAAATCATTAGTATTTGTAGCCACTGACTCTTTTAGATTGGCTGAAAAAAAAATAAATTACACAGGAGAAAGTATTTCACATGGAGTAATCATCCCTATAAAAAATATTATTGAGATAGTAAAAGTCTTTGAAATAATAGAAGAAAATATTTTATTTAAAATAACAAAGACACAAATTTCATGTACAAGTAAATCAGTGTATATAACATCCAGGGTTATTCAAGGTATATACCCAGACTACGAACAAATTCTACCAAAAAACAACACAACAGAAGTTGTTATTTTGAAACAAGATTTGATTAATACTTTAAAATTATCAACACTATTCTCTGATAAATTTAATAAAATACAGTTTATTGTAGAACCAAAAGATAAAAAATGTTTAATTACAACAAAAAATTCTGATATAGGGGAAACAGAATCAAATTTAACTGTAACAATGTCAGGTGAGCCAATAGAGATTTTATTTAATGGTAAGCACTTATTTGATTGTTTAAATATAATAAACCAAGATAGTGTAATCATTCAATTTAATGGATTTAATAAACCAGCCGTGATCCGAGGTTTAGGAGATCAGTCATTTACTTATTTAACAATGCCACTCACTAAGTAGAAATGCTTAAATTAAACCAACTACTTGAGCGATTCAAGAATCTTACGAATAACGAAAAGGTAAGAAAACAGCTAATTGTTGAGGTTTTAGTAAATAATGAAATACCAATAAACATAAACCAGATATCAATATCAAAAAATACTATATTTATTAAAACAAAACCTATTATAAAAACAGAAGTTTTATTAAAAAAAGAAAAAATACTTAAACAGATAAAAGAAATCGGTTGTTTGTCTTTTATTTCAAATATTCAATAAAAGCGGTGTTTACCATGGGTCCAGAACATACTAGTTCGTATGTGTCTCTAATATAACTGGATACAATATTAGATCATCATTTAGCAAAATGACTTACGTGACGGCTCGGAAATGAGAATAGGTACACTCTTTAAAGTCTTCGTCCAAGACGCGAGTCTGCTGACTCGTCTACGTCTATAATAAAAACTACTACTGTTCTATTTGTAGTTGAGTTGTGTGAACACCCTTATTGAAGATTGAATCATAAACAACGACAGTAATAATATTATTCACCAACACAGAAGTAAGAGAGTTTGGTGTAAAAGATATAGAGAAGGGCTCAGATGTTTTCTGTTCTAAAAGTTCATTATTCACAAAAAATTCAACGCGATTAACTGGATATTTACTTGCGACTGAAACAGAGATTGTAACAACCTCATCTATTTTGTGTACCGTGCTAAAGTCTGTACCAAATAAAGATATTACTGGGAGAGATTCAGGTGTGCGACTCGTATCATAATCACTTGGGATGCTACTACGATCACCCTCATTAATACTTTGTGTTAACACCCACTCACGAACAGGTATTTCCCATAATGCGTATTGTGGGTCATTTTGAGGGGTTAAGAGAGGTAGACCCCTTGGTGCACTTTTATTAATCCAATGAAGAATATTGTGTACGTCTGACACCACTTCAACACTCTTCATTTCAACAGGTGTTGATTGTGTTGCCAGATTACCAGAAGCCTTGTCAATAATATACTTTTCACCACCTTTCCATATTCCTTGAAGTGGGGCAGGGAGAGCTGTTAGATCCTCAGTCTCTGGTTGGATAAAGCGTTCTGATGGGGTAAGCTTCATTGCTTCTACCATAAAATCATGCCAAACAGGTGTAATTATAAAACCAGCTATATTTTTATGTAAAGGAGTGTTGTCGTTATTGCCAGCCCACATACCAACCGCGATATGTGGTGTGTATCCAACTGTCCAAACATCACGAAAATCGTTCGTTGTACCCGTCTTCACGGCAACATCTTTACCAGGGAAATATAGTGCAGAATTAGCGCCAAACTCGGGTGTTCTAGCAACATTATCTGCCAAGATATTAGTAACCTTGCGCGCAATCTCGCTTGGGACTACTTGCTCGCTCGCCTGTTTGTACTCCTCAATAATTTTACCCTCTCTGTCTTCTATTCGAAGGATTCGTGTTGTTGGGTTTCGCACACCATCGTTTGCAAAAACCCCATAAGCGCTCGTGAGGTCAAGCAGTGAAACCTCACCACCTCCAAGAACAAGGGTTAGACCGTATTGATTTGCCCCACCAAGACTTTCTATTCCCATACGACGCGCCATTGTTAGTGAATCGGTAATACCTGCGAGGTAAAGGGTTTTTACCGCTGGAATATTTAGAGACTGAGCAAGAGCGTCACGCATCGAAACAGGACCACGATATTTACCGTCATAGTTTTCAGGCATATAACAATCTTCAGGCTTTATACCAGGAGAAAGGGGGGTTCCTTTGGCGTCGCAATTTGTACTAAAGTTTGTCGGTAAATCAAAAAGTGTTGTTTCTGGCGTGTACCCCTTCATAAAGGCAGTTCCGTATACAAAAGGTTTGAATGTCGAGCCTGGTTGTCTGTGTGCGAGTGTTACATTAAAATTACCCTCTTTTTCTACGTTAAAATAATCTCGTGAACCAACCATAGAGAGAACCTGCCCACTCGTAGGACTTATGGCGACTATCGCCATATTCGTTGCCTGAAAGTTTTTTTCAATATCAGGACCGCGGCTAACAATTATTTCCTCAGCCTTTTTTTGTAGTTCATAATCAAGCGTTGTGATGACACGATAGCCGTTTTCCTCGATCGCAAGCTCGCCATATTTAGTAACTAAATACTCCTTCACCCACTCAACAAAATGCGGTGCCTTGATACCATATTTTTCACGAGGAAGAAATTCAACCTTTTCTATTTTAGCCTCGGCGTACTCATCGCTAGTAATGAAACCAAGAGCGTGCATCCGCTTCAAAACAAGCTCTTTGCGTTCATCCAGTTTGTCGCGGTGATTGCCGTAAGGAGAGAAGTAGGTTGGAGCGTTTGGTATTGCAGCTAGATATGCTGCTTGTGCAAGGGTAAGGTCGCTTGGGGTTTTGCCAAAAAAAGCAGCGCTAGCTTCACCTACGCCATAAATACTCCCACCATATGGAATCTCGTTTAAATAAAGAGCCAAGATTTCATACTTTGTAAAAGCTTGTTCAAGCCTGAATGAAAGAATAATCTCCTTCATTTTACGAGTGATAAGTTTTTCGTCTGTGAGAAGTGTTTTTTTAACAACCTGTTGCGTGATGGTTGATCCTCCACCGCGAGTGCCTCCATAAAGCACAGCGCGCGCTATCCCACGCAAGCTAATACCCATGTGTTCATAAAAAGCGGTATCCTCAATAGCCACAACAGCTTTTTTAACTAAAGGAGATATTTCTTCGAACGGAACAATTGTGCGTTTGATGTTTTGGTGTACGTCATAAAGGAGAATCTCGCCAGTGCGGTCATAAATTTTTGTTGACTGAGCTATTTTTCGTTCATGAAAACCTGCAAAATCCGGGAGCTTCATAAATGATGCCCAAAGAATAATGGTGCTAGCAAAAAGAAAAGCGCTCCCAATAAAGAAAAGAAACACTGTTTTTAAGTGATGCAAAAAAGATCTAATTCTTTTTTTACGAGAGTGGGTGCGACGCGCCATAAAGTAAATATGTTATAACACAAAATTAGCTTATGGGCGAGCGTTGATTCTTGTGATAAAATAGTTTCAATATGACAAAAGAGGAGAAAATTGAAGAAATATTAAAGCGAGGGGTCGCAGAAGTAATACATTTAGACATTCTGCGAGCAAAACTTCTCTCTGGAGAACCTCTTCGAATAAAGTTTGGAACCGATCCGACGAGCCCCAATATACATCTCGGGCGCGCAACCGCTATTTGGAAACTTCGTGACCTGCAAGACCTTGGGCACAAAATTGTATTTATCGTAGGGGATTTTACAGGTGTTATAGGAGACACTTCAGACAAGGAGAGCGAGAGACCAATGCTTACGCGCGAAGAAGTTGAAAAAAATCTTACGACATATTTTGAGCAGGTTGGGAAAATTCTCGACATGAGCAAAGTGGAGACTCATCGTAATACTGAGTGGCTTGAAGGTCTCACTTATCGCGAAATTATTGAACATGCAGAAGTGTTCTCGCTTTCCGATTTTATCGCGCGCGAGAACATCAAGATTCGCTTGGATAAGGGTGCTCGTGTGTCGCTTCGCGAGCTCTTGTACCCGCTTATGCAAGGGTACGACAGTGTTGCTGTTGATGCAGATATTGAGATAGGTGCGACAGATCAAAAATTTAACATGCTAGCGGGGAGAAAACTCCAAGAACATTTTAAAAAAGAACCACAGGGTATTTTAATGCTTAACATTATAGAGGGGCTCGATGGACGAAAAATGAGCTCGAGTTGGGGAAACACAATCAACCTTACTGATACTTCAAATGATATGTTTGGCAAAGTGATGAGTCTACGAGATGAACTTATTGTAAAATATTTTATACATGCGACACGAGTGACAATGGAGAGAGTTGAAGAAGTTAGTGGTGCGCTCGAGCGCGGTGATAACCCGCGTGATCTTAAGCTCGACCTTTCGGAAGAGATTGTGTCGATGTATCACGGGCGCGATGAGGCATTGCGTGCTCGCGAAATGTTTCTTGCAACATTTCAAAAAAAAGAAATCCCCGAAGATGTTGAGGAAATTAAAGGAGAAGGAAAGCTTGGGGAACTTTTGAAGACTAGTGGAGTTGTTTCGTCAATGAATGACTTTAGGAGGCTTGTTGGAGAGGGGGCAGTGAAGAGACTCATGGACGGAGGGGTTGAAGAAAAAATCACAGAAGATACAGAGTTGGCCAAGCCTGGAGTTTACAAAATAGGGAAAAGAAGGTTTGTAAAAATTATATAAAGAAAGACAAAGAAAGACCGCTGTTTATTTAATAAACAGCGGTCTTTCTTGTTACTATTCAATTTCGTGTGAACTGGCACTCAAATCTAAGTCGTCTTCCAACAAAAGATCGTCGTCACCAAGATCCATATCCTCATCAAAATCAACCTCGTCCCCAAGGTCAACCATTTCATCTTCGATTACTTCATCTTCTGGCATAGTTTTATTTAAAAATTAAGTATCCAGGCGTGTATATATACCTAGACCCCATAGTTGTAGCAAAAAGTTTTTTTATCTGCAACCCTTTTTTCTTAAAATTGTGGATAACCTGTGGAAGGCTGTACTTGTGTCAGTGAATCGTTATTTTGCAACGTTATTCTTTGGTCGAGCATACGCAAAATGAGTGAGCCCAATTGCGATTGCATCCATTTCATCATCCTGTTTTATTGATTCTGCCCCAGAAATAAGCTTTTTAACCATAGATATTACCTGTGTCTTGGTCGCTTTACCGTAGCCAGTTGTTGCGACCTTGATTTGAAGAGGGGTGTACTCATGTATTTCAAGCCCTAAAATGTGTGCTTGGTACAAAATGGTTCCTCGCGCCTCAGCCACACGCATTGCGGTTTTTTGGTTAGTTTCAATAAAAAGGTTTTCAATAGAAAGCACTTCTGGGGAGTACTCATTAATTACACGCGCAACTTCTTGCCCAATAAGCCCAAGACGGTCAAAAAATGGAAGAGAAGCTTTTGTTTTGAAACATTCAGAAAAAAGAAGAGTCTCATTGCTACCCGTTTTTTCAAGAACAGCTATACCAATACGCTCGTACCCAGGGTCAATAGCAATGATTCGCATAGGCATAGTGTACCACCATAAATCATGCACCCCAAAACTAAATACCAGCAATTATCTACGATATTAGATAATTGCTGGTATTTAGTTTTTAACCCTATTCTGCATTTGTGTACACATCCTGTACGTCGTCGTGTTCGTCGAGTTCATCAAGAAGTGACGATAGAGCATCCCCGTCTTCGTCTGAAAGGGGCACCGATGTTTGTGGTTCGTACCCGTCTGAGGTTTTAGTAAACGCCCACATCGCCGCGCCTTGCCCGGCTAACGCGAGCCCCCGCTTTGAGAGCAGGTGTTTTATTTCAGCAACAGTCCTGTTCTTGTTGTCAGTGAGACCGTCTATCAAAAGCGCACACCCACCAGGCCCATATGCCTCATAAAGCACTGCTTCCATGTTACCAGCATCACCACCAGCACCTTTTTTAATAGCACGGTCGATGAGTTCATTATTCATGTTTTCCTTTTTTGCGCGCTCGATCACAGCGCGAAGACCAGGTGAGGTAAGATTACCCGCAGCTTTTTTTGACTCCAGCGCAATTAGCTTCGAAAATTTCCCAAAAATCTTGCTCCGTTTACCATCAGTTACAGCCTTCTTGTTCTTTATTTGTGACCATTTATTATGTCCAGACATATGTTTATTGCTATTTTTAGAGCATACCAGAAGAGGCTATCATTATGCAAAAAAATACCTACACGACCGCCAAGGTTTAACCTTTGTGGCCGTGCAGGTATTTAGCACATGAGTTATACACATCTTAACTTACTAAAATCTCTTGCGGTTGGGGGGTAATTAAAGGTAAACTAGAAGCGTGGAACCAGATGAAATAAAACCAAGCATAGGAAAGAAGTTTTTAGTACTATCACTCTGGAT
>LCDG01000003.1 GCA_000998425.1 Candidatus Nomurabacteria bacterium GW2011_GWC2_42_20
ATTGTGCGACACTATATTTACTTCTACTCCCCAATAAAACAGGCGGTAGGTAGAGCGAGCGGGTTTATTTATTCCCCACTCAAAAACATTCAGTCGCACGCTTTTTTAAAAAAATACCCTGGCGTGTTTTGCCAGGGTATTTACAATGTTATCCATCCTTTGTCTGCAACTACTTCCGTATTGTTGCTTCCTCTAGATGACTGACTGACTGTAACTTCGTTATTCGTAAGCTTAGGCTACGCTTCTCCCAGAGTCTTGATATTTCTGCTCAAGTCTTTGACGAGGCCGCCTTGGAACATCTTCAATTTCTCATTTTGCATAAATCTTGAAATATTACAAAGCAACACTTGGTTGCCCTTTTCATCAATCACTATCGGCATATGCATTGCAAGGACCAGATCTTTCACCCTCGCTTCACCGAGTGTTTCAATGATTCCCTCCGCCGACGTCACCCCTTGCATGCACGACACCGCCTTTTCCGGGCCGTAAACTTGATTAGCGGCTTTGCCTTCACTAGTGTTTTTATTTCTCCAATCTCGCACGAGGAAATATACACCAAACAGAAAGAGCTCGACTGACGTGAAAACGGCTAGTAAGAAAGCAATTTTCACATACGGCATCCCTTCCTTTAAGAAAGTTTCGGTAGGTGAGACTGCTGGTGTTGTTTCAGTCGAACTCGTCGCTACTTTTGGCGCTATGGGTACTGATTTAACCGCCGTAGTAGCCGGAAGCGGTATGGCGATCTTTTCGTCCACAAAAATAAGGTTCGGATTATTGCGCCTTGCCAAAGCGGAATTGAACCGCGAAGACAGGATGCTTTCTATCGGTACCCCGAAATTTTGGGCAATTTTCGTAAGGGTTTCGCCATTACGAACGACATGTGTGACGATACAGTAGTCACTAGTCGATACAGGGAGTGGTTCTGCTACTGCCACGTTTTGGAATCCAAACAGCAACGAGAACGAGAAAAGCATAACGATAATTTTGCACATGATGACTCTCCTTTCAAGGAAGTTAAATAACCTAGGTTTTCAAAGGTCTAATTTTTACTGCTTCTACTAAGGTTCAGTATACACAAGACAAACGTTTTTGTCAACCCCACGTTTATACACACCTCATGGGTTTGTGTAGCGTTGCACTAAAGCTTGATTGTGCGACGGTGGAATGTATTTTGCCAATTCTCTTCTTCATTTAATAACATAGATTCAATCCACACATTACTTACCCATTTCCCCTATGACACGTTACGTCGACACAGACCTTTATTGCTATTTGCGATTATAGCGCCCTATTAGGATAGCTTTTTGAATAAGATGCGGGGTAAGTGTCTGCAAAAGTTTTTCTTTTGTTGAATTGCTTGGTAAATTAAGAACGCTGTCGAGTGCGTACAATGTAAAAATATAGTGATGCTCACGATCAGGTGGACATGGGCCCATATATGATGATTCTCCGCTTGTGCCAATACCAACTACTCCTTGCGTAAGCTCACCCTTTTTGATCGCCGTTGTATTTGGTGGGATATTCCATACTACCCAGTGATTCCACATTCCATCTTGACGAATAGAATGTGGTACATCAGGATCCTCCATTGTAAGGGCCAGACTCTGTGTTCCCTCTGGGATATTTGAAAAAATGAGTTCGGGCGAAATGTTTTTGCCGTCGCAGGTAAAACGCGCGGGAATCACTCCGTTCGTCTCAAATGCAGGGCTAGTGATGGTGAATGTCATGGACTTTTGCTGTGGTTCTGGGGTGGGCGCTTGCGGTGCTTTTGGCAGCACATACCAACTTAGAATCGCTAGAAAAATTATCCCAGTGATTATCAAAATCAAACCGCGCATGATCTAAATTATAACACAAATACCCTATTACTTTACATAAAATTTCCCGAGCGGGCAATTCGCGTGACTGTGCTTCCGTGCCGAGCAGTACTCGCGTCCGTAAAGAATAAGCGTGTGTGAAAAACGAACGCAGTCTTTTTTAGGGACAATTACCATTAGATCTCGTTCGATTTTGTGCGCTTCGCGGTACTTCGTGAGACCAAGGAGTCGTGACAAACGGATGACGTGTGTATCGACGGCGATGCCTTCACTTGTGCCATATAATTCTCCGAGAACAACATTTGCAGTTTTTCTGCCGACACCAGGAATAGTTATCATCTCCATCATCGTCTTTGGAATCTTTCCACCAAAATCTTTTTTTATTGTTTGCGCGGCGGCAAGAATATTTTTTGCTTTAGCTTTGTAGAAACCTGTTGAATAAATATCTTTTTCAAGTTCATCAGGTTTGGCATTTATATAATCGTTTAATGTTTTGTATTTTTTAAAAAGCTCTTTCGTGACCTCGTTCACTTTTTTATCGGTGCATTGCGCAGACAAAATAACAGCAACGAGAAGTTCCAATGGTTTCGCGTAATGAAGAGCACATTTTGGTTCAGGAAACAGTTTGGTAAGAACCGTAAGTATTTTAGGCAGGTTGACGTTTTCTTTTTTCATAAGTAATAAATGACCCGTGTTGTCTATAAGAAGTATTACACGACTTATTCCACTGTTACCGATTTTGCAAGATTGCGAGGTTTATCGACATTGTTTCCTAGCGCGCGAGCGTAGTGATAGGCAAAAAGTTGAAGCGGAAGAATCTCTAGAGCAGGATATAGAAGCTGATTTTTTAGAGTTGGGATTATTATGACTTCAATATCTTGTAGTACTAAATTTTGCGCGCCTAGCTCGTCAGTAACGACAATTACATTTCCACCCTTAGAGAGAACTTGTTCCAAAGAATTTTTATTTAATGCAAAGAGATCGTCATGCGGCATAATGATGATTGAGAGAGCATTATTATCAATAATTGCTATTGGTCCATGCTTAAGCTCGCCCAGCGGGTAGCTCCCTGTTTCAAGATATGTTAATTCCTTGAACTTTAGTGATGCTTCGATACATATCGGCACGTGGATCCCGCGTCCGAGGAAATTTATTGTTCTAATTCCTTTGCTTGCGTAATTCTCGGCAAGCCTCTTTATTTCAGACTCAGTTGTCTCCAACGTTTTTATCATTAGATTCGGAATTTTATTGAGCTCGTTCAAAATACTTTGTCCTTCTTGTGGCGTCATACCTCTTTCTCGCGCTAATTTTATTGCAAGTAAATAAAAAATGGCAAGTTGTGCAATAAAGGCTTTGGTAGACGCCACGCCAATCTCAAACCCTGCCCTTGCGTACACCCCAGCATCGACAGCTTCTGCTATAGCGCTTCCAACAACATTCACAATACCAAAGGTAGTATAACCTTTACGACGCGCTTCCTTTACCGACTCAAGAGTATCTGCTGTTTCTCCAGACTGGCTTACCGCAAAAAGTATTGCTTCCTCGGGGCTTATTGGCACCTTTTTATAACGAAACTCTGATGCGATTTCATTTCTAACAGGGAGATTGGCTAATGTTTCAATGAGTATTCCGCCAACAAGTGCCGCATTGTGTGCTGTACCACATGCAACAGTAATCACCTGCCTAGCGTGACGTAGCATATCCTCGTAGTCGATTAATCCACCCAAAACCGCGTCACCAGTTGTCTCATCATAACGCCCCAGTATTGTGGTTCTAAAAACAGAGGGTTGCTCATGAATTTCTTTTTTCATAAACGACTCATACTCCCCCATTGACATGTCTTCTCGTGAATGATCAGTAATCGTTGTTGTTTCCTTTGTAATTAAGTTTTCTCTGTCCTGTATCGTACCGATTTTGTACGATACATTCCCGCTACCAATTGAAAGGTCGGCGTACTCTCCATCTGCAAGAGTAATAAAAGTATTCGTGTATGCGAGAATTGCGTTTGAACTTGATGCGGCGATTAAGGTATCTTTGAGCACACCAAAAAGGAGCGGACTACCGTGTTTTGCTAGGAGAAGACGATCTGGTTCATTTGATGAAATTAATGCAAGGCCAAAGCTACCATCGAGGCACGCAGCTGTGTCTAGGAATGCATCCTTAACCGAACTCCCTTCTTTTATTTTTTGCTCTATAAGGTGTGGTATTACCTCGGTATCTGTTGTGGATGAAAATGTGTGGCCGAGCGCGATAAGTTCCTTTCGCAACAATTCATGATTTAATATCGTCCCGTTATGCACAATCGCCAGTGTATCTGTGCAATCAAAGTGCGGATGAGCATTTTCCTCAGATGGCTTACCGTGCGTTGCCCATCTATTGTGACCAATGGCTACAGAAAGTCCGTCGCTAGTAACTCCAAGCTCCTCTGAAATCTGTTGTGGCACGAAAACATCGCTCGGCGCGCCAAGTCTATGTACCCGCCTGATTTCCCCTGTATTGATAATCGCTATACCAGTACTGTCGTAACCACGATACTCAAGATTTTTTAGGGATGAAATAATCTCAGGAACTAGATTACGTTTTTCGCTAGTGATGATGCCTACAATGCCACACATATTATTGGATATGAATTATTGGATACTGGGCAAACTCTGGCAATAAATTTTTACCGTGCAAAAGGCGGGAAAATGCTTCTGCTTCATATTTAGCTCCATTTAACCCATGATGGGGTTTAGGCTCTTCTGGCAGGCCTAGGTATTTTAAAATGGTATCGAGACTCAAATCTGCTCTGTCGTTTTTGTGCTGTATTGCGACATCGCGCTTCACCATGTCCATATATGCCATTGAGTTGAGGTCGAGTGTGCGATATGAAAAATGCCATCCGATACTCGATCGCGCGAAAGAATTGTTTAGAAAATCACGGTCAAAGGATGGGTTCTGACCAGCAAGTGTTTTGTCTTCGCATTGCTCTACCCAATGCAAAAAGTTTTCCATGAGTTCTTTTAGTGAATGTTTTTTGGAGTCCATACATTCCTGTTTCGTGAATCCGTTGACTGCGAGCGCGTCACTCATTATACTCGCGCCATCCCACATACGACATTCGCCATAAAATTGGCGCTCTGGGTGCTCGAAATCTACAGCACCAATACTTAGAATTGAGTGTTTTTGCGGATCGAGTCCTGTAGCTTCAATATCGGCAACTATCATATCAGCTGATTATATCACAAATCCAATTACCCCACCTACTTAGTAATTTGCTATTTAAAGTGAAGAGAATTGTTTACTTACTTTACCTGTCGCTAGAATTTTTTCTGTAAAACCGATGGTTTCCTTGGAGAACCAATCATTCGCTACATATCGCTCAAGATCCTCTACTGTGTGCGCGTCTGAACCACCAAGGGCGAGCAATTCATACTTTTTTGCCATATTGCGAAGCGCGTCACGTTCTGTGTTCATCTCTGCCTCACCAATTGTTCCATACTCGCGAATGCCATACACAACCTCAACTCCATCAAGACGTTTCTCATATAGCAGACGTTCAAGCACGTGAAGCGGCATTTTTTGTTGAACCGTAAAATAATGCGCCAGTATAGCCACCCCGCCAGACTCGCGAATAAGTTTTACCGATTCATCGAGATCTGGCATGTATTCGTGCTCCGCATACCCATTTCGAAACGCATTCGGGGTAAGAAAAAGCGCGTACGGGTAATTGTTCTCCCCTTTTTGCATCATACGTGTGTATTGTTCCTGGATTGCAGGATTGGTGGAGGCTTCTGTAGCCATTTCTATACGAATTTTTTCGATTACGACATTGTTCTCGGGGTATTTTTTAATAGCTTGAACTATGTGCGGCCTGCCAACAGACTCCCCTCCCGACATTTCAAGACAGTCGGTTTCTGTGATTTTAAATCCTAAATTTTGAAGATTATCAACAATCTTCCTCATTCTTTTTCTTCGAGCATCTTGCGCTAGCCTGCAGTGAGCAAGAAGCTTTTTGTTTTTTGGGTTAACAAAAAGTCCTATAATGTGCATTGCGCCTGTCTCTGGATAAAGCTCCGTTGGTAGATTTGCTGTAATTTCAATACCTATCACCCACTTTGTTTTTTCTTCGCGAAGTGTTTCAAGTTCAGAAATTATTGTATCTGTTGGTACAGAATCGTGGTCCGTAAATGCGACAATAGAGATCCCTAGCGTTTGAGCCAATTCAAACATTTCACGATGGGATAGTTTCCCGTCAGAAAGTGTCGTGTGCGTATGAAGTGATTCAATTGATGTCATACAGTTATTTTAGCATGCTCAGAGACCTTTGCATGTTGCCGATGGTGTATACCCTCGAGCCTCTGCCTCCGTTTTTGATGTGAAATGTATTATATTTGCTTGAGCTATTTTTTGTACGCCAGTGCACCAAGGATAATAATACTTTGTACCATTCTTTGAGCCAACGAGTTGGTCTCCTGCTGAATTTATGATACTAGCAGCTTGTCCGCCTGCTAGTGCTTTTTGATAGGAAGTCTCCTTGGTAGCTTCTGTAATATTTTCAAACCGAACAGGTGTTTTTGACCCCTCTATTTTAGAGAGTCGTCCAAGCCCAAAAGATGCAAAAGCAATAAGTATTAAAATTAGCCCCAAGAATACGTCATCTGGGATAATCCTTAAATTTACTTGTTTACGTACGTTAATCCCCTTGATTTTTTCAACTATCTTCTGTATACTTGTCATTACTTTAGATTATAGGCGTTTTATAGATATTTACGAAATTTTTACACCATGGCAACACGAAAAGCTGGCGGATCCGCCAAAAACCTAACTGATTCAACAGCAAAGTACCTTGGTACTAAGCTTTATGATGGAGAGACTGCAAAGGCTGGCTCAATTATTGTGCGTCAGCGAGGTACAAAGATTCTTGCAGGAACCAATGTTGCTATCGGCAAGGACCACACCCTCTACGCTCTCAAGGAAGGAATTGTAGAATTCTCTGAGAAGCGCAAAGGAAACTTTGATGGCACAACTACGCGTCGCAAGGTAGCGAGCGTGAAATAGAAACATTATACACGAAACTCCGACTCATTAATGAGTCGGAGTTTCTGTTGTGCCTCGTGGTGTTGTTGACTTTATTCAGCAAATCTTGTACAATTAAAAGAGATAGTCAATGAATGGGGGCGTACAATGCTAGACGAGAATCCAGCACGTAATGAGTGCGATGAATGGATGAGAATATCTAAAACAAATGAGCTTCTAGGTCCCGAATGTTTTGTTCTTGTTAAGAATAATTTTCACCTACACTTTGCAAATAATTTCGTTGGACGTATATATCGCGAACAAAACGCTTACAAAGAATGCTTTAAAGGCAATTCGAATTTTCCAAGGCTTGCCGAATATTTAATTGCTCGTGGTAATCGCCCATCTATAATATATATTGCGCTATTGTACGAGGCATATAAAATGATGCGCATATATGCAGAATCAAACTGGGAAATGTTCCAGTAATCCTAGGATCGTCTTACCTATAAGACGATCCTTTTTATTTAACTGCTCCCACTACAACCTTAAGTGTCGACTTATTCTTTTCAATAACCACTGGGATTTCATATGTGCCAATTTCTTTTAGTGGGCGGTCGAGCATGATATAGTCTGGATGCATATCAATATGTGCAGATCGTTTGAGCTCTGCCAAAAGTTCTTCTTTATGGATACTTGCAAAGAGATGTCCCTTCTCGTTAGCCTTACCTAGAAGAGTGATGGTCGCACCAGAAAGTACCTCGAGATTTTTCATCAATAACTCAGTATGAACTTTTTTTAGTGTTGCATCTGTTGCCATTTTACTTTGTATACGCGCAAGAACCTCCTTTGTAGCAGGCTCAGCTATTCTTTGCATAACAAGATGTCGCCCATACCCATCTGCAACATCTTTGACTTCATATTTTTTACCTACACGCGGGACATCTTTTAAAAATACAATTTTCATAATATTATCGTTTAAAATCAGGGTCTTTTAAGATTGCTACAGCTTTATCCATCTGAGGATCAAGTTTTTTCTCTATATCATTCTTTGTTATCTCTACCTTTACATCTGGTTCAAGACCATTTTCTGAAATTGATAATCCATTTGGAGTGAGCCATTTTGCAATAGTAACCTTGAGCGAGGTTTCTGGTGTTATCTCAATAAGTTCCTGCACGGATCCTTTGCCAAAGCTTTTTTCACCGACAAGTTTTGCAATTTTGTGTTCATGAAGGGCGCCGGCGAGAATTTCTGAGGCTGACGCAGAACCCTCGTTGATAAGAATCACCATCTTCAAATTCTCAGTGAATACATCGTACCCTCTGCTCTTTTCTGATTTTTGCTTTGACTTTATCCCACCGTCCTCAATGACGACAGTTTTCCCTATCGGAAGAAAGAAGCTCGCCATATCAACAGCTGCTTCAAGGTATCCGCCTGGATTACTACGCAGATCAAGCACTAGCTTATCGGAGCCTGATTCAATAAACTCACGAAGAGCTCCACGAAATAGATTTGCGGAGTTTGCCGAGAAGTTATAAAGAGAAATCACAAAAACACCGTCATCGCGAAGCTCTGTGTCTATGGTTGGGATATTTATAATATCGCGCGTCACATTGATATCTTCCACTCCCCCATTTCTCTTAATAACAAGCACAACGGTGCTCCCACGCGGGCCACGAATATGCTGGACGGCTTCCTCTACCGTCATGCCACCTGTATAAAGTTTATCAATTTTTAAAATTTGGTCGCCAGGCAGTATTCCTGCGCGTTCTGCCGGGGTGCCTTTAAGTGGCGCAACAACAGTAATCACCTTGTCTTTTAAAGCAATCTCCATCCCAACCCCCTCAAAGCTTCCTCTAACCTCCTCCTCAAATGCTGTCGTTTCCTTTGGTGGGAAAAACACAGTGTACGGATCACCATAGGAAGCTGTTAACCCCTCAATAGCCCCCCATACTTTTGCCTCGTCGCTTGGTATAGATGATGATGCAGAAGTTGCGACAAATCGGTTTTCTAATACGTCAAGCGTTTTCCATAAAGGATTAAGGTCAAGCCTATTTTGTGGTGTAGTATTCGTGGCCTCGTACGTACTCACAACAAGAAGAGCGTTTTTCTGACCAATTTGCATACCAGCGCCGAATGCGCCAACAACTCCAATGATGGTCAGAACAGTAAGAGTATTTTTACTAATAGATGATTTCATCACGTGTAGTATCGCAAAAGTTTACAATCTGGTCAATGTTTGTTGAAATCTAATTTGATGATATTAAATATTTAATATGTTATAATTTCAAGCATGATTTCGCGATACAAATATAAGGACCTCGTTTGGGTAGACGTACTATCGCCAACTCCAGAGGAAGTACGTGTTCTTATGGATGAATTTAATATCCACCCATTGGTCGCAGAGGAGCTTTTGACCCCAACCCTTCGTTCAAAGGTGGATCTATATGATGATTTTATTTATCTCATTCTGCACTTCCCAACAATATCACATAAGCACGATGGAGGTAGGGATCAAGAAATCGATTTTATTATTGGTGATAAGTTTATTATCACATCGCACTACGACTTTGTTGATCAGCTTCACGAATTCTCAAAAGCATTTGAAGTAAATTCAATTCTAGAAAAATCGAATATCGGGGATCATGCTGGGTTTATTCTATTTTATATACTAAAAGATCTTTATAAGATGCTTGATGGCGAGCTCGAGCATATCAGTCACGACTTTAACGAAATTCAGGCAAAGATTTTTGGTGGGAATGAGCGTGACATGGTTAATTCCATTTCGCACCTAAATCGTGATCTGCTTAATTTCAAACAGATTCTTCGCCCACACAAAGAGGTTCTCGAGTCATTTGAGATTGCCGGCACTAAATTTTTTGGTGAAGATTTTTCCTATTATTTACATACTGTTGTTGGTGAATTCTACAAAATATCATCGATTCTCGATGGGCACCGTGAGACAGTACTCGACCTGCGCGACACAAATGATTCACTTCTTACTACAAAAACAAATGACATCATGAAAACTCTCACAGTAACTGCTTTCATTATTCTCCCTCTCACATTTATAGGGCAAGTATTTGGAATGAGCGTTTCAAGCATACCGCTAGCTAGCAACCCAAACGCATTCTGGATTATATTGGCCACAATGGGCGTCGTCGGCGTCTGCCTTTTTAGCTACTTCAAGTTTTTTAAGAAATGGATGTAAGACTGTTTAATACACTCTCGCGCTCTATCGAGAAACTCGAGCCGATTAATGATAATGAGATTCGAATGTACCACTGTGGTCCTACAGTTTACGACTACGCGCATGTTGGGAACCTACGTGCCTTTATTGTAAATGATACATTGAGACGAACACTTGAGTACCTAAATTACAACGTAAAACAGGTGATGAACATCACAGATGTTGACGACAAAATGATTGCTCGCGCAAGGCAAGAAGGGGTTACGATTCAAGCTCTTGCGCGAGAGTATACAAATTTCCTACTCGCTGATTTTAAAGCGTTAAATATCCTCACACCACACAAAATACCGCATGCTACCGAGCATATTGGTGGTATGGTCGTGATGATTGAAAAGCTGATTCGCGATGGATATGCGTACACTACTTCAGACGGAATATATTTTGATGTTACTAAATCAAAAAATTATGGCTCTCTCGCGCAGCTTGATCTTGACGCAAGCACTGAGTCGCGAATAGAGAGTACAGGAGAGAAGAGGTCACATCGAGACTTCGCTCTCTGGAAGTTTGAATCCAAGGACGACAACGGAGTAGCTTATGATGCATCTTTCGGGCGAGGAAGACCTGGTTGGCATATTGAATGTTCAGAAATGGCATGCGACTCACTTGGAGAAACAATAGATATTCATACAGGTGGTGTTGACCTTATTTTCCCACACCACACGAACGAGATTGCACAATCAGAAGCAGTAAATAAGAAGCCTTTTGTGCGTACGTGGGTTCACACTGAATTTGTTATGATAGATGGCCAAAAAATGTCTAAATCACTTGGCAATCACACAACACTAAAAACTGTCACAGAGCGTGGCTTCTCCCCCCTCTCCTTTAGATATTTCGTATTAGGCACTCACTATCGTTCAAAGCTCAATTTTACGTGGGATGCGCTTGATGGCGCTCAGAATGCATTAAAAAAATTAAATGAATCATTTCGCGAACTTCCAGATGGTGGGACCCCCGTACCGACTGAGCTCGCGAATTTTGAAAATGCTTTATGTAACGATATGCATATTACATGGGTACTTGCGCGCATATGGCAAATCCTAAAAGAGGAACCTAGTATCCCCCCTGCAGATAAAAAAGCGACAATTCTTGAATTCGACAAGGTGCTAGGTCTTGGACTCGTAAATGTAAAAAAAGAAACGATACCAAGCAATATAGTAGCTTTGGCCAAAGCTCGTGAGGAAGCTCGCAAAAATAAGGATTGGATAAAATCGGATAAAATCCGTGAGGAAATCAATTCCCTTGGGTGGAGTGTTGAGGACACAGATAAGGGCCCAAAAATCATAAGATTAGACGTTCAGGAATAGTTTTTGTGGCATAATTTTGTATCCACCGCTTATCCCCTATTTTTTCCACGATTTTGTTTTTGTGAGAATTGAAGCTGTGCTAGAATGGCCGATATGGCAGATACAAAAAACCGACAATTCAAATCAAGAGAGCTCCGCATTCCTCCTCAAAACATTGATACAGAAAAAGCGCTTCTTGGATCCCTAATGCTTCGCCCAGAGGGTATGTATGATGTTGGGGATGTTGTCACAAGAGAATCATTTTATGTAGACAAGCACCGCATGCTTTTCGATGCAATGCTTGAACTCCATACTCGACATGAGCCAATAGACCTGCTTTCAGTGTCTACTCGACTAAAGGAACGTGGTAAATTTGACAATATTGGTGGCGGAAGTTATTTGGCCGAGCTTGTAGATACCGTCCCCTCCTCTACAAACGCAAAACATTATGCTGAGATTGTTCAAAGAAAATACATTTTAAGACTACTTATTGAGGCGGCGGAACACATCTCTGAGTTAGGATACAATGAGGCTGAAGCAATAGAAAATGTGCTTGATGAAGCAGAAAAGAAAATATATGCGATCACAAATTCAAGTGTCACGAAAAAATTTATCGGCCTGAAAGACACTCTTGAAGAAGCGTGGGAGCGCCTTGATAAAATGCACAAATCTGGTAGCGAGCTACGTGGAGTGCCTTCTGGTTTCCCTGCACTCGATACACTGCTTTCAGGCTTTCAAAAATCCGATCTCATCATCCTCGCTGCTCGCCCTTCGATGGGTAAGACAACCCTCGCGCTTGATATTGCCCGCCAAGCAGCGATTCATCACAATGTTCCTGTTGGAATCTTTTCACTTGAAATGAATACACAGCAACTCGTCGACCGCCTGCTATCGGCAGAGGCGCGCGTAAATGCATGGAAGCTTCGTACGGGGAAGCTTTCACTTGATGAGGATTTTGAAAAATTACGTGGCTCACTCGACAGACTTTCTAAAGCACCGATTTTTATCGATGATCAATCTGGAAATACGATTATGAAAATGCGTTCTGCAGCTAGAAAACTCAAGAGCGAGCATGGGCTTGGGCTCATCATTGTCGACTATCTCCAGCTTATGAATACATCAAAAAATCATGATTCTATGGTCAACCAAGTGACAGAGATATCTCACTCTCTCAAGGCGCTAGCAAAGGACCTCGATGTGCCAGTGATTGCGCTTTCTCAGCTTTCTCGCGCAGTGGAGGCTCGTGGTGGCAAACCTCGCCTATCTGATCTTCGTGACTCAGGTTCTATTGAGCAGGATGCCGATGTTGTTATGTTTATTCACCGCGAGGACAAGCAAGACAAGAATGCCGAGAAGACCAACATTGCGGAGATTCTTGTAGAAAAGCATCGCAATGGCCCTGTCGGCGCCATTCAGCTCTACTTCGATGAGGAAAAATCAACGTTTATGTCTGTTGATAAGCAACATGAGTATGCAGGTGCCACACGCAGTTCTGGTGGGAATTTTGATGATTTTTAAATATGAGTTCAATTGAAAACCTATCACATCTTTTCATGAAATTCCCCGGTATTGGCACACGCCAAGCAAAACGCTTTGTGTATTTTCTGCTTGCGCAAGATCCGTACTTTGTGGATAGTCTAGCTCGCGAAATATCCGCATTAAAGAAAGATATTGCACAATGCGCTGGGTGTTTTCGATTCTACCAAAAACGCATATCATCAAATTCAAGCACGCTTTGTGATATTTGTGTTGATGATGCAGACAGCAGTACTCTTATGGTTGTGGAGAAGGATACAGATCTTGAAAGCGTTCGTCGCAGTGGAGGCTACGCAGGCAGATACTTTATTTTAGGAGGCACTATCCCCGTGCTTGAACGTGACCCTGCTTCAAAAATTCGCATTAGAGAGCTTTTAGAGCGAATAGAGGGTTCTGCAACAGATGGCCTTACGGAAATAATCCTAGCGCTTTCCGTAAACCCTGAGGGGGATTTTACTCATGATTACATACTCAAGGTGATCACACCACTTGCAGAACAGCTTGGAATCACCATAACCACATTAGGTCGCGGGCTATCCACAGGCACCGAGCTTGAGTACTCTGATAGCGATACTCTTAGGCATGCTTTGAAAAACAGAGGGTAATTTAGTAGTCACAGTACATTTTCAATTCATACATCCGTGGTTATAGCCATAAATATATGTTAGTTGATTATTGAGCGGGATATGTTAGTCTATTTTGTAGAAAGCTTTTGTACCTAAACAGAGAAGAAAGGATAGAAAAATGGCACAAACCTTGAAAGAGTATCTTCAAAATCCACATGCGGTGATAGTTGAACTTTGCGGATGCGGATGCGGTGAGTCATTAGAGAAAAATGACCCGCTCGGCCCGCAATTTATGGTCGTTGATTGTAAAAAGGTTTTCGTTAATCCTGACTGCTACTTTGACCAGATTGGCGAAGAAATCGACAAGCACCCAATCGGTGGACGCGGGATTCATGGTCCTGGATGCAAATCACCAATTGACTAGAAACAAAAAACCTCTGAATCAGTAGATTCAGAGGTTTTCTTATTTAAAGCTAAAGCCTTGATTACTTGATAGCGTCTATCGTTACCTTCATAAAAGGCTGGCGATGGCCGTTTTTCTTGAAATAGCGGGATTTGTTACGATATCGAATAACGACAACCTTCTTTCCGCGCCCCTCCTCCTTGAGTGTAGCATGAACAGATGCACCCACTACCGTTGGAGCGCCAACCAATGTCTTAACGTCATCATTAACAAGAAGAACCTGATCAAAAACGATCTTATCCCCTACTTTTGGCTCACCTGGCAGCTTCTCTATAAGAAGAGTTTCACCTGGGGCTACCTTATATTGCTTGCCACCTGTCTGTATTACTGCAAAAATCATAATCTGTCTATTCTACACGAAATTATAGAAAACGCAAGCGAATTTGCCTACAATCGCGCCAAAATCAGATTTTCCACATAAGCATGCTACAAAAACTGTAAGAAATTGACAAAATCACTAACCTCGTGCTATTGTTAAGTCGTTGGTATGCGCGCTTCTCCTCCCTGAGCGCTCGCATGCTAGCCCTTGGCCCCACATTTTTACCACTAAAAAGACCTGGCCACCCGGAAGCACCACCCCTTTGCTTCCGGTTTTTTTTTGCAAAAATTACTTATCTACTCACCGGAAACTGGTTTTTCAATTAGGATAGGATCAATACTTGCAGTCTCCCCTGTAATTTTCACCATATCCTTGTCTACCTTTTTGAGTTCATTGTACGCCATGTTGTAATGGTTCACAGTAGTTCCAAGTGTATTGCCAAGTTTCTTCATGTACTCTTCGTATGCGACTAGGTGCTTCCTCAGTTCCTCAACGCGACCAATTATTAACTGCGCGGATTCTTCAATTTTAAATGCGCGAAAGCCATATAATACAGACTGCAAATATGCCGAGAACGTTGTTGGCGACACAATGATCACTTTTTTTTCATTTGTGGCATAGTCAATCAAACTACGAGTGTTCACTTTTACAGAACCTACTTCGTTGATTAGCAGGTCATAATAAATACCTTCTGCCGGGATAAACATAAATGCAAATGGGAGTGTCCCCTCTGCTGGACGCACATATTTTGCAGTTTCATCTATTCGCTTTTTAAGATCATTCCGAAAATCTTTTTCGAGCTCCTCCTTGCGTGTTTGGTCTGATTCATTCACGACACGATTATAGTTATCAAGAGAAAACTTTGCATCCACAGGAATCATTCCATCTTTAGTAATGATAACAGCATCAACAGTCTCCCCGCCCTTGAATTGGTGCTGGAGCTTGTATGCTGTTGGCGGTAAAATATTTGAAAGAATTAGCTCAAGCGCAGCCTCGCCTAGGTTCCCCCTCTGCTTTTGATGAGTAAGAACTTTTTCTAGGTTCTGAAGTTGGTCTGTAATTCCGAGCACTTGCTTACTGGTCTCATTTGCAGTTGTCATTTCTTTTGCCACATTACTGAGATTTCTTTCAACCTGTTCATTGATTTCGCGAATAAGCTTTTGAGATTCGCTAAACTGCATGTGGACCGCCTGTTGCATTTCCTTGTTTGAAGACCCGACCTTGGCATCTACTGTTTTCATAAAGTCCCCAAGTTGCGTCTGAAAGTTGCCAAGCTGATTTTGAATGAGAACCAAGGCATCCCCTTGTGACCCTCCAAGGGTTTCATTTTTTTTGCGTAAAAACAAAACTACTACAACCGCAGCAATAGCGCCTAGGGCTAGTCCTATAAAAATTAATAAAATTGAGTACATAATTATTTTAGAGTCCATACGCACCACTCAATGTAGACATAAGTGCGGGGATCGCAATCATAAGTCCGACCAAAGGCAGTACAAATAGCGCTACTGTGGCATAAAATGTCCACAAAAAATACTTGCGTGTTTTTTCTGACGAAATATAGATTTTTTGTAAAAGCTCGTCCTGTGTCTGAAGGCGATTTAAAATTTCTTGTTCCATTACGCCATTTTACCACAGATGGGCAAAAGAAAAACCCTTGTGCAAAAATACACAAGGGTTCCTAAAAATAGAAAATTGTTACTTTTTCTTGTCCAGATACATCGCTTTGTCTGCGACCCCGATAATTTCTTCGAGGGTATGAGCCATGTGCGCATCAGATGTTGATGCCACGCCAAACGACGCTCTGATAGGCACTTGTTTGCTGTCAGGACATTGCATAAATACGCCTTCGAGCTTGTCCTTGACCGCAATTACAATCTCAACTGCCCTATCGTAACAAATCCCAGGAAGCAACACTACAAATTCATCGCCACCCCAACGACTAATTATGTCGGTTTCGCGAAAAGACTGCTTCAAAAAATTTGCAAAAATGCTTAGCGCACGATCTCCATATTGATGACCGCAAGAATCATTGATAATTTTGAAGTCGTTTAAATCGACAAACAAGATTGAAAAATTTTCATCATCGATGTTTGCAACCTTTTTATTTTTGAGCAAATATTCTGCGCGAGAAAGAAGCGAAAAGTGATGCTTTATCTGCACTTCCATTTCATACCGAGTAAACAATCCGGTTAGATTGTCGTAAACGGCGCGTTTTTCTGCCAATGCGAGATTTTGCAAAAGTATGCGAGTGTTTCTATTGGCCATCTCAAGCTCAATCGCCTTCTCCCTCAATGATGCAACTGCGTCGTCGTAGCAACCTTGCAATTGACTTAACTTATTTCTAAGCTCGTCATTTTCTGCCTCGCAATTTAGGCAGAGCATTCCGCCTGCGCTTAATTTATCCGCCATCACCTTCTCCTTTATTAAAAGACCAAAATAATACCGACCCCAGTATAGCATAATTTATATACATGTGTCAATATTGGTCATAATGGTAAAAACGCTTACAATGTACGGATTAATTGGTAATTTATAAAAAATAATGTCACTACATGAACAAATAAAGGCTGAGGTGAAACCTGCAATGATGGCAAAGGATGCAGTTCGTCTATCGGTGGTACGCAATATGCTATCAGCGTTTACTAACGAGCTTGTTGCTACAGGAAAAACACCGCAGGATGTCCTAGATGATGCAGGGGTTCTCAAGGTCATTAAACGCCTTTCAAACCAACGCAAGGACTCAATAGAGCAGTTTGTAAACGGCGGGCGACCAGAGCTCGCAGAAAGCGAGCAGGCAGAGCTTGCGGTTCTAGAGAAGTACCTCCCCACCCTCATGTCACGCGAGGAAATTATGGTCGTTGCTCTCGCAAAAAAGGAAGTACTTGGTGTAACAGACAAATCAAAAGCTGGCCAACTTACCGGCGCTATCATGAAGGACCTTGCTGGTAAGGCAGACGGTGGCGATGTAAAAGCAGTTGTTGATGGATTATTCGCGTAATCTACGATAATTTACCGCGCAGTTTTCGATGATACCCTATCGCAAAGCGATGTGCTTCACTGTTTGCGAGCAGGATTGCGCGGTCGTGTTTTTGAACTAGCGCTTTATCCCCGAGAAAACCTTTTGGCTTGTGTAGCTCGTCCTTCACAACACCAACGACTGGGATGATCAACCCACACTCATTAAGGACCTTCTCTGCAGTGTTAACCTGAGCCTTCCCTCCATCTACAACAATTAGCTTCGGCATTGGCCACTCTGGATGATTGAAACGACGCTCAAGAATCTCGCGCAAGGATGCATTGTCATCGTTGGTACTAGTTTTGATTTTAAATTTTCTATACTCGCTTTTCCTGGGTTCATTGTCTTCTAACACAACCATTACACCTACTGTATGTGTACCTGAAATATGCGCTACATCGTACGCTTCAATCCGAACAGGTAAAGCCTCATGTAGGCTAACAGCAGAAGCACGCAGAAAATCCGCCCTTAATAAAGCAACATCCCGAATATGATTAAGTGCGAAAATCGCCTTCTTTATTTTTCCTGCTTCTTCAAAATTTTGATTCCTTGCTGCTGTCTTCATTTCACGCTCGAGCCTCACAATAAGAGTTTTTTTCTTCCCCTCAAAAAAGAGTTTAATGCGCTGAATTGTTTTTGCATACTCTGTTTTTGTTATAGAACCTGAACACACACCAGGGCAAAGTCCAATCTGCGCATTAAAGCACTGTCTGCATTTACTAGTCAGTTGTAAGTTGTTAGTTGTTAGTTGTTTGCAAGGCACACACCTGTCTCTAAATGGAAAAATTTTACGAACGATAGAGAGCGCTTCGCGTAAAACGCTACCTTGTGGAAACGGACCAAATGAATATTTTACTTCATCAATTCGCAAGTTCACTTCTCGACCGCGCATGGTAATCACACGAGGAAAATCCTCCTTTGTAATGACAATATAATTAAAACTTTTGTTATCCTTTTCCTTAGTGTTATATATTGGCTGATGTTTTTTAATTAGTGCCGCTTCTAGGATAAGTGCTTCAAGCACGGAGTCAGTTTCAATGAAATCAACAGACTTTGCGGCTTCAACCATTCCTACAATAATAGGCCCACGAGTAGCTATGAGGTCGCGACGAAAATAGCTCGCTACGCGCGTACGAAGTGATGTTGCCTTGCCTATGTATAAAATCTCGTGCTTCCGAATAGGCTTACTAACGCCTTGGACGCAACCTCGAAATATATATACACCAGGCGTATCAGGAAGTTTTCGAATCAGCTGATTCGCGTCTTGGACGTAAAGTTTTTCCATATTGCGGTTCCTTAAAAGAGAGTATATAGTAAATATGGAAATTGTCCTTCATCAACAAATAGGGGGTTATTATGTCGCAGTCTCGAGAGCTGATTGTATGTCAGCGATTGCAGTTTTCAGTGCTTTTCCCAGAAGTACACAGGCTAGTAAGATACGCCCTCGTGCGCTATTTTCATGTCCTACAACTTCGTTGCGTGAAGCCGCTTTTGGACGTATGTGCAGAGAAACTGACTCGTCACATTATTGCACTACCAGAAAAACGCAACGCCTTTACAAGGCCATTTCTGGACCTTGGAGAAATTCATGGATTCGCAGAAGAGCGAATAGACACACTTGTTCATTGTTGGCACAATGAGATAAGTATGTATGACGATCCGGATATAGCCAATGTCGTTTTGCCAAAGATTTTTAAATTCACTCGCGAACAAGTGCTTTTGAAGGAGCCTGATGTATATCCGTTTTATCTTTCAGAAAATGATATCGCTGTTCTTTCAATGCTACTCGTAAAAAACACTACTGTTTTCTACAGAGGAGCAAACTGGTGGTCCAACAAGCGCCAAATTGAACGTACCCTCGGGTGTTGGTTCATTACTCCAAACCAGAACTAACAAATAGACATCTCGCCATCGTGCGTGAGATGTCTATTTCTTTTTAAGGACCTTCTTCAGATATTTGCCTGTATGTGAATTTGGACTCAGAGCGATTTGCTCTGGCGTACCACGCGCAACTATTTGCCCTCCACCCTCTCCGCCCTCAGGACCTATATCTATTACATAATCTGCACTCTTAATGACATCCATATTATGCTCAATAAGCAGCACGCTATTTCCTTTATCAACCAATTTTTGCAGGATTTCAATAAGCTTGCGTACGTCCTCATAGTGAAGGCCTACCGTCGGCTCATCAAGAAGATAAATCGTTTTTTCTATGTGTGGGCGATAGAGCTCGGACGAAATCTTTACTCTTTGCGCTTCACCACCAGACAACGTTGTTGCTGATTGTCCAAGCTTAAGATACCCTAGTCCGACATCATTTAACGTTTTTATTCGATCATAGATTGCTGGAATATCCACAAAAAAATCAATTGCTTCTTCAACCGTCATTTCCAAAATGTCGTAAATATTTTTCTTTTTGTATCTGATCTCAAGCGTGTCTTTTTCAAAACGTTTTCCACGACAAACATCGCATGTTACATATACAGTTGGAAGAAAGTGCATCTCAACAGCTATCGTGCCATTACCTTGACATGTCTCACATCTCCCACCTTTTACATTAAACGAAAATCGACCTGGCCCCCATCCACGCAAGCGAGCCTCAGATGTTTCTGCAAACAAGTCACGGATAAATGTAAATGCGCCTGTGTACGTTGCTGGATTTGAGCGTGGAGTACGACCAATAGCAGACTGGTCAATGAGCACTGTACGAGATAGGTATTCTGTACCAGTAAAGCTTTCACAATTATAAATATCGTTTGTACGATACTTATACTCCAATCGAGCCTGTAAATTTCTATGAATAAGCTCGTACATAAATGTAGACTTACCGGACCCTGACACACCTGTGATAGCTACAAGTTTACCGAGTGGAATATCAGCATTTAGACGTTTGATATTAAAAATAGTACCTTCACGAATACGCAGATGTCCCTTATCTGTATCGCGCCTTTTTGGAAGTGGCACAGCCACTTCGCCACGCAGATAGTCAAGAGTAAGTGACTTGTACTTTTTAGGGTTCGTAATGAGCTCGTCTAAATCACCTGAGACAACAATATTGCCTCCGTGCACCCCCGCGCCTGGGCCAATATCTACCATATAGTCTGCCGCAAAAATAGTATCTTCATCGTGCTCCACAACAATAATAGTGTTTCCTATGTCACGAAGTTCCTTGAGCGTTTTTATAAGACGGTCATTATCCCGTTGGTGAAGCCCGATAGTTGGCTCGTCAAGCACGTACAGAGCTCCAACAAGGCGCGAACCAAGCTGAGACGCAAGGCGAATACGTTGACCCTCGCCACCAGAAAGTGTCCCCGCGCGCCTGCTTAGTGTGAGATAGTTTAAACCTACCTCCAGCATGAAAGTAAGCCGACTTTGAATTTCTTTTACAACTGGAACCGATATGTCTTTATCTCGTTCTGAAATTTTCAGGTTTGCAAAAAAATCTGATGCCTCCGCGATGGTCATGTCTACAAGCTCAACAATATTTTTCCCGCTTACGAGAACATTTAGAGCTTCCTTGCGTAGTCGCGCCCCATCGCAATCTGGACATTTCTCGTTTCCAAAAAAATGTTTTGTGCCAAGCCCATTACAGAGGGCGCATGCGCCGTATGGAGAGTTAAATGAAAATAATCTAGGTTCGATTTCTGGGTATGAAAAACCGTCATTTGGACACGCGAAGCGGTTAGACATAACTGTGTCTTTTGTGTCTATCTTCCCGTCATTAAATACAATGCGAACAAGGCTCTGTGATTCATCAAGCGCTTTTTCAACGGCTTCTCCAAGCCTTTCTCTTCCTCTCTCTTTTCCTTTAAAATCAGAAAGTAGTATCTCATCCACAAGCACATCAATCTCGTGTTTTTTTGTTTTTGAGAGTTCGATTTTTTCGCGTAGATTGTGCATCACGCCATCAATGCGAACCATCAAAAATCCCTTGCTCAAAAGGTCGTAAAGAAGCTGATAATACTCACCTTTGCGTCCACGTACCATAGGCGCGAAAATACGAATTGAGACTGCTTTTTTACCAGCAGAACCCTTCACGTCATCCATAATAAAATTAATAATTTCTTCATTACCGAGACGTTTAATTTCTGTGCCGCAGACAAGACAGTGTGGCTTTCCTATCCGCGCATAAAGTACACGTAAATAATCGTATATCTCAGTAATAGTAGCTACAGTTGAGCGAGGGTTTGATGAATGAGATTTTTGATCAATAGAAATAGATGGGGATAGTCCCGTAATCTCATCCACATCTGGTTTCTGCATTTGATTCAGGAATTGACGCGCATACGCTGAAAGCGACTCTACATAGCGACGCTGACCCTCCGCAAAAATAGTATCAAAGGCAAGCGAAGACTTCCCAGACCCAGAAAGTCCTGTAAAAACAATCATTTTGTCGCGTGGTATCTCTACACTGATATTTTTAAGATTGTGAGTACGCGCGCCACGCACAACAATCTTGTCTAAAGGTTTGTGTTTTTTATTTTCAGCCATGGTAATTAAAAACTTTAGTATACCAGATTTTTTAAAATATGGCAATGGTATTGCTCACCATTTTCTTGTATGGTACCCTTTTAGCAGTACAAGGTTTCCCCTTGATGTACAAAATGGGAGGTTAAAATGAAACAATATCTTATTGGCATCCTCATTCTTGCTTTACCTATTTACGGGTACGCGGAAGGATATTTACCAAATAGTGTCAAAATTGGGATTATTGATTCTCTTGAGGCTGAATCGCTTGAAAAGGAACAAAGAATCACAAACAGTTCAGAAGGAGTGAATTCATCAATAATTAAGACTGATTTTTACACAAAGAACCATCGCGAATACGCCGACATGCGCGCGCGACGAGAAATGCTGTTATCTGCGATACAATTATCCGTAACGAAAAAGATTTCTGTTGATGACGAGCTTGATGTTTTTGGGAGAGTTGGTGTTTATAATTATCAAATTGAAGCACTCGCAAGGAGGCATTCATCCCGAAACAATTTGAGCTTTCCCTGGGGTAGTGTCGGTAGAGAAACGGCACCAATAGCAAGCATTGGTATCGAAGCAAAGCCATTTCAGCATTTTTCATTTCGTGCCGAGTACCAAAGAGCTGGATCGGCGACTTCAAGTTCACTTTCTGTTCTTTATAAGTTCGAGTAATGCAGGCGTGTAGCATAATTTAATAACTGCCACTGTGGACCAGTGACAGTTATTTTTTACTCCAATATTTGCTTCCTAAGTAGCGCGAGTTCATCTCTTAGAATTGCTGCTGTTTCAAAGTCGAGTTCTTTCACAGCCTTGGACATCTCCTTCTCTTTAAGCTTTATTAGTTTTTGAGGATTTTTTGCAAAGATCTGCGCATCAATATCTAGATTTAATTTTACAGCCTTCATGTGATCGGTCTCTAGATGCTCTGTAATATCTTTGATTTGCTTGATAATAGTTTTTGGGGTAATACCGTGCTCCTTGTTGTACGCAATCTGAATAGCGCGCCGACGATTTGTTTCCGAAACTGCGCGCTCAATAGAGCCTGTTATTTTTTCAGCGTAAAGAATTACTCGCCCATGAACGTTACGAGCAGCACGACCAATAGTTTGTATGAGTGCAGTATCAGAACGCAGGAAGCCTTCTTTATCGGCGTCTAGTATGCCGATAAGGGTGACTTCAGGCAAATCGAGCCCTTCACGGAGCAAGTTCACTCCCACGAGACAGTCGAATGCCCCCTTGCGAAACCCAGTTAAAATTTGAATACGTTCGAGTGTTTTAATGTCACTATGCACATACTCAGCCTTAATCCCCTCTCCCTTTAAATATTCGGAAAGGTCTTCCGCCATTTTTTTTGTGAGAGTAGTGGCAATAACCCGACCGCCTTTCTTGACCGCAGTTTTTGTTTCAGTAATAAAGTCTTGAATTTGCCCGGGGTATTTTCCTTTTTCTAAAATAGGACGAATTGAGATTTCTGGATCAATGAGCCCAGTTGGACGGATGACCTGCTCAACTACCTGCTCGCTGTTCTCCTTTTCGTAAACAGATGGTGTTGCTGATGTAAAAATCATTTGCCCTACGCGCTCATGAAATTCCTCTGAACGAAGCGGGCGGTTATCCATCGCAGATGGCAATCGAAAACCAAATTCTACAAGAGTTTTCTTGCGCGACTGATCGCCAGCATACATTCCACCGATTTGCGGAATCGTTACGTGTGATTCATCTATAATAGTGAGAAAATCAGGCTTTCCGTCTTTTGTGCGTGGGAAATATGAGAGGAGAGTGTCGGGGGCAGAACCTTCGGTACGCCCCGACATATGACGCGAGTAATTTTCAATGCCGTTGCAATATCCAACCTCACGTATCATTGCAAGGTCGTATGTGGTGCGACGCTTCAATCGTTCTGCTTCCAAAGGCTTCCCTTCTTTTTCAAACTTTTTAAGTTGAGCGTCTAGTTCTGCTTTTATTTTTTTAATAGCGCGTGTTTTTTCTGCCTCATTAGTAATAAAATGTTTAGCTGGAAAAATAAAAATAGAAATGGGGGTGTCTACAATTTTTTGAGACACTGGGTCAACCTTGTTAATTGATTCAATACCTTGAGCGTTGAGTGTGATACCCCATACTATTTTTTCAGAAACTGGCATTATTTCAATAAGTGTCCCAATAGAGCGAAACGTTCCGGGGGTAAGGTCAGCATTCGTGCGAGTAAAGTGAATGTTGATGAGCTTCATCATTAACGACTTGCGGTCAATTTTCTGTGCGGTAAAAAGCTTCATATTTTCTTTTTCGTATTCCGCAGGACTTCCTAAGCCATAAATACAAGAAACAGACGCAACGATAATCACGTCCTTTCGCGTGAGGAGCGCCTGAGTGGATGCGTGACGAAGCCTATCAATTTCTTCATTAATCTGCGCGTCCTTTTCAATATACGTATCTGTCGTTGGCATATACGCCTCTGGTTGGTAGTAGTCATAGTACGAAACAAAATAGTGTACCGCATTGTCTGGGAAAAATTCTTTGTACTCCTGCGCTAGCTGAGCAGCGAGAGTTTTGTTGTGCGCAATAACGAGCGTGGGCTTGCCGACAGAAGCTATGACGTTCGCCATCGTGAAGGTCTTCCCAGAACCTGTAACCCCAAGCAATGTCTGCGCGCGCATCCCCTTTTTAATGCCATCCAAAAGCTCCTTAATCGCCTTTGGTTGGTCGCCTGCCGGTGGCCAGTCGGATTTTAGATTAAACATGGTCATTTATTTATTGTAGTATTGATTTAGAAAACTTATTTTTAGCGCTTCGTAAGTATCGTCGATTATTGATTTGCGTATCCTGTCTACAAGACTGACAAGGAAACGAAGATTGTGTATTGATGCGAGTGTTCCTGCTAGCATTTCGTCAGAACGGAAAAGATGTGCAATATATGCGCGGGTGTAATTTTTGCAGGTATAGCAATCGCACTCGCCATCAATAGGAGTAAAATCGCGCACAAATTTTGCATTACGCATGTTTATCTTGCCATCACGAGTATGAAGTGTGCCATTACGTCCTGTACGAGTTGGCGCTACACAGTCAAATAAATCGCATCCATTTTCAACAGCACCAAACAAGTCAATTGGTTCACCTATACCAAGCAGATGACGTGGCTTATCCTCTGGTAAAATTGCATTTACCCAGCCAACAGCTGTCCCCATATCATCCTTATCAAAAGAACCTCCTATCCCATAACCATCAAAATCCATTGCTCCTAGTACTCTTGCGCTTTCTTCACGTAAGTCCTGATGCCGCCCACCCTGTACAACACCTAGTAATCCTTGCTTCATCGCTGCTTCTTTATTTGCCAGATGTGCTTCAAGACTTCTTTTTGCCCAACGGTGTGTGCGTTCCATTGCTTCCTTTTGATATATATACGATGCAGCAGGTGAAGTACATTCATCAAATGCAAAGATCATATCTGCGCCGAGATTATGCTGAATCTCCATTGAGCGTTCTGGGGTGAAGCGATGTTCGCTGCCGTCCTTGTAAGATTTGAAAGTGACTCCGTCCTCGTCGATTTTCGCAAGTCTGCCCGCCACGTCCCCTTCCTCGATCTCGTCTCCACCGACAATTTCGCCTTGCGTTACTTTTGACAACTTCCCCACCTTTGACCCAAACGCAGCGCCAAGAGAAAATACTTGGAAACCCCCCGAGTCGGTCATAGTTGGACCATTCCAATTCATAAACTTTCCAAAACCGCCAGCATCTCGCACGATTTCATCACCTGGCTCTAGATAAAGATGGTATGTGTTTGCAAGTACTACTTGCGCGCCAAGATCAGTAATTTGTTCTGGTGTCAGCGCCTTTACTGTTGCTTTAGTTCCAACAGTAACAAAAGCAGGTGTATTAATGACTCCATGTGGTGTTGTTAATGCCCCTGCGCGTCCAAGCCCGTTCATTTTCTTTTCGATCTTAAATGAAATTGGTTTCATTGCCGTGTAGTTTAGCACATTTGACAAAATCATCAAACATTGGTAGCGTTAAACAAGGAAAGTTCCTAAACAATACAAAGAGAAAGGAAGTAATTATGCACTCAATCAGCATTATTACAGCAATGACAAACGATAAGCGAGTCATTGGGAATAAAGGCGAAATGCCATGGGGACGCATGCTAAGAGACCTTGAGTATTTCAAGAAGCTCACAATGGGGTTTCCTGTCGTTGTTGGCTACAATACACTGGTATCAATCAGTGAAATGTCAAGACGTAGCACGAACCTGCTTCCAGGTCGCACGCTGTGTGTTTTAACTCGCGACCAAAACAAATTGACGAGGTTCACTGATTGCATCTGGCTTCCAGATGTTATGTCTGTGATAAATTTAAGTCAAAGGATACGTGTGTTCATTGCTGGGGGAGAAAATGTTTACCGCCAATTTATTGACCTCCCAGAAGTACGTACAATCTACATGACAAGAATCATTGCCAATTACCATGGGGATACTTTTTTCCCAAACTATTCCGCAGATGATTGGCTGACCATACAGCGAGAAAACCACGCTGTTAGCGAAAAAAACAAACATCCTCTCATTTTTGAAACCTTGATTCGCAGAAAATAACAATCAGCTCACTAACAAAGCCCTACTTGCGTAGGGCTTTTTATCTATACAAAAAGTTAATCATATATAACTCTTTTAACAACATCCACCAAGCCTTTATCAAACTGGGCTGGAAGAACTTGATCTGGTTTTGGATCGGCTACATACCTAGAAAGCGCTTCTGCTGCGCTAATAAACATTTCTTCATTAAATTGCTTAATTCTGTTATCGAGAGCACCACGAAAAATCCCAGGAAATGCAAGTGAGTTATTAATTTGATTTGGGAAATCTGATCTGCCAGTAGCAACTACAAATGCTCCAGCTTCTTTGGCAACATCAGGCATGATTTCTGGGATTGGGTTTGCAAGAGCAAAAATAATTGGCTTCTCTGCCATCGTGCGGACCATCTCTGCGGTCAAAAGTCCCGGCTTTGAAACACCAATAAAAATATCTGCTCCGTGTAGCACTTCAGCAAGTGTGCCAGTTTTTTTATCACGATTTGTAACTCGCGCAAGTGCCTGCTTTTCCTCATTTAACCCTTCTCGTCCATCGTATATTGCACCCTGTGTATCACAAACAATAAAATGCTTGAACCCATATGCTAAAAGAATTTTTGTAATCGCGGTTCCAGCTGCACCTGCTCCGCTCATTACGACCTTCGCGTCTTCCTTTTCAGTGCCACGAAGTTTTAGCGAATTTATAAGACCTGCAAGGACCACCGTTGCCGTGCCATGTTGATCGTCGTGCATCACCGGGATAGGTAGCTCTGCGCGTAATCTCTCCTCTATTTCAAAACAACGTGGAGCTGAAATATCCTCCAGATTAATCCCGCCAAACACCGGCGCAATATTTTTTACAAGAGCAATAATTTCCTCCACATCCTGAGTGTTCACGCAAATAGGAAATGCATCGATTCCGGCAAACTCTTTAAAAATCGCGGCTTTCCCTTCCATCACTGGTATCGCAGCATGAGCACCAAGGTTGCCAAGTCCAAGTATTGCAGAACCATCAGAAACTATAGCTATCGTGTTTCCTTTAATTGTGTACTCGTATGCAAGCTCTACGTCACGTCCTATCTCGCGTGAGACCTCTGCAACTCCTGGCGTATATGCAAGCGAAAGCTCCGCTCTATTTGTAAGAGGAACCTTGCTTATAACCTCAATTTTACCGCGATGCTCCTTGTGAAGCTCGAGTGATTGTTTATATACATCATCCATATTAGTAACGCATTCTTGCGTATGCTAGTGAACCATATAATCCTCCAAAATCGCCAAGTTCAGCCTTTTCTATGCGTGGCGCCCTCGGAAAGATTTTTAAAATTTCAGCGAGATGCTTGCGAACTGCAGAGATAGGAATACCAACTTCGTTCATCATTGAGCCTCCTATCACTACTATATCTGGTGACCAGTGCACAATTGTATTATTAAGCCCGTACGCAAGGAATTTTGCAAGCTCGTCCCACACGGCATCATCATGAATCTCGTACGGTTTCATCCCAAAACGTTTTTCAACTGCTGTTCCCGACACATACGCCTCCAAATCATTCCCTTCACACGTTGGACAAAGAGAATTGTCTGGATCAATAATCTGATGTCCAGGCTCAAACCCAAGCGACGACCTATCGATCTTCCCATTAATAACACGCACACCGCCAACACCTGTACTCACCGTAATATACGCAACAATAGATTCACCTCGCCCAGCCCCAAAATGAGCCTCGCCTAAGCCAACTAGCGCTGCATCGTTTTCTATCTCAACTGGGACCTTGTAAGATTCATGGAGGGTATTTTTAATGTCATGGCCCACCCAGCCACCCAAATTCGGACTTTTTACAAGCATTGTTTGCTCCGTGTTTAGTGGTCCAGCGATGCCACCAACTATTGCGGTTACTGAACGATTTTGATCCGCAAGCTCCTGTGCTATATTATCAATAACACGCTTGAGTGTGTCTATACCTTCACCAAAGTCCTTTGGTGTTGAAACTACGATAGGATTACCAAGAAATTTCTCACGATCTGCTGCGACAACACGCATCTTTGTTCCGCCTATATCAAAAAGTATGTACATATGCTCACATTCTAGCAGGCCAGCGAGAAAATGTAAAAAACACCTAATCCTCCTTATAAAGCGGGTTGCACTTCAAACAAATACCAAGCTCTTCTAATTTATCCAGATATTTTACAACTGTCATAACATACTCGGAATGACTCCACGTAAGAGGTGTTGCGGAAAGCGGTTCTCCGTTGTATGGATGCAATTGTTCTGAAAAAATTCCAGACTCTGTCGTATGTTTTACTGCCCACGAAAGCCATTGATGTACTGGCGCAAAATCCGATTCCTTTTTAGCGCGCGCAATATGGTACTGAGCAAGCCAGAGAGTGGTGATAATCCATGGATTCCCTGGGACTCCTACTACATCGCGAAAATAAACGTCACCTTCGTATCGCGCGACTCCTCCAACATTAGTTTTAACAACAATGCGGTCTTCGATCTGTTTTATTGCGCGAGAAAGACGAGGATCATCTATATCTAGAACGCCGAAAGCAAAAATACCATAAACGCTCGACATATCAAGTGTGCGGTCGTATGAAATAGTGCCATCATCAGCAACATTGATCATCTTTACAAAAATTCCAGACTCTTCTTCGTATAAAAAGTTTAATATTGATTGACGAATTTCAAACGCGGCAGTGGTATATATATGCTCACTCTTTTCTTTTCCCAAAAGTTTTGCGAATTTCGCCGCACACATCAAGGCCTCATACACAGCTGCGGACGTGAATGTATGTATCCCAAATTTTTCTTCCCATAGATCGTATGATGCTTTCGGAAGACGTGTTGTTGGATCGCGATACTCAACCATAAAGTCCGCTGCTCTTTTTACAAGGCTATTGTAAACCTTCTCAATAAATTCCAAATCCCTGGATTGTATATAGTGATGCCAAAGTGCAATAAGAACAAGTGCTGTTTCGTCTTCTTGAATTGGAAGCTCTATTTTCCCATTTTTCATCCATGGATGCCACGAACTACCGAGGGATTCATCTGGACGATATTTATGCATAAAATACCCATCATCTGTAATGACATGTTCGCAAAAATCAAAAAATCTTTCCGCAACATTAAAATCACCCGCCATATCAAATGCCATAGCAGAAAATGCTCCATCGCGTGGCCACATATAGCTATATGTATCACGGCCGTTTTGCAGCATGTCTGAATCTGCAGACGCAATAATAGCTCCGTTGTTGTCTGCGTGAGTGCGTATAGCAAGAAGCGATCTTTTAAACAGCGCTATCTCGTCTTGTGTAAGCCCGTAAAATGTAAAATTATATTTATTTACCCATGCGTGCCAATAATCACGAGTTGTTCTCATCAAATGCCCGGGGTTCCTCTCAAGAGTATATTTATTTAACTCAAGCGCCTCCTTAATAGATTCAGCCGCAACTACCCAATAATGAATTATTTTCGATTCATGTGGAGGAATGTCCAAATAAAATCCCATAACGGAGTCAGATGGTCCATGCTCTATAAGGTTTTTTGCAAGAATCCCATCCTCTGCATCCTTAAAACTTCCTTCCTTCCCTTCAATCTTGAATATTCCGGCTGTATAGTCGTCAAAACCACCATTAGATGACTGTCCATTAATTAAGAAAACTCTTTTCCCGTTATAATGAACAATCACATGATTTATTGGGTCAAAATATGAAGTATCCCCGCGGTGTGATTCGTATATTTCAAATTCGTGCCCAAAGAATAGCCTGACTGAACGCTCTCTGTCGGAATCATTTGTAACCTTTACCTCACGCAGAAAAATATTTTTTTCATTGTATACTGTGTCAGATAAATTTAGAGTGACACCAAGCGTACTGTTTTTTGCGACTGTCTCACCAAGCAGTGACTGGTCTGATGAGTGAATTTGTATGTCCCAATTTGGATTATCGAACCAATTGAGCTGATAATCAACAAACACTCCTACGCGATGTGTATAGTGTCCCCCAATATGATTTTCAAGACCTACATATGGGAAATAGAAGTCTCGCACTTGTGCGCGCTTGTCCATGCATACAAGAATATTTCCATTACCAAGTGAAAGGGACTTTGACATACATAAAGTATACTAGAATCTGTCGTAAAAACAATCCAAAACCGCTGTGACACTGTTGAAAACTATGACAACTCTTTTACTTTTATCTTTTTTGCATGCATTGGATGCCCTACAATGCGCAAGCGTAAATCTTGGAGTGCGTTCATGTACGCGATGAATGCTTCGTAAGGTGTATTGTATGGATTAAAATATTTATGCACATCGCCATCATTGAACCACTTGGTGCACATATAGTAGAAATGATCAGATGTTTGCAGTTTCCGCCAATCGCTGATGAGCTTGTCATCGTTGGTAGCAAGCACATCTTCTTCAAGCTTGTAAATGCTCTGAATTGCATCGTGCTGCATTGGGTTTGAGAGCCACGCTGAAAGATCCCGCTCCACATCGGCCCATGACATATAGTTGTGCACATCAAGCTCTGATACTGGCTCATACCGCGCAATTGCCTCGCTTGGTGTTATAAAGTCGTTGTCTGGGTGTTTATAGATCTCCTCAGGCAAATGACGAAGGAAATTAAAGATACCTGTGTCCTCCCACTGATGCTCTCCAAATGTCTCATAATCCATAAATAGATTAATGACGTGCCCATTCCCATTTACTTGTGACGCCCATTGAGCAAACTTTGGCGCTGTTAGAGGAAAATCAGCCCACTCTTTTGATGAAAATCGAAAAGCAATATCATCTGAAAGGCGATAATTTTTGAGCAGGAGCTTCAGGTTTTGTGCCCCTTGAGGGCGATATAAAAAATTTGGACTCTTCCATCCAAGTACGTGGTCTGCCCCTTCTGCTATGATCCCCTTGTACCCCATTTTTTCTACCTCATGCGCAAGCGCATTATTATAAATAAGCTCGGTATTGCGAAATACTGTCGGCGTAACACCAAAAAGCTCCTCGATTTTATCACGGTGCATTTTTACCTGACGACGAAACTCTTCTGGCGAATACAGAAATGATAGCGAATGATAGTACGTTTCCTCGAGCACCTCTACACGTCCTGTGTCAATAAGCTTCTTAAAAGACTCAAGTGTCTCTGGATTAAACTCCTGAAGCTGATCAAGAAATACCCCCGAAAAAGAGAAGCTGATTTTGAATTCTGGATGCTTATTTAAAAGCTCAAGCATAACCGCATTTGCTGGCAGATAGCACTTCCCTGCTACTTTGTTGAGGATCTTTTTATTGTTGATTGAGCGATCTGAATCGTCATTAAAATACTCGCTATCTTTCCCAATATCAAATACGCGATAATCCTTTACTCGAAACGGTTGGTGAACTTGAAAATAAAAGCAGATTGACGCCATAGATTACTAGTATATCAGATTATGATTAGATATAGCGAGTTTCCGATGTTGCCCCGCTTTCGCAAATAACTTTTTCATAATAATCGATGCATTTACGACTTGCGGCGTCCCATGTAACTTTTCTCACTTCCTCACGACTGTTCCCCCAAAGAGTTTGCCAGAGCGAACGGTGCGACACAACACCGAGAATTTTGTTTGCCATATCTTCAGTATCCCAGAAATCTGTTTTGAGTGCATGAGTGAGCACCTCGGACACGCCAGATTGTTTTGAAATAAGAACTGGTGCGCCGGCAATGATGGATTCTAGTGGAGTAATACCAAATGGTTCTGAAACTGATGGCATCACAAATAAATCCGCTGCGCGATACACAGCATTCAGATCATCACCACGTAGAAATCCAACAAACACGACATGGTCAGAAATACCGAGGGATGCAGCCTCAAGCATCATTTGCCTTTCCATATCACCACTCCCAGCCACAAGGAAAAGCACATTTGGATTTACATCAAGCACCCGCTTTGCAGCGCGAATAAAATATTCTGGGCCTTTCTGGATAGTGATACGCCCTGCATACAGCACAATTTTTTGCCCAGCTTTTTTAAGATCTGAAAGTTTGTCTGGTATATTTGCGTAATCACATTCATCGATACCATTGTGAACCACCTCGATCTTATGTTCTGGGATCCCATAATGCTCGACTATTTTTTGTTTTGTAAAATTTGATACAGCAATAATCCCGTCGGCGTATTGCATGCTCTCACGTTCAATTTTGTAAACATCCTGATTTACCCCTTGTCCGCCAGTACGATCAAACTCTGTAGCATGCATATGAAGAATGAGCGGTTTCCCAGAGATTTTTTTTGCCTCGACACCAGCAAGAAAAGAAAGCCAGTCGTGCGCATGAATTACGTCAAAATGTTCTTTTTTTGCTATGTCGCGTGCGCGCAGGGCATAGCGACGCACCTCCTGCATGAGAGTATTACCATAAATATCTGAGATTATTTTATCTCGTTCGTAAATATATCCCTCAGATGTAACGTACGGTTTGAGTGGTGTCTCGATTTCCAAAAACTTTACCTTTCGTGTATCGGCAAAAAGAATGCTCATAAAGTCTGCTGACACACCAACTTTTTTGGGAAGGATAAAAAGTACATCAATTTTTCGTGAAGACAGAGCGCGTGTAAGTCCAAAACACGCTGTGCCTAGACCACCGCTGTTATGAGGAGGAAATTCCCATCCGAACATTAGTACGCGCATATATTTTTAAAAAGCTTGAGCTCATTGTAACACGTGTAAATAAAAAATGTGTAAAAAATATAATGTGGATAACTTATTCAATGTGCTAATTCTTACCACTACGACAAAACTTGATTTTTATATTAAATTGTGATATAATTGCACTTATATTATGGAACCTATTGAATTCCCAGTTCGTCTCAACCGCTATCTTGCTCACAAGGGTTACTCCACGCGCCGTGGCGCCGATGAGCTGATTACCAAAGGTTTGGTAAAAATTAATAATAAGATTGCTGTCCTAGGCGACAAGGTTGAATCTCCTGATGATATTGTTGAGGTTTCTGCTAAGGTGATTGCAAAAATTGAGGGTTCGTATCGATACCTCGCGTATTACAAGCCGAGAGGCATTTCCACGGACACACAGACAGAAGGTGAAAGCATTAAGTCGTCGCTCCCAGCACTTCGCGGACTATTCCCTCTTGGCCGTTTGGACAAGGACTCAGAGGGACTCGTCATACTGACCAACGATGGTCGCCTGACTGATCGCGTCCTTTCACCAGACCGTGTGCACGAGAAGGAATATTTAGTAAAAGTAGATAAAAAAATAACCGACACATTTATCCGCCATTTAGAGCGTGGCGTTTTGATAGAAACCTACAAGACCAAACCCTCAAAGGCTCGTCGCGCAGGAGAGACACTCTTTCGAATCGTGCTCACCGAGGGGAAAAAACATCAGATCCGCCGAATGTGCGCAGCCGAAGGCTACCAAGTCCTTGAGCTCAAACGATTACGTATTATGAACATAAAACTCGGAGACCTCAAAGAAGGCGCGTATCGAGACATCACAGGTGAAGAACTAGCTGAACTAAAGAAAAGTATAGGATTACAATAAGAGCGGTATACCCTTATATTATGACGGCGACTCGGACGCTGTGTGTATGAGAGCACTCATCAGCACGATTCTCAATGGCATATTGACCTACTGGGTCGCTTGTCATAATAAAAAAAACACGTAATTTGTAAATTACGTGTTTTTTATAAATAGCTCCAAAAAATTATTGCTCCAATCACAGCTGAGACAAAACACACAATAAGAACAAACCCTCCCATGATGTCTTTTACCTTACCGATTACAGGGTCGATGTTTGGCTCAACCTTGTTGCATAGGTCCTCGACTGCCGTGTTTAATATCTCAGCTGAGAGAACTGCACCGACACACCCGACGATAATCATCATGTCTCGCATTAAAAAATTCAGATAGTATGCTGAACACAAAACAATAACAGCAATAACTACCTCAATTCGAAAGTTTATCTCTTCACGCCACACCACACGTATGCCGTTTATTGCCCAACCAAAGCTCTTAGGTATTTTATCCATATTCAATTGATTATAACAAATATCATTTAAAATTCCTGGTGCTGACCTTGCTTTGCCTCCCATTCTGCCACCATGCTTTCGCCCATTCCAAGATAATGCGCGACTTCATGAAGAACGGTTTCGCGGACAACCGTGCGGACGAGTTTTGTGTCTCCTGATGCAGCCCTCTCGGTTGGGCCCTGGTAGATTGTTATCACATCCGGAAGCGTCATGCCTACGCCATAGTTATCTCCGCGCGCTGTAAGCGGAATGCCTTTGTACAATCCTAGGAGATCCTGCTCTTTTGTTAAATGGTTCTCGCCACGCACATCTATAGACACTTCATACTCAACAACAAAGACAACGTTTTTAATTTTATTGCGAAAGTGTAGTGGGATTTTTTCAACCTCGTCGATGACAATTTGTTCGAATTCTCCGCGTGGTATCATTATCAGGAAAGTATATCATCACTTTTGTGTATCAGGAAACAGTGTACTATTTCTTATAAATTGTTACGGAAAAAATCATTAATCCTTTTTTTGTACGTTTCCTCAAATACGCCGTGAGTAAGATTTTCTTGAAACCAAAATTCTGCACGTGAGTTCCCTCTCAGTGCTTCCTGAAGCAGGAGAGCATTCTTGAATGGAATTACCTCATCGTCTTTTGAGTGAATAATTAGAATGGGGACTTGAATATTTTTTACTGCATCTATTGGTGCTACTTTGTTTATATTGATACCAATAAACAATTTGGCCCAAAGCTCGGTGAGCCACGCGAGTGGGTAATCAAGGAATGGCAGACGATAAAGTTCCCGAGCCATCAAATCTAGTCGTGCATACCCTGCTTCAGAAATAACGGCTTTTATTTCTGGTGTTTGTGATGCCGCCATAAGCGCAACAGCACCACCCATTGAAAAACCAAAAACTCCTATCTCTGTAATGCCACGTGATTCCAAATATTTTATTGCCTCAACAAGATCGTCTGTTTCTTTTGCGCCAGCGGTAGAATACGATCCTTCGCTTTGTCCAAAATAACGAAAATCAAATAAAAATAAATTATATCTATCATTCAAAAAAGCCAATGAAGGGAGAATGTCCCCTTTGTCGGCAGGATATCCATGAAGAAGCACGATTGTTTTAGCACCATTCTCTGCTTTCTTACTTGGAATAAACCAGCCCGAGAGTGTAAGCCCATCTTCTGTATTAAAGGTTGTCTCTTCGTATGTGAGACCGATATCACTCGGTGTGATCATTGAATGTATTTTGGGTGGTCGAATCGATATAAGAAATCCCCACAATGAAATAACGAGAACGGATGCTAGAATAATGAGAATAATTTTCATTGTGGTATTTCCTTATGGCGCGTCACATCAATATACATTCTGTAGAAAAACTTTCGTATTTCCTCAGCAACAATAATAGACGATGCGATAACAAATATTGCACCCCATTCTGGAATAGAGAGTGGCGTTGTGTGCAAAATCTTTTGACCAAAGCTAGTGTATAGTGCAAATATTTGGAGCAAAATAACAATTGTAAGCGCCCCAAGTAGATAAATATTTGAGAATGGATTCATTTGAAAAATTGATAATTTGTGCGATCGACAATTCAGCGCATTCATCCATTGAAATACTGCGAGGAGTGTAAGAGATATTGTCCACGCTTTCATCGGATCTCCAAATGCATAATTCCCAAAGAGATACACTGTTCCTATTGCCATCACACTTGCCATAATAATGATACGAGCTGTCATAAGCCGATCTACAAGCCTCCGAGAATCTCTAGATCGCTTTTCTAGTAGTAACTCTTTATCTTTTGGCTCCATAGCAAGTGAAACATCAAGAAACCCGTCGGTCACAAAATTTAGCCAAATAATTTGCGCAGGCAGTATAGGCACCATATATCCCATAACTATGGCACCAGCAATCGTCAGAACCTCTCCTGCGCCTGTTGAAAATAGATATAAAATAACCCTTTTAATAGTTTTATATATACTTCTTCCCTCCTCGATTGCTGAAATAATACTATTCATATTATCATCAAGAAGCACAATGTCTGACGCTGATTTTGCGACCTCTGTACCAATCACACCCATTGAGACGCCAAGATCAGCCGCAGTTAGCGAAGGAGCGTCATTTACGCCATCGCCAGTCATTGCAATGGTATTCCCATTAGCCTTAAATGCGCGAATAATGCGAAGCTTATGTTCGGGGGTGACGCGAGCAAACACAGATACAGTTGCTATAACATCAGCAAGCTCAATGTCAGACAATAGATCCATTTCCCTTCCTGTTAAAATTTTGTCTCCTTCATGGAAAATCCCAGCATCAACTGCTATAGAGTGCGCAGTGATACGATGATCCCCAGTAATCATTACTGTGCGAACACCTGCCCGAGCGGCATGCAATATTGTAGAGGCAGCCTCAATGCGAAGCGCATCGTGCATGCCAAGAAAACCCACAAACGTCGCGCATGGAGGATTGCCAGCACTAGGTAATTCATTTACTCCAATAAGTGTGGCCAACGCAATAACCCGAAGCCCCTCCTTAGACATTCCAATCATCACGGATTCAATCTGCTGGCGCATCTCAGCATCAAGCCTGATACTATTGCCATCACGCCATACTGTGTCACAAAAATCCAACACTATCTCAGGCGCGCCAGAAAGCGATAGAGTGCTTGTATCACCAGTTTTATTCAGCACAGCATGATATTTTAAATTGTAATCAAATGGCAACTCTGCAATGACAGGTGATTCATTCTCAAGAATATCCTTATGAAACCCAAGCTTTTGTGAAAGAACAAGCATGGCTGCTTCTGTCGGATCCCCAGAAATGTTCCATCGTTTATCTTCTTCATTAAAGAAGACGTGTGCATTTGCGCACAAAGAGGATATTTTACCAACAGCTAGCAGATCTTGATGATTAGCCACCTCGATGCGAACCCCGTCTAAAATGACATCTCCATGCGATTCGTACCCTACTCCACTTATGTCAAAAAACCTGCTATTTGTATAAATTTTTTGAACCACCATTTCATTTTTTGTGAGCGTTCCAGTCTTATCTACAGCAAGTATATTTATTTGTCCAAGTGCTTCTACTGCCTGCATTCTCTTTACAAGCGCATTTTGTTTACCCATTCGCCATACACCAGTTGCTAGAACAATAGTTAGAACGATAGGCAGACCCTCAGGAATAACAGATACCGAGAGAGCAACAACAGTTAGAAACATTTCTGTTGGCGCTCTTCCTGAGATAACCCCAATGACAAAAAGCAATAATGCTACAACTGCCGTAACATATATGATTAGTCTCGCTAAATGATCTATCTCAATTTTAAGTGGTACATCTGTGCTAATCGCAGAAATCTCTTTTGCGATAACCCCTATTTCAGTATTAATCCCAGTTCCAACAACAATGGCGCGCCCTGAACCTACGGAAATATTCGTACCCTTGAAAAGCATGTTGCGTCTATCGGCAACATCTAGACCCTCCCACGTAGGCGTTTCAGATGATTTACGTGTCGGAGTCGACTCCCCAGTAAGTGTTGCTTCGTCTACTCTTAGGTTCCGCACCGAGATAATACGCGCATCTGCAGGGACCCTCTCCCCTTCTTGCACAATGAGAATATCGCCAGGAACAATCTCATTATCTGGAATAATTACTTCTCTTCCATCACGCAAAACAGTTGCTTTAGTTTCTACAAATTTTTGCAGACTAGCGAGCGTATTCTGAGCGCGACCTTCCTGAACAGAGCCAATAACTGCATTTATAATCAGCACAGCAAAGATAACCCCAGCGTCAATCGCTTCTCCGAGAATAAGTACTGCTCCACCAGCCGCAATGAGCACATATATTAGAGGGCTCTGAAATTGCCTCAGAAATACTTTAGCTAAACTATCTGGTTTTGTCTCAGGTAGTTTATTTTCACCGTATTTTTTAATACGAACCAACACCTCATCACTACTCAATCCATGCTCGTCAGTTTCAAGCAACCTAAAGACGTCTTCAACAGATTGTGTATGCCACACTTGCCGTTTTTTCAAGGGCTCGCTCATTACTATTCATTATAGCAAATTTACTTTTTGATTGTGTTGATTACAAAATCTAAAACTGCCTCACCGTGTCCTTCTGGTTTTACATTTTCCCAAATGTGAACAATGGTCCCTTCTTTGTCTATTAGAAATGTTGTTCTGGCGACACCTGTAAGTGACCATACGCCAAGTGCGTCTAAGAGCTCGTGCTTTGTATCTGCCCAGAGCGAAAACTGAAGTTCGTGGTGTTCCGCAAATTTTTTGTGAGATTCCTCACTGTCTGGACTAACTCCCACAACTGCAACACCAATCTCTTTAAACTTTCCATGTGCGTCGCGGATACTGCACGCCTCCTTCACACATCCTGGAGTTTCGTCCATAGGGTATGCGTATAAAACGACATACGAACCCAGAAGGTCACGCAAGGAAACCAACACCCCCTTGTTGTCCAGGACCAAAATATCTATCGGCGCTTTTTCTCCTTTTTTTATCATCTGTTAAGTATACCACCAAAAAAAGAATACGACACAACCTATATATAATAAATCTATGTAGGTTGTGAATTTATGAAATCCGTCTTTTCCACCCTGCTCCACCTTTTGAACTCCGCTTCACGGGCGCGCGCGACGCCAAAGCCTTGAACCTCTTCTGAATATCTCAAAACAACGGGTCTGCGAATTTTTGTATAATGCGCGCCACTTTTTAGATTATTGTGGGAATGCAGCCTCTTTTCAAGATTACTAGTGCTCCCCACATAAAATGTCCCATCGGCACATTCAAGGATATATACAAAGTGCGACATTGGTGTACAGCTTTTATTTTAGACCGTGCTCATGAAAACATTCAACATACTTGCGGTCTTCTCCTAAAATATGCCCTGTCCACCAACTCCCTAGGTAATCCATTAAATCAAACGGTAACGTGTTTGACTCGTTTGATTCATATGATTTTGAAAATTGAGCTATTTTTTCTTTATATGCATCGTGTGACTTTGTGTGCGGGACCTTGTCTACGTAATTAAATTCCTCAAAGTGTTTTTCTTCTGTGGAAAAATGGTAATCTGCGTAATCAGTGAGTTCTTTGAGGATCGTTTGCATTTCTTCCTTTTCTGTAGATGCCCGCATTGCATTATAAAGCTTATTTATAATGCCAATTAATTTTTGATGCTGTGGATCAATTTCTGAAATACCAAGATTATAAGACTCTCTCCATGCAATCAAATCGTTCATTTTATTTATTATTTATTATTTAGAACAATTGTATCACATCATTTACATAAACAAAGCTTGTTCAGTTCATTTCCTTGTAGAGCTTTTCCCAAATAGCGTACATGGCATACGTATCTAGTCCGCAATAAACCTTTAAATCATTTGCAATCTCCGCACTCCGCTCTAGGCTTGTTCCAGACGCAAGCATTTCCCACCATGCATTTGACGCCTGACCACCCTCCTTTATGCCGAGATCCTTATACGAAAGCTCTGGCACAAGAGCTGGTAAAACTTTTTTTATTGACGTGCTTCCGCGAAATTCGGGGTGTACAAAATGCTGTTTTTTGAACACATCCATCAGATCATAGAGCATACTGTTCACACGCTCCATCGTAGCCTTGTGCTGTGGCATACGCAATGCAAGCTCTCTGTTCACACCGGCTTCAAACGATTTATTCCATGCAATGACTGTCCCCACTACGCCGATATGTTCTTCTAAGAGTTGCGCGACACGTTCCGACGGATCGCTCATTTCCTCGTGCAAATATTCCACGTGTTTCATTTCTGCCCCTGACTTCTCTAGAATATGAAGGGAGAATTGGAATGGGATTCTTTGATACGGACTGTAGCCGTCAAAAGCAGGTATCGCAGGTGCGTAAGTTTCATAATCAAAAAAATAAAGTGGAAATTTGAGATCCTTCAATTCTTCGCTAATGCCGTTGCTGTCTATAATAGACTTCCCTTTTCGATGTACGGCAATTTGGTTTATCTGAATATCTGAAAACTCCATATCCTCTGGGACATTTTCAATATCAAAAATTCTTGAATCAATCAACGTTTCCAGTTTTCGCTTACTGCTACCAATACGTGAAATGTCATGCACTGAATAGTCAGGGACCTCTGGGTTTGAATATTTAAATGTGGTGCAGTGCTTACTTCTACCATTATAGATACACTCGCAGCCACCAACTGGTTCCTTCTTGCATGTTAAATACTCCTTCGCGGTTTTCATTTGCTCTTCAACGATTGGAAGCCCTGCAAGAACTTTTTCTGTCTGCTCCTCAATTAAAAATAATTCAGGGATATTAAGCGCGCCAAAACGCACGTAGTCCTTGTTCAGATGCACTAGAAAATATCGTCCAACAGGAACATCTGCGCGACTAAGCACAGACGCCTGAAATGTAAGATCATCGATATGGTTGTGGTCAGTCCCGCCCTCTTTGAGCGAGTTTGTGCCCTTTATTTCGTACAAATCCCAACAACCATTTTTTTCATCCCACACGAGCGCGTCGTTACGTGCAATAAATCCGTCTACAATAAACGTGGCCTGAAAAATGGCTGGAACTTTCGATGCCATAAAGCGCGCTGTTTCCTCTACGGCGCTTTCACCGGTCTCTACAACCTCTATCCCACCAGGAAAAAGATTTCTGGCGTATGATTCCACCTCGTTCCCCTGCTCCATCAAATTCTGCTCAAATGCAGACATTTCAAATTTTTCAAAAAGCTCTGGCTTATGTAATTTTAGCCAGGTATTTTTCGGACAAAAAACATAGTCAAGAAATGTAGTTTTAGATATTATCATTTCCTCATTCTATCATAAACAAAAAAACACTCTATTGAGTGCTCTTTATTCAGAATTTCTGGGAAGCCAGTCCATTAGCTTTTTGCGATGCTGATCGAGGGACCAAAGGTCGCCATGTGTAAAGAGAGCAGTGTGCGCATCTCTAAATTTTTGCAGAAGCGCTGATGTGGCTTTGGGCCAACCAGCTGGCATATTTTTATTATAAGACTCAAGAAATTCTGATACAGATATCAAAACAGGGGCTTCCTTCATGTTTTTCTTTTGTCCGAGCATCTATTCATAATACCACAAAAAATCCTTAAAAACAAGCTTAAAATAGATTTCGCAAAAGGCTCACAATTGTAATCGGCCCAACACCCCCCGGAACTGGGGTTATAAACGAAGCCTTACTCTCGCAAGCTGGGTCAATGTCACCAACGAGTTTTCCTGCTTGCTCGCTTGTGCCTGCGTCTATTAAGACCACGCCATCTTTTATCATCTCTGGTTTGATGTCATGAGGGACGCCAATCCCAGAAATAATAATGTCCGCGTTTTTATACAAAGCAAGTTTTCCTTTTTCACTTGTTTTTATATCAACAACATCATGCGGAACCTTCATTCGCTTAAGCATCAAATGCACGGGCTCGCCAACAAGTCGCCCCTGCCCAACCACAACAATTTTCTTGCCTAAGAGTTTAATATTGCATGACTCTAGTATCTCGCGTACAGCCTGCGCGACGGGTGGAGTCCTGTCTATTTCTCCTTTTGCATAGCTTTCTTTTGCAATCGTTCCAAGAACGTCAATATCCTTGTGTGGCGGGACTACGTCAAGCACAGTTTGCGTGTCTATCCCTGCTGTAAAAGGAAGCTGTGCGACTATTCCATCATAATCCTTTTCTCCGAGCTCGCGCACAATTTCTACAGCATCCTCTGTATTTTTAGTGTCTGGATATTTTTTAACATCTACTGCAACTCCCACACGCTCCGCGACGCGTGACTTCATTTTTACAAATTGCTCTGTCGCGCCATTGCCTCCAAACACTACAAAGCAAACCTTTTTAGGTACAGAAAACAACAGCTCTGTGGACAGCTTTTCTTCCAACGATTTTGCGATTTTGTTACCATCAACAAGCATTATTATTTTACTCTGTTGTCACTCCGTCAAAATGTTCCTCTTGCTCATCTGACTTGGTTTGGTGTATCGTACCGTCTTTGTGCTCAGCTGGTGAGTAAATACTATAGAGCTTGAGATGTGTGCCGCCAGTGTTAATAACATTATGTTTTGTCCCCTGCGGAATCACCACCGCAAATCCATCAGAAACATTATGCTCTACTCCATCAAGAATTACTTTGCCCTCCCCTTTTTCAAAACGTAGGAACTGATCTAGGTGGTGTGTTTCCTCTCCAATCTCATCTCCAGGCGCAATACTCATCAGCACAAGCTGACTGTTTTTTGCCGTATGGAGCACTCGACGATAATCAGTGTTCTCCAGAGTCGCCTTTTCAATATTTGTAATATATCCTTTCATATCAAAATTGTACCATATTTATATTACAAGAAAAAAGACGGTTCCTTAAGGAACCGTCTTGGTTTTACTGCACGCTGTGCTTAGTGCCCTGGAGCCTTGACGTCGTAGCCAATGCCGGCCAGGATTTGGACCGCCGCGACTTCGAACTCGCCCATTGTGGTCGAGAACGTCGGACCGCCGCTACCGTTTTGGATCAGGATGGTGTCGTCGATTTTCGTCGTCTTCAGGCTATTGACCTTTTGGCCATTTGCCGTCACACCATGGTGATGGTCCCACTTGTTGTCGGGGATATCCTGCGGGTTAACGCGGGCCATGAGGCCACCCTTGAGAATGACCGGAACGGTTTGGGTACGTTTGTTTCCCTGAATTGCAGTTTTCATAAAAACTCCTTATTGGTTGAAAGAACATTCACTTATGCCACACGACAAAAATGAAATCGACCCAGAAAAGGTCGATTCGGATATAGTACACTATTCACAAAAAATGTCAAATTTTCCTACAAGTGTCTACAAAAACAGCAAATCGCGGTCTAACTCGTCTGCATCAGTGCCACTGGTCTTATGTTTCAACGCCTTCTGTGTTGAACCGAGGTGAACGATCCGTTTTCCAAGTTTGTACTCCAAAAGATCAATCTGTTTGTGTATTAGATCAAACTTGTCACTCTTTGTTGTGCCTCCAAACAGATCTGCCTGAGGCGTAAAATCGGCTGTTAGATCATCTAGTATTACTCCGGCTGTTCTATAAAGAATATCTTTTGAGTAGACCTTCTTAAATAGATTGCGAGTAATTGAAAGAGTAACTTCTGGAGCGTTTGAAGGCAATGATAGCGCGGAACTCGCAGACACTATTTTGAAATCTTTTGTTTTAAGAAAAATAGAAATTTTTTTTGGAACCAATTCATAATACCGCGCCTTTCTGCACGCGTCTTCTATATGCTTTGATATCTGAGACCACAAAAAAACTTTATCATTTGTAGCAGGATGAAATGTTCTCGTTTTTTGAATTGACGAATAGGTATTTTTTACATCAGTGTCTACATCCATTATTAAAATGCCATTGAGTTCATTCCAAATTGCTTCATACGGTTTTGAAAGACATTGCTTTACCCATACTAAATCTTTTTCGCAAAAATCAACCGCTGTTTCTACACCTCTCCTTATCAATACCTCGGCAGTTTTTGGACCAATACCCCAAACTTTTCCAACAGGAACTTTTGCAAGAAAGTTTGACGCTGTTTCTTTTTCAATAATCGTTAATCCGTTTGGCTTTACCCAGTTGGATGCGACCTTTGCTAAAACTTTTGTGGGCGCGAGTCCTATTGATACCGAAAGCCCCAGCTCGTCATTTATTTCTTTCTTGATTTGCTCCGCAATTTCCTTATATGTCTTTTTGAGCGTTCTGTCTAATCCAGTAATATCAGCGAAGCATTCATCTATACTGTATTCCTCTACGCAATACGCATACCTACTCACAATATCAAACATCTTGCCTGAATATTCCGCGTACGATTTGTAGTCACCCGGAAGAATGATGGTACTCGGAAATTCTTTTTTAACTCTAAATATCGGCATTCCACGCACGACACCAAGAGCCTTCGCCTCGTATGAAAGAGCAGAGACAATCCCACGTTCCTCGCCTGTAACCACAGGGAGACCTTTTAGTTTAGGATTTTTTGCAACTTCAACCCCCACAAAAAACGCATCACCGTCTATATGCAAAATAACCTTTGATTTTGAGTTTTTTTGAAAATCATGCGCGTCCATACGCCTATTATACTCTATCTGAATGTGTCATACGGAATGAGACAAAGATGACTACAAACAATATTCCAACGAGTGAAAAAAACTTTAACGCTTCTCCATATAGAACTGCTTCGCTAGCGTATGCGGAAATAATTGCAAAAGGAAGCTCTGAAAGAAAGGTGATTATTATATAAATTCCCGCGGGATAACGGATAATGCCAAATGCGTATCCGAGCTCGGCTGGGAGCGCAATGCGTAAAAGTAAAGCAGTAGAAAAAGTTGCTCTCTTTTTAACCATACTGCTCCAGTCATCAAGTTTTTCCGTTGATACAAAATATGAAACGGCCTTGTACCCAAGATAGCGCCCTATAATATACGCAATAATATCACCTATGAACCAACCAAATAATAAATAAATAATTGTTGGAATTGGTCCCCAAATCAGAGTCGCGATAGGGACCAGCGGAATGTTTGTCAGCGGACTAACAAGAGCGGCGAGCGCCGATGTTAGAATAAACACAAAAATCGCGAGAAGTTTATTTTGTATAGCTAACTCCTTTAGCAAATCGGCAATTACATAAAACGAATTCTGCAGAACGCTTGAATACCAAAACAAAAGGGCGATAATTACCGCAAGTGATAAAAAAACAACAAGGCGCCTGTTCATGCCATAAGTATACCTCCACACCTACTTTTTATAAAGTAAATTCATTCGCGGGCGCGTAGAGAGCTTCTGAATGCATGTACGTTAAACACGACGACGATTGCAAAAATGATGAGACCCGTGACGATTTGGTACCTTAACGATAAAACCGCCACATAGCTGAAAACAAACGCAAACGGCGTAACACCGATGGCGGTCGCGAATGTATACTGCGCGAATCGCATGTTGCTGATAGCACCGAGCGAGTAGCTTAAAACATCTACAGGAAGGATCATGCGAAGGAACACGACGTTCCAAAAAAGATACTTTTGAGGGATTGCGTACGCGGTGCGACGCAATGTTTCCTTTGGGAAAAACGTTGCGATCCATTGTTGCCCGTATCTACGCGCCAATGTAAACGCCACGATAGCGCCGAGCGTCCATCCAGCAACAGAAAGGAGCGCGGTCAGCATTGGGCCCCATAGAGTCGTTGCCAGTGGCATTAGTGGCACAGTGCTTAGTGGCGCAATTATCACAGCGCTTGCCGCCGTTAATACTATGTACACAAACATGCCAAACGGACCCGAAAGAACGTTTTGAAAAAGAGGCGTCTCAATCCAGAGCCCTGCTACGTATGACATTATCGCAAATGCAACGAGAACACCTGCAATCAACAAAGTACCACGCAATTTCAAATTAAATTTCATAGTATTAGTTTAATCATGACGCATCGTATGTGTATGTGAGTGCGCGGGAGTAGCAAGGTGTCTGTTCATATAGTAAGTATGAACAAAAACCTATTTTGATATGATGAACAGAATAGAGAAAAGTGTAAGCGTGATTATCGCAAAAGTTCCTATTGTTTTCAGAAATAGATTCAATGACTCTGCCTTTTTCCCTTCAATAAGAAGCTGAACTGGTTGGTAGAAAAATATATATGCCATAACTCCGGCAGAAAGCACAAAAAGCGAGAGCATCGCAATGCCAACCAACACCGGAGCAACAGGCTCAGGTGTTTTTTCTGTGTAAAACATACCAAGTGCAACTATCGTGATGTACAGTGTAGCGGACAGGGCGTTTATGATTGGGTTTTCGGTCATAGGTTAAGTGTACCAAATTTATAGCAAACAGAATCATCGCATTGCCTGTTTTTGTTCAAAGCTGGGAGTTTGGGACGAAGTGGGAACTTTATTACTGATAAAAAACTTTCATATTGTTAATGCCACTAGCTCTGATCCGGCCAGAATTCGATAATAAAATCATGTTTACTATACGGATATCCATCATATTCTTTTACAAAACCATTATTTTTTACACTTATTTTTGCCTTCATCAAACTTAACGCCTTTTTTACAATAAAAAGACCTATACCTGTTCCATCTTGAGCTATTCCTGACTTATCTTCTTTTGGCTTTTTAACATTTCTCCCTTGTCTATTTTCTAGAAATATTGTTTCTTTCTCGTCGTCCTCTATAGATACGCTAGTCATCGATAAAATTAATTTTTTAGATCTTGAAGATAGGTCAGCTGTAATTTCGATGTCAGTGTCGTGTAAAGCATACTTGCTGATATTGTCAAAAATTTGCCATATGACAGCGTTAAATAAACTGTGAACCACATTTATTTTATTTAGTGAGGCTAAATCAGTATTTATATTAATATTTATTTCTATATTTTTTTTCCTCAGTTCATCAACAAAAGGATTAGTTAACCGATACATCGCCTTTTGAATATTTACAGGAAGAAATGAACCTGTACTATCAGCATACCCACCTATGATTCGAAGAGTTTCTATTTGTGCGTCTAAATCTATTGCCCTGTGAGACATCTGACATACATCATTAGCAGCTATGTCTGTGTTTTCCTCAATTCTTCTTTTGACCTCATCCTTAAATTCTATATATGGACGTCCCCTGGCTTTGTCTGAGATGAGCCTATCAAAATTATCTTTAAATCTTCTTTGAAATTTAATTAGGTTGTGAGAAAATCTTCTTGTAACTGCGTCAAATGATTGCCTTTGACTTGTTGCAATTTGATTAAATTTAGGAATAAAACCTAAATAAATATTACATGATCTTTGAATCGACCTATTCCCTTGAAATAATTCGTGATCAGCTTTAACGATTAAACGCACAGATCCGAGACTATTACTTCTGTATATATTTCGGTATCCTTTTTCAGTAAAATTATCATTTTGTGAAATACTAAACTTTTCTGGAAGTGTATGGAGTTGCCCGTATCGTGCTACAACACTACCTTTTTCGTTTTGTAGTTCAAAAAATATTATTCCGTCATTATTATCGAGACTCATGAATTTTCTTTGCGGCAACTTCTATCTGATCAACAAAAACAAAGGCGTCAGCGTGTTTATCAATCCAGGCATCAGCAATAGAATGAACCTCGCTTCCTGGGATATGCCCTGCGTATCCTGAACAAAAAATTATAAACTTCTCAGGGTATCTTTTTTTGATACTTTTAAGTAAGCCTATCCCACTCTCTTTTGGAGTTAAGACATTTCCAACTCCAACATAATCCATAAAGATAATGTCAGCACTTTTTATATCTTCAGCGTCAAAATTTATAACATCATTAATTTGATTAACATTCCAGCCAGCATTTCTAATTGTCGACAGAGTAACACCAAAGTCTTCATCGTCTATAAATAAAATTTTGGTTATTTTTTTTATCTCTTCTATCGACAGTACTTTTTTACCTGAATATTTTGCTTTTATCCACTTTTCAGCCTTATCCATGCCAACAGTTGCCAATATTGTGCAAACTTTAGTTGCTATTGTTTCTATCATATATTTATTCTTTAGTTTTTTTGTGGCTTCACTTTTTGAGAAAGTTCTTTCTTGTTGAATTTCCCATATTTGTTAATGATAGTCTACCACAATGTGGGAGGATACGCATTGTTTTAAGGAGTAATTTTAGAATCGATCTGTGTTTTTAAATCCATTTCTTTTGGAATAGAGGTAATATGCAGAATAGGAATACCGCACTGGTTTAGTACTCTATCCACAAAGCCGTCACGAACCTGCCTCTCTGGTCTTTGGTGTGTGTAATCATCGAGTTCAATGACAAGAACAGGCGAAATATTTTGTTTATCGAAAAGCACAAAGTCTACTGATTTTTGGTCTATTTTATTTCTGTATCCACCCCTAAGAGAGCCTTTACCTTCAAGCATTACGATTTTATCAAGAGCAAGTTGTGGAAAAATGTAATATTTACCATCAACAGCTCGTTCAAGAACACTCAAAAATTCTCGCTCTGCACGAGTAAGTAACCATGTCTTTTTTGAATACGGAAGCCATTCATCTTTTTCGTTTACCCTCCCACCTTTTCTCGTTAATTCGCCCACAACAAATCCAACAACCGCAACGATGACAGCAAATATAACAAGATTATTCATGGTTAATATTATCTAGAATTATTTTTGCTTCCGCAAGCAAATTTTTAGTTACGCTTAGGTTCCATGCTCGCATCGTGCTATGCCATTTCCGGTATTTAAGAAATTGCTCCCATGTTAATTCGATTATTCTTTTAGGTTTATAATTCTTAAATATTTGCACAATAATTACATATTCAAATTTCTTTTCTAGCTGATTAATGTCATTATTATCTCCGCACCCATAAAATACACCAGTGGTAGTTCCTGGCTCCGAAACTGTTTTAATACTATACCTTTCTCCTTTGCGGCTTAACGCATCAACATTTTGAGTACCTTCTGGTGCAGCTTGTAATTTTGACAAGCCAGCTATGAAATTATAAGTTTCTACCGCCAAAAATTCCCCTCTCTCGCCAACCATATTGTTTGTTCTTGCTAGGTTACGTCTCCTCAACTCTTGTTGGGTTTCACCGTAGTTTAGCCACAACTCCTCATTGTCTAATTGACCTAGATTTATTTTGTTCAAATCTTTATCATGAGTAGAATTCTTCTCCTTTTTATTAGTTTCTATTCCCATAGCATTACTCTTACATATCCCATTTACTTAGTCCAGCAGAAAAGTGCCATCCTCAATATCTTCTTGCTTGCAGAAACCGTATGATACATAATTTAACTATGCCTGCGGGCGAGAGTTTTTTCGACTGTCGATTACCTAAATTGAAGGCAGGCATAACAAAATAGCTCTCATAACTGAGGGCTTTTTTGCTGTCTAAAAACCGCAAAAATTCCTATATATCTAATGGATTTACATAGCGACCGCTTGCTATCATTAGCAAGTTAGTGTATTATCAAATTGTAGCTTGACGTCAGAAAATTTCTATCGGCTTGCTGCGGGCATCAATAAAACGATGTACCTATGAGCGAAATGACACATTGTGTCTGCCGTCGCTCCGAGCTACAAATATAAGCGTCACCTCAACGGGTGGCGCTTTTATTTTTTCTTCTTATTTTTCTTAAAATGAACTGAAATTATCTCAAGCTTCTCGTCTTGTAGTTCAAGGAGAACACGCAGTGACGGTTTCCCGACATGAGAGTAATCTTTTATATAGAAATGTTTTATGGGTGGCTCATATTCGTAAAAATCAAAATGAGTGATGGTTTCCTGCAGGTTATCTATAGCAAAAAATACAGCCGTCAAAGTCTGCTCTGCTGTGTGATTCTTGCTGAATTCTTTTTTGCGACTTTCAACAAAATGCTTCAAGGACTTGCGCGAAATATAAACTCTTATATTTTTATGAGGGTGACCTTTATGTTTAGACCCTCGAACGTCAAAGGCTCGTATTAGCTCAGTATGTTTTTCTATGAAGGATCCATGATCGAGATCGTAATACTCCCTCATTAGCTTTTTTATTTTATTTAATCTTCTTGGAATACTCGCTATCATAATTGCTCATATTACCATTTTTGACGCCTTGCAGGAATTTTCACGGTTTTGCGTCCATAACAGTGAAAAAGTACTCGAAAATACAACTTTTCACGGTTATTACATTGAAGAAAAATTTTTGTTTACCATAATTTCAAAATATGATATATTAGAAGAGCTTGAAGCGTATCGAGTGTAGGCATGTGACGGCATCACATGCGAAAAAATTCACTGCATTCTCTACCCCTTACTTCAAGGGGTGTTTCGAGTTTCAAATTCTCACAGGAACTCATCGAGGAAACAATTCAGTGCTTTAGAGAGGAGAATACTGAAGATATCTCTCCCGAAACCGCAAACGAGTATCTCAACTCGCTTTCGGGTTTTTTCCTTGCGCTTGCTGACAATCCATCCCCTCATCCAAAAGATGAGAACGGGGATGTTTGATGTACCTATATAAATGCACGCTACTTTCTCGATCCTTAAGGGACGAGAAAGTAGCGTGCATAAGTCAATTATGAAAAAGAAGCAACCAAGTTATATAAAACTCTACCGTGCCGACCTTAGTGCCCCGCACATCAAGAACCTCTCTGATCGCGAGTTTAGGCTTTGGGTTGTCTTAAAAGTTCTTGCTGGTTGGGATCCACGACACGAGGAACACTTCATGGTCGTAAAAAGTTCAATCAGAGACTTGCAAGCGAGCCACCTTCCTACATGGAAAAGTTCAGGAAAGTTTAGCTTAACGATTAACCAACTGATTGAGAAAGATATGATTAAGCGCATAGGTGTAGGGAAAATGAAACTTTTGAATCCTGCTCTACGAGAAGAACAAGATTTTCTTCTCAAGGAACAAAGTGTTCTTCTGGAAGAAAATCTTGTTTCGCAGAAAGAACGGGAACGGGTCAACGAAAAGCTTCAGGACATCAAAAACCTGCTTGCAAATAACGGTATTTTGAGAAAGCGCGAAAATAATATTCCGCCTAAAGAAATATAAAGAAAAAAATGAAACTTAAACAAATATTGCTTCATTTAACCAAGGGGGCTATAGTAATTCCATGAAATACATTATCTACTGTCGAAAATCCACGGAAAGCGAAGACAGACAACTTCTGTCACTGGATGCCCAAGAACGGGAGCTTTTGGATATTGCTAATAAGCACAGCCTAGAAATTACAAAAGTTTTTCGCGAGAGCATGTCTGCCAAAGCACCTGGTCGCCCTATCTTTGACGAGATGATGAAAATCATTGAAAAAGGAAGAGCAGATGCTATCCTCTGTTGGAAAATTGATCGTCTCACGCGTAATCCTGTTGATGGCGGAAAAATTCAGTGGCTCCTGCAAACGAACAAGATAAAGTGCATTCAGACTTTCGAGAAAAGCTACTTCCCTAATGACAATGTTCTGCTCATGAGTATCGAGCAAGCAATGGCGAATCAATACATTCGAGACTTGAGCGTGAATGTAAAGCGTGGGCTACGAGAAAAATTGCTTCGTGGAGAATGGCCAAACAAGGCACCTTTTGGATATACAAACGACAAGGGGTCTAAGTTTGTCATTCCTGATCCTGTTCGTTCAAAATATGTTTCTCGTGCTTTTGAAATCTACCTCACGGGCTCACATGGCACAAAAGATATTTCAGAAATTCTTTACAAGGAGGGTTTACGCACGGCTACAGGAAAGAAAATTTTGAAGGGGCGCATTCATAGCATTCTTTCCTCAATTTTCTACACGGGCATCATGGAAAAAGAAGGAAAATATTATGAAGGCAAACATAAGCCACTCATCTCAAAAGAAACTTTTGAGAAAGCTCAAGATCTTATGCACGGCCGTTCACGACCCCGCCCACAACGATTATTCTTCCCTCTTCGTGGCTTTCTCAAGTGTGAAAATTGCGGATGCGCCCTCACTGCATCTCTCAAAAAAGGTCATCACTATTACTACTGCACGGGAAACAGAGACTTTTGCAATGAACACAAAAGCTACATGCGAGAGGTGTACCTATATGAGAAAGTTTCTGCTGTCCTCGAATCAATTCATTTTTCAGAACGCAAGATCGAGATTATGTATCAGGCGGCCAAGGAGAGACTCGAGTTTGATAATGGGTACAACAACCAGACTATATCCACCCTCCAAAACCATTTAAAATCGCTTGAGACGAAAGAATCCCTTTTGCTCGACACTTTCCTCGCTGAACAGATTACAAAGGATTTATACGACGCTAAAATCCTCGCTTTGCGTAATGAGCGAGTTCAAGTTACCAAGCAACTCAAAGAAGCCGAATCACGACAACCTGTCGCGCTGTTGGAACCTACCAAAAATGCTTTTTTAACCGCTAGTAGAGCCTCAAAAGAGTTTTTAGAAGGCGACGATTTGAAGAAAAGAAATATCCTAGAAAGTCTCTGTTGGAACCTTTCGCTCAAAGAGAAAAATATCCATACAGTGTCGCTCAAAAGTCCTTTCGACATCATGTCAAAAGCATCGAAAAATGACGGTTTGTGCACTAAGCTGGGAGGCTTGGAATCGAACCAAGATTGACGGCTTCAAAGGCCGCTGTCCTACCATTAGACGATCTCCCAAAGTTGCATTGTCTTACACAATACATTACCCATGCAACTGTTTACGCTCCACATATGCGGAGTAGCGCAATTTCCAAAGCAAGACCAGGCACGACTGCCACACGCACACTTTCGTAGGTTCGCAGGAGCTCTGCCAGCTCTTTTGATGTTAAGGTTTGAATTGCGTTTTTAGACATGTCTTCAATGAGCGCCATATCCTCTTGAGAAAAATCATCCGCCATTCCTTTGCGCGAGTCGGTAACAAAACGAAACATCATTACCGCGCGCATTTTTCTAAGAAGAAGGTCAAGAAAAGTTTTTTCATCTACACCGCGTTCCATAGCAGTTTTTAATGATGTAAGTCCAGACGAAACATCACGGGCAACAATAGCGCGAAGGAACGAATTTACAAGGCGACTATCAGGCGCGCCTGTCACTTTCTCAACCTCCTCCTGTGAAATCTTTTTATCAGATGATGATGCGATAACCTTTTGCAAAATGCCAAGCGTATCGCGGAATGAACCATCTCCAAGAAGCGCAATAAGGCCCGCAGATGCTGGCTCTAATGTGTATCCCTCTTTTTTTGAAACAGTCTCAACGAGAGTTTTTAGTATTGCCTGAGAAGGTTTCTCAAAACGAAAACTCTGGCAACGCGAAACAATTGTTTCTGGAATCTTATTTTCATCGGTAGTAGCTAGGATGAACACAACATGGCGTGGCGGTTCCTCAAGTGTTTTCAAGAGCGCAGGAAACGCCTCTCTCGAGAGCATGTGCGCCTCGTCGATAATGTATACTTTGTACGGAGAATGCATTGGCACCGTATGAACCGCGTCGCGAAGCGCGCGTATGTCGTCAATGCCACGATTGGACGCAGCGTCAATTTCGTAAATGTCGTCATCGTGCGACCCTATCGCTCGTGCAAAGATGCGCGCAATAGAAGTCTTGCCAGTACCACGCGAGCCACAAAAAAGATACGCATGAGAAATTGAACCTGCTTTAATAGCACCAAGTAGAGCTTTAATCACCTGCTCCTGCCCTATTACCTCTTCAAAAGTTTTTGGGCGATATTTCGTATACAGTGCGAGATTGGAAGACATGGTTGGTAGAATATAGAATATTGAATATAGAATATAGAATTAAATTCAATAATCGTTAGTATATCACAAAGAAAAAACCCCGCGAAGTGCGGGGTTTCAATTAGCTTCTTATTCTTACATCTTACCTAATCTTGAACAACGGTCTTATTTTTTACAAATTCCATTTCGCTCAAAAGATTTCCATGTTTATTTTCGGCACTGAGCAATTCTTGACGGAGAGCATCTCTTTCGATACTCAGTTCAATCCTTTGCATAAGGTATGGAAGCTCGTCTATTTTTATTTGAACCTGTTTCAACCGTTCGCGTATCGCAGACTCTTCATTTTTTGCAAGGGTGCAGATGGAGCTCAGTTCTCCAATTTCCATTTTCATAACACACCAAACCTTTCCTGTTTAAATGTTAGCAAATAGACTTTCCTAACTAGCAAACACAGTTCATGAGTAGTTAAGCAGGGTATTCTCACAAATGGATGCGAGGGCAAAGCATTTCTGCAGGAAAGGTGAGTCCGAGATACTTATCCATTCTGGTGGTGTTTGCGAGAAGCTTGCTAGCTTGAACTTCTCGGCAAAATTAATTATTTCAACACCATCTGTTATTTCCTTGAGAATCGGTGCTGGATAATTATCAAATTCAAATAGACAATATTCTGCATATTCTAGATTGTCATATGCAAAAACCCAATGACGCGAATCTGTAGTTTCTGCCGATGGCCGATATGCAAAGAAAATTCTCTTGTGCCCGTTTTCCGCCTTTACTTCAATGATCAAATTATGGCACTCAAAGTGCCGCACCACTTTCGCGAGAAGCATTTTGAGCCACCTTTCTTTTTAAAATTTACCTAATCAAAAAATACCACAACTAGCAGGTGACGTCAAAACTAAATCGTCTTCAAAAAATCGCGAGCGATGCGCTCCACTTCATCGGCATTTTTTGCATCCATCATGTGTACGCGAAGCTCCTTTGCTCCGTCAAATCCATGCACGTATGCTTTATAGTGTTTTTTCATGATCGCAAAATTCTTTATGTCACCAAGAAGTTTTTCATAGAGATGCGTATGCTCAATGAGAATCTCAAATTTTTCTTCTAAGCTCGGAGGTTCTTTACGCATGCGGTCAAAAAGCCATGGAGTTCCAAACATAGCACGACCAAGCATCACACCGTCTGCTCCAGTTGCATCTACTTTTGATTTTGCATCGGCGAGGTCTTTTACGTCGCCATTACCAATGATTAGCGTACCCGTACCCTCTGCGAGTTTTTTAGCGCGTGCCACGTAGTCCCATTGCGCTGGAACAAGCGAGAGCTCCTTGCGTGTGCGCGCATGCACAGTGATCACAGCGGGTTTTGTTTCAAGTATTGCGCCGATCCATTCCTCTAGACTTTCTTTGTTGTATCCGATACGTGTCTTTACAGACACAGGAAGCCCTCCAGCACCCTCCATTGTTGCTCGAATACATTCCTGAGCGAGTTTTGGATTTTTAATATGTGCTGCTCCTGCTCCTTGCTTCTCAATACTTTTGTCGGGGCAACCCATATTAATGTCTATACCATCAAAGCCGAGTTCTTTGATAAGCTCTGCAGTTTTTTTCATATGCTCTGGGGTAGAACCAAAGATCTGCGCAACAATTGGATGTTCGTTTTTACTAAATGCAAGGTCGCGCTTTAAAACCTCACGACCTGCGCTACAAAGACCGTCCGCAGAAACAAACTCTGTCCAAAAAACATCTGGGCCGCCACCTATCTCACCATGACGACTGTATTTTGCAATCATCTGGCGGAACGCACAGTCGGTCACATCCGCCATCGGTGCAGACACAAAAAATGGCTTTGGCAATTTCGCCCAAAATCCCATATTTGGCGTCATAGAATTATTTTTCACAACCTTACTCATTGCATGCACTCTAGCATACACAAACCAATCTTTCATCTATTGTATGACAGTAGATGATGAAAAGGTAAACTTAATTTTCAAAACCGAAAATAACCTTGCTCCCAAATCTCATATCTATATAAAGAAGCTTTTTCTTTAAAGCTGTATTCTCTGGGAATTTGGCAGGGATTGATGAGAGAAGATTTTTTAGCAGATATTCAGGTTGAGAATCTTCCTTGAATCGTATCGTAACCCCATCAAGAAAAGGATGCTCTGCGCTCGTATGAATAGTAATCTCAAATTCTCCATTTTCCTTAACTAAAATACGAAATGGCCTTCCTATGTTGTCGCGAAGAATCCCAGAAAATTTGTCGGCAAATGCAAAACGATTAGTTGGAAGCGTGCTTCGCAAGTGCTCACCAATATTTTTTTCCACAAGCTCACTATAAAATTCAATATATATGCCACTTGGGAAAATTGGTGCTTGGTCAAAAACAAAACCATCCTTGTCTATAAACCAGCAATTCTTGGATTGATCTTTCTCGATATCAAATTGTGCACCACACCAAAGCGCATACGGCTTGCGCTCTGTTGCAATGATTCCAATCGTATTATTATCAATGCGTTTTATGTGAACGCTTTCGAGTCTTGGAAATGTTTCTAGGAGAGCTTGCTCAATATCTTTTTTGGGGAACAAATAACTATTTCCTCTAGAATATACAAAAAAATAATTACCAGTAAGCTTTTGACGAGCAATGGAGCGTACCATATCTTCTGATACAACATTTGTTTCAGAAATTTCTATATTTTCGACTCGCCATTTAGCATTTTGCGATACACCCCCGCCAGCAACAAAAAATAGCAAAAAAAGCACTACAAGAATAAGTGTTTTACTTAACCACACCCCAAAATGCTCTCTAATCTTATTAGCAACTGTGTGAAATCTTTCCATAAAAAAGGAACTGTGTGGGGCTCACGTTATCCGATTTTTTCTTTACCTCCCATATATGGGCGAAGAACCTCTGGAATAATAATGCTTCCGTCCTCCTGTTGGAAATTTTCAACAAGCGGTACGAGGATACGTGGACATGCAATCGCAGTGTTGTTGAGCGAGTGCGCGAAACGAAGCTTACCTTCGGCATCTCGATAACGAATATTCAAACGACGAGTCTGAAAGTCATGGAAGTATGAAGCCGAGTGAGTCTCACGATAAGTGTTTTGTGATGGTACCCATGCTTCGATGTCATATTTTTTAACCTGTCCAAGACCAAGGTCCCCACCACAGTTCAACACTACGTGATACGGAATGCCAAGCTTCTGCATCAGCTTCTCGCTATTCTCCGTGAGATACTCATGGAATTTCACGCTCTCCTCGTGGCTCGCCTCACACAGGATCACTTGCTCCCATTTGAAAAATTCATGAACACGAATTAAGCCTTTTGTGTCCTTACTGTGGCTCCCCGCCTCACGTCTAAAACTCGTCGAGAATGAAATATATTTTTTAGGAAAATCTGACAATGAGAGTACCTCGTCCATATGGTACCCCATTGTAGCCACCTCAGCAGTGCCTGCGAGAAAATCTCCGTCTTGAGTTTTATAAAGATCTTCTTCACCCTGTGGCAAAAAACCAGTGCCAATGAGCGGTGCACGTCGTACAAGTGATGGCACAATCATCGGTTCGAATCCTTCTTTAGAAAGTTCGTTCAACACAAATTGCGAGAGTGCAAACACAAGCCTTGCTCCATCACCCTTCAAAACATAGCCACGAAAACCAGCGACCTTTGTCCCACGTTCAAAATCCGCCATATCGTGTTTTTCAAAAAGCTCAATGTGATCTTTTGGTGTAAATGAAAATGTTGGAATTGTCCCCCATGTTCTTACCTCCACATTGTCAGAGTCTTCTTTACCATCAGGTACAGACATATCAGGAATATTTGGTACTTGAACCATGAGTCCGTGCCATGTTTTCATAATCTCAGCGAGCTCTTCCTCCTTTTTTTGCAGGATATCCTTTGCTGATTTTGATTCCGCGATAAGTTTTTCTCGCTCCTCTTGATTTATTGCGCGAGGAACAGCATTTGCAATTTCATTTTGCTTGCCACGCATTGCCTCAACATCTGCAAGATGAGCTCTGCGTGCATCGTCAACAGTGACGAGCTCTGAAACATCAAATGTGATATTTTTTTTCTGAGCTGCCTCCTTTACTAATTCTGCGTTCTCGCGAATAAATTTAATGTCTAACATATCCTGAAGTATACCAAACATGATAGAATGAGTAAATAATGAAGGCATCACATTCATACACCATTGATACGCTCTCACGCGAGGAATTCCCTCCTGCTCTTTTAGAAATCCCTCAGGTGCCAGAAAAACTCTTCGTTGCTGGTGAGCTACCCAATCCTTCTGAATACTACTATTTGTCTGTTGTTGGCTCTCGAAAATACACGAGCTATGGGAAGGAGGTGTGTGAGCGAATTATATCTGGGCTCGCTGGATATCCTATTTGTATTGTGTCTGGGCTCGCAATGGGTATTGATGGCATTGCACACCGTGCAGCACTCGATGCAGGACTTCGTACAATCGCTGTACCTGGCTCGGGACTTGATCAGTCTGTCATTTATCCGCGCACACATCTTGGGCTTGCAAAAGAAATTATAGAAAATGGTGGCACTCTTCTTTCTGAATATGAGCCGGACTTTCGTGCGACACCATGGAGCTTCCCACAGCGCAACAGGATCATGGCAGGACTCTCGCAAGGGGTTCTAATTATAGAGGCCGAGGAAAAATCTGGCACACTTATCACCGCGCGCATGGCTCTCGACTACAACAGAAATGTATTTACTGTCCCGGGTCCGATTTTTTCTGCGACCTCAAAAGGGACGAACAATCTTTTGCGACAAGGCGCTACGCCTATCACCTCTGCAAAAGATTTGCTTGAGGAGATTGGATTTATAGAGCAACAAACAGGCACCCTAGACCTCACACTTTTCACACCCGAAGAGCAAGCAATCATCATTTTACTCGACGAGCCTCTTGCGCGCGAAGACATCCTCGCATCACTCGACACTCCGCCAGCACAAACACTTTCAACCCTCACAGTACTAGAAATCAAAGGCGTGATCCATGAACGTATGGGGAAAATTGAACGAGTATAATTTCAAACTATCAGCCTCTTTTGTTTGACAAAAATATAATATAGTGCTATGCTTGCTTTAGAATCGTGACATTGTGTTGCGATAAATCCTAAGGAGGATCAAGAGATGGACAGAGACTTTACCGTAATTGCAGTGCTTGTTGTAATCAGCGCAATTGCCGTGCTGGCAACAAAAGTGTACTTGGGTAACACTGTGGCTGGCATTGTCACAATTGTGGCAACAATTTTTGTCGCTGGCAAATGCCTTCTTTCATTAATGACAATAACAAAGCAAGAAAAAAATGCATTAGCCAAGAAGAATGGTTCTGAGGATATTTCATTCGCCCCGGTTGGGAGGATGTCTCAGTTCCCATAGCAGCAAAGTATGAATAATACCCTTTGCAAAACTAGGTTTTGTGAAGGGTATTTTTTTACTTTTCAATTTGCAAAATAAATCACTTCATAGTACTAATGTAATTTAATGGCAACCAAACAATACAAACTCCTCATCGTAGAATCGCCGTCAAAGGCGAAGACTATTGGGAAATATCTTGGGGACGAATATGTTGTAAAGGCGAGCGTTGGGCATATTCGCGACCTTCCAAAATCAAACAAGCAAGCTATCGATATCCCCGGGGGCTTTATTCCTTTTTACGAAATCTCAAAAGGTAAATCCGATGTGGTGCATGAGATTGACTCACTTGCAAAGAAAGCGAGCGAGGTGCTTCTTGCAACCGACCCTGACCGTGAAGGTGAGGCTATCGCATGGCACATTGCAGAAGCATGCGGTCTAAAAAAACCAAAGCGTGTCACCTATCACGAGATCACCAAGAGTGCCATAGAGGAAGCCATCGCGCATCCACGCGAGATTGATGCCAACCTTGTGAAAGCGCAGGAGGCGCGACGCGTTCTAGACAGACTCGTGGGATACGACCTCTCGGGTCTCATTTGGAAAAAAGTTCGCTACGGTCTCTCGGCAGGGCGCGTGCAATCCCCCGCTCTCCGCATTATCATGGAGCGCGAGCGTGAAATCCGTGCCTTTATTCCAGAGGCGTATTGGACCCTCACAGCAAAAGTAAAAACAATGAAAGGCGCCGAGCTTGAGCTTTCATGCACAGAGGAACCCAGTGATGAATCAATCGTAAAAAATATCCTAAAAATAGGTCGCGCAAATCAGTGGGTTGTGCGTGAGGTAAAAGAAAGCGAGGTGGGCCGTTCACCAAAGGCACCATTCATTACTTCTACACTTCAGCAGGCTGGTTCTTCACGCTTTGGATTTGCACCGTCACGCACTATGGGTATCGCGCAAAAGCTTTACGAAAAAGGTTTCATTACCTACATGCGTACCGACAGCACAACTCTCTCTAAAGACGCAACCACCGCGATACTTGCAGAAATTACGAAACGCTATGGCGCACAGTCAGCTGAGGCACGCGTGTATAAAACCAAGAGCAAAAATGCCCAAGAAGCGCACGAGGCTATACGCCCTACCGACGTGAGTAAGGACAACCTCGGCATCAATCCCGAAGAACAAAAGCTTTACCGTCTCATTTGGGCGCGAACCATTGCATCACAAATGGTGGACGCGAAGCTTGCAAGAACAACAATACTCGCTAATGTGCGAGATTTCAGCGTGCCAAACTTTTCTGTCACTGGTTCGCGTGTCATCACACAAGGATGGCTTGCCGCAGATCCTGACTCTCGTAGTGAGGATGTCGAACTTCCAAAAGTTGCTGAAGGTGAGTCGCTCATTCTACTTTCTCTCGATGATGAGGCAAAATTTACCGAGCCACCAGGACGCTACTCTGAAGCAGGTCTCGTGAAGGAGCTTGAAAAGCGCGACATCGGTCGTCCTTCTACGTATGCGTCTATTATTAAAACGATTCAGGATCGTGGCTATGTCATTAAAGATGGTAAAGCACTCAAGCCGACAGACACGGGGGACGTCGTGAGCTCATTCCTCGAGGAACATTTTGCAAACTATATTTCAGACACCTTCACATCAGAGATGGAGAACAAGCTCGACGATATAGCAAACGGCGAGCGCGAGTATGTAAAAACACTCAAGGATTTTTATGGTCCATTTTCCAAAGACCTCAAGGCAAAAGACAAGTTAGATAAACAGACGACTCTCGGCGACGCAGACCCACAACACAAATGTCCAAAATGCAACAGCCCGATGATAATCAAGCTCGCGCGTACGGGGAAGTTTCTCTCGTGTAAAAAATATCCTGACTGCGACGGCGCGCGCATGATAGACGGCACCGAGCTTGCCGGCCCGCGCGATACTGGAGAGCTTTGTCCAAAATGTGGAAAATCAAACCTATTTGAACGTGATGGGCGATTTGGAAGATTCATTGCCTGCGGCAATTATCCAAAATGTAAACATATTAAAAAAGACGAGACTGCCGCGCTCCTCAACCACACGGGTGTCCCCTGCCCAATGTGTAAAAAGGGTTTTATGACAGAGCGCAAGGGTCGCTTTGGAATTTTTTATAGTTGTACTGGCTACCCAGACTGCAAAAATGCAATCAAAGCAAGGCCGACAGGCAGAATTTGTGAGTATCCAAAAATTGACGGCACCCCTTGCGACTCACTCATGATGGAAGGCACGAAGACAATTCCAGAACGCTGTTCAAATAAATTGTGCCCAAACCATAATCCACATAAACTAGAGAAGGTGAGCTAGGAAGCATGCTTTGCGTGCGCAAATCGTCTTCGTGGGGCGGAGCTATATCGAGTGAAGCGAGATAATGAGCCGGGGTCGAGAGTACTTAGTCCGCGCAGTGTGTACACACACGAGCAGACTTAGTAACTCGTAACCAGGACAATACCCGAACGTTGCTCAAATAAACTTTGTCCCAACCATAACCCGCACAAACTAGAGAAAATTAAGTAGATTGACACATAAATAGAGAAAAGGTAGTCTTCAAAGAGACACATTCACATAGAGGAGATTGTAATGATTGAAACACTAGGAGTAATTATTCTGTTTGTATTTATTTACTACATTCTTCCCACTATAATTATATGTGGAGGATATTTGTTGTATAAAATCTGGTCAGCAAATCCGTATGAAGTCGAGAAGGTTCAGCAAATGAAACACACAGTAAAGCTTGCAAATGCAGGTAATCAAAATGCCATTCTTGCATGCGAAGAAGACTATCAAATTAGAAAAAGCATACGCTATGTTGACGGGCAGATCATTGCTCACTACTCAGTCCCATCTTGGATGACTTTGCGTGCCTTCGGTTTCTAAGCGACACCTTCGTCCCCATTTGCTCAAGCGCAGATGGGGACATTTTAAATTATAAAAACAAAAGGGATGGCTTCATCATTGCGTATGCGCAAAAAAAACAATCCACGAGAGGTGTAGTAATAAACTTTGCCCAAACCATAATCCACATAAACTCAATAAACCTGAATAATTGACACTTATGGGCGATAAGTATAGTCTTTGATCTAGACACTATTTAAGGAGGTTGTGATGATTGAAAAAATAAGTTTTTCACTGATTGGGCTCTTTGTTCTTCTGATGATTTGGCCGTGGCTCATGGAGCTGATTTTGTATGACAAGACGACACGTCAAACGCGTCAACGTCTACAACTTCTCATAAAACGAGCAAACAACGGCAATGACGCAGCTCGAAGGGCGTGCGACAGAAATGGTCTCATCAACAAAGGAATGGTTCTTTGCGAGGATGGGATAAACGTGAAGAGTGTCTATTCCCTTCCGCATAGATGGCAATGACTCCATCGCTACTTCAAAACTGCATGACCATTTCAGGTCGTGCAGTTTTCATTTGTATTTCTCCATCATATCCCATATCGCACCAGCGACGTTACGTGGCTTGCCTTCAAATGGCAGATGGTGGTTATCGAAAAACGGCATGCTGTTGCACTCGATAATTCCACATCGCTTCTCCTTTCTCCACGAGTGGCTGATATCATTGATTATAAAATCAATACCGACGATAGGCGCCTTCAAAACATCGGCAACTTGCTCAAAAAGCTCGACATTGTCAGGGTGCACCAAATCAGAGACATCGGCAGTCGTGCCACCCACACTCCAATTCACTTTTTGATGAAATGTCACGCGCTTCCTCATTTATAGCACTATCATCAATTTTTATTTTTGAAAAATATGGGCCAGTGCGTGCTGGGTGTTTGTTGGCCTCATCCACAAGCTCTTGAATGGTACTCACCCCATCTCCTATCACATATGGCTGGTTCCGACGAAGCGTTGCTACAAGTTTTCCATCGACCACAGTGGCTCGATATACTGCGCCAACAAGTTCCTCTTCTACAATTACCGATGGCGATATTTTTGTCGCTATAAAAAATGCGCGCACGAGCTCATTTTCATCAGTAATATGAAGAGTCGTATGCCTAGAACCAGACCCATGGCGGGGCTTCACAATAACTGGCGTTTCAAGATTCTTAAAAACCTGCATCGCTCCTCTTTTTGTAATCACAGAGGATCCTTTTGCGACAGGAAATCCATATTTAATAAAATGTTTTTTGAGAGCATCTTTATCATCAATCCATTTCACCTGATGCTTTATCTTCTGAGGTAGTGGTATCCCTTCATAAGTTATACGTTTACCATTTGGGAACTCCGCGATATAAATGTTTCTTGGTAGCCCAAAAAGTCTAAACTCCCAAACATTTAAACCCCTCTTGTTGGCCTCCTTCCAAAGCATTCCTGCAAGTATTGAAACATCGCTATCTACTTCAATTTGTTTTTTTGCTAGGCCGGTTTGCAAGCACGCTCGAATGAAATGTGGAGTAACTAGATGCTCATATGAATGAATCTGAAAAAATAACCAATTCATTAAACTCCAGCGAGTGAAAAGTAGGTTAAAAACAGAGCTGATGATAATATCAGCATACACAATCCGGTGAAAGATTGCGTTGTTGCTCCCGCACTCCCTGCATTCCATTGGTTTTGGTAATTTAAATACCATAATTCATGCAGTATACCACGAATCTTTTTATGGTATTCCAGATTTCTTTTTGTTAAAATTTTGTGGCATAGTAAGCCAATGCTTCCGCCTAAAAAAATTGACTCTTGCCCATCAATAAAGGAGATAATTTCACTCCTAAAAAATCCAACAAAGGACGATATTGCGCTTATAGAAAAGGCTTATGCCTTTGCAAAAACAGCACACGAGGGGCAAAAACGCTACTCTGGGGAACCATATTTCCTTCATGTGGCAAGCGTAGGGAAAACACTTTCGGCGATTAACATTGACGCCACTACAATAGCTGCAGGAATCCTCCATGACACAATTGAAGACGCAGAAATACCTGCGCGAACAATTGAAAAAGAGTTTGGTAAAGAGGTGTTGTCTCTTGTAGAAGGAGTGACGAAGCTCGGGAAATTGAAGTACCACGGAGTAGAGCGACACGTAGAGAGTTTGCGTAAATTTTTTATCGCTATGTCGCACGATGTGCGCGTATTGCTCATCAAGCTCGCTGACCGACTTCACAACATACAAACATTGGAACACGTGCCAGAAGCAAAAAGGCACCGTATCGCCCTTGAAACACTAGAAGTCCACGCACGCCTCGCTGACAGATTTGGTATGGGAAAATGGAAAGCGATTTTTGAGGACTCTGCATTCCCGTATGCATACCCAAAAGAGTATGAGCAGGTTCTTGCGCTTATCAAAAACAAACGTGTCGTAGATGAAAAATATGCGGAAAAAATTCATCGCTCTATTCAAAAAGAGCTTGCAGCCAATGGTATCAAGACTGCACGAGTTGATTATCGAGTCAAAAATCTTTTTAGTCTCTGGAAAAAACTTGCGCGAAAGGAAATGGACCCCGACAAAGTGTACGACATTCTTGCTGTGCGTGTCATTGTAAAAACTGTCGAGGATTGCTACAAAACACTTGGCATAATTCATAAACACTGGCGTCCGGTTTCTGGTCGCATAAAGGACTATATTGCAACACCAAAATCAAATGGTTATAAATCGCTCCACACTACTATCTTTCGCGGAGATGGAGGGATTATAGAGATACAGATACGCACAGAGGAAATGCATGCCGAGGCTCAGTATGGTATCGCCTCTCATTTAGCATACAAAGAAAAAGGTTCTATACACGGAGAAACTGAGCGAAATCTTGCTTGGGTAAAGGAGCTTGCTAAATGGCAAAAAGAGGTCGCAAGAACAGATGATTTTATGGAGCATCTCCATATGGACTTTTTTAAGAACCGCACATTCGTTTACACTCCAAAGGGTGATGTGATTGATTTACCAGAGGACTCGAGTCCAATTGATTTTGCGTATGCTATTCATTCAAATATAGGTAACCACCTGGCGGGTGCAAAAATAAACGGCAAGCTTGTATCGATTGAAACAAAACTTACAAATGGCGATATTGTTGAAATAGAAACAAAGGAAAGCGCGAGCCCAAAACGTAAATGGCTAGACTATACAAAAACTACCCTTGCCAAAAGGCACATCCGCACATATCTCGAAAAATCAAATCCTATTGAGCTACTAGCACAGAAATTTTTTGGGAAGAAAAAGTAGAAAAATAAAAAAGCGAGCAGATTCTCGAAATTTCTAGAATCTGCTCGCTTTTATATTTTTGATTACAATGAGAAATTCTTCACATTATATAGATCTTCGTCTGGGTCTTTTTCCATTACATCTTCCCCGCCCTCTGCAAGCTCGTCAGCGGTAGCAGGGGTTGCCATTTCAGTTGGGGTTTCACCAAGTGGAATTTCTGCTACAATTGTTCCTACTTGCGCTGTCTGCATTTCCGCGTGCAAACGCTTCATAAAGTTGCGCACGTCATCATTGGAAAAGAAATCAATTACAATCTTTCCTCCAACCTCACGCTTTTCAATTTGCACACGTGTTCCAAGCCTCTCAGTCAGCTCTGCCTCAAATTCCATTATTTCAGGGTCAAAATCGCGCCCAGGTTTACGAACCTTTTCTACTGCGATGCGTCTAGCTATGCGTTCAGATTCACGCACATTCAACTTTTTAAAAATTATTTCCTTGTACAGTGTGAGCTGTTCCTCCTTGCGGTCGCAAAGCATAAGAAGTGGGCGTGTATGTCCCTCTGTAATACGACGCTCTGCAAGTGCAGTGAGCATCTCGTCTGGAAGCATGAGTAAGCGTAATGTGTTTGATACGTACTCACGACTCTTGCCAACCTTTTGCGCAATCTGCGCATGTTTGAAGCCAAAGTCATCAGCGAGGCGCTGAAAAGCTTTTGCGCGGTCTACTGGGTTCAAATCTTCGCGTTGCAGGTTTTCTATGATTGCAAGCTCGAGCTTCATTCTGTCCTCCTCCTCCTTCCCCTCTTCTCCGATACGAATCAACACTGGCACCTGAGTAAGCCCAGCGATTTTTGATGCGCGTAGTCGGCGTTCTCCAGCGATAAGCTCGTACTCTACAGCGAGACCGCCCTCAGCCTTTTCTATCTCGCGACGAGTAACAACAAGTGGCTGTAAAATGCCGTATTGCTTTATAGAATCTGCGAGGTCGCGAAGCTTGTATTCATCAAATTCTTTTCGTGGCTGAAATGGGTTTGGTTTTATTTTTTCAATTTCAATCCAGAAGATTGCGTTTTGATACATTTGGTTGGTTTGTTGCATGACGATAGTATGAGCAAAAATTATTTATCTACCAATCTTACCACAAGATAAACTCATCGCAAAAAAATTGTGCTTTTTATATTAAAATGATAAAATTAGTTAGGTTAAATAATAGGAGAATATCATGAATGAGCGAGTACCATTGGAACATACAATTGGAATAAGTGAAGAGGAAATACTTGCTCAGGACCTTGCGCGCCTTGAGCAAAAAAATGCCTCTGTTGCAGAATCCATAAAACGAGCGTTGGCAAAAGCGCAGGAAAAGAAGGGGCAAAGCGATATTGTCATCACCAAAGCTATGAGGGATGGCGCAGCAGCTCATGAACACCAACTGCGAGGACAACTTGGAGAAGATTATTAAAACGCGAGAGTGCATCCTCGCGTTTATCTTTTTGAGTTGGATTGTCTAACTAGCAATCAAGTGTTATACTTTTACGATCATGATGACAACATATTTAGGATTTGGGCTTGTGTGGTGGACTGGAATGATTGGAGGATTTTTCTTCCTTATGCTCATTCTTACTGGGCTCATAAAACAGTACAATTACAATCTTTTTATAAAGTGGCAAATTCCTCTTACTCCGCTTCACCACTGGTTTGGGTGGCTAGGCTTTGGTTTTCTTTTTATCCACTTTCTTCTTGCGCTATTCAGCTCGGTCTGGGCAGTATTTTTCTAAAACATGTCTATCACGAGCACTATTCGTCACTGGTTTACTGAAGCTCCACACTTTGATGGCACAATTGTCGAAACGGAGCGTATTGGCTCGCGTATTCAGAAAGTAACCATTGCGCTTCATGAATCGATCTCAACTCCATTCCCAATTGGTTGCTATGTACAAACAATGACATGGGGGTGTGTACCGCGAGCCTATTCTGTAGCCACAGCAAACACGCAATCATTTACGCTCCTTGTTAGCTTCTCTGGTGGTGGCGCAGGCGCGCGCTTTTTTCGAGATGCAGTAGTTGGGGCAGGTGTTACATGCTATGGGCCATTTGATGATTTCCCATATCGCTACGGCACAGGTCGCTCAAAGGTATTTTTTGCCACAAGTACTGGAGTCGCTCCTTTTCGTCGAATGATCGATGAGGCTATAAAAGAGGGAGTGGATTCTTTCCTCTTTCTCGGTTCTCCAAAAGAAAGCGATGTTGCGTTTAAAGGCGAGCTTGAAGAACTTTCAAAACAGCATCCAAGTTTCACATTCGTTCCAACACTCTCAGCGGGTGAACCATCGTGGTCTGGCGCGCGTGGTTATGTCACCGACCATATCATCAAAAACCCTGATTTGATGCGCAAAAGCGATATTTATATATGTGGTATTCCACCAATGACAATGGGAGTACTCACTACTCTAGGGGAAATAGGGATGCCGGAAAAACAAATCTTTGTGCAAAAATTTGGATAAGGAGTATAATTTAAATAACACTAAAACTTAAAAACTATGGAATCAAACGAAATAAAAATGAATCAAAAGTTGGGGGAAGTACGCAATTACGGCATTGTATTACTACTCACACTTCTCGTATTAAATATGTCAACGCTAGGGGCTCTTCACTGGATAGAAACCAATGATTTACGTGCTGAGCTCGCTGGATATGCCGAAACTCTCCCTATTCCTGACATAAACAATCCAGACCAAACTATAAATCTGCCAGAGGACATCATAGCGCTTCGCACCAAAGCAAATGATCGCTTTGGATTTTATGAAACATCGATTGGTGGGCAGGACTGGCTTGTATACGCAGACCCAAACAAACACTATGTACTCATGAAATCTGAAATAGGTATCCAGGAGGAGACAAAAAGTTTTGCAATCGCACTTATTGCGCTGTATATTGGTGAGGTTTTACTACTTATTGGGTTCTGGTTCTTTATACGGAACAAGGCTAGAGAAGTTTTTGATGTAATATAAACATGTTATCCTTTATTTCCAAAAATTTGCAAAAATTCCTCATCTTCTTCTTCGCTACGACTTCTGTTGTGCTAGTGATTATTGGAGTTACTCGCGTCAAAAAACCACCAACACTCGCCGATTCAACTCTTCCACTTACACCATCACCACTTGGAGACATCGCAGGCGCGACAGTAATCGATGGCGCAGGATATGAAACGCCATGGGGAAACACCGTTGCTTCTATTACCGTAAAGGACGGCAAAATAATCGCTGTTAAAATGCCTACTGTCCCCAACTCTCCTCCTTCCGTTTACGCAGAACCGTTTCTAGTCGACCAGGCACTAAAGGCAGGTGGCACAAATATACAGGGTGTGTCCGGAGCTACATATACAAGCTTTGCATTTCAATCATCATTGGAAAACGCTATCGCTACGGCAAAATCACAAGGGCAATCTATTGTTCCAAATACAACCGCCAATGTTGCCACTTCCGCGCAAGTATCGAGATGATGACGATGATTGGGGAAACAATGATGATTTTGACAACGGCAACGAAGATGATGATTGGGATTTCTAATTTAGCTCTGTAAGATTTCTCCTTTGACTTCGTCATCATACGATGAAAAGGCTAAAAATTATAACGCAATACTAATAACTACTATGGCATCCTTCCAAAAAAATCTACAAAAATTCTTTGTGTACTTTTTCACGAGTG
>LCDG01000004.1 GCA_000998425.1 Candidatus Nomurabacteria bacterium GW2011_GWC2_42_20
TGAAGGCATGAGATCGCATAGGCCTCGCCTCTGGGCACCCAGAGGCGAGGCCTATGTAAACAATATGAACGAAACAATCTTCAATTTCTTTTATAGTTTTGCGCATAAGAGCTATGCGTTAGACTTTTGTATTCATTTTTTTGCAGAATGGTATGGATTGATAATTCTTTTTGTACTTTTTATTTATCTTTTCAAGCATCGCGACAATCCAAAGAAAGGCGTGAGAGATCTTTTTGTTGTTGGCACCACAGCAGTAAGTGCCTGGTTCATCGCGCACTTTTTTAAAGATGTATTTCATACCCTTCGACCGTTTGATGCTGTGGCTTCAATAAAACCTCTCGTTATAGAAAGTGGTTACGCATTTCCATCTGGCCATGCAACATTTTTTATGGCTCTCGCATCATCACTTTGGTTTTATCACAAGCGTCTCGCTGTTTTCTTTGGCATTTCTGCTGTACTCATTGGTATGGCGCGCATCTCTGCGGGTATTCATTGGCCTATCGATATCCTTGCTGGGCTTTTTCTTGGGTATGCAATAGGTACGACACTCCACGACCTCATCTCTTCTATGACTAGCAAGGTTTATCCCACATCAAAACCTCCTATTGCAAAGTAGGTAAAAAAGGGTATACTTTTGGCTATTATGTGGAAAACACGCATCGGGGCATTACTTCTTTTAATTATTGGCGCAGGAATTGGGTATTTTATTTATGCTTCAGAACCGAAACTTCATGAAGGCAAAACTGTTCTCGGTCAAACATTTGCAGAAAAGTTCCCATTTAAGCTCGGGCTCGACCTTTCTGGAGGAGTTCAGCTTGTGTATCAAGCGGATGTTTCGTCTATAAAGCCAGGCGAGGTAAAAAATGCTATGGATGCTCTTCGTGATGTTATTGAGCGTCGCATCAACACATTTGGTGTTTCTGAGCCTATTGTTCAGATTGAAGAGAAGGGTGGTATCACAGGTCCCGTGGAGGAGCGTCTTCTTGTGGAGCTACCAGGTATCACTGACGTTAAGATGGCCGTTGATATGATTGGCCAGACACCAAAGCTCGAGTTTATGAAAGAGCGTTCAAAAGAAGAGCTTGATGCGTACAACAAGGCAGTCGAGAAGTTTAATGCAGACAAGGAGGCAGGGAAACCACTCGTTATTTCAGCAGAGCTTCTTGCTGGACCATATGTTGCAACAGATCTCAACGGCCGTTTTCTCGAGCGCGCAGTTTTAGAATTTGACCAAACAACACGTGAGCCAATTGTATCTATTGTATTTAACAAGCAGGGTTCAGATATGTTCGCGGAGCTTACAAAAGAAAATGTTAACAAGACAATTGCCATTTATCTCGACCGCGAACTTGGTAATCCAGACCCAATTTCTGCTCCGGTAGTTCGTGAGGCGATTCTAGGAGGCAAGGCGCAGATCACAGGTAAATTTACAGCACAGGAAGCAAAAACACTCGTTGGTCGTCTAAACTCTGGCGCGCTTCCAGTCGACAAGCTTGACCTTCTTTCTACACAGACAATTTCAGCGCCACTTGGCGCGCAGGCGCTCATGGCAGGCGTATGGGCAGGAGTGTGGGGGCTTGTTATTGTCGCCGCATTCCTTGTTCTATGGTACCGTCTACCTGGTTTGGTTTCTGTGGTTGCGCTTGCAATCTACGTCGTGATAATGCTCGCACTATTCAAGTTTATGGGTGTTACTCTCACTGCGGCTGGTATCGCTGGCTTCATTCTCTCGATGGGTATGGCGGTTGATGCGAATATTCTTATTTTCGAGCGCACAAAAGAGGAGCTTCGCAAGGGACACGGAGTACATGATGCTATCCGTGAGGGATTTGCTCGCGCATGGACATCTATCCGTGATTCAAATATTTCAAGCATCATCACAGCAGTCATTCTTTTCTGGTTTGGAACCAGTCTGATCAAGGGCTTTGCGCTTGTTTTTGGCCTTGGTGTTATTGTATCAATGTTCACAGCGATCTCTGTTTCGCGCACACTCCTTTTTGCATTGCCATTTAGCGGGCACGGAGCAGTGGTACGAACTCTGTTTGGTAGCGGCTTCTTTAAACTAAAATAATATGTTCATAGTAAAATACAGAAAAATTTTCTTCATCATTTCAATCATCACGATTGCTCTTTCGTTCTATGCAATTGCAACGAAAGGATTTAATGCAGGAATAGACTTCAAGGGTGGCTCTATTATTGAGGTGTCGTATGACAAGCGCCCTGATATTGAAACACTTACCACAGCTCTTAATACAGCTGGTTTCGAAGGAGCGCGCATCCAAATGGCAGGGGAGAACGATGTAATGATAAAGACCCGCGCCCTATCAGAAGTAGACCGCCAAAATCTCACAAGCACCCTCGCATTCAAAGACCTTAAGATGGAAGAAAAAAAGTTTAGCTCTATTGGGCCAACGGTTGGGGCTGAGCTTCGTGTAAAGGCGTGGTATGCGATCATTCTCGTTATTCTTGGTATTGTGATTTTTATTGCTTATGCATTTCGCCATGTATCGGAACCGATTTCTTCATGGAAATATGGGATGATTACAACCGCTACACTTTTGCATGACATTATTGTCCCAGCAGGCGTGTTTGTATGGCTTGGCAAGGAAGTAGACACACTTTTTATTGTTGCACTGCTTTCAATTATGGGTGTATCTGTGCACGATACAATCGTGGTATTCGACCGTATCCGTGAAAACTTGAGACTCCGTATTTCTAGTGATTTCGCAACAACTGTCGGCATGTCGCTCAGGCAAACATTCACACGCTCAATAAACACATCTCTTACTGTGATGCTCGTGCTAGCCACACTGTTCTTCTTTGGCCCCGCATCTACCAAGGACTTCTCTCTCATTCTTTGGATTGGTATCGGTATTGGTACATATTCATCAGTATTCATCGCATCACCGCTCCTTGTCGTGCTTGAGAAGTGGCAAAGCAAGAGGTAAGTTTTATGAAACAACAAACTAAAAAACGGGAGTAATCCCGTTTTTTAGTTTGTTAATGCGAATTACTAATGAATTGTTTCTTTGGAGTGCGTCATCCTTTCCTTCTTGAGCCTCAACTCTTCAATGTCGTTTTTAATCACACTCATAAGTTTTGTGTAGGATTCTTTTGAGGCTATCGGATTTTCCATACTCTCTCTTGCTGCGGCAGTAAGCTCTCTTTCTTTATCATCGATTTGTTTATCAATATTAAAAAAATAGTCAGTTTTTTCAGTGTAATTTTCAAACCTTGGCTCTATCTGCGCATGCGCTTGAGGGAGGTAATTGTGAGCCTGTTCGTTTGCTTGGTTGTTTAAGTTTTCATTCATATGACAATTATATATTTGTTTTGAACGAAATGTCAAAATAACAAGAAAATAGTCTGTAAAAGCGTCGATTTTTGTAGTTTCCATATAAAACATAAGGATTTAACTGGGGGTTGACTTCTTTTTGGCATAAGTATATACTGCCAGAGCGCTTGAGATAGGCGCTTTTGTTTTCAGGCAACTGGAGACAACGAGACCTTTGACAACTCAATATGTAAACATCTAGAGCTTGTCTCGACTTTTCAGGTCTAGACAAGCTCACAAAAATTGGATTGCAAGTCCAAGTTAACCCGCCTAAGTTTTCTTTCAGAAAATTTTGGTGGGTAAAAACTCTTCACTTAATTCTTAGCAGATTAAGTGAAGAGAGTGAGTAATAATTTCCGAAGGGAACATTAGAGAGTATTTTTTCTTTTGTTCCGTTCTTGAGAGTTAATCAAATGCTCTTTTTAAGAGAGTTTGATCCTAGCTCAGGATGAACGCTGGCGGCGTGGATAAGGCATGCAAGTAGAACGCCCCGCAAGGGGAGTTGCGAACGAGGTAGTAATACATAGGTACAAACCCCCGAGTCAGGAATAAGCGACCGAAAGGTAGTCTAATACTTGATAGTCCCGCAAGGGTAAAGATTTATCGCTTGGGGATTGGCCTGTGCAGTATCAGCTAGTTGGTAGGGTAATGGCCTACCAAGGCAATGACGCTTAGGAGAGCTGAGAGGCTGACCTCCACCGATGGTACTCAATGGACGCAAGTCTGACGGAGCGACGCCGCGTGATCGATGAAGTCTTTCGGGATGTAAAGATCTTTTATGTAGGAGAAAGTTTTGATAGTACTACATGAATAAGGGGTTGCTAAACTCGTGCCAGCAGCAGCGGTAATACGAGTACCCCAAGCGTTATCCGGAATTATTGGGCGTAAAGGGTGTGTAGGTTGTTATGTTAGTCTTTTGTCAAAGCCTTCGGCTCAACCGGAGAATTGCGGGAGAAACGGCATAACTAGAGGGCGCGAGAGGTTTGCGGAACTCATGGTGTAGGGGTGAAATCCGTTGATATCATGGGGAACACCAAAAGCGAAGGCAGCAAACTGGCGCGTTTCTGACGCTGAAACACGAAAGCGTAGGTAGCGAATGGGATTAGATACCCCAGTAGTCTACGCCCTAAACGATGATATCTAGCTATTCGGAGTATCGACCCTCTGAGTGGCACATAAAACTCAAAGGAATAGACGGGGACTTGCACAAGCGGTGGATCAGGTGGCTTAATTCGATGGTAAACGAAGAACCTCACCAGGGTTTGAAACTCATAGGAAAGACCTAAGAAACTAGGTAACTCCGCAAGGATCTATGAGCAGGTGATGCATGGCCGTCGTCAGTTCGTGGTTTGAACTGTCCCCTTAAGTGGGTCAACGAACGCAACCCTCGTTGTCTGTTATACGTGTCAGACGAGACTGCCCCCGCCTGTGTGCATAAGCGCAAATATATTTTGTTGCTTGTGAACAGAGGCGGGGGAGGAAGGAGAGGATGACGCCAGGTCAGCATGTCCCTTTGATACCCTGGGCTGCACACTTGATACAATGGTCACTACAACGGGTCGCGACGAGGTAACTCCGAGCTAATCCTAATAAAGGTGGCCCCAGTTCGGATTGAGGGCTGAAACTCGACCTCATGAAGTTGGAATCGCTAGTAATCGCGGGTCAGCTATACCGCGGTGAATACGTTCTCAAGTCTTGTACTCACCGCCCGTCAAGTCAGGGGAGCCGTGAGTACCCGAAATCCCATCTTGCATGGGCTTAAGGTAAGCATGGTAACAAGGACTAAGTCGTAACAAGGCACGGCTAGCGGAAGCTGGTCGTGAATCAATTCAAAATATAAAATATACCATTGACCACAGAATTTATTCTTGGTTGAGCGTATAATGAATTGGTCGGTTATTTCTGTAAAGAAATAAGATGAAAGTTCTCTCATCTCAAAAAGGAACTCCCTTATCAGAAGGGTTACTGGTACGCAAGACCTAACTTAATCGCCTGTTCTTTTATAGAACGGACGGTGAAGTTAGGCGAAGAACGGAACAAAAGAAAGAATACTCACAAAAATAATTTGTGTTCTTGCAGTCCAAACAAAAGATTTACATATTGTAGTTGAAAAAGCCCACAAAAAAGCCTGAATCACCAGATTCACGTCCTGGACGTAAACTGATTCAGGCTTTTTTGTGGGCTTGACATTTATTACATAAAGTGATATGCTGGTTTTATCTTAACAAATAAGGAGGTCGTCATGACCAAAAAATCTTTTGCAGTTGTAGTTGTTCTTTTTGCAATCGTTTACCTGGGTCTAGGAGCTTACCTCGATCGTCCGACGGTTGAGGTCTCAGTAGATACTGGCCATTGCGTTCGCGCATACGGACCGAATGGTCCAATGCCGTGCGACGATGCAACGAGCGGGTCATACGAGAAGGTCTTCGTGGACCCAAAAAGGTTCAAAAAAGTTTTGCGTGGTTGAAACTCAACTACGCAAAACAAATCAGCCGGACACTCAATGAGTGCCCGGCTTTTACTTTGCTTATAAAGGGGACTGCGGTGCAGTGACCCAACCTTTTTTTATGTAAAACGCTTGTCGTCGGACAGCCTCTTTTCCTGCCTCACAGGCTTTTTCGATTGCTATCCTTACCCAGGGTTTGAGCCGTGCCAATTTTTTCTTCTCGATCACTTCTTGATTGGGACGACTAGGGGTGCAACTACGCGACCGATTTTCACGGTTACGTGGCAGACTTCGTATTCGCATACATTTCTCCCTTTTGTACAAGGCAACTTTGCCTTCTTTATACTACTCCTTTTAAAAAACTTCGCAAGAAAAAAGCCGACTAAGAGTCGGCCAGTTACTATTGTTCTATTTTGCTGTTTTGCAAAAGAGCTTTCCTTTTGTTGTACTCGTGGAGCTCAAACATGCAGGAGTAATGGGTTGTACTTTGTTTTGGTTGTGGGCTATGCTGCCCCTTGCCGTTTTTCCCAAGCCTTAAGCTAGAAGGAATTATCCCTATCATTGGGGATAATATCTTTTTCAACAAACTCATAATACCTCCTTCATAAAAGAACAATCAAAATACCGTTTTTGAACGACTTCTCCGAACATAACACATTCTTTTTTATTGTGCAAATTTTTTTAAATTGTTGCATAAAAATACCCAGCTCTTTTACAGAGCTGGGTATTATATTTTTATTTGTGTCTGCAGCCTCGCTTGATGTGTTGTGGAGCTGGTGGCCTATTTTTACGACCTTTCCCATATTTTAAGCACCAACCGTTTCTTTGTTTGTATTCAGGCGAGTTCATGTTGTTCACGAGTTTGATTCGCAACATCATACAGTTTAAAGACGGGGGAATCAATATCGGCCTAACGGCAATATTTCTGCTTGTTATTGCGAATATTGCCACAGCCAGCCTGTGCGATACAAATATTCTTCTCATACAACCTCCTCATTTTTTTTGTGGAACTATCGATTTTGTTACTCTCACTACTATAACACGTCGATTAACTTATTGCAACTCTCGTTGCGTAATATGGGGTTTTCTGGTATATTTCCAAAGTGTTGATATGCGCGTGTAGCTCAGGTGGTTACTTTTAAAATTTATATATCGTCGGCAACGTGCGCGTGTAGCTCAGGTGGTTAGAGCGCGTCACTGATAATGACGAGGTCCCAAGTTCGAGTCTTGGCATGCGCACGTTGCTTGCGATATATAAATTTTAAAACATAGCGGAGAATGCTTGCGAGCCTCGCATTTTCCCAATAATGACGATCTTCTATTTCTGAATTAGTAAATTCACGCCTCGGGCGCTAGTCTTGGCATGCGCACAAAATAGTAATAAAAAAAGACCGCTATTTATTTTTATTTAAAATAAATAGCGGTCTTTTTACTTCATTTTTACAAGTTTCTGCTATGATTGGCACATGGACGAAATGAAATACAAAACTTTTTTTACGGGTAAAAAAATCACGATGCTCGGACTCGGGCTTTTGGGGCGTGGGGTCAACGTGGCAAAGTTTCTTGCAGAGCTTGGCGCGGAGCTTACGATCACGGATATGAAGGACGCGAAGGCACTCGAGCCGTCTTTGAAGCAACTAAGGAAGTTTAAAAATATTCGCTATGTACTTGGAGAGCACAGACTCAAGGATTTCAAGAATTGCGATATGGTTATAAAAGCAGCCGGTGTACCACTCGACTCACCGTACATAGCCGAGGCGAAGAAAAACAAAATACCGGTGGAAATGGATGCGTCGCTCTTTGCGAAATTTACACCAGCGACTATTGTTGGTGTCACTGGTACGAGAGGGAAGTCCACAGTCACACACCTTATTGCGCACATTTTAGAGCAAGCATATCCGAATCATGTTTTTGTTGGTGGCAACGTGCGTGGCATGGCGACACTTCCGCTTCTCAAGAAAACAAAAATAGGGGACATCGTCGTACTCGAGCTTGATTCGTGGCAGCTGCAAGGTTTTGGTGACGCAAAAGTGTCTCCTCATGTTTCAGTGTTTACGAATTTTCTTAATGACCACTTGAACTACTACAAGGGTGATATGCAGAAATATTTTGAAGACAAAGCAAACATTTTTAAATACCAAAAAGATGACGAGGTGCTCGTGCTTGGCGAGCAAGCTGTAAAAGAAATTAAAGCTCGTTTTAAAGGCAAGATTAAAAGTGAAGTATTAGTTGCTAAAAAATCACTAGTACCGAAGGCGTGGAAGATTAAAATTCCTGGTGAGCACAATCTAGCAAATATCGCCTGTGCCGTCCTGGTATGCCAGGAGCTCGATGTACCCGTAAAAGCTATCAAGGACGGGGTCGAGAGCTTCCTTGGCGTGCCAGGGAGGCTTGAGCTTGTGCGTACTATAGGTGGGATAAAATACTACAACGATACAACTGCGACGACACCAGACGGGAATAGAGTTGCGCTAGAGGCCCTCGGACTAAAGAGTAAAAAGAACATCGTACTTATTGCAGGAGGAGCGGATAAAAATTTGGATTACTCTGACATGGCGAAGCTTGTGCATAAAACCGTAAAAGGCCTTGTACTTATCGAAGGAGCCGCCACCGAAAAGCTACTATCATTTATCCCCAAAAGAACTTCATACCCTGTTTACATTGTAGACAACATGAAGGATGCCATTCTTTCAGCGTGCGACTTTGCGAAAAAAGGAGACACTATACTACTGTCTCCTGGCGCAGCAAGTTTCGGTGTATTTAAAAACGAATTTGATCGTGGAGATCAGTTTATAAAAATGGTAAAGAAGATCACATAGCAGACCGGGGTATTTTTTGCTATTATAGTTTTCAATATGAAAGCAGTTATTTTTGCCGCAGGAGAAGGGAAGCGGTTGCATCCACTCACGTTAGAACGTCCCAAGCCGTTGGTCGAGGTTCTTGGTAAGCCACTCATTCATCATATCTGGGAAGTTCTTCCAAGTGTTGTTGATGAAGTTGTTGTGGTTGTTGGCTATAGGCGAGAAATGATACGTGATTTTCTCGGGGATGAGTTTTTGGGAAAGCGAGTAACATACGTTGAACAAAATGAGCCTCTTGGTACCGCGCATGCTCTCAAGCTTTGCAAAACACATCTCGAAAACGAAGAAAAGTTTTTGCTTATGTATGCTGACGACCTTCATGGCAAGGAGGGGATAGCGCGCTGTGTAGAGCACGACATGGCTCTTCTTGTGCATTTTGTAGATGACCCCCGCCGTTTCGGCGTGGTTGTGACAAATGATGACGGGACAATAAAAAACATAGAGGAGAAGCCCGAGCACCCAAAGTCAAATCTTGCTGTAACGGGTGTGTACACACTAACGCCAAAAATTTTTGAATACGACGCTTTGCATACAAAAAATGGCGAATTTTATCTAACCGACATGATCGAAGAATATATCAAACATAATCCAATGCAAGTGATTGAAAGCGATTTTTGGGTTTCTATTGCGTATCCGCATGATATAGATAATGCAGAAAAGATTTTGGGAGGCGTCCAAGACGTGAATTTGTTAATTCAACCACGTGCGGAAAATTAATTTCAATTTGGATGAATGAAAATTTTTTAAAAAATATTCACTCCACTCATTTCATTGGTGTTGGTGGAATTGGTGTTTCAGCAGTAGCACGACTAATGCTTTTGCGTGGCGTAATTGTTTCAGGTTCAGATCGTGACCATTCGATTATTACCGAAAAACTTGAATCTGAAGGTGTAAAAATTTTTATTGGACATGATTCAAAGCACGTGCCTGATAGTTGTGACCTTGTTGTGTATTCTCCTGCAGTAGCAAATGATAACCCAGAACTCGTGATTGCGAGAGAGAGGGGGGTACAAACACTTTCATACCCTGAGGTGCTCGGGATGATATCGCGTGGCATGCGCACGATAGCGGTTGCTGGCACGCATGGCAAGACGACGACTACTGCGATGGTTGCGGGGGTTCTTGTGGGCGCCCACAAGAACCCCACTGTAATTGTAGGAAGCCTTCTTAGGTCCGGTACCAATTTTATTGCGGGGTCTAGTGATATTTTTATTGTTGAAGCGTGCGAATACAAGCGGTCTTTTTTACAATTGTCACCAGAAATTTTAGTGATCACCAATATAGACAATGACCATTTGGATTATTACGGTAGCATAGAAGGTGTGCAAAAAGCTTTTGCGGAGTTTGTAGAAAAAGTGCCAGCGAACGGTGTTATAGTCTGTGACCCAAATGACGCACTTGTTGCCATGGCTATCAAAAAGGCAGTTGCAAAAATCGTTGATTACACAAAAGAAACTCTCACAAAAGAACTTGCAGTTCCAGGAGAGCATAATAAAAAGAACGCCAAAGCAGCGCTAGCCGTTGCGCGTATTATTGGTGTTGACGGAGCTGAATCATGCACGCTCCTCGCAGAGTTTCAGGGTACATGGCGTCGGATGGAGTACAAGGGTAAAATGGATAAAGGTGCTTTAGTGTACGACGACTACGCTCACCATCCTACAGAAATAAAGGCAACACTCCAAGGTTTTCGTGCGGAATACCCCGATGCTCGAATTCGTGTCATATTTCAGCCGCACCTATACTCGCGTACAAAACTTTTGTTAGATGACTTTGCTCAGAGTTTTACAGATGCCGACGAGGTGATAGTTGCTCCAATTTATGCAGCACGCGAAGAAAATGATCCTACTATTTCCGCAGAGATTCTTGCGCAGCGCATTGTCGATGAGCAAAAAGTTCCTGAGCTTCGCGTGTGTGCAATGCTTGATTTTGAGACCATTGAAAAGTATCTCCGCAAAACCGAAACTGCGAATGATGTGGTGGTCACTATGGGAGCAGGGGATGTTTTTAAGGTAGGAGAATCTGTACTAGTTTATAAAGAAGGAATATAAGAACAATACAACTTGTTCCCATGCGGCCTCTGCCTCAAGGTCTTTGCCTCTTTAAGTTTGTATGATGTCTTAGTGACTGTGTATATGGTACTATAGTACCATATACACAGTCACTAAGAAACATGGGAAAATTAACACGAGATGAAAGAAGGGAAGTAATACTCAAAATTCTTTTGGGTGTTGGTTTTTTAACAACAGCAATCGTTGCTCCTAATGCAGTGCGAGTTTTCAAATATTTTATTCCAATGGACAGGAGAGATCGATGGAATATTAAACAATCGTTTGTAAGGCTTGAGAAAAATGGATTAATAAAAAAGAAAATAACAAATGGTGAAGAATATTATTCACTAACTCTTTTGGGGAGTAAGCGCGCAAAAAAATACAAGCTTGATTCAATGAAGATTGAGGCACAGAAAAAGTGGGACGGAATGTGGCGCTTGGTAATGTTTGATATCCCAGAAGATAAAAAGATTGCACGTAGGGGGGTTAACCTCGTCCTCAAAAAGCTTGGGTGTGTTCAGTATCAAAAATCAGTTTTCATTACTCCTTTTCCATGTGAAAAAGAAATTGATTTTGTCGGGGAGTGTTTTGATGCGCGCAAATATATTCGTGTGATTATTGCACGTGATGTCGAAGGAGTTGCTCAAATTAGGAAAGTATTTAATGTATAAAGCTCCGCGCTGCCTTTTTGCTTCATCAACTGACTGCGTATACAGTACTATAGTACTGTATACGCAGTCAGTTGCTATTGCTAGCTTGTTTTGGCTTAGAGTTAGTGCAAGAAAGGCTTCTGTGCTAAAATCTATTTTTAGAAGTCTGTGACGCCGATGCCTGTTCTAAGTCGGTGATTTTTGTACAAATTGGAAGGAGTGGAAAATGAGAAAATTTAGAATGTGGTATGGATTAGCAATAATCTTGTTTACAAGGTATGCAAAAATGGCCGTACGAGAAGTCGGCGAATCAATGAAGTTATATGGGCGGAAGCTTGAGCGCCTTGGCGACGACGTCACTCCGCGTTGGAGTAGAGAACTTTTTTACAAATGTTATCTTGCTGACGCAGAGATACATATTGGTTCAAATGTTTTCACTGGTTGCATTGATTCCATTCATCAGGAACATTCAGGCAAGGATAGCTTGCTCGTGATTAAGTTCAAGGCTGGAACAAAAAGAGCTAACATCACACCAACGGCAGAGGTCTTAGAAGATTGTGAGTTTAAATTGATTGGCTATGGTCCGCCAGTGCTTATCAATGAGGATGGTTGCAATTGTGTGTGGACTGGTCATCGGAACGGTTATCTTGCAATATTCTTCCGCTAGTTGTCGGGCGCTTCGCGCCCGACTTTCTTTTTTTCTGTATTTTGCTAGTGTGTCCGTATGGCAACACTATTTGTAGTTGGCACACCAATAGGCAACCTCGAGGATATTACCTTGCGTGCATTGCGTGTGCTTAAGGAAGTCGATTTGATTTTGTGCGAGGATACGCGGGTTACGAAACGCCTACTTTCTAGGTACGATATTGAGACATCTACTATGAGCTACCACGCGCAGTCCAAACTCGCAAAGGTGGATAAAATTTTAAGCTTGCTTGGAGAAGGGAAGAATGTTGCGATTGTGTCGGACGCGGGCACGCCATGTATTTCTGACCCAGGAATGCTCTTGGTTTCGCAAGTTCTTGAACGCTTGCCACTTGTGAAAATCGTGCCAATCCCTGGGCCGTCGGCACTCGTGACCGCACTTTCGGCTACAGGCATTTCTGTCGCAGAGTTTACATTTCTCGGGTTCTTGCCACATAAGAAAGGTAGGGAAACTCTTTTCAAAGAAATCGCATCCTCCTCGCGGGTTATGGCTTTTTATGAATCTCCACATCGCGTAGAAAAATCACTTGAGGCACTCGAGAAATTTTGTGGCGCAGAGAGGAGGATAATCGTAGCTCGCGAACTAACGAAAATTTATGAGGAGTTTGTGCGTGGCACAGTGCCAGAGGTCCGCACGCATTTTGCTGAAAACCCTGACCGCGTTCGTGGAGAATTTGTAGTTATTATATCGCCAAGAGGGCGGTTGATTGAGGATGGGGAATAGGGTACACTGGATACATTATGACAAAACACACTGCAATAATTTTTCTTGGAATCTTTGTCGTTATTGTGGCAATTGGCGGTTTCCCTGCGTGGGCACGAACATCGCTCCTTGTTATAAGTGGCGTAAGTATCTCTGTGCTCGCATACCTATCATCTGTTGTATATTGTAGTAATTGCAAAAAGCTTATTGAAGATGCCGAGCAAGCGCTCCCATATGCCACAACAGACGACAAGTCAAATACTCCTTCGACACAATGAGGCGCACGCACAAGCATTTCGTAATATTGGGAACGATCGCTGTCGGATTATTTTCTGGTTTTTATTTTTTTATTCCAGCATTTTTTTCAGTAGGGTACAATATAGATGACGCAAAGGCTGGTGCCGTAAAAGCAGACACGGCAACAATAAAGGACGATATTTTAATTACAAATTCTGCAGAGCCAGAATTTGTCGTGACACATGTCAAAACTCCAGACGCAGTAAAGGCTATATATATGACAGCGTGTGTTGCTACGATGCCGTCATTTCGTGGAAAGCTAGCTCATATCGCGGACACTACAGAGGTAAACAGCATCATTATCGATGTAAAGGATTTTAGCGGCACTATCGTATTCTCAGCTACAGACCCTCTCCTCAAGGATAATGCTGGTCCTGGGTGTCGCACAAAAGACCTCCGCGAGTTTGTAGCCGAGCTTCATGAAAAAGGAATTTATGTTATCGCGCGAATAACTGTTTTCCAAGACCCATACTATACAAAGCTTCACCCAGAGCTTGCCGTCAAGCGCGCGAGCGATGGTGGTGTATGGAAGGACAGAAAAGGTCTGAGCTTTATTGATGTAAGTGCAAAGCCGTATTGGGACTACATTGTAGCGCTTGGAAAGGAGTCGTATGCTATGGGTTTCGATGAGCTCAATTTTGACTATGTACGTTTTCCTTCCGATGGGAATATGAAAGACATAAGTTTTACGTGGGGCAAGGGTATGAGTAAGGCGGAGTCGCTCGAACACTTTTTTATGTATCTACACAGCGCGTTCAAGGATACAGGTGTGAAAACATCAGCCGATCTTTTTGGCATGACAACCACAAATACTGATGATCTGAATATCGGGCAGGTCCTCGAACGCACGATGCCATATTTTGATTATGTTGCGCCGATGGTGTACCCATCGCACTACCCACCAAATTTCAACGGCTGGAAAAATCCAAACGATTACCCATACGAGCTAATAAAATTTGTGATGAAAAGTGGCGCAGATCGCGCTATGGCAACCACCACAACTGTGGCTCATTTTGGTGGTGAACGTGTTGGCACATCTACTCCAGCCGTTTATACAAAAGACGTCTATGATCGCAATAAACTTCGTCCTTGGCTTCAGGATTTTGACTACGGCGGAGATTATGGCCCAGCAGAGGTTCGCGCTCAGATACAAGGAACATACGATGCTGGTCTCAATTCGTGGTTTCTTTGGGATCCAAGAAATGTCTATACGAAAGATGCTCTAAAGTGGGAGTAAAAACCATAAAATAAAAACGTGAGAATGGAGCTTCATTCTCACGTTTTTATTTACGCCATGATATAATAAATTTAATGTATCTCTACGATAAAAATCGCATCACATATTTTGCGGAGACAGACCGAAGAAACAAGCGCATCCCGTTTGGTATCAAGGCAGACGACCGCACACGTCACATGTATATCATCGGCAAGACGGGTATGGGTAAATCTACGCTCATCGAAAACATGGTCGTGCAGGATGTTCGCAATGGCGAAGGTTTTGCATTCATCGACCCACACGGCAAGTCAGCCGCACTTTTACTCGACTATATTCCAGAGGAGCGAATCAAGGATGTCGTGTATTTTGCGCCATTCGATACGGATAATCCTATTTCATTTAACGTGATGGAGGATGTTGGCCCAGACAAACGTCATCTTGTGGCAAACGGTCTCATGAGCGCGTTTAAAAAGATTTGGGGGCCCGAGACGTGGTCTGCGCGTATGGAGTACATTCTTATGAATGCTCTCCTAGCTCTTCTTGAGTATCCAGAATCAACACTACTTGGTGTAAGTAGAATGCTTACCGACAAAGTGTACAGGAAAAAAGTAGTTGATAATGTAAAGGATCCATCAGTAAAATCGTATTGGGTTGATGAATTTGCAAAGTATAGCGAGCAGTATGCAAAAGAAGCGGTTCCTGGTATTCAAAACAAACTCGGCCAGTTCACATCAAACCCGCTCATTAGAAATATTATCGGACAGCCACACTCTAGTTTTGATCTGCGCAAGATGATGGACGAGAGAAAGATTCTCATCGTGAATCTTTCAAAAGGGCAGCTTGGTGAAGGGAATGCAAACTTGCTAGGAGGTATGATCATCACAAAGATCTACCTTGCGGCAATGTCACGCGCAGACCTGACAGAATCTGAATTAAAAAGACTACCAAACTTTTATATGTATGTGGATGAGTTTCAGTCGTTCGCAAACGAGTCATTCGCAGATATTTTGTCTGAGGCACGCAAATACAAACTTGCTCTTGTGGTAGCACATCAGTATATCAAGCAGATGGATGAGAAGGTCGCTGATGCTGTATTTGGCAACGTTGGAACACAGATAATGTTTCGCGTTGGCGCGCCTGACGCAGAGGTTCTTGAAAAAGAATACGCGCCAGTCTTTACCGCTGAGGATATGGTGTCTCTCGGGTTTACACAGATTTATTTAAAGTTAATGATTGACGGTGTTGCGTCCCATCCATTTTCTGCAGTTACAATAGGTCCTATTGCACCACCCAAAAAATCCCTTCGCGAAGAAGTACTCACTTCATCACGCGCCTCATACGGGCATCCACGAGAAAAAATAGAAAAGGCTATTGCAGATTGGTACACTGCCGGCAGCGAGGCTTCTTTATCTGAGCCTGCACCAAATCAGCGTCCAGTTCGCGAAGTTTCTAGCCGTGTAGCAGAACCACGTCGAGATAGTAGCTCAGTCTCTGAGCGCCCAAGTGCGCGACCAAGCCATCCGATCAAAAAACAAGAGGAACATCAAAAGCAAGGTGAGCCAGCACAACGCGCAGAAAAATTAGAAAAACCATTTGCTCAAGCATTCAAAAAGGCGCTATTGCCAGAGCCAGAGAATTTTGTTGCGCTACCAAAACAATTTAAAAAAGAAATACCCAAAACTGTAAGTCTCTCAACTCTTACACAAGCTAAGACACCTACAATAAATGTAGCTGTTCAGGCAAAAGGAAAGAGTCCCACTGCAGAAGGTCTAAGCGGTCTCAAGGCAGCTTTGGCGGATGTACTAGAAGAGGAGAAAAAGAAACCATCTCCAACGCCACCAGTGCAAGCTGTAGTTGCAGAAGCTCCTCCACAACCAGTAGTTATACAAAAAGAGCCTCAATCGGTTCAAGAAAAAAAGAAGCCAGAGGAGTCAATTGTTCAAGTAAAAAAGGCGGAACAAAAAACTGTCGAAGAAGCCCTTACTGGAGCTGCTTTTCTTGCTGGACTTACTTCTGTTCCAGACATAGAAGACGTGCCACCACCAGAGAAAAGTGTTTTACAAAAAGTAAAAGAAGTGCCCGAGGACATACTAATGGCGATACTCCGTGGAGACGATTAGTATGAGAATTACAGCAATAATTTTTCTTTTTTGTGTTCCATCTTTTGCGTCAGCGCAGGTATTGATCAATGAGATCCAAATATCACCGATAGGAGAGAGGTTTATAGAGCTGTATAATTCTGGCAATTCAAACATTGATTTGACTGGTTGGTATGTTCAAAGGAAAACCGCCACAGGGAGCAGTTTTGGTTCGCTTGTCACAAGCACTCAACTAAACGGCAAAACGATCAAAGCAAATAGTTATTTTTTAGTTTCTCGCAATCAGCTTGAAAACTCTGACATAGTTATCGACAATTTAACACTTACCGAATCAAACATCGTCCGAATAAGAGATTCAAAAGGAGAAGATGTCGACCAAATTGAATGGGCGACTATTGATGAAAGGAAGAGTTACCAAAGGATTTCGAGTGGTGAATGGACGGTTGCTGCCCCTACTCCAGGGGCAATCAATGCAACGAGTGGCTCTTCGCAAAACCAAAACACAAATGTAGGTATTTTATTACCATCACCGGTAATTTCTGCCAATACTACTTTCCCGGTCGAACCGCAAATTTTTGCTGATGCAGGCGCGTCAGCGCGAACAGTATCGTCAGGCGCGCCAATCGTTTTTACTGGTCGAGCATTTGGCCTCAAAAAAGAGCCGATAGAAAATGCTCGCATGGTTTGGTCTTTTGGTGATGGCGGTCGCGCTGAGGGGGTGAGTGTCGCGCACACCTATTATTATCCTGGCGATTATGTCGTTGTTCTTGATGTAGCGTCTGGGTATTATTCTGCATCGGATCGCGCTACTGTACGCGTGTCTGCTCCGTTGGTCACGCTTAGTGTTGGCGGCGATCAGATACGATCATTTGTTAAACTAGAAAATAGTGGCGTGGACGAGATAGATCTTTCAGATTGGCAAGTCGTAGGTAATGGCAAAAATTTTATATTCCCTAAAAACACTATTCTTTCTTCGCGCAAGACGCTCACCCTCGCGTCAGAAGTGACAGGGCTTGCGACACCAGTAGGAAGCGTCGTAGAGCTTCGCTTCCCAAACGGCTCTAGTGTTTCAGTGAAAGGTGTAGAGAAGAAGGAATTACCAGTTCAAGGAACACCGCCCCAAAAAGTACTAGAGGAATCAAAAATAAAACCTACAATTCAAATTCAATCAGCGCAAACTGCACCATTGGACCAAAAAGCGACCATTGTTGACGCATTTTCTGACACGCAAACTTCATTACCATCACAAAAGGGAGATGGTATGTGGCCGTGGTATATCGGCGCAGCATTTTTAAGCGCCTTTGCATTGCTCGGTATTCGCCTTACAAAAAGTAAAGAGGACAATGCTTTTATAGCAGTCGATGATTTTGAAATCATTGAAGAAGTAGAGGACAATGAGCCACGATAAAAAGGGCTAGTATTTTTGTTTCAAATGTGGCACAATTTCGTTTGGTTTTCTGAACATTCAACAAAAAGGGGATTGTAATGACTACGATAATTAGAAATTGCAGCACAACATCCAAAAGGGTTAAGGTCGTTATTGCCTTGATATATAGAATCTCTGACCTGAACACAAAAATTGATGACCTTGAAAACAGTATTAAAAGTAGGTCATTGTGGAATATTTTTTTAGGAACGCCCCAAAAGCAGTACCTAAAATTTATTCGCAGGATCACAATAGGGTTGCTAATGAAGAGGTTCTTTTGTATACCTCGAGGAGTACTAAAAGGGTGTCCGCATATTCTTTTGGATGCCGGGAGTGCTCTTTTCAATGCTGGAAAGTATATGCATTCGCTTCAGTGTTTCAATTGCGTCATTGAAAGCCTTGATCGCGATGACCAAAACATACGAGTCCTCGCACTCATGGGCCGTCTTGAGTGCAAGATAGTGCTCGATAATGCGCCACTCTGCATCGAGGGGTATGAAGATTATTTGTATATTACCAGTGATCTTCATGCCACGAGTCAAAAGGTGCGAGAGGATATACAGGCGCGTCTTGCTCGTGCAAAGCTTCGAATAGGAGTGCTTGAGATAAGAAATGAGGTAGAGTCCTTTCGAAAAGCATACAATAATACATTTTGATTTTTCGTTTTAATCAAACCGCAGGTTCCATCACCAGCGGTTTTTTTTGTCTCTTTTTTTACTTAGACGCCAGTGTTATACTGTCAAAACTATGGCAAATACAGCTAAAAAAACGATCCTAGTGACTGGAGGCGCAGGGTTCATTGGATCAAATCTTATTGAACACTTGGTTAAAAACCCAAACAATAAGGTTATATCCCTAGATAACTATTTCACTGGTTCACGCGATAATCATATTCCTGGCGCTACATATATCGAAGGACACACAAAAGATATTGCGAAGCTAATTACAGAAATTCCGGATATTGTGTATCATCTCGGCGAGTATTCGCGCGTAGAGCAGAGTTTTGCCGACATGCCTATTGTATGGGAGTCCAACAAAGCTGGCACTTTTGCCGTGCTTGAATTTTGCAGAAAACATAATTGTAAGATCATATATGCAGGGTCAAGCACAAAATTTGGGGATGGCGGACTTGGGAGAGACCAGAGTCCATATGCGTGGACAAAGGCAAGTAATACTGAGCTTGTGCGTAATTATGGCACATGGTTTGGTCTTCGTTATGCAATCACATATTTTTACAATGTGTATGGCGCGCGTGAAATATCAACTGGACCATATGCAACACTTATTGCGATATTCAAGAGCAAGTTTAAAAATAAAGAACCGCTTACTGTTGTGACCCCTGGAACACAGGTACGCAATTTTACGCATGTTGACGACATTGTCAGAGGGCTCATTGCTGTTGGCGAAAAAGGCGAAGGAGATGATTACGGTCTCGGTGCAGAGGATGGATACAGTATTTTAGATATAGCACAAACATTTGGTGGTGAGATTGTGATGCTTCCAGAAAGAAAGGGTAATCGCATGGAGTCTTCTATTGATTTGTCGCGTGCCAAGAATGAATTGGGCTGGTGTGCCGAAAAAAAGGTTATTGATCACATAAGGGAATTTGTCGTATCTATATAAAATTTTATGAAGCGTGTTCTTATTCTTTCTCTCAATTACTACCCACGATTTATTGGTGGAGCAGAGGTTGCTATCAAGGAGATAACTGACCGCATAGGCTCATCAGACATTGAGTTTCATATGGTGACACTTCGGTTTGATGCATCTCTGCCAAAGGTGGAAAGAGTTGGCAATGTACTTGTACACCGCATCGGATTTGCTAAAAAATATCCTGACATAGCCGACCTTAAAAGATTTCCGCTTCACTTAAATAAAATACTTTTTCAATTTCTTGCGACGTGTGAGGCCTTGCATCTTCATAAAAAGTACCACTATGATTGCATTTGGGCTATGATGGCTCATTCCGCTGGTGTTCCAGCCGCGCTATTTAAAATGTGGAATCCGCAGGTGCCGTACCTACTCACCCTTCAAGAGGGCGACCCGATTGATCATATAAAGCGTACAATGCGTTTTGTGTACCCGATTTTTGCGCGAGCATTTACACGCGCTGATATAGTGCAAGTCATTTCAACCTTTTTAGGGCGATGGGCACGAGATATGGGTTTTGTTGGACCCCTTGAGGTTGTTCCAAATGCAGTGGATACAAAACATTTTTCAGATGAATATACAGTAGAACAACTTTTTGCATTGAAGCAAAAACTCGGCAAGAGCTCGGACGATATTTTTCTAATAACAACATCACGCCTCGTCGCAAAAAATGCTGTCGATGATATTATTCGCGCACTCAAGCTTCTCCCAAAAGAAATAAAGTTTCTTGTTTTGGGTATCGGACCAGATGAAACAATGTTACGCTCGCTCGCTCGCGATAGTGGTGTTGAAGACCGTGTGAAATTTTTGGGGCAAATATCGCACAACGAAATGCCTGTGTATCTTAAAGTTTCTGATATTTTTATTCGACCGTCACTTTCAGAAGGAATGGGAAATTCATTTATAGAAGCGATGGCGGCTGGAGTTCCTATTATAGCAACACAAGAGGGGGGGATCTCTGATTTTCTATTTGATCCAGAAAAGAACCCCGAGTGTGAGCCAACAGGGCTCGCTGTCCCTGTACGTGACCCAGAGGCAATAGCGCGCCAAGTAAAGCGTCTTGTCGAGGACCAGGCTCTCCGTGCATATATCGTCGCAAACGCTCAAAAGCTCGCTCGCGAAAAATACGACTGGAACATTATCTCGCGCGACATGAAAGAAAGGGTGTTTAGTAAATTATTCACAAACAAAAACTAGTCATTTTCTGAGCTGTACGAATCTTGTTTTTTCATATAGACTAGTATTTATATGAAAATTCTTGTTACTGGTGTCGCTGGGGCTATAGGGTCGCATGTTGCCGAGCATTTTGCAAAACTTGGTCACGAGGTTGTTGGTGTGGACATTCTAACTGATTATTACGATCGCGCAATCAAGGAAATTAATCTTGCTGATGTTTCAGCAAGTGGTGTAGAGGTGCATCTTGCAGACCTTGTGGTAGACGACATCGATCATTTTATGGATGGAGTAGACGTTGTTTTTCATTTTGCGGCACAGCCAGGGATTTCTGCAACAACCCCACTAGAGACATATGTGCTGAACAACATCATCGCAACGCATCGCCTTCTTGAGGCCGCATCAAAAGTTTCAGGACTTAAAGGGTTTGTTCATATCTCAACATCTTCTATTTATGGAGCGCATGCATATGGTGATGAGACAGTAGAAGTAAAACCAACATCGTACTATGGAGTAACAAAGCTCGCAGCAGAACAGCTAGCGCTTTCGTACTATCGTGAGCGAGGGCTTCCCGTTGTTGCACTTAGACTTTTTTCTGTATATGGCCCGCGCGAGAGACCAGAAAAGCTTTATCATAAGCTTATCAAGAGCATTTTGGAGGACAAAGACTTTCCGCTTCACGATGGGTCTGAACATCATGTGCGGAGTTATACAAATGTTGACGACATCGTCCAAGCTTGTGACCTAGTTGTAAAGAGTCTAGACGCCGCAATTGGTGAGATATTTAATATTGGTACAGACAAAACAGTTACAACAGGTGATGGAATTAAGATTATTGAACAAATTTTAGGCAAGCCAGCACGTATCGTTGTCACTCCAAAACGTCCAGGAGATCAAAAAGAAACTGGAGCGAATATTGGGAAGGCACGTCGTATCCTCGGGTATGATCCAAAAGTTGGAGTACGGGATGGACTAGAGCAGCAAGTAGTGTGGTACAAGGATAAACTTCATAACAAGCTCCACAAGAACTAGGAGTAATTTCTGAATAGTAATTATGCGCATACTTCTTATCACCGGTATCTTTGAGCCCGAGATTGGCGGACCAGCTACATACACAGCAACACTCGGGAAGAAACTTGCCACAATGGGGCATACCGTCAAAGTTATTACTTACTCGAATAGGGCACGATTTGATTTTGATGATAAATATCCGTTTGAATTGCTGCGCGTTGTTCGTCGAGGAAAATTTTCAAATTACCTCAGGTTATTTTTGGTAATTCTTAGAAATATTCGTAATTTTGATGTCGTATATTCACTTGACTGGGTTTCCGCTGGGCTTCCTCTTTGTTTCACTAGTTTTTTGACCAGGAAGAAATACGGCGTCCGGGTTGGTGGTGGGTATATATGGGAAAAATATCTCGCGGAAGGACATTTACCTATTACGCTTAGAGACTTTTATGCTAATGGATTACATCGTCGCTATCCTGTGCTTTTTAGTATTATTAAATGTGTTCTTCGTGGTGCTACATTTGTTGTGTTTAACTCAGAAGTCCAGGCAAATCTTTATAAAGCCTTTTATGGACTAAAAGAGGGGAGTGTTGGTGTCATCCCAAACCCAACTCCTGATAATTTTGATGTTGACGTTGTCCGCGATGAGTCGCGTGTTGTAAACGAAATTATTTTTGCTGGACGCTTCGTGAAAGTAAAAAATATTGAGACCTTGGTGAGGGCTTTTGCACTTCTTAAAGATCCTACGTATAAACTCGTGCTGGTTGGAGGAGGTCTCGAGGAACAAGCCGTGCGAACCCTCGTCCAAAATCTTGGAATATCAGATCGTGTCGTTTTTGAATCCTCAATGCCACAGAGGGAACTTTTTAAGCGCATAGCACAGTGTCGTTACGTTGTTCTCCCAAGCTGGACGGACATTTCTCCGAATCAAATCTATGAGTGCCTTGCATTCAATATTCCGTTTCTCTTAACAAAGGAAAACTATTTACCCATTTCAAAAGAAGATTTTTTGATGATTGACCCTTTGTCGGTTGATGAGATTGCGGGAAAAATGAACTTACTTTTGAATGAGGATGCGTACAAAGAGTTTGTAGACAAGTTGAGGCAATTAAAGTTCGTGTATTCTTGGGATAATGCAGCCTCTGACCATTTAGAATTTTTCAAAAAATTGCTATGAAAATTCTTTCTATAGGATCCGATCGAAAAGTGTTTGAAAAAGGGAGTGCTGTACGCTCACGTTTGCTTGATTATGGGCGCCTTGCTGAAGAGCTTCACGTAATTGTATTTGCAAAAAAATCACTCAAGTTACAGGATGAAATTAGTCGCGCTTCAATTGACACTGCGCGACGCGATTCCGCAGAATCGAATATTTTTCTTTATTCGACAAATTCACTCGGTAAATTTTTCCACATTCCGCATGCGATTCTTTGCGCGCTAAAGCTAAAGCGTAGTGGGGTACTTGTTGATGTCGTAACTACGCAAGACCCATTCGAGGCAGGACTCGCAGGGTATGTCATTGCACGCATATTGAAGGCACGCCTCCATATTCAAATTCACACGGATGTGATGAGTCCTTCTTTTGCGCACGAGTCAATCCTAAATCGAGCTCGCGTTCTTTTCGCAAAATTTTTAATTCCACACGCAAATGCGATACGTGTCGTGTCGAAACGCATTAAAAATTCAATCGAAAAAATTGCGCGAGTAGGAACGCCAATCTCAGTACTTCCAATACTTGTTGAAATAAAAAATTTACAACATACTATTGATCTCAAGAATAAATATCCACAGTTCGACAAAATAATTCTTGTTGCCTCGCGTTTATCCAGTGAGAAAAATATAGAAGGCGCAATAGACGCAGTGGAAGCAGTTGTTAAGAAATATCCCAAAACAGGACTCATTATTGTTGGCAGTGGCTCTGAAGAAGTGAAACTAAAAAAACGAGTCACACAACTCGGCTTAGAAAAAAATGTCATTTTTGAGGGCTGGAAAGACGACCTATCTGACTATTATAAAACTGCCGATGTTTTTGTTCTCCCGTCATACTATGAGGGTTATGGCATGGTGGTGGTCGAGGCCTTGTCCTTTGGTTGCCCTGTAGTGATGACAGACGTTGGATGCGCTGGTGACATGGTAAAAGACCGTCAGAATGGCCTCATAGTGCCTGTAGGCGACACAGAAGCTCTCGCGCATGCTTTGGACCATGTTGTCTCTGGAAAGCTCAAATTTGATGTAAAACCGCCAAAACTACCAACAAAAGAAGAATACCTCACAGAATATAAGAAATCCTGGATGACTGCTTTATAAACAAATTTCGTACCTCATTCGAGGGTTATACCTTGAGAAGCTTTTTGTGCTAAAATGCCTTAAATAACAGAAATATGTCGGGAATTAAAACAAAAAGAGAGTCACAAAAAATTCTTATAACGGGAACCGCTGGATTTATTGGATATCATCTAGCGAGTGCTCTTCTTGAGCGCGGAGATATTGTTGTTGGTGTTGATAATTTTACCCCCTACTATGATGTGCGCATGAAAGAAGCCAGACATGAGATTCTTAAAAAAAATAAATCGTTTCATTTTTATAATATATCAATTGCCAACTATAAGGATTTGGAGAAGGTTATTAAAAAGGAAAAACCAGAAATAATCGTACATCTTGCTGCGCAAGCTGGGGTGCGTTTCTCTCTTAAAAATCCTTGGGCATATGCCGATGCAAATTTTCTTGGTACCCTTAATATTTTCGAAGTTGCAAGACAGTTTGGCATAAAAAGAGTGCTCTACGCCTCATCGAGTTCTGTGTACGGTGATAATAAGAAAATGCCATTTTCTGAAGACGATAGGACTGATAATCCAATTTCGGTTTATGCTGCTACCAAAAAAGGGAACGAAATGCTCGCATATTCTTATCATTCGCTTTATGGGATCGAAACTGCAGGCATGAGGTTTTTTACAGTCTATGGTCGATATGGCAGACCCGATCTCGCACTTTTTAAGTTTACAAAAAATATTATTGCTGGGAAGCCTATTGATGTATATAACCGTGGAAAGATGAAAAGGACTTTTACGCATATTAGCGACATTGTAAGTGGAATCTTGGCCCTTATTGAAAAGAAAAAACTTAAGTATGAACTCTATAATTTGGGGGGGGATGAATCAACCACACTTCTGGATTTTATCAAGATTATTGAGTTGCGACTTGGGAAAAAAGCAACGATGAATATGTTGCCAATGCAAGCAGGAGATGTCCCAGCCGCGGTGGCAGACACATCAAAGGCGTGTTGTGACCTTAATTATTCCTCACGAGTGTCAATCGAAGATGGTGTTGCAGACTTTGTGGATTGGTTCATTGAAAACAAAAAATGGCTCCTCCGACTCAAAGATCCAAAGTAGTAATTATAGTAAATGATAAAATAATGAATAAGCCACTTATTGGATTTATAGGACAAGGTTTTATTGGTAAAAATTATGCCGATGATTTTGAGATGCGCGGACATTCTGTTGTGCGCTATTCGCTTGAAGAGCCGCACATTAATAACAAAGAAAAAATTGCGGATTGTGACATTGTGTTTATTGCCGTGAACGCAAACACTACCCAAAATGGATTTGATGATAGTAATATTCGTTCGGGTTTGAGTATCGTTGGAAAAGGTAAAGTTGTGGTAATAAAATCAACGCTTCCTCCGGGGATGACGAAGAAATTTCAAGAGGATTTCCCAGGTATCACTATTCTTTTTTCCCCAGAATTTTTAAGTGAAGTGACAGCGGCGCATGACGCTGCAAATCCATTTTCAAATATCGTCGGACTTCCTGTTGAAGATGAGATTCATCGCCTCGCCGCAACGCAAGTGCATGAGGTTCTTCCTGCTGCCCCCTTTGCACTTACTTGCGACAGCGATGAAGCAGAGATCGTAAAGTACGCGCACAACGTTGCAGGTTTTTTCCAGGTTGTTGCTTTTAACCTTATGTATGATGTCGCGAAAAATCTCGGTCATGATTGGGAGAATATTAAAAAAGCACTCACCGCGGATCCTTTTATTAATAAAAGTTATATTAATCCAGTTCACAAAACAGGGCGGGGGGCGGGTGGACACTGCTTTATAAAGGACCTCGCTGCCTTTGCTGATGTATACGAAAAACTAGTCAACGATAAGGAGGGGGTGGCCGTCCTGCGTGCTCTTGAATCAAAAAATATAAAACTTTTGCGTGATAGTAATAAAGATATAGATCTGCTTAGTGGTGTATATGGCGAAGGGAATATTTAATGTTATCTATGCGCTTTCTTATTCTCACCCAAAAAGTTGACCGCAATGATCCAGTCCTCGGGTTTTTCCATAGATGGATCGAGGAGTTTGCAAAACACTGCGAGCGCGTGACGGTGATTGCTCTTGGTGTAGGCGAATATAATTTACCTAAAAATGTGAAAGTATTTTCTCTCGGGAAGGAGCATGGTATTTCTCGATTAAAGTATCTGATAAATTTTTATCGCCTTATTTGGCGTGAGCGAAAAAATTATAACGCTGTGTTTGTGCATATGAATCAGGTTTATGTAGTTTTGGGAGGATTTTTCTGGAGACTTATGCGAAAGCCTGTTGGGCTTTGGTATGTGCATCGGGAAAAAACTATTTCACTTTGTATTGCAGAAAAACTAGTAAATATTATTTTTACTAGTACCCCCGAGAGTTTCCAGGTACCCACAAAAAAAGCACATTATCTTGGGCATGGTATTGATATATTAGACTGCGCACGCCCCCAAGGATATCACGAGCCACGCAATGAGAAATCGATCCTTTGTGTGGGCAGGTTGTCTGCTATCAAGGATCAGAAGACAATTATTCATGCTTGTGCAATTCTTGTCCGTGAAGGTATCGATATCACGTGTACATTTGTTGGTAATGCGGACACGAAGGCAGACATGGTATATAAAAACAAACTACTTGCTTTAGTTGCGAATGAAAAACTTCAAAATAATATATTTTTTATTGACGGCATTTCTCACGCAGAACTCATTCCATTTTTTTGGAAAAGTGGTATTCATGTAAATGGTTCTCCAACTGGGGGATTAGATAAGGTTGTCATTGAGAGTATGGCCGCAGGGGCAATCCCTGTTGTGGCAAATGAAGCATTTCGTAACACGCTCGGGAAGTATTCTGAGCGATTGGTATTCGATGAGGGTGATGCAGACAGTCTAGCTGATTATCTTAGGAATCTTTTGGTTGCGAATGATAAATATGAGTTACGTGCCGCATTAATGGACAAAGCACGTGATAACTTTGACCTCGCAGTTCTTGTTAAGAAGATAGTTACATATTATGAAACAAGTCGATAAAACAGCATACCAATTTTTATCCTATGCTCACCCAGGGCGTTTTGTGAGTTATTATCATCAGCTTGCCGAGCTTCTCGCTCTTAACCCTGAGAATGTTCTTGAGATTGGCGTTGGTGACGGCGTGTTTCGGGATTACATTAAAAACAATACAAATATCCCCTATACTAGCGTCGACGTTGCTGACGACATCCGCCCTGATGTTGTTGGTGATGTAACAAAACTTCCTTTTCAAGATGAAACTTTTGATGTGGTGTGCGCGTTTGAAGTTCTTGAGCATATTCCTTTTGAGCAGTTTGAGAGAGCGCTCAGTGAGCTTTCTCGCGTATCAACGAGAGCTGTTGTTTTGAGTCTGCCACATTTTGGCCCGCCAGTGAAATTTTTGCTTAAGCTCCCATTTCTTCATGAGATATCTTTTGCTTTCAAAATTCCGTTCGCGCGCAAGCATGTTTTTAATGGTCAGCATTATTGGGAAATAGGGAAGCGTGGGTATTCACAATCAAGGATACGAAGTATTATCGAAAAATATTTTGTAATCGAAAAAGAGTTTGTACCGTTTGAAAATCAATACCACCATTTTTTTATTTTAAAAAATAAATGAAACTATACTACGTTGCAAATGTACGAATTCCTACTGAAAAGGCACACGGGATTCAAATAATGAAAATGTGCGAAGCTTTTGCTCGACAGGGTTTTGACGTGGAGTTGATTGTCCCACGAAGATTTACGCAAATTAATTCTAACCCCTTCGAATACTACTCAACGAAAAGCATCTTCTCAATCAAGAAAATGCCTTGCATTGATTTGGTTAGGTATGGAAAGTGGGGGTTCTATGTTCAGGCAATCTCGTTTGCTTTAAGTGCGTTTTTTTACGTTATGTTCACTCCGAAAGCTGTAATCTTTGGGCGCGACGAGCAGTCACTTATGCTTGTGTCGTTTTTCCGTCAGGTTGCATGGGAAACGCATACCAGTGTCTACAATCAAGCCACAAAAGTTCTTCTTCGCATGAAACCGTTTGTAGTAACTATTACGCATGGTTTAGAAAACTTTTATATTTCTAAGGGGTTCAATAGTAAAAATATTTTTGTTTCGCCAGATGGTGTTGACGAGAGGCTGTTTGGTGTCACAACAACAAAGTATGAGGCGCGAAGTAAACTTGGGATACCTCTAGGTAAAAAGGTGGTGTTGTATACAGGGCATCTCTATGACTGGAAGGGTGCCCATACCCTCGCTCGTGCTTCGCAGGATCTTCCTGAGGATGTTCTCGTTTACTTTGTTGGTGGAACTGAAGGAGACATCAAATCGTTCAAAGAGCAGTTTGGTGCGATGCCCAATATTCGAATTCTTGGTAAAAAACCATATGCAGAAATTCCTTTATATTTGAAATCTGCCGATGTGCTAGTTATTCCAAACTCTGCTAAAAGTGATATTTCAAATTTGTACACCTCACCAATGAAGCTCTTCGAATACATGGAGGGTGGCGTACCTATCGTTGCCTCCAGCATACCATCCATTCGTGAGATTATTGATGATTCGTCCGCCTTTTTTTGTTCACCTGACGACAGTGTGAGTCTTTCCGACGCTATCATGAGGGTATTAGCGAACAATGAAGAGGCGCAGAAAAAAGCAATCCAGGCGCGTATTATTGTAAAAAATTATACTTGGGAGAAAAGAGCGCGGAACATTTTAGATTTCATAAAAGTTCAGCTATAGTATATAAACATGGCAAAAGATACCGAGTTTTACAATAAGATTAGTGGGCGCTATAGTGAGGATAGATATCCCGATGTGGCAAACTCATATACACAATCCTTCTTCAATAGAAGGCTGGAACTCTTGGTAAGTGCTATCAAACAAACAGTGTTAGTTCAAGGGAGTGGCTTGTCCGTGCTTGAGATTGGTTGCGCAGATGGGGTTGTTCTACGAAAAATATATGAAGTATTTAATAAAAATATTTCGTACCTTGTAGGGTTAGATATTTCTCCAAAGATGATTGAGGTGGCCTCCCGTGAAAATAGTGATGTGGGGATATTGTTTAAGGTGCGAAATGATTACAAGGATTTGAGAAAGTTTAATCTGATTCTTGAGGTTGGTGTCATAAACTACACAGAGTCTGTTAGTTCTGAAATGGCATATGCGCATAGTGTCCTTGATGATGGGGGATATTATATTTGCTCATTTGCTGGTACTGACTCGCTTTTGAACAGGATTAAACCAGGAGACAAGGGGTATAACAACTTCCTGTCATATGAAGAATACGAAGAATCTATCAAGGAATTTTTTACGATAGAAAAGAAAATCCCCGTTGGTTTCTTTGTGCCACTTTTGTGGCGGCTCCCTGCTCTCGCGAGATTTAAGCAGCCTATTATTGAAAATCTGTTTAAATATATTTCCCCAAATTTATTCCACGAAAATATTTACGTTCTCCGAAAGAAATAGTGAGCTTTATATTCTTACCCATGCCTCAGGAATAAGATCTTTTGTGTTGGTATCAGATCCTGTAAACCATTTTTGAGGAGCAATCACTATCTTGTCTTGGTTTACGTTGAGCCATGCTCCCCACCAAGAAAATGTGCTGTTAGCAATAATATTATGTTTGCAGTTGCTCATAATGATGAGCTCCTCATGGTCGGGAATTATTTTGTCGGAGACAAAAAATATTGGATAAGAGACCCTCAGATTATTTTTCGCCCACTCTATATCATTAGAAAATACATAAAAAGTTGGATTATGTATTGATTGTGAAATGCAATCTATTGCATTAGTGTAATACTCTATCGGGCACACCCCATGGAATTTGTTGATTCGAGGGTTGTCTACATAATCACCACGTCTGATGTGAATAGAGACTGAATTTGATTCAGATGTTTTCGCAATCCAATTTTTGACCTCGCTTGAGGGCTCGTTTCTGAGCGTTATTTCCTTTCGAATAGTGTCTTCAATGTTTTTAAAATATTTTTCACTTTGCCATACACCAGATAAGTAGCAACTACTCCTTACGTTCAAGATTTCAGGGCAAAAAGTAAAGTCAGGTTCAGTGATAAATTTTTTTTTGTGAATCGGCTTCAGGCCTTCAGATATCCTAAAAATCTTTCTTTTGATTCTCCCATAGAAACTCGCGTCGCCAATATTTGGTAGTCCAGCCCTTAAATAATCTTCTTCCTTTGTAATTTCTTGGTGCGTATTAAATCGGCCCAAGGTGTATACAAAGGAGCTGTTAATATAATAATTAGCTTCCATCTTTAGCGTGTCATTGTTCAAAAGGGCTAAATGACGACCAAGCGCGTATTGGAATAACTGGTTTCCGAGCCCACCTGTTGCTTTGGCAATAATCATAAATGTTGTCGGCGCGTTGTTCTACCAATAATAATTTCTATATTTTTTGTAATACTCCACTGTTCTTTTTGTCCCTTCTCTTAAATTTACCTTAGGCTCCCACGAAACGTCGTTTCTGATTTTGTTATAATTCGCAATATAATCACCAAAGTTCGCGACAATATAGTTCTCGGGATATGGAACGAGCTCCTTTGATCCAGATTGAGTTTCTATTAAAATAGCATCAACCATATCAACAAGTCGAGTTCTCTCGTCGGTGCCTAGATTGTATGCTTCACCCGACCTGCCCCCCATCCCCAGACGAAGAAATGCATCAACGACGTCGTCAATGTAGATATAGTCTCGTGATTGAGTTCCGTCGCCAAATATTTTAATAACTTCGCCATTGAGTGATTGCCTCAGGAACCAGCCAGCAACTGAGTATTTGCTGTGCTTCATGTGTTGACGTGGGCCATATGGCGTAGGGATGCGAACGGTGACAGTGTCGATATTAAATGTTTCAAAATAGTATCGATAATACATTTCAGCGAGAAGTTTATGGATCCCATATATAGTTAAAGGTTTTGTCGGGTGATTTTCGTCTGCTGGAGTGTGCAAGATTTTCCCATACACCATGCGCGACGAAGAAAAGAGAATCCTCGCTTGAGGCGCGTGTTTTCGAACTGCTTCAAGTATGATCAAGTGTCCACGACAGTTAATATCAAGGTCGAGGAGGGGGTGGTCTTTAGAATCGAGATGACTTACCTGTGCAGCAAAGTTGTAAATAATATCTTTATCCTTTACGAGCGTTGCAATAAGTTCCTCGTCTCGGATGTCTCCATGGATAAATTCAATACTGTCCTCAATCTCTTTGAGGTTGAACAGGTTACCTCCATAGAGGGGGAGCATCGCATCGACAATAGTCACGCGAGCTCCATATTTAACAAGTGCAGTAGCGATAGAGCTACCAATAAAGCCAGCGCCCCCAGTAATTAACACTCGTTTATCCTTGAATGATTTCATCATGATGTATGTTTGTTAATTCTAAAATACTTCCGCGTCCTTTGCGAGAGGGAGATTTAAATCTTTTTCAGATACAAGTGGGTTTGAAATCCCCCAGTTGATGTTGATTTCAGGATCATCGTAGCGAATACCGCGTTCGTACTCTTTTGAGTATTCCTCAGTACATTTGTATAGGAATCTTACTTCATCGGAAAGAGTAACGAATCCATGCGCAAATCCAGCAGGAATGAAAAGCATGTTGTTGTTCTTATCACTAAGTTCCACAGCAACACTCTTTAGAAACGTAGGTGAGTCCCTGCGTATATCAACCGCAATATCAATTATATTACCCTTGAGGACGCGCACGAGCTTGCCTTGTGCTTTTGGATTGAGCTGGTAGTGCAGTCCACGAATTACGCCTTTTTTTGAGTGCGAAAAATTATCTTGCAAAAATGTAGTAGGAAGTCCATTCCTCTCAAACTCGGAAGCCTTAAACCACTCGGAAAAATAACCACGGTCATCAGGGAAAGCCGGTGTCTCAATAAGGACAACCTCTGGAATATTTTGTTTTTTGAAAATGAATGTCACGGTATTATTTTTCTTCAAGTAATTGTTTATAAAGATTTTCGTACTGCCCAGCTATTTTTTCCCATGTGAATTTTTCAAGCCACGCTTCATGCCCTGCTTTTCCCAAGTCTTCACGAAGTTTTTTGTCGGTGCAAAGTTTCTCGAGAAGTTTTGCTGAACCTCTGATTTTTGCGCGCACAAACCCTCGATCGCTGTGGAAATTCTTGATGTTAAAGAATTCTAATACTGTTTTAATCCAGTGTTTAATATTATCACGGATGGTGTCTTCTGGTGGAACATTCTTGTCAGTAGGAAGAAGCATTCCGCCATGCCCTTCACGAATAATGTCCCTCACGCTCCCAACGTCTGTCGCTAGGAAAGGGAGAGACGATGCCATGCTCTCAAAGAGAACTATTGAAGCACCCCCCTCTATGTTTGAGGGGAATAAAAAGATATCTGATTCGCGATATGCTGCAATTGTCTCCGCTCGCGTTATGTGTTTTACAACGATGTTCTTTTTGGTATTTTTGAACAACACAGAATCATTGTATTTCTTTGCAAGTTCGTCACATTGCGATGAACAACCTGCGGGATATTCTCCGCCCACAATAAGGAGCGTTGCTGGACCTGTCTTTGCTTGCGCAAATATTTTAATAGCGCGCGAGTGACCTTTATATCCCGTGTGGGTGCCCACATGAAGTATTAGTAGGTTTTCGTCTGGAATGGAAAGTCTTTTGCGGATGGAAAATGAAATTGGTTGTTCCATTTCTTCGCGACTTGAGCCATTTGATATAATCGTATAATTTTCAATTTGATGGTCTTTCGCAAATTGCATATCTCGTTGACCTTCTGAAATTATTACATTCATATCATACTGGCGCATCCAATCTGGCATATATGAAAAATACTCATACCATACTTTTAAATAGAGACCACTGAATCCTGTCGGCACAAAAACTTTTTTTGCGGTTACCTCTGGAAGAACAGGAAGCAAAGCGTCTGTCATTGGCTGTTGAGCTGCAAAATTTGTCACAATATCAAAGTCACTATTCAGTACAAAGCGTTGATATTCTGCAACTTCACCAGTAAGTTCTGTCGTATACCCGCCTTTTATGTCAAACTCCTCAACGTGCACTGAGGAGGTCGGAAAATCAGCACCATTTTCTCTCGGAACTGGGAGTGATGCAACGGTGACAGTATGACCTTGTTCTATGAGCTTTTCTGATATCTGGCGAACAACCTCATACATTCCGCCACAAATCGGAGAATAATATTTTACCGTATGTAGAATTTTCATTTTGTTATTAATCCTTTTATATAGCATTTGAGATTTTTATAGTATACCCAATAGACACTTCTTCTTAAAGAATAGCTGTTGTAGAGATGCATCACGCCGTTGGCTGAAAGTAGGGAAGATATGTCGCCTGTATTTATGCCGAGTCTTTGGTATTGTCGCTCTTGTATCCTCATTAATTTTTTCTGACGTGTAGCTGATGTACGACTCAGTTGTGTCGGATGGAGGCGATAGCGAAGTAGCGCTATAGGAATGTTCTCCATACGTGTAACGAGACTCGTTTTTTCCCATAGATCATAATCCTCGAGGCCATCGTACATAGTATCGTATCTGAGGTTATTTTTGTTAAGAATATCTCTCCGCATCATTACGGTAGGGTGTGCCATTGGATTTTGAAAAAGAAGCATCACCTTAATGTCATCATGATGTGCAGGAAGTTTTTTTGTGTATTCGGCTCTTCCTGCGCCGAATGTTTTTATCCATGTACCGCACACACCAACTTCTGGATGCGTATTCATAAAGTGCACTTGTGTCTCGATTCTGCTTGGCAAGCTAATATCGTCCTGATCCATGCGTGCTATGTATATACTTTTGGAACATTCAATACCAATGTTAAGAGTTTTTGAAATTCCAAAATTTTCCTCGTTTACCTTAAGTTTTATTCTCGGGTCTGTGTATGATTTTGCAATATTTACGCTTTCGTCTGTTGACCCGTCATCAATAATGAGAAAAGTAAAATCAGAAAAAGTTTGACCAAGAATGCTCTCAATCGCGTTACGAAGATGTTTCTCACCGTTATGTACAGGCATTATGATTGTCACAATGGGTGATTTTGCTTCGAGTTCCATATTGTGTGGAGGTCTATAGTATACAATTATATATTAAAAACCGATATTCTTATCTTGACTAAGTGATAAAAAAATGATACGATGTGTGGCAGAGGTGTTCCTTGATTCCTAAAATATACACTGAAAAAGAAAGGATTTATTATGAATCCAACACAAAAGCGTAATGTGGTAATGGCGCAGGTAAACTACCAATATGGGAATAATATCTTTGTACCCTATGCGGTCGGTTCGTTACAAGCATATGCCGAAACTCTTCCAGATATCAGAAAAAATTTTCATTTTCAGGAGCCTCTTTTCCTTCGAAAAGATCTTGCTGAAGTTGTTGGGTGTATGGAAGAACCAGCTGTTGTTGGTCTCTCTTGTTATCTCTGGAACTGGGAGTACAACAAAAGTTTGGCAAAAGCGGTACGAGTAGCGTTTCCTAACTGCCTCATTGTGTTTGGTGGCGCTCAAGTACCAAATGACTCAAAAGATTTTTTTGTGGAACATCCGTACGTTGATATTTTGGTGCATGGCGAGGGAGAGTTTACGTTTGTTAGTATTCTCCTTGAGTCGCTTTCTGATCATCCAGACTACACGAGCATTACTGGGCTAAGTATTCACGAAAAAAATTTGTCTACAGTGAAAACGCCTTCAAGTGCTCGCATTGTGGATTTGTCAGTTTTACCATCTCCATATCTCGCGGGGGTATTCGACTTCCTTCTAAATTCTTCATTCTTGCTTAATGTTAGTCAGGAGACTACGCGTGGATGCCCTTATGCATGTACTTATTGCGATTGGGGTGGAGATTCGTACAAAAAAGTTGTTCGCGTGAGTGAGCAGCGTCTGCTTGATGAATTTGAGTGGTTTGGTAAAAATAAGGTTGAGTACTTGTTCAACTGTGACGCAAACTACGGAATATCAAAACTTGATTATGCCCACACTGTTAGTATGCTAGAAATCCGCACACGACACGGCGGGTATCCTCAAAAGTTTCGTATGTGTACGGCAAAAAATAGTGATGACAGAATTTTCGAAATCACAAAGCTTTTGTCTGACGCAGGTATGAACAAGGGGGCAACATTGTCATTCCAGAGTATGGACGATACGACGCTTGAAACCATCAAGAGGAAGAACATCAAGATGGATAAATTTTCCGAACTGATGGATCGATATCACTCCGCAGGGATTGCCACATACACCGAGCTCATAATGGGGATGCCAGGGGAAACCTATGAATCCTCAAAGAAAGGGGTAGATATCCTTTTTGAAGAGCAGGCAGATACGGTCAATTTGTACGTTTATGCTTGTACACTGTTGTCAAACTCGGAAATGAACAATCCGTTCTATTCTAGGCTGCATGGTATTCGGTCAGTACGCATGCCACTCTTGCTTGCGCATAGTACTCCCGAGGCGGAACTTTCCGAGTATCAGAATGTTGTCGTTGGGACGAATTCAATGTCTCCCGATGACTGGCAGCGCACGTACGTGTTTTATTGGGCTATTCAGTGTATGCATTGCTTGGGACTCACTCCACAAATCGCCATTTTATTCTACAAGATGTTTGGCGTGAGGTATAGTGATTTTTACGAGAAATTTATCGATCACTTTATGGGCATGGCAGGGTCATTGATTGGTGCGGATATTGCGCTGGTTAAAGATGTTGTCTCGCAGGCGGTGCATGGAGGAAGATTGGATCTAGTTATTCCGAAATTTGGGGAGACTTGTTGGCCACTGGAAGAAGCGACGTTTTTGAACTTTGTGACCAACAAAGAAAGTTTCTATCAGGAGATAAGAGGTTTCATTGATGAGTTTGCTTGCAACTCGGGCATTTTTATCGAAAAGGAGATTCTCGATGACCTCATCCTTTACCAGTCTTCTTTGGTTAAAGACCCAAATGTTACGGAATTGTCAGTATCCTTGAGGTATAATTTGCACGACTATTTTAGCAATGTGCGAGAGAGTAAAGCAATACTCAACAAAGCTCCTACCCTGTTGAAAATAGTGGGTGATAGAAGTTTTGGGGGAGATCTCGAAACATATGCGAGAGAAGTCGTATGGTTTGGGAGAAAGGGTGGTCGTTTCCATCACTCTTCCATAGTTTGTGAACGTGCATAAATTAAAAATCCCAGAGAGTAATGCTCCCTGGGATTTCTTTTTATAATTTTATCCATGTATCTGGAATGATATCGTCTGTGTTTGTCCCTTGTTTAGGCATATTGAACCACTTTTTTGGAGCTATAACTATTTTTTCTTTGTTCCTATTAAGCCATGCGCCCCACCAGCTAAACGAACTATTGGCAATGATGTTGTGTTTGCAGCTTGCCATAAGAATCAAATCCTCATAATTTTTATCAGCGCCATTTTTAATACAAACTGTAGGATATTTCAAAGATTTAAAATTCTCAACTGACCAATCGTAGTCATCTGAAAAAATAAAAAAATGGGGGTTGGATATTCGCTCCGAGATGTATGCAATCGCGCTTTTGTAATAGTCCATCGAGCACGTGCCGTGGATAAGTGGTACGTTGCTTATTGTACTCCCTGTAACATAATCCCCGCGACGTACATGAAGTGAAATAGCTACAGAGCTCTTTATTTGATTGAGAATACCCTTGCTGTAGTCGGACAGTGGTTTGTTGAGTGTAATCTCTTCTTGAAGTTCTGATTCAAGTTCCCTAAAGTATTTTTCCGTTTGCCAATATCCTTCAAAGTACGTATTGTCTTTTGAAAATACTGAGGAATCAAAATGAAACGCTTGTTCGCGGAAATAGAATGGCAACAATTTTTTTCTGAAGCGGAGATGGTTATAGAAGAACGTAAATAGTTTATGTTGTTTTTTAAGCCACATAAAACCAAAGAAATCAGAATCCTTTGCAAGAGAGCCTTTTAAGTTGAAGTTATCAAGGGCGTATTTATGATACTTGTAATAGATATCAAACGGACTCTTGTCTATTTTGAATTCTGTATTTAAACGAGAAGAAATACCACGCGCAAACGCATATTGGAAAAGCTGATTTCCTAGCCCGCCCTCTATCTTTACGATAATCATAGTTGTTTTTCGAGACAGTCTTCAATGGTCGCTAGATCCTCTTTGGTGAGTTCTGGGTAGTTCCCGCAGTAGAAAGCATTGTTGTGGAGAAATTCAGCGCCTGGAACTGCGACAATATCTTCAACATATTTTTTGTAGAATGGTTGGTTCTGCATGTTTCCAGCGATTATTGGACGCACCTCAATCCCAGCTTCTACAAAGCGTGCTAAGTATTTTTCTTTGAGCTCGGGAGTTTTGCAGGTTACCACAAAAGCAAAAGGGGAGAACTTTTTTATGTGGCTTCTATTGAGTACAACAAAGTCTGGATTTTCTTGAAGTTTCTTTTCGAGGCGACGATGATTTTCCTCCCTTGTTTTGAGGTTTGCATCAAGGAACTGCATCTGAAAGAGTCCCAGGAACCCTGTTATTTCAGTTGGGCGCAAGTTGAATCCCAAATCAAAAAATGTGTATTTTGAATAAAATTCAGATTCGATATTGTATTTCTTTCGCCATTTTTCTTGCTGTTTTGGCGTGAGGTTTCTATCCCAGCCATTCGCGCGGGTAATGCGAAGCATCTCCGCAAACTCGTCATCGTTGGTGATAGCCATGCCGCCTTCGATGGTTGACATGTGATGGGAAACAAAGAATGAAAAACTCGAAGCAAGCCCAAAGTTACCGGTTTTACCCTCGGGGAGTTCTGAACCGAGTGACTCGCAGTTATCCTCAAAAAGAAGAATATCATTCTCTTCGCATACTTGTTTAATCTTTGCGAGGTCTCCTGCAAAGCCGAGCACGTTGGTGATAAAGAATGCACGAATTTTGTGATTACGAAGAGTGTCGAGAAGGTGAGTTGACATTGAGTTTAAGGTCGATGGGTCGCAGTCGACAGCGATAGGTTTCATTCCAAGTTGGATGATGGGCATCACATTGGTTGACCAGGTGAGTGCGGAAAACCCTATCTTGTCCCCATATTTGAGAAGGCCAAGGTTTTTTGCTGATTGAATCATTGCAAGGTTTGCGCTTCCGCCAGAATTGAAAAGAACAGCATGCCTCACGCATTGCTTCCTTGCAAACTCAATTTCAAACTCCTTGCACTTTGCATCCATACTGAGTCTTTTTGCTTGCAAGATAAACTCAGACAAAGCTTTCTTTGTCTCCTCTTCGTGCAAAAACGCGTTCTTCATTAATGGAATCATGGTATTATTTGTTAGAATATATTTTAGTGGCTACTCTCTTTCTTTGCAATCAAGAAAGAACCGATGGCCATATAGTTGAGTCCTGAGTTCTTAAATGTATGCATTGCGTCAGCAGGACTTTCAACGTTTGGTTCACCGTGAAGATTGAACGACGTGTTGAGTATTCCACCAACACCTGTTATCCTCTTAAACTCAGATATGAGCTCGTGATAACCTGGATTAGTCATCTTTTTAACAATCTGTGGTCTGCTTGTCTTGTCATATGGGTGAATAGAACCAATGAGGTCTACTTGAGCAGATGGAGTTGTATTGAAGGTAATTGCCATGAAGTCTGATGGTATTTTTTTAGGATTGATGATGTATCGCCCCTCGTCCTCCTCTAAGATACTTGCCGCAAAAGGCATCCAGAAATCTCTGTTTTTAATCATTTCGTTTATGATGCGCACATTTTCGTAACTTCTCGGGTTTGCAAGGATTGATCTGTTTCCTAGTGCTCGCGCACCAAATTCCATTCTTCCTGAGAACCTAGCGACAACATTATTATCCGCGAGAAGTTGTGCCACTGTTAATTCAATATTCTGAGGCTCGGAGATGTTGTATTTTTCAAAATAATTATTTGCAAGAAGAAACTTTTCTATTTCTGGATGGCTATACGATGTTCCGAGGTATAAATCAGTAACAGGCGTAACGGTGCATTTTAGTTTGTGGTCATCGCAGAATCTTTTGTAACCAACAAAGCACCCACCAAAAACAGTGGACTCGTCTCCCGCAGAAGGGACAACAGAAAGAGACGAAACCTCTGCGAGCTCTGCAATGCGCTCGTTCATCTTGACGTTCATTGCGACGCCACCAGACAAGCATATGTTTGTAATATTTGTTTTTCTTACCCAGCGCACAATCCAGTCCATCACAATTTTTTCCGTAAATAGTTGTATTGCGCCTGCGATGGTATCGAATCTTTTATAGAGGAAATTTGAAACAAGATAATATTTAATTATCGGCATCGGAATCTCAGATTCAAATTCATCTTTGTTGTTTATCCATAGTATTTTTTCAAACAATGGAAGCAGTTTCTCTACGTGTTCAGTTTTTGCATATGGTGCCAATCCCATAACTTTAAATTCATGCTCATCTGGCTTCATTCCAAGAAACGCGGTAACCTCTCGGTATAAATATCCAAGCGAGAATGCCTTACTGCCCCTTGAGAGAACTATAATATCATCGCTGTTTAGTCGAGAGACGGTTGACGAAAGCCCATCCCCCTCGCCATCTAGCGTGAAAACCAAGTTATCTTCACTCTGCTTTGTAAAAAACTTTGCAGAAAGTGCATGCGTGAGGTGATGGTCGGCATACAAAACTTTTTCCTTGGGGACTTTGAGGAGTTTACTAAAATAATCTTCCATCTCCTTCTTGAGCGCGAGGTTGGATTCAATCTTATTGATACCATCAAGCATGGCATCCCTATTTTTTTTATAATAGTGTTTTTCCCATAAACGCAAACGAAGTGGAATTTTGGGGGCCGTGGGTTGAACATCGTTGTATGGGATGGATTGGAAGCCCGTAGCCTTTAGAAAATTATATCCCCATGGGTATTTTTGCGTAAAAACGTAATATTCGACATTTTCTCCAGCAATATTTTTGATATAAGAAAGAGCTTTATGAGGAAATCCCGTTGAGTTTTTAATTCTGTTAAAACGCTCTTCACTCACACAATCAGTTATCCTCCCATCCTTCAAAAGGGCCACCGTTGCGTTGTGCCCAAAATGAATGCTGATGATTGTTGAGTGTGGTACGTTTTTGTTCATTTTTTGTTGCTTCATAATTACAATTTTTTTAGTGTATTTATGATATTGTATATCATAAATCGAAAAGATATTTTTTGAAATTTAGACGACTCCATAAGGGTAATCTTGGTTGATGTAGATTTGTTGCGTTGTTCGCATTCGTTTTTAATAAAATTAGCAATCAACGGCATCAACACAAACTGGTTAATATATTTATTTTTTGACTCAGTCAATGCTTTTAGGTGTTGCTTATAGTGCTGTTCGTCGTTGATAATATTTTCTATCTTTGTGCACGTTCCGTCAAAGTCATTAATATCTATTAATTGATATGAATCTTTATCATAATATTTATCAATATTAGGACAACCATAATAGAAAGGGAAGGTGAGGGCAGTAAAGCAGTCGCCGATCTTTTCTGTGAGATTATCAAGCTCAACACTATTTTCCATTGCAATTGAATATTTGTAGGGGGCCAAAACGTCCCACTTGTCGTCAAAATCGTTTATTCCTCTGCCAAATACATCCATCTTATCGCCGAAATGTTCTTTCAATTTCAAGCAAAAATCGAGCCTTTTTTTGTGCCCTGATGTCCCTGCTTTGTTGGAAACAATAAGAGAAATTAGTTTACTCTTCTCTACTGTATTTTTGTTCGAAAGTTCATCGTAACTTTTCCTAGGGAACCACGTGTGCCCTGGTGTCATGTGGTAAACATTTGGACCCTCGATTCCTTTTTGGCACGTAATAATTTTAGAAAATTGATTTAAAAATTTTTCGTCATATTTTTTTATTGCAGTAGGCTCTCCCGCAATAAAAATCGTGTTCTCTTTTGGGCAAATCGCGGAGTCTTCGCGTGGTAGATTCTCGTAAACTGCCCAATAGTCGTACCTGTCTATTTTTTCATTAATATAAAATTGAACATCACCCAATTGACCAGAAAAGCCAGGAGTCTGCTTCAAAAAACTTTCTACAGAAAGAGGGGAGTTATCGCAAAGTGTTAATTTAACCTTAATCATTTATTTAGATTTTTAATCTCCCACTTATCTTTAAGCAATATCATTGAAGGATTTGAAGAAGGTGGTTCGTTGATGTGTGCCATATTGTATTCGGTTGGACGAGATACGGTGATTACTTTGTGAATATTGTATCCAAAATAATCCGCAACGCCGTAGCAACTTGAATGAAGCACAAAGAAATAATCTCCTGGCATCAGAAGTTTTGCGGGGAATACAAATCTTGCCTGATGATACCCCTTTTTAATATTTTCAGCATTAGGGTTCCAGTCAGCCGCAAGAGATCTTGTGAGAGTGTCGCCAATCGCGTTCCTTACAAAGAAGCCAACTCTAAACAACTCCAAATCTCTCAAGGTTTCAAAGTCGATAGTAACTTCAAACGGTTTATCATTATCAATATAGTTTGTCCTTGTCCCATCTTGATGTATAGAGAAATCATTAATAATGACATCCTTTGCAACAGCTGGGAAAAGCTTTGAGTTACTACTTACGGCGTCCTCATTGTCTAGGTAGCACTCAATCGCTTCCTTCGTGTCGCCATAAAAAACAACTTTTCCCTTATTGAGGAGAACTGTTTTTTTGCAGAGACGTTGAATAGCGCCCATGTTGTGGCTTACGAGGAGAATAGTGCGTCCTTCCGCCTGGGTTACCTCCTCCATTTTGCCGAGGCACTTCTTTTGGAAATCAGCATCGCCAACGGCAAGCACTTCATCCACGAGAAGTATGTCTGATTCCATATGCGCAGCGACCGAGAACGCGAGGCGAACATACATACCACTTGAGTAGTATTTAACGGGGGTGTCGAGGAATTTTTCTACTCCCGAAAAAGCAACAATCTTATCAAATTTCCTCACAATTTCTTTTTTTGTCATACCGAGGATTGCGCCGTTCAGGAAGATGTTTTCGCGCCCAGTAAGTTCTGGGTGAAACCCTGTGCCGACTTCAAGGAGAGATGCAATACGTCCACGCATGGTGATTTCTCCCTCAGTTGGCGGGGTAATGCCTGTAAGGATTTTGAGAAGCGTGGACTTCCCAGCGCCGTTGTGCCCGATAACACCAATGATGTCGCCTTTGTTGATCTTGATGTCTACACCATTAAGCGCCCAAAATTCTTCCTTGGTCCCGATGCCCGCCACTTGTTTTGCTTTTTGTTTTGCAAATCTGAAAGGATTTTTAAGAATGTTCGTAAAAACATCACGAAGTGCAACATAGCCTCCACGCTGGTGCGAGATGTTGTACTTCTTCTTGATATTTTTGATTTCGATTATTGGCTTGTTCATATTATTAGACGATATCCGCAAAGTAACGCTCGACCTTTTTAAAATAGATTGTACCAACTATAAGAAGTAATGCGGTTGCAGCAAACGAGATTGAAATAAGCATCCAGTTGATGGGAGCAGTACCGAGGAGTACCGCGCGTGCGTTTTGGATAACGCCCATCATGGGATTGAAGGCAAGAATCCAAGAATATTTCCCAGCAACACTCGCTGGATAAATGACGGGCGTAAGGAAAAGGAGGAGCTGAATGAAGAATGGGAGTATAAAGCGCACGTCGCGATATTTCACATTGACTGCAGCAAGAAATAGTCCACCGCCAACCGCAGCCATAAATGTAATCACAAGAAGGATTGGTATCACAACGATACTCATAAGGTCTGGGGTGAATCCATAGTAGAGCATCATTCCTCCAAGTATTACTGCCGCAATAGCGAAGTCTACAAGTTTTGTGGCAACAGAAGACAGGGGAAGGATGAGGCGTGGGAAGTATACCTTGGTAATAATTGCCTGGTTGCTGATGAGAACGCCACTTGTGTCAGAAAGGGCGCTTGAGAAAAATTGCCAAAAGAGAAGTCCTGTGTAGACAAAAATAGGATAGGGGACTCCATCAGAAGAAACTCGAAGCAGTCCGCCAAAGAATACACTAAAGACAACCATCGTCATAAATGGCTGAAAAATCGCCCAAAGGATACCTATGAAGGTTTGTTTGTAACGCACTTTGAAGTCGCGCCAGGTGAAAAAATACAGCAGCTCTTTGTAACGCCAAATCTCCTTGATGTCCTCAAGGCTAAATACTTTTTTGGGTCTGATAATGGTGACTTTAGTCATGCTTGTAATTCTCTTTAAACCATTCATATGTTGAAGCTATTCCTTCGTGCAGATGTGTGTCATGCTTCCATCCCAATGAATGCAGTTTACTTACATCAACAAGTTTTCGTGGCATGCCATCTGGTTTTGTGGTGTCCCAAATTATTTTCCCTTCATACCCAACAACGTCACTCACGATCTCAGTAAGTTCCTTGATGGTGACGTCTTCGCCAGAACCCACATTGATGATAGAAGAATCATTGTAGTTCTGCATCAAGAAGAGGCAAGCGTCCGCGAGGTCATCGACGTGCAGGAATTCACGCATTGCGCTCCCAGTGCCCCACATCACTACTTGTTGATCATTATTTATTTTTGCGTTATGGAATTTGTTGATAACTGATGGCACCACATGCGCACTCTCAAGATCGAAGTTATCATGAGGTCCATAAACATTTGAAGGCATCAATGAAATAAAATTAGTGCCGTATTGTTCGTTGTATGATTGGCACATTGCAATGCCGGCAATTTTTGCAAGCGAATACGCCTTGTTTGTCGGCTCAAGCTCTCCTGAGAGAAGATATTCTTCTTTCATCGGCTGATGGCAGTTTCTTGGGTAAATGCAGGAGCTACCAAGAAACAAGAGTTTTTTGACATTGTTCTTGTGGGAGCTGTGAATGATGTTTGTTTGAATAGTGAGATTTTCGTAAATAAATTCTGCAGGATGAGTTTTGTTTGCCATAATACCGCCCACTTTTGCCGCAGAGAGAAAAACGTATTCAGGTTTTTCTTTTGCAAAAAATTCCGCAACTGCCTGTTGATTGGTGAGATCAAGTTCCGCCCGCGTTCTGAGAATGAGATTGTCGAAGCCCTCGTTTTGAAGTGTACGCACAATAGCTGACCCAACGAGTCCTCGGTGTCCTGCGACGAAAATTTTAGAGTTCTTTTCCATATGCTTTTAACAGGCTAGCTATCTTCGTTTTGATAAAAGGATGGAATGAATCATATGTCACGGGGAACCAGCGATATTCGCTGTGCTGGCTATCGAGTTTAATTTCCTCACTTCCAAGAACATAGCCGTAAAAAGTGTTGACTGCGTGATAGTTGATTCCATCAAACATGGAGTTGGGGTTAATTTCATCTTGTGTTCCACCTAGTGTAAGTTTTTCTATGTCAACAACAACACATGCCTCTCGAAGAGACTGACGCACCGCTCCATCCATCAGCCTTTCATTTTTTAATAAACGACCACCAATAGAAAAGTACTGATCCCTAATCGGCTGGTTCTTTCTTTTGAAGAGAAGCGTTTTTGTTTTGTCGCTATTAAAAAAAAGTACATCAACGGTACAAATAGGGGAAATATCCATAAGTTCTTTGTATTTTTCAGCTGGAAGATGTGGACTTAAATTATTCATGGTGGCTTTGTGTCGCAAATCCGCCGTTTTTAAGATGAAGATCTCTATTGGCTTCTTCAAGGTCGGTTGCAACCATCTCTTTTACCAATCCGTTAAAACCAATCTCTGCCTTCCATCCAAGGTTCTTCTGTGCCTTTGAGGGGTCGCCAAGGAGCGACTCAACTTCTGTTGGGCGGAAGTAGCGAGGCGCAATTTCAATAATTACTTTACCTGTTTTCTTGTCGATACCTTTTTCGTCTACACCAGAGCCCTGCCATATGATTTCAATCCCAAGTTCTCTAAAGACTGCGTCACAAAAATCTCGCACAGAGTATTGTGCTCCTGTTGCAATGACATAATCCTCGGGTACTTCCTGTTGAAGCATGAGATACATTGCGTTCACGTAGTCTTTTGCGTGACCCCAGTCACGCTTTGCGTTTAGGTTGCCAAGAAAAAGTTTTTCTTGTAGACCAAGAGAGATTCTCGCTGCTGCGCGTGTAATTTTTTTCGTTACGAATGTTTCGCCACGACGAGGAGACTCGTGGTTAAAAAGAATTCCTGATACCGCAAACATATTATAAGCTTCGCGATAGTTTTTTGTTATCCAGTATGCATATACCTTTGCGGCGCCGTATGGGCTGCGGGGGTAAAACGGAGTATTTTCGCTCTGAGGTGGAGGAGTTGCACCAAACATTTCTGAAGTTGAGGCTTGGTAGAATTTTGTTTTCCTCTCAAGTCCAAGAAGACGGATTGCCTCTAGTATACGGAGAGTGCCGAGTGCATCAGAGTTGCCTGTGTACTCTGGTACCTCAAAAGATACTTTTACATGACTTTGTGCAGCAAGATTATAAATTTCATCTGGTTGAACATCCTTGATGATTCTAATGAGATTCGTTGAGTCAGTGAGGTCGCCATATTGAAGAAAAAAACGCTTCCCTGAAACCGCAGGATCTTGAAATAGGTGGTCGATTCTTCCAGTATTAAAACTACTTGCACGGCGGATGATACCATGCACCTCATACCCTTTTTCGAGGAGAAGTTCCGCGAGATATGATCCGTCTTGCCCTGTAATGCCAGTGATGAGTGCTTTTTTCATAATATTATTAATTACCAATTATTAATAGTGCTCACGATTTTTTTCTTTAGACCCAAATACGACTTCACTGCTTCCTTTTCGAGTTCGGGTGATACAAGTCGCAGAAGCTCCTTGCCGAGAATGCGATACTGTCCACCAACCTTGTTTGCCTTGACGAGGCCCTTTTTAAGAAGCCGTTTCATAGTACTGTCACTTATTTTGAGAAGCTTTTGTGCTTCTGATGTTGTGTAGACTTCGTAAATATTGATTTCCTTATTCATTGCATCTATAATATGGTCTATATCAAAAGGTGTCAATAGGTGTCAAAATGAAAAATCAACATGAAAAAACAGCCAAACAATAAACACCAATATGCCGTAATACTTGCAGGTGGGTCTGGCACAAGGCTGTGGCCTATTAGCCGAGAGATGTACCCAAAGCAACTTCTTGCACTTACGGGAAATAAAACTCTCATTCAGGAAACCTTTTCAAGAATAGAGAAAATTGTTCCAAAAGAAAATATTTACATTGTCACAAACAAACAGTTTTCTATTGATATATTGTTACAATTAAAGAGCACCGGCTTTTCTCATGAGCAATTAATTATCGAGATAGCCCAGAAGAACACCGCCCCCGCTATTGCCTTGGCTTCTGAGGTGATATACGAAAAAGATAAAGATGCTCTCATGCTTGTTTGCCCGGCCGATCATTTGATTGCTAACGATCTGGAGTTTAAGAAAAGTGTCGTTGGTGCATTTGCTCGCGCTACCGATGGAAAGTTGATTACTTTTGGTATTGCCCCAGATAGCCCGAGTACTGAGTATGGATATATAAAGCCAAAAGGAAAAATAAACTATAGCACGCCGACTTCTGTTGAATGCTTTGTAGAAAAGCCACCAAAAGATATAGCCGAGGAATATGTCAAAAAAGGGTATCTTTGGAATGCTGGCATCTTTGTCTGGAGTGTTAAAACATTTCGCTCAGAAATAAAAAAATATCTACCAGAGGTTTTACAAGCCTTGTCATTTATGCACACAGATGAGAAAAAATTTATAAAGTGTTTTTCTTCATTGTCGCCAGTTTCTATTGACACTGGGATTCTTGAGAAAAGCAAAAATGTAGAAGTTATTAGAGTGAAATTTGCATGGAAAGACATTGGCTCATGGAAATCACTATATGAACTTCTTGAAAAAAATGAGGAGGGCAATGTTCTCAACGAGCATGCTTTAATCATTGATTGTGAAAATTCGTTAGTGTATGGAAACTCAAGAAGAGCAACAGTAGCTATTGGTGTGTGCGATATTGTAGTGGTAGACACAGAGGATGCGGTCCTTGTTGTTCATAAAGAAGAAACGCATAAAATTAAAAATGCGTATGCTGAGCTCAAGGAGCGTAATATGGCGCAATACAAAGAACACAAAACTGTTATGCGTCCATGGGGCTCGTACACAGTTCTTGAGGAAGGAGTGGGGTATAAAGTAAAAAAGATCGTTGTGAATCCTCATGAGAAGTTGAGCTTGCAGTTACACCACAGACGATCTGAGCATTGGGTTATAATACGTGGCACAGCAACGGTGACTGTTGGTGAAGATACACGTTTTTACGGTGCGCATCAGACGGTTGATGTTCCTGTTGAAACAAAGCATCGACTCGAAAATTCAACGAGTGAGATTCTTGAGATCATTGAAGTGCAAAGTGGTTCGTATTTGGGGGAGGACGATATTGTTCGTTTTGATGATATGTATGAAAGAAATATTTAATTGATAATGAAAAAACATTTCTTTTTTGATATGGATGGCACGCTTACGCGTTCACGTAGTGAGATAAGCGATTCTATGGTCGCAGGGCTGCGAGATCTTCTTGCAAACGGCTGTGATGTGGTGGTTGTGTCTGGAGCGACTAAAGGCCAGATCATCAAGCAAATCGGAGAGGTAACAAAAGATGTGGTTGTGATGGCACAAAATGGGAATCATACGGAATTATCGAACGGCGCACACTTGTGGCGCAACGAACTTACCAAAGCTCAAAAAAACAAAGTCTTCACTATTGTTCGTAAAATGATTGACAAAGCAAACCTTGTAATCAATGATACATCGGATATTGTTGAGGACAGAATATGCCAAATTTCCTATTCTTTGATTGGTCACAATGCGCCACTTGAAAGCAAGGAGAAGTCAGACCCAGATAAGGTAATTCGTAAAGGACTGCTGGAAAGCTTTGAAAAAGAAGTTGCTCAATTGAACGAGCTAGGCGTACAGGCGCGCATTGGTGGAACCACCTGTATTGACTTCACAATCTGGCACAAGGGCGATAATGTAAAGAGGCTCGTTGAGCACATGGGATGGAATAAAGAAGAGTGCGTATATATTGGAGACGCATTGTTTGAGGGTGGTAATGACAACAGTGTGGTAGGTATTGTTTCTACACAAGAAGTAGTGTCACCAATGGAATGTGAAATTCTAATTCGGGAGCTTATAAAATATAAGGACACGAGTTTTAGATGATTTTTATGGTACCATTAAATTATGAAAGGAATTATATTATCCGGCGGAACAGGGTCTAGGCTATTTCCTTGTACAAAAATTACTAGCAAGCAGCTTCTCCCAGTTTATAATAGGCCGATGATTTTTTACCCTCTTAATACTCTTGTAAAGGCTGGTATAAAAGATATTTTGATTATTGTTGCACCAGAGAGGGCCGGGGATTATCTGAATCTTTTAGGTAGTGGTAAGGAGTTTGGTGTTAAGCTTACTTACGAAATTCAAGACAAACCCTTTGGTCTCCCTGAAGCGTTTATTATAGGTGAACAATTTATTGGGAACGATAATGTCGCGATGATTTTAGGAGACAATATTTTTGAAGATGATTTTACAGAAGAGATAAAAAACTTTTCTATAGGCGCAAAGATTTTTGCAAAAAAAGTTAAAGATCCAGAAAGATTTGGGGTTATTAAATTTGATAAAAATATGAAAGCAGAGGCAATCGTGGAAAAGCCAAAGGAAAAAATTAGTGATTATGCAATTACAGGGCTATATCTTTATGATAAGAGAGTTGTCGATATAGTAAAAAAACTAAAACCAAGTCCCCGAGGAGAATTGGAAATTGTTGATGTTCACAATTGGTTTCTTGATAATGCGGAGCTTGATGTTGTAGAAGTAAAAAATGAATGGGTTGACTGTGGGACTTTCGATAGCCTGTTGCAGGCTCAAATATTGGCAAGGGAAAGATTGCAACATTTGTTAGTTATTTAATTTATCCATTATTCAATAACTGTTCCTTAATCAATGAGTACGAAATAGACTCCTTGAACTATTTTAATTATAAGATCTGATCGCCTGTTTTTTTGAATTGTGTTACGATAGAGACACTATGAATATACACAAGATTTTGGCAAATGCGGTAGTTTTGGCGGGGTTTGTGGCTGTGCCGTTTATACCATTTATTGTACTTTCGCACAGCACATTTTTCCCGTTTATTGTCGGAAAGAATTTTGCATTTCGTATCATTGTTGAAATAATGCTGTCCGCGTGGCTTGTGCTCGCATTCATTGATCCAGCGTACCGTCCAAGAAAAAGTTATCTCTTGGGTGTGTTTGTGGCCTTTCTTGGAATCATTACTCTTTCTGCGATCTTTGGAGAGAATCCAACAAAAAGTTTTTGGTCAAACTTTGAGCGCATGGAGGGGGTTGTGACATATTTCCACCTCTTTGCGTACTTCATTGTTGCATCCACGGTACTCACAGTGCGCGGATTTTGGCGTCCATATTTAAATTTGCATCTCTTTGCTGGGGTGATAATGGCCATTTACGGAGTGCTACAGTGGTCTGGCGGTCTTGATATTGTGCAAGATGGCATGCGTGTGAATGGCACACTTGGGAATGCGGCATACCTCGGCACCTACGCTCTGTTCAACATTTTTCTAGCCGGATTTTTTATGGCACGTGAGAGTTTTACAACAACCGGTGAACGCGCGCGTGTGGCGATATACGGCGCTATCATCCTTTTGCAAACATTTGTGCTTTATCATACGGCGACTCGTGGCGCGATGCTCGGACTTCTCGCAGGAATAGGACTTTCCACACTTCTTGTTGCAATATTTGAACGTGAGAAAAAGATCCTACGCAATGGCGCGATAGGAGTCCTCTTCGCCACTGCTCTGTTTGTCGGCGGATTTATTGCAATGCGTGACGCACAGTTTGTGAAAGACAGCCCAGTACTATCTCGTTTCGCAGCAATATCTTTTACAGAACAAACGACAAAGTCTCGTTTTATGGTTTGGAATATGGCATATCAGGGATTCAAAGAGCGACCTGTTCTCGGATGGGGAATGGAGAACTTTAATTACGTATTCAACAAGTACTACAATCCAAAGATGTATGATCAGGAGCAATGGTTTGACCGCGCGCATAACGTATTCTTTGATTGGCTCATTGCTGGTGGTTTGCCTGCACTTTTTGCGTATATTTCTCTCTTTGCGTGCGCGATTTACTGTATATGGCGTCGCGCAGACGAACTGTCTATTGTTGAAAAAAGTGTACTCACTGGATTACTAGGCGGATATTTTTTCCAAAACCTATTTGTATTCGACAATATTACAAGCCTTATCTATTTTGGGACGATTCTAGCGTACATAGAGGGAATGAGCCGTGCTTCGCACGAGTCCATAAAGTCTGTAAAGTTTATAAAGTCGAAAGGAGACGCAGACGCAGAGGACTTAACGTTTATAGTTTCAGGTAGTGCGATCATCATTGCACTTGTGCTTGTTTACACAGTGAACTACAAGGGTGTCATGCAGAACACGACACTAATACGCGCAATGTCTGACAGGTCAGCTGGTCCTGCGCGCAACCTAGAGCTCTTCAAGGAAACTATCGCGTATGATTCTTTTGGAACTTCTGAGGCGCGCGAACAGCTTGCACAGCTGTCGATGAACGGATTTGACCCATCAAAAGGAGTATCGGAAATACAGTCACAGTTCATATCTCTAGCTGGGAATGAGCTTGAGCGACAAGCAAAAAAACTCTCAAAGGACGCACGTTACCAGGTCTTTGCTGGCTCATTCTTTTCTCGAGTTGGCGATTCTGAAAGAGCAATCAGCTATCTTGAAAAATCCGTTGAACTATCGCCAAATAAACAAACGATCCTCTTTGAGCTAGGAAGCGCGTACTACAACAGCAAGAATATTGAAAAAGCAGAAGAAGCATTTAAGCGAGCATACGAGCTTGAGCCAAAATATGATATGGCGCAGAAATATTATGCGCAGGTCTTGATGGCGAGCGGCAAGAGAGTTGAAGCCGAGAA
>LCDG01000005.1 GCA_000998425.1 Candidatus Nomurabacteria bacterium GW2011_GWC2_42_20
CCGCTGTTTTAAAATTTAATAAAAATTTTGCGGTCATGCAAAATGGGCGATTAGCCGAATTAGCAAATTCGTGGCTCGGCCATAAACTTTGGTTGTATTTAAGTCGTCTGATATTATTGAATTATTGTTGTAAATTAAAATTAAATATGGGCGATTAGCTCAGATGGTTAGAGCGTTACATTGACATTGTAAAGGTCGGAGGTTCGATTCCCCCATCGCCCACAAACATTAGGCAACAATGTGAAACATTGGGGCCTTTTTGTTTGTGTGGATGATGGGTGAATCGAAAAGCGCAGGCGCGACGGCGCCGAGCTGGGGTCGCGGAATTTTTCAGCAGAAAAATATCCGTGACCGATCCGAGAGCTAAGCGAACTTCCCCCATCGCCCACAAAATAAAAGAGCGTAGATTTCTCCACGCTCTTATTTTTATAAACAATAATTTCTGGCTTACACTACTCGCATGTTCCGTGGTAGCCACACCAGTACGCACGGTCTATGGCGCGACGTTGCTCCTCGCGCATACGATCGGCTTTCCCGCGCGCCTTTGCCGCCTCTACATCCATTCCATACATCGAGTATGAAGGTTGCTGGTAGGAGTAGGAATAGCTGTAAGGATAGTAGTATGTTGGCTGCCCTATACCATATTGTCCAAATTGACGGTTGGACATTCTATCACCAAGGACCGCGCCGATTGATGCACAGTAACCAATAGCGACCGATCGCCCAACTCCTTGCCCAACATTACTGCAAATTATCCCTCCAGTAAGGCCACCGATCAATGCCCCCTCATCACTTGCATAAACATATGATGGCGTCCCCATTAGAGCAATTACAGTACATGCAAGGCAAATTATTTGCTTTTTCATGATAATTCTCCTTAAATTATCATTGAGCGGGTGCTCAATGTGAAGTGAATCATATTTCAAATTTCTTATTACATCATGCCAAGAATACCTTGGTTTTGTCAAGTGTTCGAATGGAGCATGATTACTGTGCACACAGTTGTTATATATTTATGGATACTCTATAATGACATATAGTTTTGAGTTGCTCACGCTATTCGAAATATTTGAAACAATAGTATTGTGAGTAGTGCGGGGAGTTTTAGTATGTGCATATTAATAATTTATTAGCAAAATATATTTTATAAAATGGATAGTCAAAATTACGAGAAGGATAGTGTTAGTAATGTCCTTAAATGGATATTGCTTGGTGTTGCGGTAGTCTCATTCGCTATTCTCGGATGGGCCGCAAAGGTTACATACAGTACAGTGCCTCCGCAGCCTGAAAAGTTTCTCACTGAGTTTGGTGAGACTCTCATAACAGGAGATGATATTGTAGCCGGAAAGGGTGGCTTCCAAAAAGCTGGCCTCATGGACTACGGCAGTCTATATGGAATGGGGTCATACTTTGGTATCGACTACACTGCAGAATATCTGAAGCAGCTTGGTCTAAGGACTTCGGAGAACATAGCAATGCTTCGTTTTGGCCAGCCATATTCAGTACTTTCAGAGGACAACCAGGAATCGATAAAGAGGGAGATGCGAAGAATGCTCAAAGGTGTCGACCTTACAAAGAGCGAGGTTATTCTTCCTGTTCCGCTTGCTGATGCTGTTAAAACTATCAGACAGGATATCGTTACATTCCTGCTTACTGACAATCCTGAGATTGGATGGTCGAGAGCACGCGCTCTAAACAATGAGACAGCTTTGGAGACCGCCAACTTCTTAATTTATTCATCAATAACAACAGTAGCGCTACGCCCAGATGGTTCTGCTTCATGGACACAGAATTGGCCATATGAACCTCTAGTGGGAAACGCACCTACAACTAGCGCGTTCAACTGGACGTGGATTAGCTACACATTCACATTCCTACTCTTTGGAGCCGTGATTTTTATCTACGAACACTGGCTCAATCATCGCGATAATTCTCCTAGAGAGTATAAGATGATCGATTTCCGCCCACTAACACCAAGTCAGCGCAAGGTTGGTAAATATTTTATCGTTGTCGGCGCGGTGTTCCTTACCCAGCTTGCGGTTGGTGTACTCATGGCGCACTACTACTCAGAACGTACCAGCTTCTATGGATTTGATATCGGCGAATACTTGCCATTTAATTTCCTTAGGTCGTTGCACATTCAGACTCCTATCGTTTGGATAGGCCTGTCATGGATCGGTGCTGCCCTCTTCCTTGCCCCAGTAATGAGCAAGAGAGAAGCAAAGGGTCAAGGTTTCCTGGTTGACCTATTGTTCTGGGTAACACTCTTTGTAGTTGCTGGAGGTATTATCGGTAACTACTTGGGTAACATCAATGTAATCGACAAGAACTGGTTCTGGTTTGGCAACCAAGGGTTGTCGTACATTGAGCTTGGGCGCTTCTGGCAGATTGGCTTCTTTGTTGGACTAGTATCGTGGAGCATTTTAGTGTTCCGTGCATTGTGGCCAGAAAAAGGACTCGCTATGAAGGCTATTCGTGAATTCATTACTGGTAATATTTACCTCGAACACCTCCTATGGGCAGCGACACTCAACATCGCTCTCCTATACGCAGCAGGAATGATTCCACTCACTGGAATCGCAAGCTCCTTCTCAATTACAGACTTTTGGAGATGGTGGGTTGTGCATTTGTGGGTAGAGCAGTCATTTGAGTTCTTCACAGTAGCGGTGAGCGCGTACCTCCTTATGGAGACTGGGTTGGTTTCTCGTACACTTGCAGAACGCGCAGTATACTTTGAGCTTATTCTCATATTCTTGGGTGGAGTCCTCGGTACTGGACATCACCTATACTGGGTTGGTGCTGGCTCTATGTGGATTCCTATCGGAAGCATGTTCTCGTTTATCGAGGTCATCCCTCTTGTTCTCTTGGTTATTGAGTCTATCCAGCAGTATCGTCTTATTCAAGGCACTGGCGGCACATTCAAATACAACCTTGCCTACCTCTTTATTATCGGCGCGGCATTCTGGAACTTCGTAGGCGCTGGTGTATTTGGTGGCGGTCTAATCAATGCTCCCCTTGTAAACTACTATGAGCACGGTACATTCCTAACTCTCAACCACGCTCACCTCGCACTCTTTGGAGCATTTGGATTGCTAGCAATTGGTCTCATCTACTACTGTCTACGTTATGCTGCAGGTGACCACACTCATTTCGATGAAAAGACTGGGTATTGGGCATTCTGGTTGTACAACCTCGGCCTTGTACTCTGGATGGTTCTAAACTTCCTTCCAATCGGCTTCCCTCAGCTTGCTGCAGTATACGAGCACGGATATGCATTTGCGCGCAGTCTGGAATTCTACAACACTACATTACTATGGCAGTGGATGCGAGTCCCTGGTGACGTAGTGTTTGGCGTAGCTGCACTTCTTATGGTTTGGGACTTCTTCAAGAAATTAAAGCCTGTCTTTAAGGCGCCAGAGCAGACACAAAACGAAGGTTCAACCAACTAACCGCGTAATACAACGCAATAAAAAAACATCCAGCCTCCATCAAGGGAGGCTGGATGTTTTTTTATTGCGTTAGCTGTATAATGATCATATGGAAAAAGACAACATACAATCGTCGCCTGCCACAAAGCACCCCCACTACTACGGGAATTTGATCAGAAAGCAACTCTTTTTTGCGGCATTTGTAATAATGATTGCAGCGCTTATCGACAGCGAGCTTCGAAACTTTTATCTTTTTATAGGGCTTTTTGGGGTAGTTGGATTTACGATACTTGCTGGACTCACTAGTCCACAGAAAAGAGGGATTATGTTCACAGATGTGCTTGTGTCTTCATTCATGTTTCTAATCTTCGAATACTTTGCAATCAGCGCATTTATTCGATATGAGGATTTTTCGGATCCAGTATTTTTCTTTCGACAATTGATAGCTGTTATTTATCTCGTTATATTGTATTACAGCACAAAGACACTTCGATACTATGATGATGCAGAGGGCCACAAATAAAATGCGTAAAGGAGAAGATTACATTGGGATTGCAGTTACATTTTTATGTCACGATGGAAATGGAAATTTCTTATTCAACAAACGTGGAGTGAACTGTCGTGATGAAAATGGAAGATGGGATCACGGAAGCGGAGCTATGGAGCTTGGAGACACAATAGAAGATACTTTGCGAAAAGAGGTTTCTGAGGAATACTGCACGGATATTTTAGAATACGAATCTCTTGGATACCGAGATGTTCATCGCGAACATAATGGAAAAAAAACACATTGGATTGGAATTGATTTTAAGGTTCTTGTGGATAGAAGTAAGGTGAAAAACGGCGAACCACATAAGCTGGACGAAATAGGTTGGTTTACTTTGGACAATCTCCCAGAGCCTCTTCAGTCGCAAGTCCCTACATTCTTAAAATTATATAAAGACAAAATTTAGACAGTCTATTTGCTTTCTGGTATAGTCCCACATATGAGAATTCTCGCTATTGAAACCAGCTGTGACGAGACAGGAATTGCAATCCTAGAAACAACGGGTGCCCTCGGCGCCATTTCTCCACGTGCGCAGATAAAAGTCCTTGCTGATGTGCTTGTTTCGCAGGCAAGCATCCACGCCGAATTTGGCGGTGTCTTCCCTGCTCTAGCGCGACGCGAGCACGCAAAAAACATGATGCCACTCATCATTAGGGCACTCAGTGAAGCAGATCTTTTGCGACCACAACAAAGCGTGCGCATTCTTCACACAAAGGAAAAAGAGACCCTCGAAAAAATTTTTTACAAGGAACCAGAACTTTTTGAGGCATTTAAAACAGCACTTCTAGACATCAGCATCCCTGACATTGATGCTATTGCGGTGACTTCTGGTCCTGGACTCGAGCCAGCTCTTTGGGTCGGCATCAACACTGCCGAGGCTCTTGGCACACTGTGGGGCGTCCCAGTCATACCGGTGAATCACATGGAGGGACATATCGTCGCTTCGCTACTTACACACAAGTCTACAACAGACGGCAAGAAAAATTTTGCGCTGGCATCGCTCCACTACCCTGCTCTCACGCTCCTCATTTCTGGTGGGCATACGGAGCTTGTACTCATGGCGCGGGCAGGAACCTATGAAGTCCTAGGGCAAACACGCGATGACGCAGTTGGAGAGGCATTCGATAAAGTTGCGCGCATGCTCGGCCTAGCCTACCCTGGTGGGCCAGAAATTTCGAAGCTTGCTGAGCAGGTACCTACAGGTAAAAAACTTATAGACCCACTCCCACGTCCCATGCTCTCCTCTAAAAACTTTGATTTTTCATTTTCAGGACTCAAAACTTCTGTGCTATACGCAATCAAAAAAATTCCATCCATTACTCCTGAAATGAAGGCTATCATCGCTAAGGATTTTGAGGATTCTGTTACAGAAGTCCTTGTTGCAAAAACCCTCGCCGCAGCAAAGAAATACAATGTATATGAAATCATATTAGGCGGCGGGGTAAGCGCCAACAAGAAGATTCGTGCGGCCTTCATCAATGCCGTTCGCCGCGAGCTCCCTGGTGTCACACTTTTCCTACCTGACCAAAAACTTTCCACGGACAATGGCCTCATGATTGGCGTAGCGGGACTTTTACGCTCAAGCAAAGTCGCAAAGAAAATAATTGCCGAGGGTCATCTCTGCCTCTCTCAAAATTCCAGACCAACACTTGCGGAACTGAGGAAGAGGAAGTAATTCAATTTTATACCAACTGAACTTGTATCCCAAAGGCCGGTGCAACCCATACGAGCAATGACTGATTGTGGTATCTTTGCTTTTTTAGCAAAAGTTTTCTGAGAAATATCAAATCTTAACCTTGATATTTAATTCAAACAACTCGTCTCTCTACTCAAGATACTTGATATTGGTCGTCCTATAAAATTATGATAAAATAAGCCCACAATGACAACTATTCCTGAAAAACTTACGAAACCCTACGAGCCGGCAAATACCGAGTCTCGCATATATAAACTCTGGGAAGAGAGCGGTTTTTTTAATCCAGACAACCTTCCCGAGAGGCATAAGGAACCTTTCACTATTATTATGCCACCGCCAAATGCGAACGGACGTCTCCACGCAGGTCACGGGCTCACAATAGCACTAGAGGATATTATGACTCGCTACCAACGCATGCAGGGCAAAAAAGCCCTCTGGGTACCAGGAGCAGACCATGCGGGTTTTGAAACACAGGTAGTATACGAAAAGAAACTTGAAAAAGAAGGGCGCTCGCGTTTCAAGATGGATCGCAAGGAACTCTACGATGAAATTATGGCATTTACGCTTGAGAGTAAAAAACATATGGAGGCAGATGTGAAGGCTCTCGGCGCATCGTGTGACTGGTCGCGCGAAAAATTCACACTGGATCCAAATGTTGTTTCTGAAGTTCAGGAAACATTTCGCAAGCTCTATCGTGACGGACTTGTGTACCGCGGTTATCGCACCGTAAACTGGTGTACAAAACACCAGACATCACTTTCTGACGTTGAGACGGAGAATGTAGAAAAAGCTGACAAGCTGTATTACATAAAATACGGGCCGTTCGTCGTTGCCACTGTGCGCCCTGAAACTATTTTTGGTGATGTAGCGATTGCTGTCAATCCTAGTGATGCGCGCTATAAAAATTTCATTGGGCAAACAATAGAAGTACAGCATCCGGAAAATAAATTATCACTCATTGTTATTGGGGATGAAGAAGTAGACCCAGAATTTGGCACCGGCGCGCTCAAAATTACTCCTGCACACGACCACAATGACTTCCGTATGTCAGAAACGCACAAGCTACCTCGCATAGAGGTCATTGACCAATTTGGAAAGCTTAATGAAAAAACTGGAAAGTACGCCGGAATGAAAATTGCAGATGCTCGTACTAAAGTGGTAGAGGATTTGCAAGCGCTCGGACTTATTGAAAAAATTGAAGACTACACGCACACTGTACCAACATGCTACAAATGTAGTACGACGATTGAACCTCGCGTGATGCCACAGTGGTTTGTAAAAATGGCGCCTCTCGCAAAACTTGCAGGAGACGCCGTACGTGATGGAAAAGTTAAATTCATTCCCGACAACTTTGAGAAGATATTTTTGTACTGGATGGACAATACGATAGACTGGAACATCTCGCGCCAGATTGTGTGGGGTATTCAAATTCCCGCGCTCATTTGCGCTCATTGCAACGCTGGAGCGCTGGACACAGAGCACAAAGAAGGTGGCGCATGCCCTACCTGTGGCAAGCCTTTGAGTACAGAAACGGACACCTTTGATACTTGGTTTTCATCTGGTCAGTGGCCACTTTTGGCTTTAGGATACCCTGAGAAGGCTGATTTGGGCTTCTACCCAACAGATGTTATGGAAACCGGCCGAGACCTTATTTTCAAATGGGTGCCTCGTATGGTCATTTTTGGGCTTTACATAGCCAAGCAGGTTCCTTTTCATAATGTGTACATGCACGGCATGGTGAACGACAAGCTTGGTAAAAAAATGTCTAAAAGCAAGGGGAATGTTGTCTCCCCTATTGAGCTCACCGACAAATACGGCGCCGATGCGCTCCGTATTGGGCTCGTGATTGGCAACACTCCAGGAAATGATATCGCTCTAGCCGAAGACAAAATAAAAGGATACAAGCATTTCTGTAATAAAATTTGGAACGCGACACGTTTTGTTCTCACCAATATTGGCGACACAACTCTCGACACACCTAGACCTGCGCTAATCCCACGCGACGAGGAAATTCTTGCGGAATTTAACACCGCACTCACAAGCATCACCTCACACTATGAAAACTTCCGCTTCCACCTCGCCGGGGAGGAACTCTACCATTACTTCTGGAATACGTTCGCTGACATAATTATTGAAGAGATGAAGCCGCGTCTAGTTGGCAACGACCAAACCTCAAGAAATGGAGCGCAGTGGGTGCTTCTTCAAATTCTCTCTGCAAACATAAAAATGTTACACCCTTTCATCCCATTCATTACTGAGGAAATTTGGGGCATACTACCAAGAGAACAGAAATCACTTCTCATTATAGAACCATGGCCGAAACCATTTTAAACTGGGAACCTGTTGCTATCGCAGTTCTCGGAGGAGTGATTCCTTCGCTCGTGTGGCTTTGGTTTTGGTTGAAACAAGATAAACACTACCCTGAGCCAACTGGGCTTATTGCTTTATCTTTTTTTGCTGGTATGGCAATAGTATATTTTGTTCTACCATTGCAAAAATTAGTGGTTGCATCGATAGCGCCGATTATGAATGTAGCTGATTTGCTTGCGCAAAAATTCTCTTTAATTCCAGCAAGCGAGCAGACAATAAAAATAACCCTTTGGGCTTTCATTGAGGAATTTGCAAAATACACCACGGTATTTTTGATCGCCTTCAAGAGTAAGCATTTTGACGAGCCAATAGACGCTGTTGTATACCTTATCACTGCAGCTCTCGGTTTTGCCGCAATGGAAAACACTCTCTATATACTCAAGGATATTGCAGACAAAGAAACTCTGGAAATGCTCGTTAATGGGAACATGCGCTTCATTGGCGCCACAATCGTGCATATCGTATCTTCTGCAATCGTTGGTATAGCAATAGCATTCTCATTTTACGCTCCCCGCTTTATCAAATTTATAGCAGTCGCAATAGGAATCCTAGTTGCTTCAATGTTGCATGCGTACTTTAATTTATCTATAATGGATAGTGACGGTACGCTGAATACACTCATTGTATTTTCCAAATTTTGGGCAGCGATCATCGGAATCATTATCCTACTTGCACTAGTAAAACGTGTATCACAACCAGCAAATTAAATTATCATGAAACAATCCTTTTTTGAAAAAATCACTGGCACTATTTCGCTCAAAGGTCGCTCATCAGATTTTGAGGAAGAGGTCATCGTAGAACAACCCAAACAAGAGTCTTTTGGCCAATGGGAAACAGATGAACAAGCCGATGGCGAGCTGGCTGTAGACGTATACCAGACAAATGATTCTATTGTAATTCAGGCTATGGTCGCTGGAGTGGCCTCTGACGAGCTCTCTGTATCAGTCACGCGTGAAATGGTTACCATTAAAGGCAAGCGTGAGGCGCCAAAAAATGTTTCTCCAGAAAATTATTTCTACCAGGAGCTATACTGGGGCGCATTTTCTCGTACGATCCTACTCCCCGCTGAAGTCGAGACTGAAGAAGTAGAGGCAACCGAAAAACACGGATTACTTACAATAAAGCTCCCAAAAATAGACAAGGAGCGCAAGCAGACTATCAAGATAAAGTCACTGTAGGGGGGAAGAAAACTAAAGTATACCACGCTCTGCGTGATGCGTTCTAGTTTTGACCAGGGCGGACACAAGTCACTAAGTATATTACCTCGCCGTACTCACAATCTGCGTAAGTGCTTGCGGCCTCCGAGCCCAAGACACAGCTCTGGTGACCCGTCGCTATTTCGCCAGATGACGAAATATAGCTGTGGTCTTCAACCCTTTAATCTGCTTCGCAGATTACCCTCGGCACAATAAAAATAAAAGCACCCAATTGGGTGCTTTTATTTTTATTGTGCCGAGGACCAGGGTTGAACTGGTGACCCCTCGCTCTTCAGGCGAATGCTCTACCAACTGAGCTACCTCGGCATTTCACAATTTATAAAGTAAAAATTAGAGATATGTTTGTATTCGTATTCTGCTTTATAAACTTGGCGGACTTTAAAAGCCTTCGACTCGTTTACCTCCCTATCAAATTCTTGACTGCTTGCAAATCTGTAGGAATTGAACCAGCAGATTTTTCAAAATTTTGAATGATACCAACAGAAGTTTGTATTGTCCTCATATACTTCTGAATCGTTGGTTGAAAATAATAGTAAACTCCAAAAATTGACCCTAGGATCACAGCCCAATACACAAGCCTAAAAAGAGAGGTCCATCGCTGAGCGCGACGCATTCCACGGAGAATTTCATTGTTCTCGCGAGAGACCTCCAAAAGCTCGTCAAGCTTGCGGGCATCCAAATCCATCAGACAAATATAACAGATTTTCGCAAAAAATCAATAGAATAAAACCGGGAACAACAAAAAGTTGTATCCCGGTTTATGTTGGTTGTGGTATTGTTTTATGTTGCCGATGATGCAAACGCTGGCATTCGCATTGTCGGCGCCTTTGCAAATGGGGCATTTTTGCCGACCACCGGTTGTGGCTTAAACTGCTCGACAAAACTGTCCGCGACCGTGTACAACTTTTTCACGCCACCGCACGAACAGACGATTTTGTAAGAAAAGCCGTTTGTCGTAGTTTCCTTGCGAGCCACAATTTCGACGGCAACCTTGTCGCCAATTTTTAGGCATTCATCGCAAAGATTACGCAACTCCTTGTGATTTGGATCGACGAGCTGACGCCTCATTCTTGCCTGTCTTTCTGCGAGTAAATCAAACAGACTACGTATGTTGAGCCACACCATTTTCGGCTTCACAATAGTGAAACCATCTGGTGTTTTTTCCCCAACATCGGAATAGTCAACACCACCAATTACAACCCTCTTTTTCTCCTTCATGATAAAACCCCCTTGAAATGTAAAAAACAAAAAAACGGGAACAATTCCCGATTAAAAGTATACCATCTTTTGTAAACAGAAGTCAACAAAAAAGGAGCTGTTTTGCATAAAAAGAAAAAGGCTTCCAAGGAAGCCTTTTGTTTATATTTACTACTAGCGACACTGCCTCCACACAACATCGTTCTTATTATTAAGATAGAACTCCATACAAGTATCCATCGGATGTGGTGGTGTAACAGCATGTGGAGACCATACAAAATTTTCGTATGGTGTTCCATCTTGGGTCACCGAAAACAAGCCGCGTTTATTGGCCATACATTCCTGGTAACCTCCAGTCTTTAGCTTCGACTCGCACAGTGCATGCGATTGCTCAAGAGTGTAACCGCCAGGGAGGCCTGCTCGCTCTGCCGCTTTTGCAGAACCGATGAAACAAAACCCAAAGACAACCATTATAACAACAAACGATTTTCCCATGATAAAATCCTTTTAATATTGGAAGGAACAGCAATTGTGTGGAATTTACCTCTTTTACAAGGTTATCCTTTTTTTAAGACGTGTGTTTAGTAGAAATCTTACAGGACTGGTGCCCTCGGCAGGAATTGAACCTACATCTACTCCTTAGGACGGAACTGTTCTATCCGTTGAACTACGAGGGCATTGTTGTACGAAAGGCGGCTATGGCCGCCTTTCGTACAAAACCTTCTCTGCTTTAAAATTAAAGACTGAGAAGACTGGAAAGCTTTGCTTTATCAAACCCAACAGTCATTTCATCCCCTACAAAGATTACTGGTACGCCCATTTGCCCACTTCTTTCGATCATCTCCTTACGTTTCTCAAGATCAGCGCCAACATCATAATCCTTATACTGAACATTGTTTGCATCAAAAAATTCTTTAGCCATTTTACAATACCCGCAAGTCTGTGTCGTGTAAATTATTACTTCTTTCATAAGGTTAAAAGTTAAAATTCTATCAATTATTGGATTCCCGAGGAGTTAATGCTCCTTTTGCCAGAACTTTTTCATTTTACCATAGACTACTACGAGACGCTAGTTCACATTGTGTGTGCGGGTACCGGGAATCGAACCCGGGTCTCAACCTTGGGAAGGTCGCATCATGCCACTAAACTATACCCGCAAGTGAGCGACAAAACGAATATGTATTATACATAATTCATTTTTCGCGAGCGCTACGGTATATGTAATCATATAACCGCGAGCTCATTGATAGAAGTTATTACTCTATAAAGAAATCAACGATGTGTTGCCATAAACTTTTTTTATTTACAACCTCACTATTCTTACCTTTTTTTACATCGTCGTCAACTATCTTTATTATTTCCTCTCCAGAAAGCGCCACATCAAATTTTTGTCGTACCTCTTCTTCTATCCCGCTGTCACTCTTAAAATGCTCCAAACTTGCCCGCACCTCGGAATTTCGGGTCTCTAACTGGGTTATGTATCGCAAGGCAATATCTCTATCCGAACGCGCAATTTCAGCTTTTTTATGAACATTCCACGCGCCCTTTCCCACAACGAGCAAAATAACAAAAAGTATCAAAAGTGAGACTTTTGAATACATAATTTTTCTTATTTTTTTCCGCTCTTGAAATGGAATCATCTATTGAAACCTCCTCAAAGTCTAACCGCAGAGATTCACGACCTGGGGATTAGACTTTATTTAGGCTATGATGTATTATAGACGAATATTAATTAACTTTACAGCTCAGATTATGATGTTCGACAAAAAATACAAGAAGTACTGGAACACCTTTGGGGTCGTTGTTGCTCTATTGGTCATAGTAAGCATGGTGCTTTTGTACGCTGCCCCATCGCTCTCAAACTAAAGTATAAGTTGAATCAAAAATATAGAAAACAGGTGCCATATAAAGATGGCACCTGTTTTCTATATTCGGAACAATTTGTCTCTAATTTTCTCCACCACGAACCATTTTCAAGAACACCTCGTGAGGAATATCTACGGTGCCACGCGCCTGCATTTTTTTCTTTCCACGTTTTTGCTTTTCCCACAATTTCTTTTTACGAGAAATGTCCCCGCCGTACAAATATCCTGTTACATCTTTTTTCATAGCTGTAAGCGACCGTGATGAAATGATGCGTCCAAGCCCCTGTCCTTGAATCTTTACATTGAAAAGCTGGCGTGGCAAAATACCATGAAGTTTTTCCACCATATCCTCTGCCTCACGTTCAATGCGACGCCTTGAAACAACTTTTGAAAATGCTGGAACTATCTCCTCCGCAACCAAAATATCAAGTCGCGCCACGTCTGCCTCCCGAAGACCAGTAATCTCATACGCAAGCGAAGCAAAGCCTGACGAAGCACTCTTAAGGTCGTCAAAAAAGTTTCGCATGAGTTCTCGAAGAGGCATGTCTACCTCTATAACTGTGCGATTATCACCAAAGAGCTCCGTAGCGCCAACTACTGCTTCGTGCTCGTACAATAGAGTCATAATTGGACTTACAAAATTTGGAGGTGTGATTATTTTCACATTTACCCACTGTTCAAAAATCTTACTTGTTGAGCCATAGTCAGGGAAAAGGTGCGCTGAGTAAATAACTTTTCTTTCTCCACTGTTCCTCATTTCAACCTCGTAAGTAATAGAAGGTGTTGTAACAATAATCTCAAGAGTAAATTCACGACGAAGACGCTCAGTCACGATTTCCATATGAAGCATTCCCAAGAACCCACAACGAAAACCTCGTCCAAGCACACCGGAAACCTCTTCTTCAAATGAGAGTGACGAGTCAGAGAGCTGAAGGATTTCTAGTGACTGCTTGAGTACAGTAAAGTCGTCTGCGCTTTCTGGATATACAGAAGCCCACACAACAGGACGTGGCTTCATGTACCCCTCGAGAGGGGCTGCTGGAGCTTTTTGTGTTGTAATCGTATCACCTACCGTAGCGATACCTGGTTTCTTTATTCCTGTCAAAATATATCCAATCTCACCAGCTGAAATCGTATCGGTATCGACCATGTCAGGATGAAAAATACCGACACCAAGAGCGCCAAATTTTTCCCTAGCTTCTGCAAACAAAAGTGTATCATTTTTGCGAGCTTGCCCATCTAGCACGCGTATATACACAATAATTCCTTTGTGGCTCGAATAACCAAAGTCAAACACTAGTGCGCGGAATTGACCATCTGCACCATTTTCTGACACAGGAGATTGTATACGATCAATTACTGCATCTAAAATTTCTGGTACCCCCTGCCCTGTTTTTCCAGAAACTTCAAGAACCTCACTCGAATCAATATCTAGAAGTTTTGAGAGTTCCTCTTTTATATCATGTACGCGTGCAATAGGTGAATCAACTTTTGAGACAGCTGGAATAATAACGAGTCCTGCTTCACGCGCCATAGCGAGCACCGAAAGTGTCTGCGCTTGCACTCCTTGAGTAGAGTCAACGAGAAGAATTGCTCCTTCCACAGCCTTCATAGCGCGCGATACCTCGTATGCAAAATCTATGTGCCCCGGAGTATCAATGAGATTAAGAACGTACTTTTCTCCCTTGTATGTATGCTCCATGCGCACCGGCTGCATCTTTATAGTGATGCCACGCTCACGCTCAAGCTCCATTGAATCAAGGACTTGTTCTTTCATTTTTCGAGCCTCTACAGTGCCTGTCACCTCGAGCATGCGGTCTGCAAGTGTAGACTTACCGTGGTCAATATGTGCAATAATAGAAAAATTTCGGAGGTGCTTTAAGTCCATAGTCTACGCAATATACCACAAAATCCTTGAAAATCAAAGGGATTTGGGGCGGGATATGGAATCCAGGATTTAGGATTAAGTGAGAAATTAATAAGTTTTGTACTTGTGCAAAACTTATTTTCCATATTCTATATCCAATATCCCGGCTTCCACCCTATATCTCTTCTTTGTCTGGAATCACAACTCCTGCCTTCCAGAATTTGCGATGGAGAGAGGTGCGAACATCTCGGATCTCCTCGTTACCAATAAGCTCTAAAATAAGCCACCATGTAAGGAGCCCTGCAATCCCAGAAACAAACCCCTGCGTAAAAATTCCCATAAATGTATTTAGATCGAGGTAAAGCCCAAAAATTTCGAGAAACTCATATGCGACCAGACCAGCAATTAGTGCTGAGAAGGAGCCGTGCATCAAAGTATCCTTAACGGGTGAAAGAAATCTACCAAAACGACGCCGGAAAAAATAGACAAGCAAGATTGTGTTGAGAAGCATCCCGACAGAATACGCTAGCGCCAACATAAGCACCGAGGCGCCCACTAGCCCATCTACACGGAGAAGTGACCCAACAAAATCTTGAATAAAAATTGAGCTTGCATACAAAGAAAGAAAATAATATCCAGTGATCACTATAACTATTGACGATAGCACATTCACACCAAGCGGGATGTTATTGTTCCCTGTCGCATAAAACCCTCGAGCAAAGAGTAGCCCCACAGACTGCGCAACTACTGACACTGTAAATATTGCGAGACATGCAGCGGTAAGCTTTGTAGCCGTCCAATCAAAAGAACCTGACCCAAGTATTGTGCGCACAATTTGCGCGCGAAGTACAATCATGAGTACAAGTACTGGAAGTGACCAAAAAACAATATGTCTTGCAGCAGTTAATATTTTTTCTAGAAATTTCTTCACCTCATCATCTGCAAAATGCTTTGAAAGTCCTGGAAAAGCCGCAGTAGCGTAACTTACTCCAATGACAGCGAGAGGTACGGATTGAAGATTGAATGCAAAATTAAAAACAGTAATAGAGCCCTGTGGAAGTGTTGCCGCAAAAGCGACTAATGCAAATAGTGCAATCTGGTTTGCAGAAAGACCAATAGTTCTTGGTAATGAAACCTTGATGACATCCCAAATATCTGAAAAAGCTGGAAAAACCGAAACACTCAAAGTAAAACCACTGCGCGAGCTAACGAAAAAGTGTACAAAAAAGTGCAAAAAAGCGCCGAGTACAACACCCCAAGCAAGGCCTATTGCTCCAAATGTAGGATAGAAAAAATATGCGCCAGAAATAATACCGATATTATACAAAACAGGCGCAACTGCAAATGCAAAAAATTTATGTAACATTTGTGTTACACTGCCAAGCAAATTTGAAAGACCGAGAAGGATTGGCGACAATAAAAGAAGCCGTGACATTGATACAAGCTCATTATATGTATCACCAGAAAATGATGGGAAGAGACTATGCACAATAGAGGGTGTGGCTATATATATTCCAATGGATGCCACAACAAGAAGTGTAAAAAATACAGTAAATGTGTCGTTCAAAAACTTCTGCGCGCGAGCGTCACTCTCCCCAGCTCTCCTTGTTAGTATAGGTATAAGCACAAGAGCTGACATAAATGAAGCTATTCCTGCAAAAACAAAGTCAGGAATACGAAATGCTGCGTAATAAATATCGAGCGTCTGCGAGGCTCCAAAAAGATGTGCGAGCAACCTGTCGCGGAAAAGGGCGAGGAATTGTGAAAGTATTGCAAAAATCCCGAGAAGTAGTGCAGCTTCATGAAGTCCGTTCCATTCGCGCGAAAAAAGTGAGAGAAGTTTTTTTACCATAGTATCTTATAGAGTATACTCAAATGATGGATAGAAGTAAAAGTTTATAAAAACTTTTACTTCTGAACGACTACATAGTATATTGTCCCCAGTTATATACTCGCAAGCACCACCAAATGTAAAAATCAGCTATACAGATACTTTACCCTATAGGATAAAGTATGTGTATAGCGAGATCATTCGTAGCTGCAAAATTACGGATATTGGCAAAAGAAAAACCACGGTGGAAACCGTAGTTTTTCATGTATCCATATCGATAAGCCGAATTCTGTCCCACTGAAGTGGTGATGATCATTTATCTGGGAATGCGATTACTCGCACCCTCGAGCGGCACTTCGCGCTTGCACGCGACACGGCCTTGCACCCAGGTAAGGATTTAGCCGTTTCACCTCTCATATTGCTACAAGAGCTCACCCACATGGGGTGCTTCTTTCTTTCGTTAGAAGCGTCTCTGCTCGCACCTCTGAAATTACTTTCGACGGGCGTTACCCGCTACCCTGCTGCCCAACTTTCGTCAAGCGAGTGTTCGGACTTTCCTCCCCGAAGGTTACCCAACGGAGCGACCATCTGATATGGGTAAACGCAACAATAACACACATTTCAAAAAAAGAAAATGTGTAATTTTACCAACATGCACCACCAGAACTAGAGACCTTCCACGACCACAGCGCGCCCCCCTCATAAACACATGGATTTGAACCACTATCTCTTGTTGGGTCTATAAAAGTGGGTTTACTTACGTAGCTAAAACCTGGATCCACAATCGCATAGTCAATGAGTGCATAATCTGTACCATTCGACAAATAAAGATAACACGAGGTGTTATCTGTTTTGTTCATAGATGGATCGCTTGGGAAACTTGGTAAATATGTCGGGATTAGTCCAGGGATAACATCGTTAGCAGCAAACCCTCCCCATGCATTACACTCGCTTCGCCATGCCCATCCAGGATTTGAATACGACCCATTGTCATGGTAATACATTTCAAGAGCAGTTCTAATTTGAGTCAAATTAGAAACTCGTTGCGCATCTCGAGCTTTTTGCCGCGCGGAATTAAGAGACGATAAAACTACACTTGAAAGAATTCCGATAATAGCAATCACAACAAGTAACTCGATTAATGTGAAGCCTTTTTTATTCATCTTGTTGAAGGGGTTACAGGAGGCAATGTCATAGTTCGAAGAATCTCTTGTTGTGAGGGCTGATACGGCATTTTCTCTGAACCAAAAAACAGGAATAGTGAAATAATTAGTGCGAGTACTGCAACCCCAAGTAAAATATAATTTGCCTGAGTTTCATCCACTCGACCACCAGACAATTTAATAACCACTTTTACGAGTTTCGAGCCCTGGCGTCTATACTCTGGACGCTGTTCTTCATCAAAATTAAACTGGATTCCGCTTTGCATGAGATAAGTATAAACTACAGCAAAAAAAAAGAAAGGTTGACCTTTCTTTTTTCAGAGCTATCTATTTTTTTGCAGCCTTTTTTGGCTTCTTTTTCTCTTTATGCGCGTCTCTACCTTTTGCCATAATATTTTTTATAATTAAAATTATTAAACAATCTCACACACACCTGCTACACATGCGAGCTCCTTCGATCCTTGAGTCTGGTCCTCGCGTTCATAGCTCACGATCTTTGAGAAATCAATGTCAGGGAATTTTTTTACCATCGCTTCGTACTGCTCTTTTGTAATCTCCTCGTACGGAGCAAGTCGATATACATGGTTTGAACGAGGGAGAAACGATAACCCACCAATCATATCCCAATTCTTGTACAACCAATTTACAACAGTAATCCATTCATCATCCCCTACTGAAATGGTAACCGATGGATTATGTTCTGTAAAGCTTTCCTTTACCATCTTCCAATATTCAAGTTGCTCAATCGCAGTTTGGTCATTTTTGAAAATTGACTTCTCTGGCGCCTTAACAGGAAACTCGAGGACGTAAGTCACCGCACCCTCCATTGATTGCCCAACCTCTGGCTGATACGATACACCTTGGTCCTTCATCATCTTAAAGAGACTGTCGGTTGCCGAGATACGAATACGACGAATATAATATGCCGCATGCCTAGGGTGCATCCCTGATGACGCATCAACGAGTTGCGAAACTGTCCCAGACGGCTTCACTGCGGTCACCGCCGATGAAGAATTGATACCAAAGCGCTTTGCATATTCTTTATTGACCTTAACAGCCTCATCACGAATTTTTGACATTATATTTGGGTCACGCACAACCTTACAATCCCATTGCCCGGTAATAGATACCCCGAGTAGGCGCTCCTCCTCACAATTTTTCTTCCACGCTTTTGATAGATAGCCGAAGTTTGTAAGCGATGATTGATATGTCCCAAGAATTGCCGCAAGGCGCGCTTTTTTCAAGAGTGTTGCTTCAGTGTCATCTGCGCGAGCAACAACCTCGGAAAGATTGCAGAATTGTTTTGATTTTAGAATAATCTCACCGCACGGATTCGTTCCACAGGTATCAAAATCTTTTTCAAGAGTTTTCCATCTTCGCACTGGAACCTGTTTTGATATACCACCACGATTAAAGATTCCTCTCTCGCCGGATGCGCCTTTTATCAAAGAAACCCATTCATCGAGGAGTTCTGTGCTAGATGGTTTTTGCCAATAGACCGCAGAGTTGTTTGCCATCATACGCTGTGGGTCAGTAAGATAAAACTGTCCATCTTTTGCACATCGCATATCATGGTCATCAAGATCAGAAAGTGAAATAAGTGCGCTTCTACGTACTCCGCCTGAAACTACAACCTCCCCAATCTTGCAAATAATGTCGTGCAGGTCGAGATTTGAGAGACGGCGTCCTTGTTTCCTTAAAATACGCTCACGGGAGAAATCTATGAGAGAAACGAGTGGTTCTGGCCCAGAACTACGCCCTCCCATTGTAATGAGTCGCGCCCCAGCAGGACGAAGTTTTGAATAATCAAACTTAATATCAGCTCCACTAAACCATGTATTCATACCAAGCACGTACGCATCGGCCCAACCCTCTTTACTATCAACGACTGTATGTGTTGGCAAAATTTTACCAGTCTGTTTCTTGATCAATGGAAACATTTGCGCATTCTGACTCTCAATAGAATACCCTACACCAGTGCCACACATAAGCAAATACATTATCTCCCCCAAGTCTTGCGTACAAGATGGGGCGATGAATGAGCAATTGTAACCCGTTACATTTGTCTTACGCGCCGCATCTCCAGCGCTCCACAGGAGCCGCATTGACGGCATTACCTCTTGCTTTAAAATAGCCTCGCGTATTTCACCGTATTCCTTTTCAGAAAGCTTTGTTCCAAGATTTTCCTTCATAAACGACACATAGCGTTCTACTGTTTCGATCCACGTCTCACGGCGGCCATCGCTTGGCAACCAACGCGAATATGTGCGATAGTAGACAAACTCTGACATAGGATTACGGAAGTATTTCTTACCTTCTGCCACAAGTTTTTTGACCTCCTCCGGAATATCCCCCATTTCTTCGCGTGAACGAGCGCGTTCCTCACGATACAATATGTATGCCTTTGCAGTTTTAACAAATTCTTCCAAAATAAGTTCCTTTTCAACGATATCCTGAATCCCCTCCACTGTTGGAACAAAATCTTTTACCAATTTCGATATTCTTTTAAGCTCGGATTCTACCTTACGAGCAATATACTCTGCCTCCTTTCGTTCGCCTTCGCCTGTTGAACGCATCGCCTTAAAAACGGCGTTTACAATATGTTCAATATCATATGGAGACACACTACCATCACGCTTGCGAACATTTACAATGGGGTTTTTCTTTATTTCCGTGTTGGTTTTTTTTGCTTGTTTGGTACTCTTTTGCATACAATAACTATTGAAATTAATAAATTGATAAATTACAACATCTTTGTTGGTTTATTGTACTCTAAAAAAATTTTTTTCAATAGATAAACAACACCCCAAAAACATAAATTGCAGAATGTAAACCCGCACTCTATGAAACAGCGAATTTATCTGGCAATTTTGATTATGTTTCCCATTTTTAGATTATGTTCTGAAAAAAATCCTGCAGAAACCTCTAGTACAAACTTTGCTTTTAAGCTCGGAATATATACCATTGGATACGAATCTGGTGATGCTCTTTCCCAAACATCAACAATCTGATAATTTTCGTTAAACCATATCATGTCTATTGGAAAGTACATATCTTTCATCCAAAAACCATGTTGGCTAGGTTCCTCAAAGATAAATAACATACCTTCATCACTATCAAGGCTTTTTTGCCCACTCAATCCTTTTGCTCGGAGTATTTCAGTATCTGCAATAACAACTGAGATTTCTTCACCATCTATAAAGACCTTTGATTCATAGGGAGTTTTTGTATATACAGAAAGCATCGCAGTGGCCAAAATAGCCACTGCGATGCTTGTATACAGCGCAGACAACAAGATTTTACCTAATAATGACCCTTGTGCCATCAGAAAGTTTATCTGTCAAAATCTTGCATCATCATCTCCCCCATCTTAATTTCCTGTTCTAAGTTATCAATATCCGAATCATCAATATCATCATTCTCATTATCATCGTCATTGATACCCATCATTGCAGGAGTACCAATTACTTCTGACCGAAAGTCGTCATTCAGCTCTCGAGCATTTTCAAAAACACGCTCAGCTTCTCTAGACATCATTTTTGCTGCGTCAAAATCTCCGCGCATCATAGCCTCCTCTACTTGTCTCATAAATTGCTCTGACCCCTGTGGTGGTACCTGCCCACCAACATTCTCGAGGTCTACGCGAAGTCGCATTGCTTTCTCAAAATGCTTCTCTGCTGACATTTCCTTGCCCATTATTTCTTCAAAAATCTCTCGCTCATCCTGAAGTTCTATATCAAGGTCATTCTCTTCTTTATTTGCTTCCTGTTTTTCTTTTGTTATAGCGCTCAGTGCCTCAAGTAACCCCTTAAGCTGCGGCGCTTCCGCGTCTGTGAGGCTACCTAGTTTTGCTTGAATCACCTCCTCTGCTCTAGAAGACTTCTCCTTGTGCGCCTTTAAGACATTCTTTAATGCATCGCGAGAAGCATCAAGTTCATCATCGAGCTCACGAGCGAGACCTGCTACATCTGAACCACTTTCTTTTTCACTCTTTACTAGCATTGCTGCCTTAGCAATGCGCTTGTCAAAATCAGCTTTGGCATCTGCTACGTCATCAAGTTTTGCTTCTGGCTTTTTTAGGACATCGCTCATTTCTGCGATACGCTCCTTAGCGTATTCGATATGCTTACGAGCCTTTTTTTCCTTATTAAATGTGAACGCCACATTAAATGCTTCACTAAAACGATCAATGAAATAGAAGAAGTCTCCAGGAGCAAAGCCTGCGTCAGCAACTGGTGGCACCAGTGTTGGTGTGGTAGTAGATGTTGGTACAACGGCAACTGTTTCAGTTGCCGTTGTTTGCGCAAAAGAAACAAATGGTGCAATTGCAAACATCATTCCTATAATAATTATTTTTTTCATATTAAATTAAATTATAAACTATTAAACCTATTATCTTGTGTTTAATTGTAACACTAGGGTGAACCCCTTACAATAGAAGACTGTCTGCAGTGAAAAATCTTACAACTAGCCTAACAATAAAAAAACCGCTCAACGAGCGGTTTTTTTATTGTTAGGCTAGTTACCCATACGGCGGTTTCCACCACCAAACTCACCACGGGGTGCGCGCGCCTCAAGGGGACGTGCTTCATTTACCGTAAGTGTGCGACCCTGGAAATCCTTGCCATTCATTTCTGAGACTGCTTTGTCAGCGTCAGCATCATTAGCCATTTCAATGAAACCAAAACCTTTTGAGCGCCCAGTCATCTTGTCGATGATGATTGCGGAGGAAGTAACGGGGCCAATTTCTGCAAACGCTGCCTTGAGATCATCCTCGGTTGTTGAGTAAGGAATCCCTCCTACATACAATTTCTTTGCCATAATACTACTTATTTTTTTGCTTAATTCTAATGTGTAAGATGACCTGTTTCCCTCGCCCTCTCACCTCAGCTAGAACTAAGCAGTCGAGCAAGCACTGAGTGAAAACTTCTTACCAAATAAGAGTACCACGCGGACAGCAAAAGTACAATAATTTGCGGAATTGGCTGTGGATAACCGATGGGAAGAATATTGAATGTGGAATATTGAATTTTGAATAAATACAGACAGAGGCTTTTGCCTTTGGCAAAAGCCTCTGTCTCCACATTCTACATTCTATATTCTGCCCCCTAATTCTTCCTAAACGCTTTCACTCGATCGGCATCAGTTAAAAACTGCTTGCGGAGACGCACTGATTTTGGAGTAATTTCCAAATATTCCTCCTCGGTCATTGTCTCGAGTCCACGTTCGATAGTAAGGTCAAACGGTGGTGTGAGAGTGATAGCCTCATCAGTACCAGACGAACGCATGTTTGAGAGTTGCTTCCCTTTGGTAGGATTTACTGTCATCTCATCTCCCTTTGAGGTGTTACCAATAACCTGACCCTCATACACCTCGACAGCAGGCCCAATGTAGAGCGTACCGCGATCTTGAAGATTGTAAAGTGAAAAACCGAGCGCTTTACCTGAGGCCATTGAAACCATTGACCCAGATGCTCGCTTTACAATCTCTCCCGCATGCTCACGAAACTCAACAAAACGGCTAGAAAGAATGCCGTCGCCCTTAGTATCTACTACGAATTGTCCGCGATATCCAAGAAGTCCGCGTGTAGGTATATCAAACGTAAGGCGAGTGATACCGTTCTCATCTTTCATGTTGGTCATCATAGCTTTGCGCTTGTTAAGCTTTTCAATAACACCTCCAGAGAGTTCAGATGGTACGTCAATAATGAGCTCCTCATACGGCTCAAGTTTCTTGCCATTTTCTTCCTTGACAATAACCTGTGGCTGTGACACCTGAAGTTCAAAACCTTCGCGACGCATTTGTTCGAGAAGAATAGCAATGTGCATTTCTCCGCGGCCGTACACTTTAAATGAATCCATCGCAGAGAAGTCCACACGAAGACCCACATTTACTTCAAGCTCTCGTTCAAGACGGTCACGAATTTGGCGAATCGTTACAAACTTACCTTCGCGCCCAGCAAACGGCGAGTCGTTTACGAAAAAGTTTAGAGAGATTGTAGGCTCGTCAACCTTGATTGCAGGAAGTGGCTCCTGGTCTGCATTTTTGCAAAGTGTCTCTCCAATATAAACATCAGGAAGTCCTGCAACCATCACAATATCTCCAGCGACAGCTTCTTCCACTTCTTTGCGCTCAGTACCTTCAAATGTACAGAGCTTTGTGATTTTACCTGATCGAGAAGTACCATCGACATTTTTAATAATGATACTCTCTCCAGCACGAAGAGTCCCCTCGTAGATGCGTCCAATAGCGAGACGTCCAAGGAAGTTGTCGTACCCAAGGTTAAATGGTTGCATTCGCACAGGAGCGGTAGCATCTGCCTTCACAGCAGGAACTTTTTCTAAAATGATATCTAGGAGTGGCATTAAATCCTTCGAGTCATCATCGAGTGTACGCTTTGCAATACCCTGGCGACCAATGGCGTACACCGTCGTAAAGTCGAGTTGTTCATCAGTAGCACCAAGCTCAAAGAAAAGCTCAAATACTTCATCGTGTACTTCCTGTGGGCGCGCAGCAGGCTTGTCTATTTTATTTAAGACAACAATTGGCTTGAGTCCGAGCTCTAGCGACTTCTTGAGTACGAAACGAGTCTGTGGCATCGGGCCTTCTTGCGCATCTACAAGTAGGAGCACTGTATCAATAGAACGAAGCACGCGCTCGACCTCTGATCCAAAGTCTGCGTGACCAGGTGTGTCTACAATGTTGATTTTTGTGTCTTTGTAAAAAACTGAGGTATTTTTTGCATAAATAGTAATACCACGCTCAAGCTCAAGTGCGTTTGAGTCCATCGTTACGCCCTCTTTTGTCATACCAGTCTGGCGCATCAAAGCGTCGGTCAAGGTTGTCTTGCCGTGGTCAACGTGAGCGATAATAGCGATATTTCTAATTTCCATAGTGTTTTATTAAACAAAAAATCCGCAACTGCGGGGCTTATATGTCGGCAACTATACCAAAAATCACTTTATAAGTCAATTTTACTGGCTATTTTCAACGGTAATTAATAGACTAGCTATCGTTTCTACGCACTAGAACACCCAACATGATAAATATCACCTTTTCGCTGGTCTGCAATATTCGTACCCTCAAGTATGTCTATATTTTTTTGATATTTCAATGCCAGACACATCACATCATCGCCATAAAATTGCAAACTTTTTTTGTTTACATTTCCGCACCCTGCCAAATAACACATAGCTGAAATAAATTCAGAACGGGATGTTTTTTTATCAGCGCCAGAGTCTGCAAGATAGATAGCGGATGCCATAAATGCGTCCTTTGGGTCCCATGGGTTTGGGGGGAAATTGCCGGTAAGTTTACCTACGCGGTCTTTGTTCTGCTGGTACTCCCATGGGCCGTCCCATGAACCGTCTGCATTCTTACTGCACTTTCCAGTCGTTGTGTTTATATACCCGCTAAAACACGCCCAAGTAGACGGAATAAATTGAGCAGGTCCCATTGCTCCTCCATACCCATACCAGACTTTTTTTGATACTGGCATACTGTCTGGATTAAGACCGAGCAGAGAGGTCAAATATTTAAACACTGGCACATCACGCGTCTTATGCATATCTACCGTCCATGTACCTTTTCCAACATTTTGCCCCAGGTTTGACTCTTCAGCAATAATACCTAGAATAACCGCTGGTCTAACTCCAGTTTTTTCAGCGGCTGCTCTTGCATACGCCAGCGCCTTCTCAAATGAAATTGCAGTAGATCCACTCAAGGAAAACAATTCTGCGCGAATTTGCGCCGCACTTTGCTGTTTTTCTTTAAGAATCTTCTGGTAAGCAATCTCCTGTCCTTTTGTTATTTTGAGAATGTTTTTCTTTTCTGCTTCCCTTGCCTCTATTCTTTTTTTCTCGAGTTCCTGAACCTTGCGCAGATCAGTTTCTTCGGCCTTTTTTTCCTCAAGAATCTTCTTTTCTTCTTCTGTGTTCTTTTTTGCTACACCCACTTCCTCAAGCGAAATTCTTATTGAATCTTCTACATATTGAAAATTATCCAGATCAACAAAGAATTCTGAAAAATCCTTGTCAGAAAGCGCCACCTCCACAAGCGAGTATGAATCAAGCTCGTTTGTGCGGCGGACTAACCCAGAGAGAGACTCACGCTCGCGATCGATTTTTGCGGAATACTTTTCAATCGTACGATTCTTTGTTCCAATATCTTCAACAAGTCCTGCAATCGATAAATTCCTTGCCCTGATCGATAGTTTTGCCTTTTGAATTTGAGCGTTTAGAATCGCTACATCACGCTCCAGTGACACGCCTTCTTTTTGTTTTTGTTCGAGGACATTTTTCTGATCATTTATTTCTTTATCGATAATAGCAAGCTCTGCCTCAAGCTTTGCGCGTCGCGCAACTACATCCTCGGCAACTTCCTGTGCGCTTGCGACCATAGAAACACCTTCAAACGCAAGAATTGAAAATATCACCAATGCGAACATTTTTTTAATAAAACTCTTGAGCATAGATATCGTCCATTATAACAAAAAAACAGCCGAGGGCGTAGCCCTCGGCTGTTTTTAATACCTTGTTTCTGTTTGGATGCTTTAGTAAAAGCATCCTAGGGATGAATCTGCTAAACGATCCGTGATGCAACTAGCTACCTTTTGCACAGCATTACAAAAAACTACTTGTCTTCTACTGGCTCCTCTTCTTTCTTACCTTTCTTTTCTACCTCAATAGAAGCGATGTCCATTACTGGAGCCTCCACTTCCTCTTTTGCAACAGCAATAGCTGCAACAACATCTCCAGCACCTGTCACTAATGTAATGCCTTTTGGAAGAACGATGCTATCTGCAAGGATTTGACTATCAAGCGTTACAAGTGGAGAAATATCAATAACAAAATTGTGTGGAAGATTTTCTGGCTGACCTTTTACTTCAACTTCGTGGAGAACCTTTACAAGCGCGCCGCCAAGATCTTTTACCGCGACAGATACGCCAGTAAACTCTAGCGGAATGTTCACAGTAACTTCCTGACCTTTCTCAAGAGCGTAAAAGTCAACATGGATTGGCTGACCTTTTACAGGATCAACCTGAACTTCGTGTATAAGGGCTGAAACATTACCTTTTGGCATTTCAAGTGTCACCACAGTCGATTCACCTGCTACCTTCCAAGCCTTCTTGAAAGCGATCATTGGAAAAACACATGGTGTTGCTACCTCTTTATGTCCGTAGTAAACTCCAGGAACAAAACCTTCTGCACGAATCGCAGAAAGTTTCTTTTTTGGATCTCTTATTTCTCCTTTTAGTATGATGTTCATATTGCGCTAGTATACGGATTTTAAAGATAAAAGCAACCCCCTTAGCGTCCAGAAAAGAGTCTGAGGCGTGCTTCAATAACCTTTTGCATTGCTTCTGTTGGTTCTTTCATCACTTTATATGGCGCAACCTCGTCTGGGTGCGCAACAAGATATTCAGCGAGAGTTTTTACAAAAGCGACGCGAATTTCAGTGTTGATATGAACAAGGCTAATACCTGCTTTGATTGCCTCACGAAAATCCTCATCTGATGTGCCAGAGCCACCATGAAGCACGAGTGGTACACCTGCTGCCTCTCGCACTTTACTAATACGCTCAATATCCAGGCGTGGTTCAGGTGCATTTCTTAGCATGCCATGCATATTCCCTACTGCAGGCGCAAACAAATCCACTCCTGTCTCTCGCACAAATCTTTCTGCTTGCTCTGGCGATGTAAGTGTTGAATCGTCAAACTTTACACCCTCAGGAATCTCGTCGAGAACTTTTGATGAAGTACCAATGTACCCCACCTCAGCCTCCACGAGCACATCCCTCCCTGATGCGCGCGCATAATCCACACACTCTTTTGCCTTCGCGATGTTTTCTTCAAGAGTTAATTTTGCGCCATCAAAAATTACTGCATCGAATCCTGCATCGATTGCCTCTTTCACACGCTCTACAGAATATGTATGATCTGCATTTATAAAGATTGGGTATTGATATTCCTCACGAATACTTTTTACGATGGCGACCGCCTGGCGCACGCCTACAAAATCACGCTCGCCCTCTGAGAGTCCAACAATTACAGGGAGATTGAGTGATCTTGCGGCGCGAAAAATCGCCCAAAGGCCTTCAATGTTTGAAATATTAAAATGTCCGACTGCGTTTTTTTTTGCCTCTGCGTCAGCGATAACCTCGCGCAATGTTGGTATTGTATTCATATTTTTGTAATTATACTCTACATTGTAGCATAACGACGTAATGATGGTACAATGGTAGTACTTAATCGATAATTGATAATAATATGGAAAACCAGTTAGACTTTGTAGGTATTGGAGACACAGTGGTCGATGCATTTATTCGTCTTAAAGAGGATCATGCTCACACAACATGCCGGATAGACACTGACGCATGTGAACTTTGTATGCCGTTTGGAGCAAAGGTGCCGTTTGATTTTGTGAAAGTAGCATACGCGGTTGGCAACAGTGCCAATGCATGCGTTTCTGCATCTCGACTCGGACTCAAGAGTGCTCTCATTACAAATCTCGGCAAAGACGATGACGGAGAAAAATGTCTTGCGTCACTAAAAAATGATGGTGTTAGCACACAATACATCAAACAGTACGATGGCATAAAAACAAACTATCATTACGTACTCTGGTATAACAGCGAGCGCACTATTCTAATTAAACACGAGGATTTTCCTTATACATTGCCACTAGGAGATGTTGGGCCACGATGGCTCTATCTATCGTCCCTAAATGAGAAATCTCTTGCTTTTCACCACGAAATTGCTGCATATCTCGCAAAACATCCTGAAACAAAGCTTTCATTCCAGCCCGGTGGATTTCAAATCAAACTTGGCATCGAAGCTCTAAAGGATTTATACGCTCACACAGAAGTTTTCTTTTGTAATGTGGAAGAAGCTCGTCAAATTTTGATGGACAAGGAATCAGAACCAAAAGAGTTGGCAAAGCTGGTTGCAGCACTTGGACCCAAAATTGTTGTTATCACAGATGGGCCAAAAGGCGCATACGTATATGACGGCGCAGAATCGTGGTTTATGCCAATATATCCAGATCCACTACCACCATACGAACGCACTGGTGCCGGAGATTCATTTGCTTCAACATTTATATCCGCGCTTGCTCTTGGAAAAACTCCGAGTGAAGCAATCGCATGGGCTCCAATCAACTCAATGTCTGTAGTACAAAAAGTCGGCGCTCAAGAAGGTCTTCTCACACGCGAAGCGCTTGAAAAGTTTCTCGCTGAGGCTCCAACAGAATACAAAGCAGTGAGGTTAGACTAGTAATTAACAACAGAAAACCACACTAACTATATATAGTTAGTTTAAAAGACCCTATTTACATAAATGAATGTAAATAGGGTCTTTTTAATTTAATTCCTTTTATTACGGTATAAGTTTCCTCACTGCATTCTTTATCGAATCCTTGTCCATGCCATAATGCCTTACAAGCTCCTCTGGTGTTCCTGATTGTCCAAATTTGTCATGTACACCTACGAACACCATTTTTGTTGGGTGCTCTGCTGATAGAACCTCTGCAACAGCGGAACCCATACCACCAGCGACCTGATGCTCTTCTACGGTAACAATCGCACTGCATTCCTTTGCTAGAGCAATCACAGACTCCCGGTCAATCGGCTTCACTGTGCCAATATTCAAAACTACTGTACCTATTCCCTCTCCTTCAAGCTCCTTTGCAGCCATGAGAGCATTGTAGACAAGGGAGCCACACGCAACAATGCCGACTTTTGGCGCGCTCGCTGAACGGAAAAATTCTTGCGCTTTCCCAATTTCAAATGGTGTGTCTTCGGTCGTGATGATTGGCGTTTTTTCACGAGCAAGACGAATGTAGGTTGGAGAATTTGTCTTTGCCATTGCTAGTGTTGCTTTACGCGCCTCTATACTGTCGCAGGGCGTAATGACTGTCATGTTTGGCATCACGCGTGTAATAGCAATGTCCTCAATCGCTTGATGCGTGCCACCGTCGGGACCGACAGAAACTCCTGCGTGAGAGCCAGCAATTTTTACAGGTCTGTCGTTATAACAAATATTCGTGCGAATCTGCTCCCAGTTTCTCCCAGGAGAAAACATTGCGTACGACGAAACAAAAGGAATTTTGCCCATTGCTGCCATTCCAGATGCTACCGATGCCGACGACTGCTCCATAATCCCCATTTCAAAAAATCGTTTTGGAAATTCTTTTGCGAAGGCATCCATTTTTGTGGACTCGGTGAGATCGCAACACATCGCCACCACACGCTCGTCGGCGCGCCCTGCGAGTACGAGCCCCTCACCAAAGCCCTGGCGAATCGGCGCCTGCTCTACATCTGTATCAAAAAGTTTTGGATTTAATGGAATCATAATTTTTTTATTCGTGCTCGCTTTGAATCTGTCCCCCGAGTGTGCGAAGCTCTGCCATCGCGTTTACTCCCTGTTCTTTGTTTGGCGGATTACCGTGCCACTTGTAATCATGCTCAAACATTTCCACACCCTTGCCAGGAATTGTGTGCGCAATGATGACAGATGGCTTTTCAAAAATTGCGCGAGCAGTGTCAACAGCGTCTACAATGGCCGACATGTTGTGTCCGTCAATCTCTAGCACATGCCAGCCAAATGCTGCCCATTTGAGAGCAAGCGGTTCGAGTGGCATCACATCCTCAGTGAAACCGTCAATTTGAATATTGTTTCGATCTACTATTGCAACAAGGTTGTGCAATTTTTCGCGCCCTGCAAGCATTGCCGCTTCCCATATTTGACCCTCATTGAGCTCACCGTCGCCAAGGAAGCAGTAGGTGGTGCGGTTAGAATTGTGCCCACGGTCTAGGCGATCTATGATAGCCATCCCCACAGCTTGCGAGAGCCCCTGCCCAAGCGGACCCGAGCTCGTTTCAAGCATTGGCAAGTACTCACGGTGTGGGTGACCCTGTAGTCGAGTGCCAAACTTGCGGAGCGTTTTTAATTCTTCAACTGGGAAATATCCCACATGCGCCATCGTCGCGTAAAGCACAGGACATATGTGTCCATTTGAAAGCACAACTCGGTCGCGATCCTCCCATGTTGGATTTTTTGGGTCATGTTTTAAAATATGAAAATAGAAAGCTGTAAAAATATCTGCCATACCAAGAGGCCCGGCAGTATGTCCAGACTTTGCCTCAACAAGCGACTCTATAATCGACTTGCGAATCTCTAGCGCCTTCTCCTCAAGAAATTTTATTTTGTCGTCGTGAAGATGTGTCATAAGACTATGATACTAAATTTTTCATCTCTGCGATAGCAGAAACAAAATTGTCTGCCTCAAGAATAGCTGACCCAGACACAAGCCGCGTTGCCCCTGCTTCTACAAGTCGTTGAGCTGTATCAAAATTTACCGAGCCATCGATGCTAATTGGTAGGTCAGTATTTGATGAGCGAAGTGCGCGCACGTGCTCAAGGACACGCTCATCAAACGCTTCTCCCTGAAATCCTATTCGTGCGATCCCCATACACTGAACAAAGTCAACCCTATCTACATATTGTTCAATTACTGAAAGTGGTGTCGTTGTATTTATCGCAAGACCAAGCTCAATCAACCCTACAGGAACCGAGGCGCGAATTTTTTCAAAATCCTCCATACCATTTTTCATACTTTCAACATGCACAATTATACGTTGCGCTCCTGCACTCACCCACTTTGGCACCACGAGCACCGGATTCTCTATCATCAAATCTACCTCAAAATCAATATCTTCCCAAGACGGCATTCCATCTTCTTCGGCAACTATAGCATCGAAATGTGCGTCACGCGGATACGGCCATGTACGCGCTGGTACGAACTTTCCGTCCATAATATCTAGCTGCACGAGTGGCACAACACCAACAAAAAGACTCATCTTTTCGTCGAGATCGTCATAACTCTGTGGCATTATTGCGGGAATAATTTCAATCATGTTTTTCAATTTGATCACTTAATCTCACAAATGCTCCACAAACCGCACCAGCAAATGAAAGTACTGAGAAAAGAATCAACACTTTTATTTCCGCGAAAACATACCCAGCTAAAGCAAACAATCCTAAAAAGACCAGAGAGTGTACAAAAATTTTACTCTTATATATTTCTCTCATATTATTTTATTTATCGAGCTTAGCAATTCTTCGCGCGTGTTTTTCTTCGCCGCCAAATGGCGTATCGAGCCACACACGCACTACCTCTTTCGCTTCATCCTCCTCAATAAAACGTGCGCCAAGTGAAAGAATATTCGCATTATTGTGCTCACGAGAAAGCACCACGATATCAACAGCTCCACCATAGTACACAGCGGCGCGTACACCTTTTACACGATTCGCGCACATCGCTTCCCCTTGTCCAGAACCGCCGAGAATGATCCCACGCGCTTCTGTGTCGCGCGCGACAGCCTCTGCTACTGGGCGGATAAAGTCAGGATAGTCATCAAGTGCTTCGAAAGTATGCGCGCCAAGGTCCTCCACATCATGTCCTAGCTCGCGCAAAAAAGAAACTAGGGTTTCTTTGAGTTCGAATCCTGCATGGTCGGTGCCGATAAATATTTTCATGAAGTATTACAGGTAGCTCGCAACTTTAACGACATGCTGCACAAGGGTATTTGTATAGCCCATCTCATTATCATACCAAGCCATCACCTTCACAAGGTTGCCATCTACGACACGTGTCATTTCAAGGTCGGCAATAGAACCATAGAGCTCACCAACAATGTCCGATGAAACGATTGGCTCCTCACTTACCTTAAAAACACCCTGCCAACGAGAATCGCGTGAGGCATCTCGAAGAATCTGATTCACCTCCTCCACCGTTGTGTTCCTTTTTGCTATAAACGTCACGTCCGCTATTGAGCCAGCAATAACTGGCACACGCACAGCTATACCGTCAAATTTGCCCTTGAGGTCGCGTACGACCTCAGTAACCGAAATTGCAGCGCCTGTTGACGCTGGAACCATGTTTGCGGCTCCTGCGCGTCCACCACGAAGATCCTTACCGCCAGGTCCATCCACTATCCTTTGCGTGCCCGTATATGCATGCGTTGTATTCAATATTGCTTTTTCAATACCAATAGTCTCGTTCAAAATGCATACTACTGGGCTCGCCGCATTTGTAGTACAAGAAGCGTTTGAGGAAATTTTTGCATTCTCAAGCTCGCCGTCATTGATACCCATAAGAGCAGTCACGCATGGGACCTCGGGGAGCGACTCACCCTTTATCGGAGCTGTGATAACCACACGCTTTGCTCCTTGATCAAGATGTATTTTTGCCTTGTCGGCGCTGGTGTAAAATCCGGTTGATTCAACCACAATATCAATATCATATTTCGCCCACGGTAAATTTGTTGGCTCCTTTTCTTGCACAAGGATTACTTTTTGCCCCCCCACAATGAATCCGGGCTCCTCGCCACCGCCAGGAGCAACCACTGTAACGTCAAAATCAGCACGTCCGTACGTCGTGTCGTACTTCAAAAGATATGCCATGTTCTCAGGGTCACCAAGGTCATTCACTGCCACAATCTCGATTTCTGGCCGTGTGCGCGCCAACTTATAAAATGCGCGTCCAATGCGTCCAAACCCGTTAATCGCTACTCGTACTTTTTTCATAATGCTTCCTGTGGTTATCAATTAGTAAATATGTTTATATTTTACCACACCCAACAAAAAAGAGCACCATAAGATGCTCTTTTTTGTGTTCCCATATGGCGGTCCTATTGGAAGATAAAGACTAAAAAATTAATTTACTTTAACGCCTCCTCAAAAAGGGATTTCAGTGTCCCTGGATTTCCAGATCCTTTCGATGCCTTCATTCCTTGTCCCACAAAAAACTGAAGAAGTGCTGTTTTACCTGACTTATAATCCGCGACGACAGTTGGATTTGCAAAGATAACTTCATCAACTATTTTTTTGAGTGCTTCGATGTCATTTTTTTGAATAAAGCCATTTTTTTCTGCGATCTCGCGTGGCTCACCGCCTTCGGAATACATGAGAGCTAACGTGTCCTTTGCTCCACGTGAGGACAGGTCTCCTGCCTTGATCATATTAATGAGGTCAGAAAGTGTATGCCCTGTCACCCCACCAACTGAATCAGAACCCTTCATCAAACCTACGAGGTCAGACGTAATATAGTTTTCTATTAGAGTAATCGATGGGCGGTCCACGCCAATAGCGATCACAGCATCTTCAAAAAGCCCACCGAGGACTTTGTCAGCGGTAAACACTTCTGCATTTTCTGGCTTCACTCCATACTCACGCACAAGGCGCACACGTTTCTCCCAAGGTAGCTCAGGCATGGTCGCGCGCAAAACGTCACTTGAGAATTCTGGAATTTCAGAAAGCTTTAGCTTTGGTAAATCAGGATCAGGAAAATATCGATAATCGTGCGCACTCTCTTTTTTGCGCTGTGAAAATGTTTTCTGAGCACCCTCGTCCCATCCGCGCGTCTCCTGCACAATCTCACCCTGCCCGCCGTCCAGAATTTTTGTCATGCGTTCCACTTCATACGCAATCGCGCGCTCTACTGAGCGAAATGAGTTTAGATTTTTCACTTCTACTTTTGTACCGAGTTCATCTGTCTTTGATATTGAAATATTTGCCTCTACACGCATCTCGCCTTTTTCCATATTTGCATCAGAAACACCGAGCATGCGGAGAAGAAGCTGGAGCTCTCGCGCAAACGCACCGGCTTCTTCCGCTGTGTGAATGACTGGCTTTGTTACGAGCTCCATAAGTGGCACACCTGCGCGATTAAAATCCACAAGACTACCCTCGCTACCCTCGTGCGACGAGCTCGCTGTGTCCTCCTCAAGATGCACACGCTCAATAGCAACACCATTCAGAATGCCATTTGAAACAAGCGGATATTTGTATTGGCTGATCTGATACCCTTTTGGAATATCTGGATAAAAATAATTTTTGCGGTCAAACTCGGTGAAGTCCGCAAGGTCACTTCCGAGTGCAGTACCAACACGAAGCACGTGATGCACCGCCTTCTTATTGATCACTGGTAAAGTCCCAGGATGAGCCATACACACAGGGCAAATATTCACATTCGGACGCACCTCATCAGGGTCATTTGCAGAACTGCAAAACATCTTTGTCTTTGTTTTTAGCTCAGCGTGGACTTCAAGTCCTACGGTTAGTTTGTATTCGCTCATATTATGATTTTTTATTTAACCACAGTTCTTGTGGGATCCCAGACTGCATAATAACTGCTTTTAGTGTTCGTGGATGAATCGACTTTTGTCCGTGGTACTGAATGTGTGTTTGTCTTACTTTTCCACCATAATGGCCAACATAGAAAAAATGGCTTCCAGTCGTATGTGAATGTTGAAATCCATACTCCTTCAAAAATTCAACGGTGCCTTTGAATGTCCAGTTGTTAAGACCGCGAGGCATAGTTCGTTACGCAAACGCAAGATTAAGCTGACCAGAACTCAAAACGTATGGAGATTTTGTCGATTGTGCAACGGGCTTTTTACCACATTGAATCTCTTTCCACATTTTTTCATACTCAGCATCAACCACCTGATTTAATACTTGTGGTCGCAATTTAAATTTGCGCGCTGACTCAAAGTACCCACGAACTGCTTCATTAAGGAGCACAATAGCTTCAATTTGTGACGCTCCCTCAACAACGACATTAAACTCAAGCGCCACACCAAAAAAAGTGTCCTTTTCTTTAAAAATCACATATCGCACTGATCCTTTTTGTAGAGTGTTTTTGGAAGATTTCATATTGCTTATAGTACCTTACTAGATGGCGAAAAACAAAGATTTGTTTTCAACTCAGCACGAACCTCAAGCCCCACGGTTAGTTTGTAACTCATAAAGGAGATTGTAGCATAAAATACGAAGACTCAAAAAAACCTATTGTGAGCGCATTTGTCGCATACGAGCTTTTTTTAGGGTTTCAAGGTGGAGCACCCCACTACTTTTATCTGTGCCCATATTCCCAAGAACACGGAAACTTCCTTCGCCAAAAGTTTTCTCAACAAGGCGAGCAATATGCAAAAGCTGTCCAGTAAAATGCGATTTTAGAAACTCTTTAAATACTTCGTCTGAATTTTGATATTGCTCGGGGAACTGTTCTTGTATCTCCTTGCAAACAAGATCAAGAACCATTCTTTGTTTAGGATAAGATACAGTCTCCCAGTCTTCTTTATCTTTTTTACCAACCCAAATTATGTCATCCTCAGGGATTCCCTTTTTTTGAGATACATCTTTTTTTAAACTTTGTGCCTCATCTGATAAAAGCCACTTCCTTTCTTCTGACATCCATGGAGATTCTAAAAATTTAGTAAAAGATTTTTTCTCCTGGACAGATACAATGGCTTCGTGCAACCCTCTAAAGTGTTCGTGAAATTCTTGTCTTTTATCATATTCTTGTAGCGATAAAACTGACACACCATGACGGTATGGTGTTGTTTTTATTTTTTCTCCTCTTTCTTTAACCTCCAAAGATAAATGAGATTTCAAGTGAAGTGTCTCGTGAAGAGCGACAACACCAAAATGAGCGGGGTTGTCTCTAAAAACATCTCCATTAAAAAGTATCCCTTGTTGTCTAATAGTCGCAACAGCAACGCCACTACCTCTATACGCCTTTTTATATAACTCTGATGGAATAATATGAAAATTTTCCACAGGGATATCGTATGGCTCTATTCCTGCATCTTTCATAAGTTCATTAGTTTCCTTATTCGCAAAATCAATACAAGCAAGTTCTTTTTCTGTTTTTGGATATTCAAATTCCTCTAGTTGGTTTCTCTCTTCTATGTTCAAAGAATCAAAATGAGAAAAAAGGCGCTGTAAAAACTCTTGCCTTGCTTTTTCTTTTTCCTCATGACTTGCATTGCCGATTGTTCTAATTTGCGGGCCGTTTTCCATAAAAATACTATATCACAAAGCCTACTTTACTACTTTCAAAAGCTTCAGTAGGTCATCCTGAAAATTTTTCATAACAGCATCATCAAGAATCGAAATGGTAAAGATTTCTGAGTTGGGACACTTTTTATTCATTTCCATCTCAACTTCATTCACGCGCTCTGGAGTTACCATGTCAGTTTTGGTAAGAACAATGATCTCGTGTTTTGCGGCGAGGTCTTTATCAAATGCTTCAAGCTCCTTGCGTACCGTCTCGTAGACAACAAGTGGGTCCTCATTTTCAAGCGACACCAAATGCGCAAGCATTTTTGTACGCTTTACATGGCGGAGGAATTTGTGCCCAAGCCCCTTCCCTTCGGATGCTCCTTCAATAAGCCCTGGAATATCTGCGATAATAAAACCATAACATTCCCCTAGGTTTGGCTCAAGTGTGGTAAATGCGTAGTCTGCAGTTTTTGCACTAGCGCGAGTGAGTGCATTGAGCAAACTCGACTTGCCAGCGTTTGGCAAACCAACGAGTCCTATGTCCGCAACAATCTGAAGTTCAACTTTGAAATCTCCCTCCTGCCCCTTCATCCCTGGCACATGCTCTTTTGGTGTGCGGTTTGTTGATGTCTTGAAATGCTCATTACCAAAACCCCCGCGACCGCCTTTAAGAACTAAAATTTTTTGATCCTCATGAAGTAGTTCGTATGTTTCGCCTGTATCAATATTTGTCACAATGGAACCAATCGGCAAATCTAAAATAAAGTCATCACCATTGCGACCGTGCATACTATCGTTGCCACCATCCTCTGCACGCTCGGCTGCATATTCTTTTTCGTGACGATACTTCACAAGGATATGCACATCTCGCACAGCACGAATGTAAACATCTCCACCCTTTCCACCATCGCCACCAGAAGGACCGGCAAATTCTTTGCCTTTCTCGTGTTTCAAACGCATAACGCCGTTCCCGCCGTTACCCGCCTTCATATGCATCGTCATTTCATCAATAAAAGCCATAGTAAATTAGTTAAAGTTAATTATATCACAAAAATTACTTCGCGTCCACCACAAGTTTTACATAGGTTTAACCTATGTAAAACTCAGGCCTCTACGGCAATCTGCGCGAGTTTGAGTGCGCCTTCTTTTGACCCCGCTACAGCAATAAAAAGTTTGTTGTGACAAAACAGCGCGTCAGCAACCCCAGAAACTTCTGCAAGCTCAGCCCCAGTCTTTCCAGCCCATGCGCTTGGCAAATTTTTTCTATTTTTAAATGAGTGCACATCGCTTCGTACCGTCTCAATTTTCCATTTACCCATATTCCCACGATCTGGCTTTACCACAAAAAGCGGTTCAGGCTTGGTCCCGAGCGCTTCGTACCAAGGATAGTGATCATCCAAAACAACAATGCGCTTATCCTCTGCTTTTACATACGCTTCTTCTGCATGCCTCTTGCCTTCTTCTTCTGTTTTAGCGCGCATTATTTCGCGAGAAAGAATTTTTTCTGCAAAAGACACTGCTTCAAAGAAGCCCTCGTCTTCTGTGCGCTCCTCATTCCACCCTGGGCGAAAAGCGCTCACAACATCCTGAAGTAGGTACGGGGTCACTTCCCCTCGAACACCAAATGTTTCAAAACCGTTATCCCCAGCATCAACAGGTTGTGCTATTCGTTCATCAATAATACGAGCAACATATTGCGAGCCTGATATTTTTTCTCCAAACTCCTTCCAAACGAGACCAAAGGAAGAATACGGTGTTCCATTTTGTCGCACGCCGGCACCGCCAATCTGATGATGGTCAAAACGTTTAGTCTCTATATTATATACACCACCCACATCTACTACATAATCCCCCGTTGCCCACACATCTTCGTCGCGACTACGGACGATTTCTACATTTCCATTGTTCAATATAGACAAAACAGCACAGGCAAAAACCTCGTCGGCATGAAAATTACCGCTATGTGTTATTATCTTTTTCAAGTTTTTTGCGTTCGTATCGTTCATATTTATGAGTAATAAGTTTTTGAATCAAAATGAATCCTACCATGAATGCTACCACTATCAAAACGAAGCGTGACGCATTGTGTGTGATATTGACCGCCGCATACCCAAAAAAATATCCGACAGAAAAGTATAGCGACACCCACAAAATCGACGCCAAAAACTCAGCTCTGAAAAAGAGATCGAAGTGGACACGCATTACGCCAGACATAATGACAGTTGCACGATTTGCGCCATAAATAAATTTTGAAAAGAATATTGACTTAAATGGTTTTTCGCGAAAACGCGGCAAAAAGAAGACAACGGCCTTCTCCGCCCACCGAATCATTCTCTTTGATACTCCAGTGTCTTTAAGTCTTGACCCAAAGTAGTACCACATCACATTTCCCAAAACTACTCCGCAAAATGCTATCAACAATGTGTCTCCAATATCAAAAGCCTCTAGCGTTGCCAGCATCCCAGCTGCAATTAGAAACATTTCGCCCTCAAAAACCATAGCAAAAAAAAGAATCGTGTATCCCCAAAATCTATGGTCCTGCACAAGCTGAACAAATACGTCGATAGACTGCTCAAACATACCTAGTTATTGGAAAGCAACTTATCAGAAATAAATGTTGTAACCGAAACAACAAGCGACCCAAGGAGAGCAGGGACAAACCCATCAACATGAAATCCTTCCATAAAGGAACCAACCCACCAAAAGAGGCCTGCATTTACTACAAATGAAAAAAGTCCGAGTGTAACGATAGTAATCGGGAATGCGATTAGTAAAATTATCGGCCTTACCACAGCATTCAAAATGCCAAAAAATAATGCCACGAGGAGCGCCGTGCCAAATGATGTTGACCCTATTTCAATTCCAGGAATAAAAGAAGGTAGTGATAAAATCACCAAAGCAACGAGCACCCATGTAGCGAGAATCTTCATCATATTTTAGGCAACAATGTTTGGCGCTGTGCGGCCTTCCAATGTTTCAATAATATTTGTTGCGACCATTTCTGCCATTTTTGTACGTGTTTCTTCTGTTGCAGATGCCAAATGCGGATTTACTACGACATTTGGAATTTCCAAAAGCTCTTGTGTTACTTTGGGTTCAAACTCAAACACATCGAGCGCAGCACCACGAATCACACCATTTTTTAATGCCTGCGCGAGCGCCGCCTCGTCCACCACAGGTCCACGAGACGTGTTTACAAGAAGTGCTGTTTTTTTCATAATTGCAAGACGTTCCGCATTTATCAAATGATGTGTCGTTGGCAAAAGTGGCACATGGATGCTCACAATATCAGCCTCCTTTAGCACATCCTCGTGCATAGAATAAAACCCTGCATTACATGAGGATTTAAGCGCTTCATTTTCTTTCATATCGCAGTAAATGACCCTCATATCAAAACCTCTGTGTAAAATATTCGCAACCTCAAAACCGATACGTCCTGCACCAATGAGCCCGAGTGTTTTACCTTTTATATCCGTACCGAGAAGTAGTAACGGGTCCCACCCTACGAATTTACCTTCGCGAATAAATCTATCCCCCTCAGCGATGCGCGAAGCAAGCGTCAAAATAAGAGCGACGGTATGTTCTGCAACGGTCGACGTAAGAACCTCTGGCGTGTTTGTCACTACTATCCCGCGCTCGTGTGCCTTTGAGACATCAATATTATTGAAACCAACCGCATAGTTGGCAATGATTTTTACAGACTCTGGCATCCCAGTAATCATATCCGCATCAATAGCATCAGTAAGTAGCGAAGCAACAGCATCATATTGCTTCTCGGCGAGCGCCAACTTCAATTCATCACTTGTAAGCACTCCGTCTTTTGTGCTTACAGTCACCTCGTATCCAGCACCGCGAAGCATTTCTTCAGCGCGAGCAGGAATTCTCCTCGTCATAAATATTTTTTTACTCATATTACAAAACATCATACCATATACACACTCATAGTCTATGATTGCAAATGTTCATCTACAAGCCATTGCTATACTGCCTAATATACGATATAATGTGTGTGAAAAAACAGTCCGCACAAGCGGGCTATTTTCAATCATGATAGAATCTTTTTTCAACACAATTCTATATATATTTCTATTTTTTTCGCTTTATCTCGAAGTGTTTTTCATGATCACTTTTTTTGAAGAAAGAGAGAATATGAAGGCTGGAAAACCAGCGCAAAAAAAACTCAGCTATTACCCTTCGACGACAATTATTGTCCCATGCTGGAACGAGGAAAAAACTGTCTCTGGAACCGTTGAATCACTCCTAGCCATCAACTATCCAAAAAACAAACTAAACGTCATCATTATCGACGACGGCTCAACAGACAACACGTGGCATGTCATACAAAAGTTTAAAAATAATCCACAAATCTCTTTGATAAAAAAAGAGAATGGCGGCAAGCATACCGCGGTAAACCTCGGCATACAGGAGTCTACTTCTGAGATCATAGGTTGCCTTGATGCTGACTCGTTTGTAGAAAAAAATGCCCTTCTCGAAATAGCAGAGGCCTTCAACGAAGACCAAGATATGATGGCGGCAACACCCATGCTCATAGTGCATGAACCAAAAACAATACTCCAAAAAATGCAAAAGACTGAGTATCACGCTGGCGCATTTTTAAAACGCATCCTTTCGCCACTCGATGCAATATATGTCACACCTGGACCTTTCTCTATATTCAGGCGTACTGTATTCGAAAAAATAGGCCTTTATAAACACGCGCACAACACAGAGGACATGGAGTTTGCGCTTCGTATGCAAACGCATCATATGCGCATACGAAACATTCATACTGCGCACGTGCACACGACGACACCAGACACATTGTACAAGCTTTATCGTCAGCGTCTCCGCTGGGCGTATGGCATTATGAAAAACACGCTAGATTATCGATTCATACTCTTTAGGCGCGAGTACGGCATACTTGGGATGATTGCGCTACCACTATCATTCTTTGGAGTCTTTGTATTCCTCTATAACTTTGGTTTTATTCTGTTCCATACAATACGTTCTTCATTTTCAAAGATAATCGAGATATCTATCAAGGGAACCTCGGCGCTGGTCCCCAACTTTGATTCATTCTACATAAACACGGATTTCATTGTGTTGCTCGCATATGTGCTTTTTGGCATCGGGCTCGTTATTATTTGGAATGGAGTCAAACTTGCAGAAGGCCGCTTCAGTCCATCAATGAGCATTTTGTATTTTATTGTTCTTTATGGATTTATTGCTCCCCTATGGTTTACCAGAGCAGTTTTTAATGTCGCCCTTTCCAAAGGAACAAAATGGCGGTAGTATTTAGTCTAATGCGTAAAACTATTGATTCAAAAAAATATATACTTGCGCTTGCTATCACAGTAGCGGTTTTTGTTGGCGCGCTAATTATTAGCAACAAATTTTCTGCGCAACGTATTGCTGAAATAAAGGCTATCGAGAGCAATATATCGATGGACATACTTTCATCAGAAACACAGTTTGCTCTCTTAAAGGAATCCTCGTGTAAAGCGGTTGACCACTCATCAGCATTTTCTGAGGAACTAAACGAGCTTGCACAAAAACTCTCCTACATGGAGGACAGTCTTGGGGCTAAAAACTCTGAAGTAATTAGTCTAAAAAAATACTACTCGTTGCTTCAGGTCAAGGACTACTTGCTAGTAAAACAAGTGCAGGAGAAGTGTGGAGTCAAACCAATCACAATTATTTATTTTTATTCAAATACTGGAGACTGTGAAGAGTGCGTTCGTGAAGGATACGTGCTCACGAGGCTCCGTCAGGAATTTCCAGAACTACGTATTTATGCTTTTGACTACAACCTAGACCTTTCAGTTGTGAACACAATGAAATCGATTTACGGCGTACGTGACACGCTTCCAGCACTGAATATTTGGGAAGAAAACTACTATGGGTTCAAGAGCGCAGAGGAGATAGAGATAATCATTCCTCAGCTTAAAAAATTACGTGCAGCACGAGAAAAAGCAGAGGCAGAGGCGAAAGAGACCGCAACGAGTACAAAAAAGTAACGAGCCTATGAATATAAAAGTTAGAATATGGAATAACGCACAATAAAAAATCTGCCAAAAGGCAGATTTTTTATTTATTCTACATTCAAAATTCGATATTCTCCACCTTACTTCCCCATTTCAATTAATTCCATAAATTCAAGAATCTCTGTTGTATAAGTTGGTATCACAGATGTATTATAGTGCCAGAGCTTTTCTACCGTTGTTTTGTCTTTATAGTAACGCTCAGTTCTAGGATTGCTGCCACCAAGATTCATAGCAACCACAGTTATAGCTTCATCAAAAGATTTAAACTTGATCTTACATGACCCCCAACCAAATGGGTTATTATTGCAAGAGAATTTACCACCTGTTGATTCCTTTATAGCGATTGCCGGCAAAAGTCGCCAGTCGAGATTATTGTCCTCGGCTGCCTTTGCTAACTTTGCACCATACCCCTCGAGTGGCATGTTGCGCTTTGCAAAATATGCATCAATCTTTTCGGCATGATCTGCTTGTTCGTCCAAAACAGATATAGTTGCCACCTCGGCATAACTCCTAAAGATAAAATCGTTATTAAATATCGCGAGCGGTGATCCTGTGGTCAAAAATGGCATGAGCACAAGCCCGCGGGCGAACTGAATTGTTTGTTTTTTCATAATTGAGCGGTATATGCTCCGCCAACGCCGTGTCTGCCCTAGTTAAAAAAAAGCACCTAACTAAAGGTGCATTTGAGCTTAACTGAAGATATGAAAAGCGTATCATACCCAGCCCAAAAAGTCAAGGATTTTTATTAGGTTTTCGTGCGGTTTCTAAGGCAAAATTTCTAATATATCCTTATTTTTCAATGGTTTTTTTACAATACGCTTTACGCCTTGTCAAACCTGTTTTTTCGTTACTTTTCCGCTTGACCATTGAAAACGGAGCTTTTGTCCCCGAGGACCGTCCTCGGGGGAAACTTGGAGAGAATTAATCTTTCGAAAGACTCAACCATTCGAATATCTCATTTTTAACAGCAGCTTTGCTGGCAAAATACTCCGGAAAATCTTGTAAACTTATAATTAAATTCTCATTTCGATTGACACCTGCATGATCTTTATAACTACTCCACTGGTATCCTTCGAGATATTTAACTGCGTGAGGAATATTTTTTATTCCATTGTCTTTCCACTTAGCATCAATTAGTTTCACTGGGTTAAGGTGGATATACGAAAATAAATATTTAGCATGTATATCACCGCTTACATGCGTTGCCTTAAACCTTCCTTCAAAAAGGGACCCTGTGCGATTATACTTTTTATTAAAATAACTTGAATATCCAGTAGAAAGCTTTCTCATAAACTCTGTTATGGTTGACTCGTCTCCCCTAGGACGGTCCTCGGGGAGACTCTTTGAGGTTACATAAATGTGAAAATGGTTAGGCATGAGGACCCATGCACCAATAGATACAATCGCTCGCTCCCTATTAAAATCCCAGACATCAATCGCCTTATCAACAATATCATCTCGAAAATTTACACCCCTTTCTGAGTTACAAAGATACAAAAGTTTTACAAAGCGGTCCCGATCTTCATTGTCAAGAAAAATATTCTGTTTACTGTTGCCCCTATTATAAACGTGATAATATTCACCTTCAATGAGTGGAGTCTTACGATATCCCATGTTGTTATCAGTATACCACTTTTACCACATATTCCATTCCCCGAGGACGATCAGGGTTATGATTCGTCTAGAATGATGCGTTTCTCAAAACCACCTCTTTCCTCCCTCTTTTTTGTCTGCTCCACCAAAAGAGCCTCCTTGGTAAATCCTTTATGTATCAAAACAGCATCCAGCACCTCGGCAATATCAGCAAGTTCTTCAATATTTTCAGCCAAAAGAAACTCGTTCACTTCTTCCTGCAGTTTCTCTTTTAGTTTCGTCCAATATTCCGCCTCATCGGCAACGTGGAAAACCGCCTTCTCCCCTTTTGCCTCAATCCGCTCAATGATTTTGTCCCGAACGAGTTTGTTATATTTCATATTTATGCTCCGCAACACTTTTTGTACTTTTTGCCGCTTCCACACGTGCATGCGTCATTTCTCCCTGTTTTGTCAGAGTGAATAGGTGAAGCGGTTGATGCCTCGTCCTCACCGCCACCGATCTCGATAGCATTTTTTACAATCTCGCGCGCCTTTTCTTCCTCTTTTACAAACGCGCCAGCGCCAATAGCAGGCACAAGGCGAAGGACTTCGTTTTGTACAGACTCCTTCATCTCGCGGAAAAGACGCAACCCCTCCTTTTTGTATTCAACGAGTGGATCGCGCTGACCATACGCGCGAAGGTTCACCGATGACTTCAAATACTCCATCGAGTCCAAATGTTCCATCCACATCATATCAACGACCTGCAAAATCAAACGCTTTACTGCATTGTAAAATTCAACTTCCCCGAGTCCGGCAACTTTCTCAGAAAGAATTTGCTCGAGAGCAGGATCTCCTGCAACAATTTCTGTAAGATATGTTTTTGCTCCCTCTGTTCCACCCATTAAAACATTTCGTCTCATACCATACACATATTGACGCTGTTTGGTCATCACGTCGTCGTACGAAAGCACATGCTTGCGTGAGTCAAAATGAAAACCCTCTATCTTTTGCTGAGCAGTCTCAAGCGAACGCGATATCATTTTATTTTGAATTGCCTCATCTTCGGGTATGCCAAGCTTGCCCATCATATTTTTTACAACATCCGATGCAAACACACGCATCAAGCTATCCTCCATCGATACAAAAAACTGCGTCTCACCTGGGTCCCCCTGTCGACCTGCGCGACCGCGTAGCTGATTGTCTATACGGCGAGCTTCGTGGCGCTCTGTTCCAAGCACAAAAAGTCCACCAAGAGATTTGATCTCCTCGTAAAGCTCGGGTGTCGTTGGATTACCGCCAAGCTTGATGTCCACACCGCGACCTGCCATGTTCGTAGCAATAACCACGCTACCCTTGCGACCCGCTTGCGCAACGACCTCGCCTTCTCGCTCGTGATTTTTTGCGTTCAAAACCTCATGTGGTACGCCCTCGCGCTTCAAGTACTCTGACAAAAGTTCGTTCTTTTCAATAGACACTGTACCAATGAGAACTGGTTGACCTTTTGCATTAAGCTCTTTTACTTTTCTCGCGATAGCCTTAAACTTGCCATTCTCAGTTTGAAAAATGAGGTCTGTGCGGTCGATACGCGCTACTTTACGATTAGTTGGTATTTGAGAAACCTCAAGGCCGTACACTTTATAAAATTCTTCACTCGATGTCTCGGCAGTTCCTGTCATTCCAGCAAGCTTGCCATACAAACGAAAATAATTCTGAAAAGTGATCGACGCAAATGTGCGTGATTCTTGTTGTATCTTGACACCCTCTTTTGCTTCGACAGCTTGATGCAAACCCTCTGACCATCGACGCCCAGGCTGCAAGCGCCCAGTAAATTCATCCACAATTATAACTTCGTCACCTTGAACAACATATTCCTTGTCACGCATAAATAGTGCTTGCGCGCGCACAGCTGTCTCTAAATGATGCACATATTTTACTCCACGCTCAGTATAAATATTATCAACTCCCAAGATCTCCTCCGCTCGAGTTATGCCTGCATCGGTAAGTTGTATAGCCTTCAATTTCTCATCAACAGTGTAGTGCTCTGGCGCCTTGAGTTTTGATGCTATCCCCGCAAATACGGTATATAGATTTTCAGCATCTCCAGATGGAGCAGAAATAATAAGCGGCGTACGCGCTTCGTCTATAAGAATAGAGTCGATTTCATCCACTATCGCAAAGTTGTAATCTCTCTGCGAGAGGTCGGAAGGGTTATACGCAACATTGTCACGCAAATAATCAAAACCGAATTCATTGTTTGTTCCGTATGTAATATCCGCGCGGTATGCTTCCTGCTTTGAACATGGACGCATAAATTCATGAATTACTTTGAAAGACCCCATTTCATCACGCTCGGTATCAAGCTCTTGATGATTTGGGTCATAGAGATAGGAGACACTATGATTTAGCACACCCACAGAGAGACCGAGGAATGAATAGATTTGCCCCATCCATGTGGCGTCACGGCGTGAAAGATAATCATTCACCGTCACCACATGCACACCTTTGCCAGACAGAGCGTTTAGATATGCTGGGAGTGTTGCAACAAGAGTCTTCCCTTCTCCGGTCATCATCTCAGCTATTTTGCCGTTATGAAGCACGATACCACCCAAAAGCTGCACGTCGTAATGGCGTTGACCAAGAGTCCTCCTAGACGCCTCGCGCACTACAGCAAAAGCCTCAGGCAAAATATCGTCCAAAGACACGCCAGATGCCAAAAGCGCACGAAACTCAGCGGTTTTGCCTTGTAGAGCCTCGTCAGAAAGGGCCTGCAACGAAATCTCAAAACCGTTGATTTTTTTGACGATTGGCGCGTATTTGCCAGCTACCCCACTACCAATAAAGATATTTTTTAAAAATGACATTTAGTTACTTTAGCATAAAAAACGCTTCACCTAAAGCGCTCTTACGTGCAATCAAAGACTAAAAAGCAAAATCCCCCTTGCGGGGGATTTTGTGAAAGCGTATGTATTACACGCGCTTTGCAGTCTTCTTCTTTGCTACTTTCTTTGCTACCTTCTTCTTTGCTACTTTCTTTGCTACCTTTTTCTTTGCTGCCATATTATTTTTTGTGTTTACGAATACAGTGACGTACCGCAAACATATTATGCAAATTATTATCTACAATAATATTCGACCTGATGTGTAAAATATTTCATCACTCATCACGTATGATTATTGGATCGTTCCTTGTGTAAAATTTCTTTCACACGATGTACTGTGATCTACTACTATTATCTCTCACATGAAAAACAAACACAATAGTTTTTTAAAAGAAAACTGTGGATAACTTTTTTTCATACAAAAGAAAAATTTTTCAAAAAATTACTTAGCAATGATGACAACCTCTTCTTCTATATCAACATTTGTTTTTTGTTTGATATCTTTTTTTATTTCTTCCGCGAGAGATAAAATTTCTTTTGCTGTTGCGCTCCCATAGTTCACCAATATGAGGGCTTGCTTTTCATGCACACCAGCGTCTCCACGTCGCACTCCACGCCATCCACCCACATGGTCGATGAGCCACGCTGCAGAAAGCTTTACTGTATTATCTCCTTGTAGATAGGACTTTATTTCAGGAAATTGCTTTTTTAACGATTCATATTGAGGCATATGAACGACAGGGTTTTTAAAGAATGACCCAGCAGTTCCAATCGGATGTCTTGGCATCTTTGCTGTACGAATAGCAACTATTGCTTCACGAATTTCTATCAACGAAGGAGTGTTGATAATATGCTCATAAAAATATTTTTTTACATCTTCATAATCAATGTTTGGCGCACCACTTGCAGTAAGCTCAAAAGTTGCGCTTACAACGATCAAATTTTTATTCTTTTTAAAAATACTTTCTCTGTAACCAAATTCGCATTCATCACGCAAAAAAGTTTTTATTTGCATTGTTTCTGTATCAAATGCATCAACGGAAAAAATTGTTTCTTTTACCTCCACTCCATACGCTCCGATATTTTGCACGACAGCGAGATTTTCTAATCCCCATAAATTTCGCTCAGTAACATTGCCAACAAATTCATCCCAGACTTCACCAGCCTGTGCCTTAACGCGAGTGCCATCATAATCAATTCCATTGATTTCTATTTTAATAACAAGACCAGAATATTCTGCTTCCCCAAAAAGTGTGTTCGAGCCACCGCCGAGGACAAAAACAGGTATGGTTTTTGCGCGCGCAAAAAGTACCGCTTCTCGCAGGTCCTCCACGCTGGTAATGCGTGTAAAAAAGCGCGCATTGCCCCCCACATGCATAGTGGTAAGTGGCGCAAGTGCTATGTATTCTTCGATATGAATAGCCATAAGTACGAAAAAACTCCTGTACTCTTTTGGCCAGCGGGTACGAGCTCCAACAAATGTCTAATATGTGAGTGCAGCCGCTAGCCAGAGGAATACAGGAGTGCCCTCGGCCCCAATAGTATAAAAGATTTTTCCTAAAAAATCACCCCTTATTTATACACATCAGCCAAATCATAACAATTCTGTGCTATCGTTTGGAATTGCTACGATGTGGTAAGAAATGATAGTTAAACATATAGAAACAAAAAGCCCCGCTTTCGCGGGGATTTTTGCAGACATTCGTTTGTTGAATTCACACAAAGAAATCTTTACAGATTCCCTCCTGCGCACTCACATAAGATAAGTATAGCAGATTCAAAGAATAAAGTCAAGCATTTTTACCAAATCTCAAAGCTAGTTGGTTGACTGTACCCCCATGATCTTCTCGGCTTCAACTCTCTTGCCGCTCGCCATCAAGACCTGCGCATAATATTTCTGCGCCATATCATATTTTGGCTCAAGCTCGTATGCTCGCTTAAAT
>LCDG01000006.1 GCA_000998425.1 Candidatus Nomurabacteria bacterium GW2011_GWC2_42_20
GGACGAGATGTCAGAATAGCAGAGGAGCTTAAGGTGCCAATCATATATTTTGCTGCGCCTGTAATGAATTATTCTGGCACACCAATCGGTGTTGTCGTGGCTCGGTATAATCCCGAAAGAACACAGAGATTATTTGATGAGTTTGCTGAAGAAGAAAGAAAAAAGGGGAAAGAGGGGTCCCAGTTTACTCTTACAGATAGAGATGGGAATATTATTTTTTCCTCTGATCCATACTACAAAAACAAGATCTTGAAGGAAAAAATAGCTGAAACACCGTCTGTGCTAGCTGCGTCATCTGCAGAAAGCGGTGTTATAGAAGAGATTGGTCAATTTTCTCAAGAGAAGGTAATCACAGTTTTTGTGAAAGAGAAGGGGACGGATGACTATGTTGGTAATGGGTGGATTCTCTATTCATCGAGCGGTAAAGAAGGTGTTTATAAGCCAATAACTGATTTTAAAAATAAGGTTATTTTGCTTAGCATTCTATTTTTTGCAACAGCAACACTGGTCGGATTTTTGTACAGTATCGGAATCACTAATTCGCTTAAAAAACTAGTTCAGGTCTCCGAAAAGGCAGCAGCGGGTGACCTTAGTGTCAGAGCTGTTGTTGACTCAAATGACGAGCTTGGGTATCTAGCAAGTGTGTTTAATCAGATGCTTGGAAGTTTGGAAGAAGCAGAAGCAAGATTAAAAGATGTTAATACTAGTCTTGAACAGCGTGTTGAAGAGCGCATAAAAGAATTAAATGAAGCAAAAGCAGGTCTCGAAAAAACTGTCGAAAGCAGAACAGCAGAGTTAAAAGAAAAAGTAGAACAGTTGGAAAAGTTCGAAATGATGACAGTGGGTCGCGAGCTTAAAATGAGGGAATTAAAAAAGGAAATAGATGAGCTTAAAGGGCAGGCTTCACAGTCATAGAGTTAAAAAATAATCATAAAAAAACACACAGCCACTCTAGGGTGGCTGTGTGTTTTTTTATGATTATTTAACGAGTTCGTAATCAATACTCTTCTTTTCTAGGTCAACTGCTTTTACGCGTATCCTAATCTTGTCACCAAGTGTAAAGCGTTCATGAGATTGCTTGCCAACGATGCGATATTTTTCTCTCTCAAAAATATAGTAATCATTTCCTAGATCTGAAATACGAACAAGCCCTTCGCATTTCGTTTCGTCTTCTTCTACAAATACACCCCATTCTGCAACCCCAGATATAGTGCCATCAAATTCCATACCGACACGTTCATTCATATACTCTGCTTGCTTAAACTTGATGGAAGCGCGCTCGGCGTCAGCGGCGAGCTTCTCCATTTCAGACGAGTGCACAGCAAGGCGTCTATATTCCTCCATTTCATCTTTACTGATTTTTTCATCTGCTAAAAAGTGCGCGAGTATGCGGTGTACCATAACGTCTGGATATCTACGAATTGGAGAGGTGAAGTGCGTGTAGTGCTCGTAGGCGAGGCCGTAATGTCCAATATTATGTATTGAGTATATTGCCTTTGCCATTGTACGCACTGTCGCAGTATTGAGCATTTTTTCCTCGGGCTTTCCCTTTATTTGTTCAAGAAATTTATTGATATCTGTCGACGAAACACGACCTTCTTTAATAGGGAGTTTATAGCCAAGTCCTGCAACAAATTTTGCAAGCTCCATCAACCTCTCAGTTTTAGGCTCGTCGTGCACACGGTACACAAATAGGTCATCTGCGTGATCAGGATGGGCGAGCCTTCCACTTAGGTCACCAAGTTTTGAAGATACAAATTCCGCAACTTTTTTATTTGCTAGAAGCATAAACATTTCTACGAGCTTGTTTGTGTCCTGAAATGTTTTTGTATACACACGAATTGGTTTTTTGTTTTCATCGAGCTCAAAACGCACCTCCTCGTGTTCAAAAGAAATCGCCCCTTCTTCCTTGTCCTGTTTTACAAGCTTTTTTGCGATTAGGTTTAGAGTGTTGAGTTCATCATAAAAAAGCCCAGCACCATTATCGATGATCTCCTGTGCGTTTTCATATGTAAATCGTTTTGCACTGTTTATGATTCCGCGTCCAAACCATGAATCCTTAGCAACAACTTTTGTACTTGGGTTTGTTGCAGTATCTGGCGCAAATGTAAAGACAGCCGAAAAAACTAACTTATCTTCTTTTTCATTGAGCGAACACAGATCATTTGAAAGAACCTCTGGGAACATTGGTATTACGCGGTCTACAAGGTAGATAGATGTGGCGCGCACTCGGGCTTCCTCGTCTATCGCGCTGTGTGGCTTTACATATGCGGAGACGTCCGCAATATGCACACCAATCTCGATGTCACCGTTTGAAATCGTTTGTATGGAGATAGCATCATCGAAGTCTTTTGCATCTACTGGATCGATTGTAAAGGTTGTTACATTACGGAAATCACGACGTTTTTTTGCCTCCTCTGCGATAAATGACGGAGCAGTTTTTTTGAGAGCCTCTGCCTCTTGGTGTATTTTTTCTGGAAGCTCTATCTTGAGCCCCTTATCGAGAACAATCGCGCGGATCTCTGTTTCGTTATCTCCAGCTTGACCTAGCACTTCAATTATCTCTGCAGTTGGGTTTTTCTTTGGGTCGTTCCAGTCTAAAAGTCTCACAAGCGCTTTTTTCCCACGAAGCTTTTCACCGTGTGGTGGATTGGGGATTAAAAAATCGACATAAATCCGCGTGTCCTGAGGGATCAAAAATGTCGCACCATTTTCTTCGTCTATTGTGCCAACGAATGTGATTTTGTTGCGCGCGAGAATCTCCACGACCTCGCCAGTTTGTTGCGCTACTTGTCCTCGTCCAAGACGTGAATCAGCTGATTCAGCATTTAAACGCACCTTCACGCGGTCACGCGGGAGTGCGGTATTGAGAAAACCAGCTTCAATTTTTATATCATTTTCACGGGTGCTGTCTTCCCCGACTGATACAAATCCGAAACCCTTTGCGGTCGTGGTAATAACGCCTTCAACGTACGGTGTTGTTGGGGTTTTGGGATGGTTCATAATACTTTTCAAGATAGCATAAAATACAGTCCTTGACTACAACACAGCTTTTTGATAGGATGTTTTTTATGTTAGCAATTCGACTACAACGCGTTGGCCGCAAGAATGACCCATCATTCCGCGTCATCGTCGCAGATTCAAAGCTTAAGCCAAAAACTGGGAATGTTCTCGAGGTTCTTGGTTCATATAATGCTCGAATGGGAAAACCTGTTATTAATATTGACCGTGCAAAGCATTGGATGTCAGTAGGCGCAAAGGCGTCGGGCACAGTGCACAACCTCCTTGTTGACCTAAAAGCAGTTACAGGCAAAAAGATTAACGTTTTGGGTAAAAAAACTCCAATTATAAAAGAGGCCAAAATAGAGGAAGTAAAAGCATCCACCCCTGCCGTAGAAACCAAAGTGGAAGAAGTTTCAGCAGAAGCAGAAGCGTCTGAAACTCCAGTAGAAACTCCTGTTAGCTAGCCGTCAATAATTATTTTTACGAAGTGGTTTTCTAAAACACCGCACATAATCGTGTGGTGTTTTTGTTGTGATTGAAAATAAGTATCATGGCATGGTACAATGTAGGTGCTATGGAACTTTCTTTTTTTAACAAGCGAAAACAAAATGAGGTACTTGCAGTACTTATTGACATTGGGTCAGCAAGTGTTGGCGCGTCGCTTGTAAAGATAGAGAAAGACAAAGCTCCACACATTCTTGCAAATGTTCGCGAGGATATTTCGTTCCAAGAAGTTCTTTCCTCCGCACGATTTCTTTTTGCTATGAATAATGCACTTGAGAAAGTTCTAAAGGAAATACAAACAAGTATTGGTCAGATCGATTTGAATTTAGAACACAATAAAACCGTCTCGAATGTTTTTTGCACATTGTCATCACCTTGGTTCATTTTAAAAACTCGCACCCTTGATATTGTGCGCGAAAAAGAATTCGATGTCACCGAGCGTGCAATAGAAGAATTTATCGATAAAGACATCGAGATTTTAAAGGATGAAATGAAGGAAATTCTGCCACCTAAAGATGTTAGAATCATCGAAAAGAAAATTCTTCAGATAAAATTGAATGGTTACGAGATAAAAAACCCATACAAGCAAAAAACTGCGCGAGTTGAAATGTCTACAGCAATCGGCGTTTCCTCTGTGAAGGTCACAAAAAGTATCGAACGAAAGATAAATAATTTTTTTCACGTCAGCTCAATCCATTTTGGGACGTTTCCCGTTGCTGCTTTTAGTGCCATAAGAGATATTTTCCCAATTGAAAAGAACTTCCTTTTTCTTGATATTACTGGCGAGTCGACAGATGTGTCTCTTGTTGAAAATGATCTGATTATCGGCACAATATCGTTTCCACTTGGTAAAAACTTCTTTATTCGTGCGATATCAACACGATTAAATACTATTCATGAGGAGGCGATGACACTTTTTGTAATGTTTCTTAGGGGTGAACTTCATGATGAGCAATCTACTCAAATTGCAGGTACTATTGCGGATTCAGAAAAAGAGTGGCTAGCTCGTTTTGAAAAAGCAATTGCAACGATCGCACAAAAAGGTGTCTTGCCACATAAAATATTTTTTACGACTGATAGTGATGTTATGACTCTTTTTTCCGGTTTAATCAAGAAAGCAAAATCAGAGCTCTTGGCCGACGCATCGTTTGACCCCCAATACCTAGATCAACTCATTGTTTCAAAATTTGTTTCCTTCGGAGCTGGCGTGACACGCGACCCGTTTATCGTTGTGGAGGCATTGCTTGCTGAAAAGGTGCTTGGACAGCATATATAAAACTATGAATGACATTATTCGAAAACAAATTAAGGACGTGATAGTGCCTCAAAGCAACGAAGTCATTCGCAGGCAGGCCAGCCTGCCTGATTCGTATGATGAGTTACCAAATGCCGAACATGGTGACCGTATTGAAAAAAATCCATTTTTTGAGAAGACACGAAATAAAAAAGCACCACTCAAAAATACAAACAGTACCAAAAATACTGGTGGGCATGGCGTATTTATAGCGTTATTATTTGTATTGATTATGGTTGCTGGGTTTTTTACGTTAAATTATTTTGCTTCTGCTAAGGTAGAAATAGAACCAACAGTACTAAGCGCAAATATCGACCATGATTTTACTGCTAAATTATTGAATGAAGGCGGGGACACAGGCCTTGTTTTTAACAGACTTCCGTTTGTTGAGGAAAAATTAAAAGAAGTTCCAGCTACAATAGAGAAAAAGCTTCAAATAAAGGCTTCCGGGAAAGTAAAAATATTTAATGAATACAGCAAAGACAATCAGCGTCTTATCAAGAATACACGCCTTGAGGATGAAAAAACGCACAAAATTTACCGCATTGATCAGTCAGTTGTTGTCCCTGGAATGAAAGTCGTAAATGGGAAAAATGTACCTGGCTCTGTAGAGGCTCTTGTGTACGCTGATGCAGCTGGCAAAGAATACAATATTACTGAACCAGCTGATTTTACGATTCCTGGTTTCAAAGGGGACCCTCGGTATGCAAAGTTTAAGGCAATGACAATTCCTGGTTCTCAAATTGTAGGGGGCTATAATGGTGTAGTAAACGTGCCATCAGACGAGGCTGTGAAGGTTGCTCAGGATGAGCTCAAGCAAGATCTCAAAAAGATTGTCGTTGAAAAAGCCCGGGCGCAGATCCCTGACGACATGTCATTATTCCCAGGAAGTATTGTAATAAAATTCGAAGAGATACCTCAGGATTATACGTCAGAAGAGGATACGGCCAATGTTGTAATGCGCGCAACGGTTTCAGCATTCTTCATTGAGACAGCAAAGCTAACAAGTAGACTTATTGAAATTTTATTTCCAGAAAATAAAAATAATGCTTTTTTGATTCCAAATCTATCCTCAGTCGAATTTAAATTTATCGACCCAGTTGATAGTGTTGTACCTTCTGATATTTTAAATATTCGCTTCCACCTTTCTGGTGTAGTAAAATTTGTTGGGAAGATTGACACACAGAAGATTCAGAGCGAACTCGCTGGCAAGAGTAAAAAAGAATTTAGTCAAATTATTATTGAGCAAAATAATATTAGCAAAGCAGATGCCGTAATCCGTCCACCATGGAAGAATTTTTTTCCTAGTAATTCAGCAAAAATAAGCATAAAAATAATTACTAAATGATTATAAGGGGCTGTGCCCAAAAGAATAACCAGTAATTATCTGCTATTTGTGGATAATTACTGCGTTGTTCTTTTGGAGGTTGACTGTATACAAAAATTTTGTTATTATAAAAATTCACAAATGGTAGAAATCGAAAAAGAAGAACTTGTACAAGGGGAGGTTATCGAGGCGCTTCCGAGCGCTATGTTTCGAGTAGAATTTCCAGATGGGAAAATAATAATTTCATACCTTGCTGGTAAAATGCGCTTACATCGCATCAAAGTGCTTATCGGTGATAAGGTTATGGTAAAATTAGACCCATACGGGGGGAAGGGGAGAATCATAAAGCGATTGTAACAGCACAAGGGCTTGCTTTTAATTTTTAAATGCGATATAATGCCCTCACTGTTTCCAAATCAGCTGATTTGCGGCTTGGCCGTAAACCTAGCTGTCAGAAAGTTGCCGTAATTCTATTGTGATTGTCCTTGTTTATTCAAAGAGAATCACAATAGAATTACGGCAACAACTAAATCAGTATAATTTGTTATGAAAGTACGAGCATCAGTAAAAAAAATCTGCGTGAAATGCAAAACGGTCAAGCGTGGTGACCGTATTCGTGTTATCTGCGAAAACCCACGACATAAACAGCGTCAAGGTTAACAACATTTAAATATATAAAAAAGATTTATGCGTATCCTAGGAGTTACAATACCAGATGAAAAAAGATTGGAGATAAGCCTTACCGCAGTGTACGGCATTGGTCGCCCGCGCGCAAAAAAGCTTCTTGATGAAGTAAACATAGAGCATGGCAAGCTAGCCAAGGACTTAACTCCAGATGATGAGGCAAAGATTCGTAAAATTATTGAGGGTCTCACACTAGAAGGCGATCTTAAACGTGAAATTTCAACAAACGTGAAGCGTTTGAAGGAAATTAAATCACATAGAGGATCACGTCACGCAAAGAAGCTCCCTGTACGCGGACAGCGTACAAAAACAAACTCACGCACAGTGCGTGGGAATAAGCGAACGACAATGGGATCAGGACGTCGTAAGGCTGACAAGAAGTAACATAATATTATGGGAAAAAAACGAATTATAAAAAAAGAAGGACAGAGCGTTGACCAGGGATTGGTATCTCGAGCTCTTTCGCGCACTGCAAAAAAGAAGCACGTAGAAGGCACTCTATATGTTCAATCTACATACAACAACACTAAGGTTCTTCTTGCAGACAAAGTCGGAAACGCACTTGTTTGGTCATCGTCTGGCTCACTCGGTTTCAAGGGCGCAAAAAAGGGTACACCATTTGCTGCAGCAAAAGTTGGCGAGCTTGTTGGAGAAAAAGCAGCAATGATCGGTATGAAGTCTGTCGATGTTGTAGTGAAGGGCGTTGGTGCTGGTCGCGAGAGTTCGATTCGTGCAGTGAATTCAAAGGGTATCGACATTTCATCGATTCGCGACGTAACACCTGTTCCACACAATGGACCAAAGCCAAAGAAGCCACGTAGAATTTAAACCTAGAATACAATAATCACAATTATGAGCAGAGTTACATGTAAAATTTGTCGTCGTCTCGGAGAGACCATTTGCGGACGTGAAAAGTGCGCGTTTAAGAAGCGCCCGTATCCACCAGGTAAGTTGATTTCTGAAAAGAAACACCGCTCAACTCAGACTGATTACGGTCGCCAGCTTCGTGAGAAGCAAAAGGTTCGCCATACATATGGCGTGAGTGAAACGCAGTTTTCGAATTATGTAAAGGAAGCTTCAGGTAAGCAAGGAGTCAATCCAGCAGAGTATCTTTTTGAGGCTCTTGAGTCACGTTTAGATAACACAGTATTTCGTGCAGGGTTTGTGTCGTCACGAGCACTTTCTCGCCAGATTGTGTCTCATGGGCACGTTATGGTCAATGGTCGCCGAAGTAACATTGCATCACGCAGAATGAAAGTTGGAGACGTTATAACAATCCGTCCAGGGAGTATGAGTACAAAACTTTTTGACGGATTAGTAGAACGTTTAAAGGCTGCTACAGTGCCAACTTGGTTTAAAATTGATGGAGATAAGCTTACTGCAACACTACAGGGTAAGCCAAAGCCTGGACAAGCAGAGATGTCATTTAATCTCACTTCAGTTATTGAATTTTACAGTCGTTAGTAGTATCAGTGCCTGCGCCCAAGTATCCAGTTTGCATTTATCAATGATTTAAGGTATAGTTTCATCGTCTAATTTACACCACACACCAAAATGCTCGACTACAACATTACATTGCCATCGAAGCCAAAAGTTCTCTCTGAGGACGGTTTTAAGGGGAGTTACGAGATTGAAAGTCTTTATCCTGGATACGGTCACACTCTAGGTAACTCACTTCGTCGCATTATTCTTTCATCACTTTTGGGTGCAGCAATCACCACAGTAAAGATTGATGGTGTTTCGCATGAATTTTCTACACTAAACGGTGTAAAGGAGGATGTTATTACAATCCTTCTAAATCTAAAGAAAGTCCGCTTCAAGCTTTCTACAATGGATCCACAGACAATAACCCTTTCGGTTAAGGGTGCAAAAGATGTTACTGCAGGTGATATTAAGGTTTCTGGCCAGGTGGAAGTTTTGAACGGAGATCAACATATTGCAACACTAACAGACAAGAACGCGTCACTCGATATTGAAATCGTTGTGGCAAAGGGCTTTGGGTACGTGTCAAAGGAGGTTCACCAGAAGGAAAAAGTCGATATTGGCACCATTGCTGTGGATGCGATTTTTACGCCAATTCGTCGTGTGAACTACGAAGTGGACAATATGCGTGTTGGCGACCGTACAGATTTTAATCGTTTGCGTATCACAGTAGAAACAGACGGCACAATCACTCCTCGTCGCGCACTAGAGGCATCTATTGAAATTATGGTAAACCAACTCAAATCAGTTATTGGCTTCGTTGAGAAAGCAGAAGTAGAGGCAGAGGATACCTCAGATAAAAATGAGGAGAAACCTGCAAAAAGGGACACAGCTGACAATGATTTCCTAAAGACTCGTGTTGAGAACCTTGATTTGTCCACTCGCACAAACAATGCGCTTTCTAACGCAAATATTCGCACAATAGGCGGTCTTGCGCGCAAAACAGAAGAAGACCTTCTTGAAATTGACGGTCTAGGGGACAAGGGTATTCAAGAGATCAAGCGCGCGCTTTCTGCTCACGACATAACTCTTAGGGCGTAATTAATTTGAAATAAACACCACTATCATGAAACATCATAAGTCGATTCGAAAATTTGGACGAGATCACGCAGGGCGTATTGCACTCCTTCGCTCCCTTGCTCTTTCTCTTATTAAAACAGAACATATAGAGACTACTGAGGCTAGGGCCAAAGAACTTCGTCCTTTTGTGGAGAAGCTTGTGACACGTGGTGTAATGGCAGACCTTGCGTCTCGTCGTCTCATTATTTCACGCCTCGGTGGTGTGTCTGGGGAGGACGGAGCAAAGAAGCTTATTGATGAAATCTCGCCCCGTTACAAAGAGCGTGCCGGTGGGTATACACGCATTTTGAAGCTTCCTCGCCGTCAGGGAGACGCATCAAAAATGGCTGTTATTGAATTCGTGAATTAGAAATTCTGAATCAGAAGATTCACGGCTTGGCCGCAGACTCTCGGACATAAACAATTATTAAATATTACTATTATGACATACAAAATCGACGCAAAAGGAAAATCCGTAGGACGTGTTGCCACCGAGGCGGCAAGTGTCCTCATGGGCAAGACTTCGCCAGCATTTCAAAAGCATATCGCTGCTGACGTTGAGGTTGTAATCGAAAATGCATCAAAGGCAACAATTGCTCCTTCGAAGCTTGGCGAGGTGCACTCAAAGACGTACTCTGGTTACCCAGGCGGACTTCGCGAGCGTACAATCGGGTATACTATTGAGAAGAAGGGTTATGCTGAAGTTTTTTTACGAGCAATTTCTCGTATGATCCCTCGCAATCGTTTGCATAAGATCCGTATGAAGAATTTAAAAGTTACAGAATAATATGACGACCAAAGATACTACAAAAGAAGAAGTAAAAGAGAAGGTTGTAAAGACTACTGCCGTAAAAAAAGCTGTTGCTCGTTATATTGAGGCAGTTGGTCGTCGCAAGACTTCAACCGCGCGTGTTCGTATTACAGAAGGCTCAAAAGAGTCTGTTATTGTAAACGACAAGGATGTTTCTACTTATTTTCCAACGCTTGAACTTCAAAAAATCGTTTCAGAGGCGATTGAAAAATCAAAAGTAGCCGGAAAGTTTGCTATTACCGTGAAAGTTGTTGGTGGCGGAATTCACTCGCAAGCAGAAGCTCTTCGACATGGACTCTCTCGGGCACTTGTTACCTTTGATGAGGAGACAAGGAAGCGCTTGAAGAAACTTGGTTTCCTGAAGCGTGATCCACGCATGAAGGAGCGTCGCAAGTTTGGACTCAAAAAAGCACGTAAAGCCCCACAGTGGTCTAAACGATAATTATTAAATAAAAACAATGGGGGGCGATTACATAATGTAGTTTCCTCTCTTTTGTTTAATATGGTAGAATCAAATTTCTATGGTAGACAATAAACACGATATGAAAAATGATGAAATAGCCGAGGATGCACCTCAGGGGGTGTCACTTGACACAAATGATGATGATATGTATATTGACCCCGTGCAGTTTGAGAGTGAAGAGGATTTGGAGAATCCTGTGCTTGCAATGAAAAAACTCCGCGAGAAACTCAAGACATGTGAGAAGGAAAAGAAAGAGTATCTCGATGGATGGCAGAGGATGCGCGCGGACTTTGCAAATATAAAAAGGGATGAGGAGACTCGGCGCGGAGAGATGATAAAATTTGCATCGGAAGGCCTCGTTGAGGATCTTCTTCCAGTGCTCGATAGTTTCTCAATGGCCTTTGGAAACAAGGAAGCATGGGAAAAGGTAGATGCAAACTGGCGTAAAGGTGTTGAATATATTTACGCTCAAATGTACTCTGTTCTTGAGTCGCGAGGGCTCACTGAGGTAGGAAAGGTGGGAGAGCCTGTTGACCCGAGAACCCATGTAGCGGTAGAGGAAGTTTCAGCGACATCAGAAAAGGATTTAAATACAGTTTCAGAAGTAATACAGAAGGGGTATCGCCTGCACAATAAAGTGATTCGCCCCGCAAAAGTGAAATCATTTGGCGGTATTGAAAAGCAGAAATAAAGTCGACTAATCGCTAGGTTACGAACTAGTAAGTTCGTGTTTCGGACATAAAAATTACTAAATTCACAGCTTGGACACATTAATAGCCTCACTAACATAATCATACTAAACTAATATGGCAAAAATTTTAGGAATTGACTTGGGTACAACAAACAGCGCGGTTGCTATCATTGAGGGTGGTGAACCACGTATCGTTGAAAATATCGAAGGAGCACGCACAACACCATCTATCGTGGCAGTTTCAAAAAGTGGTGAACGCTTGGTGGGGCTTCTCGCAAAGCGCCAGGCTGTTACAAACCCACAGAATACGCTTTTTGGTATCAAACGTATGATTGGGCACACTTATGAAGATGAGGGTGTTCAGCGTGACAAAAAAACAGCTCCATTCGGAATAGAAAAATCTCCAACAGGTGGTGTTCTTGTGAAAATGGGTGATCGTCAGTATCGACCTGAGGAGATTTCTGCGATGGTACTTCAAAAGCTCAAGGCTGACGCGGAAGCAAAGCTTGGTGAGAAAATCACAGAAGCCGTTATTACTGTACCTGCGTATTTCAATGATTCACAGCGTCAGGCAACAAAGGATGCTGGGCAGATTGCTGGTTTTGATGTTAAACGCATTATAAACGAACCAACGGCAGCAGCTCTTGCGTACGGTTTTAATAAAAAGAAGGATGAAAAAATAGTGGTCTACGACTTTGGTGGTGGCACCTTTGATGTGTCCGTACTCGAGGTTGGTGGCGATGTTATAGAGGTGAAGTCGACTGACGGTGATGTGCACATGGGCGGGGAAGACATTGACCAGAAGATTATTAAGCACATTGCGAGCGAGTTTAAGAAGGAGTCTGGTATCGATGTTTCTACAGACGTGATGGCTCTACAGCGCTTGAAGGAGGCGGCAGAAAAAGCAAAGCACGAGCTTTCTACAACAACAGAGGCCGAAATAAATATTCCTTTCATCACTTCAGGCTCAGACGGTCCAAAGCATCTCTTGCTCAAACTCTCTCGCGCAACTCTTGACGATCTTGCTCGCGAGTATATCGAAAAATCAATCGAAATCACAAAACGCGCAATCGCCGCATCACCTTTCAAAAAAGAAGATATAAACGAAATCATTATGGTTGGTGGACAGACTCGCATGCCAGCTATTGTGAACGCTGTAAAGGAGCTCTTTGGTAAGGAGCCAAACCGTTCAATCAACCCAGACGAAGTGGTTGCTATTGGAGCTGCGATTCAGGCAGGAATCCTCCAAGGGGATGTAAAGGACGTACTTCTTCTTGATGTTATTCCACTTTCTCTTGGAATCGAAACATTCGGTAATGTCGCAACAAAGCTTATTGAAAAGAATACAACAATTCCTGCATCACGTTCTCAGGTTTTCTCTACTGCAGCAGACAATCAAACTTCGGTAGAAATTCACGTTGTTCAAGGCGAGCGCCCAATGGCTGCAGACAATAAATCCCTCGGTCGTTTTATCTTGGATGGTATTCCTCCAGCACACCGCGGTATGCCACAAGTAGAGGTTTCATTTGATGTTGACGCAAACGGAATTCTTCAGGTAAAAGCAAAAGAAAAAACTACCGGGAAAGAGCAATCAATTCGCATTGAAGCAAGCTCTGGGCTATCAAAAGATGATATTGCGCGTATGCAAAAAGAAGCGGAGATGAACGCGGAAGAAGATGCAAAGAAGCGCGAAAGTGCAGAGACAAAGAATATGCTTGAGCAGATGATTTACACTGCTGAAAAGGCGCTTCGTGATAATGGCGATAAGGTTCCCGCTGAAATGAAGACAGCAGTTGAGAGTAAGATTGCTACTGCAAAAACAGCAAGCGCAGGATCTGATATTGAAGCTATGAAGAAGGCGTCTACAGAGCTTTCAGAAGAACTTTCAAAAATTGGAGAGGAAATGATGAAAAGCGCAGAAGGTGCAAAAGCAGAAAGCACACCAGAAAATACGGGTAGTACAGAAGAAAAAGTACACGACGCAGAGTACAAGGAGGGAGAGGAGAAATAGAATATCGAATATAGAATATAGAATATAGAATGGGTGCAGAATTTGCATTCATTCAATATTCAATATTCAACATTCTACCCATGAAAGACTATTACAAAACACTCGGTGTTCAAAAAAGCGCCTCACAGGACGAAATTAAAAAAGCGTTCCGTAAGCTCGCGCACCAACATCACCCAGACAAGGGTGGCGATGCAGAAAAATTCAAAGAAGCAAGCGAGGCGTACCAGATTCTCTCTGATGAAAAAAAGAGAAAGGAGTATGACACATACGGTTCAGCAGGTCCTGGTCATGGTTTTGGAGGAGGTCAAGGAGGCTTTGACGCTTCTGGTTTCCAGGGTGGTCATGGTTTTGAAGGGGTAGACTTAAACGACATATTCGGAGATTTTTTTGGAGGTGGACGTAGGGAGCAAGCCCGACGTGGGCGTGATATTTCTGTCGATTTGGAGATCTCATTTTCTGAAGCAGTTTTTGGAGTTGAGCACAAGGTTCGTATTACAAAAACCTCAGCGTGCGATGTATGTCACGGCAGTGGCGCAAAACCTAATACAAAAACAAAGGAATGTGCAACATGTAAAGGTAAGGGCCGTATTCAGGAATCAGTACGTACTATTCTAGGTAATTTTGCCCAAGAGCGTGAATGTAGCGCATGTAATGGTTCTGGTAAAATCCCCGAAGAAAAATGCGTATCATGTAAGGGGGCTGGTGTGCTTCGCAAGGAAGAGCAGATTACGATTCGCGTACCTGCCGGCATTCAAAACGGAGAAACGGTGCGTCTAACAGGCGCTGGTGAAGCTATCAAAAATGGGAAGGCAGGTGATCTGTATGTGAGGATTCATGTTTCCGAGCACAAGGTTTTTAAGCGTGATGGATACAATCTTGTTATGTCCCTAGTAGTAAGGCTCACAGATGCTATCCTAGGAGCGGAGTACCCAGTGCATACTCTTGACGGAGAAATTAAGCTCAAGATACCTAAAGGTGTTTCTTCTGGCGAAATTTTGCGTGTTCGTGAAAAGGGAATCCCCATTGACTCGAGGCGTCGTGGAGACCTGCTTATCAAGCTCGAAGTAAAAACCCCAACAAAGCTTTCTCGTAAAGCCGAGAAACTTATTGAAGAATTACGCGGAGAGGGTGTATAATTGCACAGTATGAATTTTTTCGCTATTACACCATTTTTACTGCAAACAATTGTATATCCACCAATGTGGATAGCCCTACATTTTTTTGCAAAAATTCGTGTGTATGGAATGAATAACCTCCACGGCTATAAACATGGCATGATTTTTGCTGTAAATCACGCAAGTGAATTTGACCCTATCCTTATTCCAGCGACACTTAAACCGTTTTCGTCATTAATGCCGATGTTTTATCTCGCGCGCGAAAGAGCATTTTATGAAAAAAAGGGATTTATTAAGTTTTTTTATGGCGGCACTTTTTTTAAGCTTTGGGGTGCATATCCCGTTACTGTTGGAACAGGGGATTACGAAGAAGCTCTCAAGCACCACATCAAAATCCTTGAACGCGGGAAGAGCGTGTGTATATTCCCAGAGGGGGGTAAAACGCGCGATGGGCACATTGGAGAGGGTAAGCCGGGGGTAGCGTATCTTCTTTGGCGCACGGGACGCCCGTTAGTCCCTGTAGCCATCCATGGTCATCATGGGATGGGCCCAAGTGATTTTTTTGGCCGCACTCACTCAATATCTATTTCATACGGTAAACCAATTACACGTGAAGACCTTTTTGGTAATAATTGTGATCGTGTTCAGCCAACGCGTGAGGAACTTAAATCAGCTACCAGTGTTATAATGGCTCATATTAGAGCTATGTATAGAAGGATATAATTAGTACCCAAAATAAAAATCGCCTTCTTAAAAGGAGGCGATTTTTATTTTGGGTACGTGTCCTTTTAAAGACTATACACGTTCTACGTTTACTGCGCTCATTCCCTTAGGAGAGTCCTCAGTTTCAAAAGTAACCTCATCACCCTCGCGAACATCATCAAATGATACGCCTACGAGTGAGTTAGCATGGAAGAAAAGATCCTTCTCCATACCTTCTGCTGTGATAAAACCAAAACCTTTGTCAGTAACCTTCTTAATTATTCCTTTCATAAAATTTATTTATTTAACCTACTAATATACAAAATATAGCGACAGACTACCAGTGTGTGAAAATCGACATCTTCCTACAACCTATTCCTACTACTTTTGTGCAAACAGTTTAGCATACCTAAATATAAAAGTCAAGCTTGAAGATAGTGATAGTAAGAGTATCATTGAAGTAAGACTTTAGCAATATAATACTGCCTGAAGCCTAATCATTACTCGTTCTTAATTATTTTATTAATAAAATATGGCTATCATAAAATGGGAACCGTTTATAGATGTCGAGCGATTTTTTGAGGATTTTCCCGTGTCGTCATTAAAGGAGATCGGAACAGATTTGGCTGTTGATGTATACGATGAGGGGAGCAATATTATTGCAAAGATGAATGTGCCTGGTGTTGACCCTGAGAAAATTAATGTAACAGTAGAAGACAACATGTTACGTGTTTCTGGCGCTCACGAGGAGGAAAAAGAAGAGAAGAAGAAACATTACTACCACAAAGAGATTAGAAAAGGTTCATTCGAGAGAGTCGTCTCGCTTCCGCAATTAGTTCTTAAGGATAAAGTTTTTGCAGAATACAAAAATGGCACATTGTTCATCACTCTTCCAAAAGCAAACGGCGAGGAGTCCTCGCATAAAGTTCAGGTTCAAGTAAAGAAATAATATGGGAAATAAAATAATTGTAGGCAAGGGTGGTGCTCCAAAAGGAGGGCAAAGAGGCAATCAGATGTACGGAGCACATAGCCTTTCAGCTGAACAAAAAAATGCAGCAATCAAGCCCGATAAAAAGAAAAAGAAATCAAATATATAGATTATAAAACCATCAATACAAAAAGCGCTCAACTTTGAGCGCTTTTTGTATTGCTAGGCTCATTATCGCCAACAAGTTCAGAAGCTTGACCTGGCTAGTATTAAAAGCTAGCTCTAATTTAGCGTGTTATTTGAGCTATTTCTATTGAAATAGCTACAACTCTGATGGCCCCCTGCTTGCAAACCGCTACGGCACAGCACATGTTCCACGAACTCAATAGTTTATTCCTTGTTCGTAATGTTTTAATATCGCCTTAATCCCGGCAAGATTTCTTTCCCACTCGACAGTCTCGTGAGTTTTGAGCTCAACAGTAATCGCTGGGATGTTTATTGAAGCAAGCCATCCTTCTACGTCACCGGAAACCTCATATGCGTCAAATGTTTTGATAGCCTTGTATCCAGACGCTTGGGAATACACATTCATAATATCGAGTGTTTTTGGAAGAATCCCATCCTCGCACTCTGATGCGTATACGGCGTTCGCTTTGCTGTGCCAGAAAATAGCGCCAGCGGGAGCGTATGTGGAAACAAAGTCTCGAATGGCCACAGCTTCTGGTTCCGAAAATGCACTTACCCCTGCGCTCACTACCTTGCTTTTCCAGGTGCTCTCCGGTTTCCATTTGCAGTCAAAATTTCGATTTATGTCCACCTCGTGCGCATTGAAGCGCCCTGTTCCGTTTACTTGTTCTAGGGTTGGCACATCGCCGATTGCAAAGCGACCCTCTTTTTTGATTACACGGTATACGCCGTCTGGATTTGCAGAGGGAATCACGGCAACTGTTATATTTTTAGGAATTACGTCGAGATTTTCCTTTAGATAATCCATGAATTGATACAATAAAACCACGCTGTTCCATTCGTAACCGCCATGAATTCCCCCGACAAACATAAGGTGAGTTGGTCCCGCTCCGTACATGTATGCATCAATGTTTCTTCCTTCTACGGATTTGCCGATTACCTTATGGACTGGGTAGGAAACAGCTGGTTCTCTCTGCGGTTCTGGTGTGATCTTTTCGCTTTGACTCGTTAGGATGAGTATGCCAATCGCGACGAGCACCATAATAACACCAAGGATTGCAACGGTATTTTTTACACGGCGGTTCTTCATTACTTAGCGTAGTGCTTCAGAAGTGCTTCAATACCTGCGAGGTTTTTTGTCCATTCAGTGTCTTGATGTGTGGTTAGGAGCACACTGATTGCAGGGATATTTTTCTTTGCTAGCCAGTTTACCATGTCACCTGTCAGTTTGTAGAAGTCGTAACTTTCATAGGCTGGGTATCCTGAAGCTGTAGCGTATGTAGTAGTAAGGGTCATCGTTTCAGGGAGAATTCCATTGTGGCAGCTTGAGGAAAACACTCCGCCTGCCGAGCTATACCAAACGACAACGCCCGACGGGTTATGCGCCTCGACATAGTTTTTGAATGCAATGCTTTCTGTCTCAGAAAATGCCTTGCTTCCACCGCTCACTGGCGTGGTCATCCAAACACCTTTTGTTTGCCAATCACAATCAAAGTTACGGCTGAGGTCAACATTGTTCGCGTTGAAGCGACCGGATATTACTATTTCGTCTGAAGTTGATACATCCTCCCTTGTGAAGCGACCTTCCTTGCCAACAACTTTTATAAGACCATCTGGATTAAGAACAGGAATGACGGTAACCTTTACACCTTCAGGAACAACGGCAGGATTTGCCGTTAGATGATCCATCAGCTGGTAGGCAAGGAGGACTGTGTTCCATTCGTAACCACCGTGAGTGCCCCCAACAAACAACAATTCTTTTGCGCCGGTGCCGAAGTGGTATGCGGGGATAGGTCGATTTTCAACAGAAATACCAATAACAGTTTTTGTGGTGTCCACAGTTTTGGTAGTGTCGACAGGTTTTGTCGGTTCTGCTTCTGCGGTGGTCGGGGTAGTAACAGGTGCGTCTACCGCAGGAACTGGAGCTACACCTCTATTTTGGATAAAAAAGTACACACCTACCCCAATAAGTACAATGACCACTAATGCAATAATTGTTTTTTTCATAACATCTATTTTACCATAGATAAAGAAATGCAAGTAGTTCGGCTACGCTGGTAGGCCCATGGTATTAATTTGCTAATTCAGCACCGCCAATCTGGCTCGATCCTGCGTACACGCGGTGCAAGCCAAAATAAAAAACACACCACGATGGTGCACGCCTTTTGTTTTGATGCTCCGCGGGTAGGCCCAAGGCATGAACTTGCTAGTTTAGGATCGCCCCTTCGGGTCGACACTATCTTAGACTCAAAGAAACAAAAAAGCCCCAACGCATTAGCGTCAGGGACTATTTTGTTTCTGGCTCACTTTAGTCGACGACTTTAGAACTGTTAATTGGTTGGAAGAGTATCCGTTCCCAGAAACAGATTTAAGGGAATTAAAAGAATTACTAATAGCCTAACGTATTTTTATGCTTTTACTCCAGCTCGTGCGGGGAACTCATATATAAATTTCAAAAGCATTTCTAGGAAGGTCATTATCTCCTCTGCATCTTCTTTTTTCTTAATGACTATTTCATGATTTGCTTCGTTTCCGTGAGAACGAATTTTATCAACCCATTCTTTGCTGTTAGGCGGAGCATAGTGGTTGTCTACAAGATAATTAACATACTCAAGGAACGACAACCCTTCCTTTGCGCCCTGAGCAACACCAATGTGCATCAAAAGTTTTCTTCCGGTTAACACAGCAGAGGAGTATGCTCCATGACTTGTCGATTCTCTAATTTCTGACCAAATAGTCTCTATTTCAGTTGGCAAGTTTTTCACAACGTTTCCCAATGAGACTCCTGGAACTTGAGTACCAGTTTCGAGATCAAAAAAAGTCGGACGTTTACAAAATGGGCATATTTGAATAAGGCCATCGATAGCCCCATTGTCATTTCTTTGATGAAACCAGCCTTTTTCCGAACCGATATCTTTCCCGCAAGCCGAATAACCACATGTGTAGTTTTTTGCTGTCATTTCTACTACGTTCTGCCAATTTTTTTGTGCCTGCATTTCTTACTTATACCACAGAATATAGTGTTTTGGAATTAAGGGGTTTAGGTGTAGTGTGAAAATATGGACCCCCAAAATACACGCCCTTGGTATCAAAAGAAGCGATACCTGATCCCGGTTGGAGTAGTTGTCTTGATGACCTTGTCAGATGGCAGTAATACACCACAGAATCAGCCTACACAAGGGGTAACTCCTGCGACATACCAAACAGAGGTGCATGCGAATACGACCTCGCAAAGTCCACAACCGCCTGCTTCTTCCGAAAGTATTACGCAGAAAAGCGTCGTTCCGTCTACGTATACTAGCCCAGGGTTATCAAATGATAATTACTATACAAACAGCGCGGGGAACGAAGTACATTCTCCCGCTTATTCAAATACAGTTCCAGATGGAGCTTCTGCTCAGTGTCGTGATGGCACGTACAGTTTTAGTCAGTCACGGCGTGGCACTTGCTCGCATCATGGTGGTGTCTCTGTGTGGTTATAGTTAAACTATTCTTTCTGGTCATCTGGTAATCCTATTCGAGAAAGATAATTTGAAAATCTTTGAGATAGGCGCTCCCTATATAATTCACGTAAAGACCCAAGATAGGACTTGTGATAGTTCATCACAAGTGCCTCTAGTGGAATGGTATGAAAACGTTTAAAATCGATGATCATTTCGGGGAAAATTCGAGACGCATCATCTCCAAAGGCACTGAGATAGTGATATCTATGGTATCTTTCATTTAGAATTAGATGTTTAAGGGCGCTGGCTTGTCCCTTTTTCCCGTCAAAGTCGTTCATTTTTCTTTCCTCAATATGTTGACCCTCTAAAAACTTTTCATGAGGATATGCTGGGCAGACAAGAATTGTATCTAATATCTTATCATCACTTTTTTTAGACAGAGCTTCATCTGTCCCTATTGCATCCAGCTGCAAGTTCTTCTTTAGTTGGTTATAGTGTTGAGAAAGATCACATGCCTGTGTTAAAACAACTGCGTATGGGAATGGGAACTGAATGAGAAGATCGCCATCATCTGAAGGTATCTTATACGAAAAAGAGAGGTCTCGAAAAATGTCACCTTGGCTAATCTCTGTATTTTTTGACTGAATGTAATGTTGAGATTCCATTTGTGGATCTAATAACCGTTCTAACAATTTTTGATGATGGATACTGAATAGAATCTACCACAAATACCTCGTTTTTGGATACAGCTTCCTCTTTATAGGAACCAGTATTGATTATAAAGCTGTCATTTTCGTAGGATACTGTATTGTTAGTTTTTTTGTTCATTTTATTTTTTCGACATTAGCTTTCTTAGCTCTGGCTTAATACTCATTTCAAATAGGTCCTGAATGAACACATTGTAATTTCTCACTGTTTCAGCAATAACGTCTTCAGATGACAATGGGAATCTCGAGAAGCAATCATAGTCGAGAATAAACTCCTTCCTAGTGTTTTCGTTTGGGTGGTCTTGGTTCCATATACCATATCTGAACCTTAGGTCAGCTTCGTCGTATTTAAGATCAAGTTGAGTCATTGCTCGCGAAATCATCTTCTTAGTTTTTCCTCCAAATTTTACGGCACCGAGTAGGTTCTCTGCGATATAGTCAGACCAATTAAAGTTAGTCTTTATGAAATTTAAATCAACTCGATTGATGTAGCGCAAGCCCAATCTGTTGATTGTTGTAATATCAAATGTGCCTACAAAATCACGAATAACAGTATCGCAATCTTTCATCAATTCATTTTTGTCCTTGTAACTTCTGTCTCCATACTCGATGATTATGAAATCACCCGAAATTGTCAATTTCTTTTTTCTTGTGGCGCTGAGGAATTCCCACACTTTAACGCTACTTGTATCATTTTGAACAGAGTTCTTTTTAAGATCAAATTCCAATTTCCCCTTGATTGCATCTTTTTGTTCTTGAAAAGGGAAATCGCCTTTTATTTTTGTTGAAAATGAAGATAAGTTTTTCAGCTCTATTTGCTCAAAGTCGAGCCTCAAAACAACCTTATCAAGAAAATTTTGTTTATAACTTGCCTTGTTTTTCTTCGTGTTCATATCGTTGTGACCAGTATAACAGATTTATTATATAGTAGGCATCATTCCGTTGCTGTTTGCTTGTTACTATTGCATAAAATGGTGTAAAAATCTAGGTATAACAAAAGTTATCCTTCCTACTTACAAGGCCATGTTGCAGCGATGTCTATCGTAGAAAGTTACTATAAGCTGTCGTTTTTTAGTGAATGTTCTTCCTCAAGGGCTGTGATTGCCAATTTTTGGATTTTATTTTTTTCGTTCGTAATGTGTTTAATGTGTGCCTTTTCCTTAAAATGTTGTACAGCTACAGAAAGAAAGGATACCCCAAGAATTATACCGGTCAATAAGTAAAGTACATTTTGAACATTCAAAAAAAGATTGCCAGCATAATTCCACAGAAGAAGTGAGCCACCAAAAAGGATAACTAAAACAAATACACCCTCGAAGTCTTTATTGCTGTTTTTATTCATAAGTTTTGCGGGATTATATATTTGTGGCAAACAAAAAGCCCACCACATGGTCAACGGCCGAAACCGTTCATATCGGTTTCCCGATATGGCCCGCAAAGACAACCCCATATGATGGGTTCTTTATGTCTTTGCGGGACTTCTTTTGCCATGCCGCCGATTTCTCGATGGTTTAGGCTACTTCTCTATTCAGTTGTGGTAAAATTGTAGCACAGAGCTGACTATGTTTAAAGGACTTAAAAACGGAAAGAAGAAGGCATATGAGATTTATGATCGAGCGTGTTGGCGTGAGGGATTCAACGATGACCTCGCTGCTTTTAGGGGGAAATACGAAATTCCGAAACTAGATGAGGAGAAACAAAATAAAAAGGATATTGAAGATTTGCTTTTGAAGTATTTTGTATCAGCGATGGACAATCTGCACTCAATGCCTGTTGCAGGTGATGCAGACAAGGGTCCAGGGCCACAATATCTTAAGGACCGAATCATGTTTCTCAACAAATATGGCTTTCCATCCGTTTCTTTTGGGGATGCAATGGACGCAATTTTACTCGAAGAGGTGCCTGCATACCAACCATTCGAAGTGTCTGCTGTTTCGGAAGTTACCTTGTTGGAAAATGCTGGGGCGCAACTTTGTCTACAGGTTGACGCTCTTGCAAGTAGAGATGAGACTCTCGAATATATAAGAAAAAACTGGGGTGCTATGCAAAAACTTCTTCTCGGGATGGTCCACAAAAGAAAGAGGGTCAAGACGAGGGGCAACAGAGATCGAGACAAGCTTATCTATGATTACTATACATACTATAAAAAGCATCCCAAAGAATGGAAAGGTGCACACGCGTACCCTTTGCAAGCTGTCATTCAAAAACTTCTTGAAGATGGGTACCCTAGATTAAACATAGAAGCAATCAACCAGTCTTATCGAAGGGAAAAGAAACGCAGAGTGAAAGTCGGGCGTAAACAGACTGGTTAAGTGTCTCTAATTTCTCGCTTGTTTTTAAAGATACTGTGATCATACCAATCACGGTATTTTTTATGTCTGAGCTGGTCAAAACAAACGAAAACATTTTAGATCGAGATATTGTCTCGTTCTTTGATTTGCTTGCTCGTTTTGATTATGAGGACAAACAAAAAGAAGGGTCGTTGTTCAATTCTGGCTCCTCAGTCTCAGCTCCTGAGGGGTCGGAATTGGACAAAGATAATAAATAAAATCATGACAGAGCTGAAAGATGGACACTGGTTCGCAGTTGATAATAAATTTATTGATTCTTATGCGTCTCATTTTAGCCCTGCTACAATTGCAGTATATGTTGCTATCTTGAGGTTTAGATTTGGTAGTACAGATAGGGCCCGCATCTCGCAGGATTCTTTATCTAAAAAACTGGGAATTAGCCGAGAAGCTGTTGGTAGAGTTTTAAAAACTTTAGTTGCTCATTCTCTTTTGCGGGTTGAGAAAATTAAACGGAATAACGGTACATGGTCTTACAATGAATATCTTGTAATTGATGAGAAGTACTGGCTTCCACCATGTGACCCTATATCACACGGGGTCGAATTAAGACCATGTGATATTTGTGCAAAAAACCATGAGACCTATCATCACACTAAAAAGACTAAATACAAAAAGACTAATAAATATAGGAATGATTTCCTTTTGGAAAACAGAAGAGAACTCGCTGCTGGCTTCAAAATGGGCAAAAGGAACACTGGTTATGGATAAACGTAAGTGCTGGCAAAGGTTTGCATTTTGTAACATACCGTGGCATTTATCGGAGGGATGTTGTGTTAGCAAATGTTAGCTTTTCCTAGGGGGGGGTAGTTTGTTGGCAAAGGTTGACATTTTTAATGAGTGTACCGTTTTTAGAAAAGGTTATTTTAAGTTAAAATATAAACATATGAAATCTATAATTTATTGCCGTGTCTCATCTCGAGAGCAAGAAGAAACAGGATATTCGTTGGAATCTCAGGAGAAGTTTTTGAAAGAATACGCGGATAAGCAAGCTTTTGCTATAGCAAAAGCTTATAAGGTCACCGAGTCAGCAAGTAAATGGCAAATTCGCACAACCCTAAAGGAGATGCTTGAATATGCGGAGGAAAACAATATCAATGTTATTCTCGTTGAAAAGATTGACCGCTTAACTCGTAGTCTCAAGGATGCGGCAATTGTTAATGATTGGGTTCACCAAAGAGGTGAACGAGAGGTTCATTTTACTAAAGAGAATTTTGTTCTAAGTAAAAATACCCGGTCTCACGAAAACTTGGTTTGGGATATGAAAGTTGCCATCGCTCGTTTCTATACGAACAATCTCTCAGAAGAAGTAAGGAAGGGCCAGAAGGAAAAAATTGCACAAGGATGGCTTCCAACAAAGCCTCCACTTGGGTACAAGACGGTTGGAGAAAAAGGTCACAAGATTCATGTTGTTGATGAGGATAAAGCGCCCTTTATTAAAAAAGCATTTGAACTTTATGCAACCGGCAACTTCTCTCTTTTGTCATTGCGCGAAAAACTTTATACCGATGGCTTGCGCACGCGAGTGGGAGCAAAGCTTTCAAAGAGTCGCCTTGAGGATATTCTGAGGGACCCATTTTACTGCGGTTCTATGCGATGGAATGATGTCGTGTATCAACACGGAAGACATGAGCCCCTTGTCTCAAAGGATCTCTTTGAGAAGGTTCAGTATTCTCTAACCCGCAAAAGTGCGCCACACTATCGACGACATCTCTTTCAATTCAGCAAGATGATTAACTGTGGCGAGTGTAATGGTACCGTGAGCGCGGAAATGCAAAAAGGTTATGTGTACTATTCGTGCAAGCATGCCCGAGGATGCAATCAAAAAGGGATGACACGAGAAGAGAAAATCGAGAATGCCATTATCGGGGTATTCAAGATTTTTGAGAGCATGACGGAGGAAGAGGCTCAGGAAATTTACCGTAGAATTAGAGAGGACCACAAAGCAGAGGCTGACTACAAGGAAAGCGCCATTAAGACCCTTAACGACCGTTACAGCTCACTACAGAGGCGTTTAGATATACTTTACGATGATCGTTTGGCAGAGAAAATAAGCCAGGAGCGCTGGCAAGGTAAACAGGATGAGATGGTACGTGAACAAACCGAGATACAGGCTCAAATCGCTAAAATTAAGCGCGAGGAGACGAAGTATTTTGAAGTGTATATAAACATTCTTGACCTAGCGCGTCGTGCTCGAGAAATTTATGAAAAGCGAACACCGGAAGAGAAACGACTTTTAATTTCGCATCTTTTTTCGAACCTCGTCTTAAAAGACAAAGAAGCTAGTTATTTATTGAAGAAACCAGTCGAGCTGTTCGCAAAAAGAGTCCAAGAGAAGATTGACTCTCAAAAGAAGTTCGAACTCGAGAAAAGCGTTGGTAATAAAAGAAAAAACAGGGCTTTTGACCCTGCTTCTTCACCTTTGCTCCGCGGGTAGGGATCGAACCTACGACCAAGCGATTAACAGTCGCTTGCTCTACCACTGAGCTACCGCGGAATTTTTAATTGTGTATCCTTGAACCTCAAACCTTCGTAACTCCATCCGACTGTTAAACAGTCGCTTGGCTAATTTCTATTGTCACTGACCCACTGCGGAATACAAAAAGTATCATACCAAAACTTGGGGAAATTGCAAAATTTTGATATGATGCAAGCTTCCAAATCTATATTAAAATACAATCTTAATAAATTATGAAAAAAACAAAAATCGTCGCTACGATAGGGCCAGCATCTGAGAGGGAGGAGATGCTGACAAGTCTTATAAAGGCAGGAATGAATGTTTGTCGTTTAAATTTTTCCCACGGGTCGCATGATGAGCATGCTGTGCGATTAAAAAATATTCGTACAGTGGCAGCAAGGCTAAATACACCGATTGCAATATTGCAGGATCTTTCTGGTCCAAAGATACGTATTGGCGATTTTTACCAAGAGCGTGTGATGCTAAAAAAAGGTAGTATTTTTACACTTACCACAAGGTCATGTATAGGAGATGAAGCTCACGCCTTTGTGAACTACAAGACTTTGCCAAAAGAAATCAAAAAAGGTGATTCAATACTTCTCGATGACGGTAAAAAAAGACTTGAGGTTCTCGGTGTAAAAGGGGATGAGATCAAGTGCCGCGTTATTGTTGGAGGGGAAACAAAGGGTCGTCGAGGTGTAAACCTTCCGGGTGTTGCGCTTAAAATTAGTTGTCTTACATCTAAGGATAAAAAAGATGTTATTTTTGGTATTGAAAACAAGGTTGACTACGTAGCGCTTTCGTTTGTGCGTCGGGCATCTGATATTCGTGAACTTCGCGCAATTCTTAGCAAGGCGAAATCAACTGCAATGATTATTGCAAAGATTGAGACTGAGGAGGCTATTGATAACATAGATGCCATTATCGCTGAGGCAGACGGTGTAATGGTGGCGCGCGGGGATCTTGCTGTAGAGGTGCCAGCAGAGCAGGTCCCATTACTACAAAAAATGATGATAGAAAAATGCAACATTGCAGGCAAACCTATTATTGTTGCAACACAGATGATGGAGTCGATGATAAAGAGCCCTGTGCCAACACGAGCTGAGGTTTCCGATGTTGCAAACTCAATTTTAGATGGTGCAGATGCAGTAATGCTTTCAGAGGAGAGCGCGCTCGGTGAATACCCAGTGGAAACAGTCTCGATGATGACACGCATCGCTATTAATGTGGAAAAAAAATATCCACACCACGAAGCTCTTTATGGAGATATTCTTACTTCTAAAGTAAACGCTAATGGCGAATACAAAAATGTAGCTGATTCAACCACGTTTGCAACCGTGAGCACTGCATCAAATGTTGGTGCTGTGGCAATAATAGCACTGACTGAGTCTGGTTTTACTCCCCGAATGATCTCGCGATACCGTCCAATGCAGCCAATTATTGCTATGAGTGCGCGACGGCATGTAGTCGAGCAACTCGCGCTTTCGTTTGGTTGCTTCCCAGTCCTTGCAGAAAAATTAACGACAATAGAGGATGTTATAAAAGAAGTTCGTTCATTTGTAACTTCCCACAAATTTGCAAAAAAGGGAGATCGGGTGGTAATTGCCGCAGGAGTCCCTTTTGGGCGAACTGGTGGCACAAACATGCTTTTAGTAGAAGTTATATAAATTATGTATATTCGCGTGCGCGTCTATGCTGGCGCTAAAAAGGAAATATTTGAAACGCATTCCAGTGATTCCTTTTTGATTTCAGTAAAGGAGCCAGCAGAGGGCAATCGCGCAAATACGCGGGTACTTGAGATTGTGGCAAGACATTTTGAGATAGAACCTAAGCAAATTCGCATTATTTCTGGGCATCATGCTCCAGGGAAAATATTATCGATACCAGATTAGCAGTATATGAACTATAATCCCTTCACTTGCCTTCCTTGTTTGTGGAATGATATACTGTGTTTATGAATATCAAAATTACAACAACAAATATTGAGCTTACGTCTGCAATTGAGTCATATGTAGATGAGAAGATGAGAAGTGTAGAAAAGTTTGCAATTCCGCACGAGAATGAAGAGCCGGTTGTAAGTGTTGAGATTGGAAAGACAACCAACCATCATCAGTCAGGAGATGTATTTCGAGCGGATGTGAACATGAAAGTTCGTGGAAAGCATTTTCGTGCAACATCAGAAAAAGATGACCTCTATGCGGCAATAGACGATATGCGCAATGAGCTCGTTCGTGAACTTTCTTCCCATAAGGAGAAGACGCGTACACTTGTGCGCAGAGGGGCAGGGATGATCAAAAATATGCTTCGATTTGGACGCGAGAAGTAATACTAATAATTAATAGCGATAAAATTATGAGTACACAAAATTATATTCTTACTGCTATTGCGGTATCAGTTATCATTTTAATTGTGTGGATTAGTGGAGCAGAGAAAATACAACCAAAAGCGACAACGGAACCAGTTGCAACAGAAAATATAATAGAAATAACCCCAGAAACAAATATGACAACAGTAATAATGACAACCAACCAAGGAGCGATCACACTAGAGCTTTTTGCCGAAACAAAACCAAAGACCGTGGAGAATTTTGTGAAGCTTGCGAACGATGGATTTTACAATGGCACGCGTTTTCACCGTGTTATCAAAGGATTCATGATTCAAGGCGGAGACCCGCTTTCAAGGGATGTTGCGAATCAGCCGAGATGGGGAACTGGCGGACCTGGTTATCAATTTGAAGATGAAATTGGTAATGATAATAAGAATGTAATTGGAACAATTTCAATGGCGAACTCAGGTCCAAATACAAACGGTAGTCAATTTTTTATCAACACCGCAAATAACAATTTCCTAGACACAAAGCACACAGTTTTTGGGAAAGTTGTCGCAGGAATGGATGTTGTATCAGCAATCGAGAACAACAAGACTGGTCAGAATGACCGCCCAATTGAGGATATGATTATTGAGAAGGTAGAATTGAAGTAAAACAAAAGACCGACACAAATTTGTGTCGGTCTTTTGTTTTACTTCTGACCTCTCAAAAAATCCTCATACGCCATTTCCTTCCTTCCTTCTGGTATTACACGGTCAATTACAAGAATCCCATTATCTAGGTGAGCCTCAGTAACAACAACACGAGTGTCTCGCCCATTTCGATTGGTTAAAAAGTATGCTCTTGGCCATGTGTCAAACGCGCGAATTTTTCGAAACATGCGCGTAGAATCGTCATCGAGATAGATTTGTCCGCTACCGCTCGTCATTTTTTTTGTGTATGTTGCATTATCATGATCCTGTTCTACAGACTTGATGACACCAGACACCCAAAGGGGGATTGTTCTAACAAGAAGTTTACCTCCAAGCGTACCAAGTATTTCCTCAAGTTCTGCACCTTTTGGTGGCCAGTTTGGCACTGTAATTTTTTCTTGTGCAACAATAGGGCCGTGGTCAATCTCATCGTCAATAAGCATAATAGTGACACCAGCTTCGTGTGGCAACCCGACAGGAGTGTCTTCTAAGATTGCTGATTGTATTGGCGATGCACCCCGTAGTTTTGGTAGAAGTGATGGGTGCACATTGAGTGTGCCGTGTTTTGGCAAGTCGAGAATCGTACGAGGAACGATTTTCCCATATGATGCAATTATAAATAGCTGACATCCGTAGGCTGACAGACGGCCTATAAATTCAGAATCCAGCTTTTCTGGTTCAAGTGTTGGTATATTGTGTGTATCTGCCCAAACTCCTACTTCACTTTTTGTGACCTCGAGCCCCCGCCCTTTTTCTCTTGGCGGTGCAGTAACAATAAGAGAGGGGAGCAACCCTTCCTGTGCCATTTCGTCAAGTATAATTACTGAAATGCGTGACGTGCCCCAAAATGCAATACGTGTATTATTCATGATTATTTCGTGCCCCCTCAAGTCTTATTTTTTGCTCCTCTGCGGTTATTTTTTCTACATTGCGAGCGGAATCAATAAAAAGAGTGCCGTTCAAATGATCTGTCTCGTGTTGAAATATTTGCGCTAGAAGCCCGCTTCCTCCCCATGTAAATACCTTGCCGTTTTCATCGTACGCGCGCACGGTTGCCTTTTCTGCGCGTGAGACCTCTCCATACAACCAACGTACCGAAAGGCATCCTTCTGGCATCCAAACTTTTTTTCGAGAGAGCTTAATGATGACAGGGTTTATGAAGACCATGTTAGATCTCTTAATTTTTGGGCTATCGTGTGTATGCAATGAGTCCAGTTCATTGCGATCATCCTCGTCCTCTTCGTCGTCCGCATATTCAAACGCTCTATGGGATACTATAAATATACGCAAAGGAATGCCAATTTGTGGTGCTGCAATCGCAACACCATCCAGCTCCTTTTCCATGGCCGTTACCATGTCCCCCAATATCTTTTTGAGGCGTGGGGAAGAAAAATCCTTTGGATTTACTGGCTCAGCTTTTTCCCTAAGAATCGGATCTTCTTTTTGAACGATCATGACCATAATTCCTGAAGCATACACTATTTTAATTTCTTTTTAAAGAATTCTAGAGTGACTGCTTATACGGTACTATAGTACCGTATAAGCAGTCACTCTAGAATTTACAGCAAATGGTCTGGGTTTATTTCAATGGTGAATTGCATGGGAAGCGATCGTAGCTTGGACAGAAGGTCCTGGTTTGGCCAGTTGTCTTCCGCAAGTTTTATAATCATATGCATGCGGAAGACATTTTTTGGCTCACGTGCCATTGTTCCAGGCACGATTGGTGCATACTTTCCCAAAAAAAATTTAAGGCGCTCCATTTCTGAGGCTATTTCATCGCGTTTGCTACGCAGGGTTATTTTTATAATTGTTCCAAATGGTGGATAAGAAAATATTTTTCTAGTAGCAAGTTCGTTTTTTGTGAATTGTAATATACTACCAGAAAGCGCTTGCTCAAAAATGCTCACATCATCAGAGCGAGTTTGAATTAGTAATGACCCAATTGTTTTTTCACGAAGTGCGAGGATGAGAGCAAAAATGCGCTCAGGCATGCGAATATCTGGTATAGCAAATAGGGAGTCAACGGATACGATAGCGGTATTATCTATCGTACCAAGTAGCGGGATAGCCATTGGTGTCGCAACAAGTATGCCTCCAGTAGACTTTTGGAATTGTTCAATTATTTTTTTTGCTTGCGAACGAGTTTTTGCTCTGTCACCATCCAGGATAAATAATGGTGTTGTTGGAGAAAGTTTTAAAACTTCATCGCTGATGCGGTCTATGCCAATACCAACACCTTGAAGTTTCCACCCGCCACAATTTGGACATGTTTCATTGACATTGTTTTCAGGAATACGTGTGAACCCGCATCCATGACAGACGAACAACTGCGTTACTTGGTTTGCTGACGATTCCTTTTTGTGAATTACGAGCGGAGCGTCACATTCTGGGCATTTGACGAGAGTGCCACAGTCTCCGCATGTTGTTACAGGAGCGAGTCCTTTTCTTGCACACAGAAGGAGTACTTTTTCGTTACGCACGCCCGCGTTTCGAAGAAGTTCTTTGAGTTCACTGCTTAGTAAAACCATTTCTCGACGACCAGTGCTTTCTCTTAATGATTTTTCTTCTTTACGCGGGTCTATCAGTATAGTTTTTGTGTTTCTGTTTGCTTCCTGACGAGCATATTGTGCGATACGAATAAATTCACCAATCACACCACTGGTAACCCTTTCATATGTCTCAGGGCGTAGTATTGGCGCCCCAATAATGAGCGTGCTCATAGAAGCTCTCGCGTATTCCTCTATAAACCCTCGCAAATCAGTTGGCGTTCGAGACGGCATTTTCCATGCATTGGAGTGCTCTTCTTCTAGAATGATTGTATTAAAATATCGCGGGAGGCTAAGATATTGTGTGGTTCCAACAACAAGAATCGCATGTCTTTCAGATAGAGCGTTTTCCCACCTTTCAAAGACGCGCTTTTTGGTTAAGCTGCTGTGAAAAGTAAATGTATAGTTTTCAATACCTCGCTCAAGTTCTTTTGATATACGCAAAACATCGTCTTCTGTTGGAACGCAAATATAGATCGATTCGTGTCTAATGAACGCCTCACGAACAAGCCTGCGATATGCCTCGAGGCGCATTTGCGTGGTTTCTTGAATTGCATTAATCTCGAAACTGCCAGCAGTTTTGTTTATTTTAGGTTCATTAAGCGTTCCATTAATGTGAGCATCCAATATTATTTTTGGTGTGAGAGAAAGAAGCACTTCTCCAAACTTTTGAGCTGTTGCGTTTGCAGTTTCTTCTACAGCTTTTAGAAATGATGGTAACCAAATACGACGTGGATGAGCGCGTGTTATTTTTCTTATTGCATAATCAGATGATTTTAGTGACGTTTTTGCGTCAGATACTTCTCTTGATTCGAGTACAATGGCCGGGACCTCACGTGTGCGTATTGGAGCGATGATTACCATTCCAGCGGGAATTGGCTCTTTTGAAAAATATGTAAGTGAGCCTTGTAGTGCGCCACGAACGATTGGAGCAACGGTAATTATTTGCATCTGTTCATGATAATAGAAAAAGCTAAAAATATAAAATTTGTGTCGTATGTTGTATTACCACATAAAGTATTCGTTTGGTCAAAACGACCACAACGTAGTAGTATACGAGGTACATCTCTATGAGCAACACATTTGTTATTAAAGGTTTTGGTGGTGAGCGAAAGCTACACGGTAAAGTGTCTATTACTGGCGCAAAAAATGCGGCACTAAAGGCCATTGCGTCAACAGTTCTTTTTCGCGACACTGTTACTCTTACCAATATTCCTGAAATCAATGACACATTCCGCATGTTCGACCTACTAAAAGACATGGGGGCAGATGTTGTGAATTTAAAACACGGAGTGTATACAGTTTTAATCCCTCGTGGTTTTGCGACAGAGCTTTCTCCTGGGATTGCAAAACGTATGCGTTCATCCATAGTGCTCACTGGCCCTGTCTTAGCGCGTTATGGAAAGGTTTCCTTCCCGCATCCTGGCGGTTGTGTTATTGGCGCGCGACCACTCGATTTGTTTGTAGATGGTTTTGAAAAAATGGGAGCAAAAGTATCAGTAAAAGATGACTCATATGTTGTTGAGGCAAAGGATGGTCTTAAAGGAGCGGAGTTTTTTCTTAAAAATCAAAGCGTTACAGTTACAGAAACCTTTATGATGGCTGGAGTATTAGCAAGTGGAAGTACTATTATAAAAAATGCCGCAATGGAACCAGAGATCGCTGATCTCGCACAATTTTTAAATAAATGCGGTGCAAAGATTATTGGAGCTGGCACGCCAACAATAATCATCAAGGGAGGGAAGCTTTTGGCCGGAGCCAGGAAGCCGTACAAAACAATGCCAGATCGCATAGAAGCGGGAAGTTTCCTTGTTCTCGGAGCATTGGCTTCGCGAGAGCTTCATATTACAAATTGCAACCCGGCACACCTAGAATCTCCAATAGAGCTCCTTCGCAGCGCTGGTGTCAGCATAGAAACAAAAAAAACTGAAATAATAGTGCGCGCGCCATCGAAGCTTCGCGCCGTTGATGTTAAAACACATGAGTACCCAGGCTTCCCAACAGATTTGCAGGCGCCAATGACAGTACTTCTTACTCAGGCAGAAGGTGAGAGTAAAGTATTTGAGACTATTTTTGAGGGGCGCTTAAACTATACGGAATCACTTTCTGCTATGGGAGCGTCTATTACAATGATGGATCCTCATAGAGTGCTTGTGCGTGGGAAGTCAGAGCTACGTGGACGAAAGCTTACGAGCCCAGATCTCCGTGCGGGACTTGCATTCGTTATTGCAGCCGTTGTTGCAAAAGGGGAGTCTGTCATCCATAATGTGGATACGACGATAGACAGAGGATATGAAGATATCGAAAATCGTTTGCGTGCCATTGGTGTAGAAATAGAACGAGCTCAAGTATTATCTGAAAGCGTATAATTATGGGAATTTTTGTAACAAAAATAGGTATAGATCTCGGCACAGCAAATACACTCGTGTATATTCCTGGTAAGGGTATTGTTCTCAATGAACCGTCTGTTGTTGCTGTTGACCAGCAAACAAATCGCATTATGGCTGTTGGTCTCGAAGCAAAACAAATGATCGGTCGCACCCCAGACAACATTGTCGCATATCGTCCCATGAAGGATGGTGTTATTGCTGACTATCGTGTGACCGAGGCCATGATTCGATACTATATGAGCAAGGCGCTTGGTAAGTGGAATATTTTGAAACCTGAAGTAATGGTATCTGTTCCTGCAGGCGTGTCGTCGACAGAACGTCGTGCAGTTATTGAAGCTACCATCAAGGCAGGAGCAAAAAATGTGTATGTGGTAAAGGAACCCATCCTTGCGGCAATAGGTGCAGGCATCCCAATTTATGAAGCGCGTGGACATATGGTTGTTGATATTGGTGGTGGCACGACAGATGTTGCGGTGATATCTTTAGGCGGAATTGTTGCTTCAACATCAGTTAAGTGCGCAGGAAATAAAATAGATCATGCGATTGCCGATTACATTAAAAAAACATTCAATCTAGCTATTGGTGACCGCACCGCAGAGGAGATAAAGGTTCGTATTGGGTCGGCTGTGTCAATGGACGACGAGCTTTTATTGACTATCAAGGGTCGTGATTATGTTACTGGTTTGCCACGCACAGCTCAGGTGACGACCAATGAAATAGTAAAGGCAATTGATCGAGAACTTCGTGAGATTGTCCGCGCTATTAAGGATGTGTTACAGGAGACCCCGCCAGAGCTTTCTGCTGATATTATTGATCAAGGTATAATTATGACAGGTGGTTCGTCGCAGCTTCGAAATTTACCTGAGCTGGTAGTCCGTCGCACTGGTGTGAAGGCAGTTCTTGCAGAGGATGCTCTTTATTGTGTGGTAAAAGGTACAGGGATTGCCCTAGAACATTTGGATACATACAAGAAAAGCATCCTCGCCAAAAAATAGTTTAGCTCGCTATGAGGTGAATGCTATGGATTATATTTTTGAAAACTATAAAAAAACTGGATACCTGCACCACGCGCATGTGATTGAAGGTGCATACGATATTGTTGTTCCTGCTATTACAGTCGCCATAGCAAAACATTTGAATATAGATGCGCAAGGCAATCCAGATTTTGTTGTTCAACACTACGAGTCATTTGGTGTTGATGAAGCACGCTCTCTCAAAGCCGCGCAGGCACGCTCTGGCTTCGGCTCTTCTCGCAAAATTTTTGTTATTGGCACGAATTCTTTTACGCGCGAGGCTCAAAACGCACTTTTGAAAACATTTGAAGAACCGACCGCAGGCACGCACTTTTTTATCATTCTTCCGCGCGCTGAAACTCTTCTGCCAACACTGCTCTCTCGCGTACTTGTAGTTTCTGGGAAGATAGAGTATGAGGATGACGCAAAAGCACTGGCTGAAAAATTTATTGATGCTAGTCTAGAAGAGCGTTTTGCAATGGCAAAAAAACTTGCCGAGAAGAAAGCAGGTGAAACTGTTGACCGCGAGCTATTTCGCCGTATGCTTGACCACATAGAGCGTATTTTATATACAAGAACAGCAGGCGAACGTGATGATTCAACAGCCAGTGTTTTTCGCGAAATCTTTCAAGCAAAGACTTATCTTGCAGACCGTGGCTCGTCACCAAAAATGCTTCTTGAGCATCTAGCTGTGATATTGTAGTCATGTTGCAAGTATTGAATTAGGCGCTATTTCTTGCTAGACTATCGCACATATGACATACGATTTTTCGGGATTCAAAAAGAAGATGGGGGATGTGGCCGAGCACTTGAGTAAAGAGCTTTCCGCTATCCACACTGGACGCGCATCGAGCGCGATTCTTGACGGGATTTTCATTGAGTCGTACGGTGCACATTTGGCTGTGCAACACGTGGCTACTATTGCCAACGAAGATGCGCGTACGCTTAGAATAGTTCCTTGGGAGAAAGCAAATGGCAAAGAGATAGAGAAGGCGATTAATGCGGCAAACCTCGGTATTTCAGTTTCTACAGATGATTCAGGGCTTCGTATTTTTTTCCCACCGCTTACGACAGAGCGTCGTATAGCATTTACAAAGATCGTGCGTGATAAGGTTGAGGATGCACGTGTGACAGTAAAGGGTGATCGTGAGAAAACAAAGAACGATATCATTGAAACAGAGCGCGATGGCGATATGAGCGAGGATGAAAAGACTCGCGCGCTTGAGGATTTGCAAAAGCTTGTAGATGAAGCAAATGGAGAGATCTTAGGCGAGTAGAAGCCACATATTTCAAATGAGCAGTTATTGTATAGTCGGAACCTAGGACGACAAGCACTGTCAATACCAATGTCTATAATTTTATTCATCATCATATTAGCAGCATTGATCCTTGTGCACGAGCTTGGTCATTTTATTGCTGCAAAACGCGCAGGTGTGCGAGTAGATGAATTCGGCCTCGGTTTCCCACCACGCCTTTTTCAGAAGAAAATAGGGGAGACGGTGTATTCTATAAATGCTTTTCCTATTGGAGGATTTGTAAAGATTTTTGGAGAGGATCCAAACGAGGAATCATTAAGAGGTATAGACTCACCACGCAGTTTGTCCCACAAGAAACGATATGTGCAGGCGTGGATTATTTCTGCTGGAGTTGTTTTTAATCTGCTTTTTGCGTGGTTGCTTATTAGTTTGGGCTTTATGGTCGGGCTTCCTCATTCTGTGGATGACACTAAGTACGGCGCTCGCGTACAAAATCCTGGTCTTACAATTACACAGGTATTACCATCATCCCCTGCGCAGGAAGCAGGCCTTAAAGGTGGTGACATTATTGTAAATATTGATTCCGGGTCAGACAGCATCACAAATCCTGGGATAGATGCTACTCAAGAGTTCATATCTACGCATAATGATATAAACATTACTTACCTTCGTGGTGCAGAAGCCAAAACAATTGCGCTACAAAGCGAAGAAGGGATTGTGGACGGTCGTCGCGCAATAGGTATCTCGATGGATATTACAGGTATTCTTAAGCTTCCGATTCATGAAGCATTTTTCGCAGGACTTTTTACTACCTCAGAAATGACATATGCGATGGCGATAGGTATCTTTGATTTTTTAAAAAATATATTCATAGGACAGGCAGATTTTCAGGATGTAGCTGGTCCCGTTGGTATTGTTGGAATCGTTAGTGATGCTGGGGCGCTAGGTTTTATACATCTAATCTCACTTACAGCAGTTATTTCGATAAATCTAGCAATAATAAATTTATTACCGTTCCCTGCGCTTGATGGGGGGCGTCTGTTCTTCCTTCTCATAGAGGCAATCAAACGGTCACCAATAAAACCTGAAGTCGCAAATATCGCAAACGGAATTGGGTTTATTGTCCTAATTGCAGTTATGGTTGCCGTAACATTCCACGATATTGCAAAACTGATTTAGGTTAATAAAAAACAGGAAGCAAAAATGCTTCCTGTTTTAACTTGCATCCTACTGCTTGTTTGACAATAGTCGCTGGAGTTTCGAAAAGGCTAGCATTTCAGCCTGCCCACCCTTTGGCGCCATTCGTGCAACCCTGATGAGCTCCTCGACGTTGCTACCCGCAATCTCTACTTCAAGTGTAGATATCTGCTCTTGCTGAATTGGTACAAATTTTGCCGCGAGGCTACCTTCAAGTGTTAATTTGCTAGCCCAAGCAAGTTGTTCGAATGTCTTAGAGTTCAGAACTTCCTGTAATGAAAATAATTCCCATTCGCTAAGCCGAGGTTTAACTTCTTCTTTTGAAGGATCCTTGCCACTTTTTGTTATCTTGCGATAAACATCAAAAAATTCTTTTGTCGCGCGTTCAAGCTCACGCGTTTTTTGCAGTGATTCTGTATACGTTTCCGCCACGTTTGTTGGTGCATGCTTTTCCTCGGCAGCATTCCTTGATTTAAATGTTATACACAGTAGACTAAACCAAGCAACAAAAGCTAGAACCAAGGCAACAATAACAATGGCGTTGTTCATCTCAATCTCCTCTTAATTTAGAAAGAACTCGAACAATTTTAGCATAAATAATACAAAAAGTCAACCAATTTGGTGCTGTATGCTTTTTAATGTAAGATACAAACATATATGCGACAGTCTCAACTTTTTACCAAAACACAAAAGGAAGCTCCTGCTGATGAGGTGGCAAAGAATGCGAAGCTCCTTATTCGAGCTGGTTTTGTAGACAAGCTACAAGCTGGTGTGTATACATATTTACCACTCGGTCTTCGTGTGTTAAAAAACATTGAAAACATTATTAGAGAGGAAATGAACAGCGTTGGCGGACAGGAAATTTTAATGCCCTCGCTTCAGCCAAAAGAAAATTGGCAAACGACAGGACGATGGGACACGATGGACGATTTGTATAAAGTGATAGATATCTCTGGCAGAGAAAATGCTCTCGGTCCAACACATGAAGAAATCGTTGTGCCTCTTGTGAAGCAGTTCATCTCATCATACCGCGATCTACCTTTTGCCACATATCAATTTCAAAATAAGTTTCGAATGGAGCTTCGCGCAAAATCTGGGATCCTGCGTGGCCGTGAGTTCATCATGAAGGACATGTATTCGTTTCATCGCAACGAGACAGACATGATTGCCTATTATGAAAAGATGAAAGGCGTATATGCGAATGTCTTTGAGCGAGTTGGTATAGGCGCAACAACGTTTTTGACATTTGCATCAGGTGGGAGTTTCTCAAAATATTCGCATGAGTTTCAGACAATCACGAGCGCAGGAGAAGATACAATCTATATTTGTGACAAATGTCGCGTTGCTGTGAACAATGAGATTATTGAGGACCAAAAACACGCATGCCCAGAGTGTGGCGGAAAGAATCTGCGTGCAGAAACGTCAGTAGAGGTAGGTAACATTTTTGAGCTCAAAACGAGGTTTTCTGCCCCATTCAACCTTTCATACAAAGACGAGGATGGTAAAGATCAGTCTGTTGTTATGGGGTGTTATGGTATTGGGCTTGGTCGTGTTCTCGGTACTGTGGTAGAAGTGCTAGGAGACGAAAAAGGGCTCGTATGGCCAGACGCAATTTCACCATTTGGCGTACATATTGTGGAGCTTGGAGGTTCTGGCGATGATATCGTTCGCAAGGAATCACAAAAGCTGTATGATGAACTCATAAGTAAAGGAATAGAAGTGCTTTGGGACGATCGTGATTTACGCGCTGGTGAAAAGTTTGCAGAGAGCGATCTGATCGGCATCCCGCTTCGTGTGGTAGTATCTTCAAAAACCATCGCGAGTGAAAGCTTTGAAATAAAAAATCGCGCAACCGGGGAAGTTTCTCTGGTTGGCAAAGATGAGCTAATGGCAATGTGTAAAGCGAAATAACTATTATGTTTGATAAATTTTACCAACTTTTTTCTAATGATATCGGCATCGACCTCGGTACCGCAAATACCCTTGTATATCTGCGTGATCACGGAATCGTTATCAACGAGCCGTCTGTTGTTGCTGTAAATCAAAAGACAGGACAGGTGGTCGCGCTTGGCACGCAGGCGAAGCAAATGCTTGGCCGTACGCCTGGACACGTGGTCGCTATACGTCCTCTTGTTGATGGAGTTATTTCAAACTTCGAGGTTACAGAAGAAATGCTATCGTATCTCATTAGTAAGGCAAACAAAATTAGCAAAAAAACAGTGCGCCCAAGGGTGGTTATCGGTGTGCCTTCTGGGATTACGACTGTTGAGGTTCGCGCAGTCTATGATGCGGCAAAAAATGCAGGAGCACGTGAAGTACACATAGTAGAGGAACCAATGGCAGCAGCAATTGGAATCAAGCTCCCAGTAAAAGACCCTATAGGCAATATGATAATCGATATTGGCGGTGGCACCACTGATATCGCAGTCATTTCTCTTGGTGGCATTGTTAGGTCTAAAAACTTGCACATCGCAGGAGACCGCCTGAACAACGATATCATAAGCTATATTCGCGATGAATTTCGTGTGCTCGTTGGTGAGCGTACAGCTGAGAGTGTAAAGATTGCTATCGGGTCGGCAAAGAAAGGCGCCAGTCCAATGGAAGCAGTGGTTCGTGGGCGAGACCTTGTGACAGGGCTTCCGCGTGAAGTTGTTGTTACTGATACTGATATTCGAGAGGCGATGAGCGGGTCTATTGCAGGCCTCGTTGACGCAGTAAAAGAAGTTATTGAGACTACTCCACCTGAAGTCTTGTCAGATGTAATGAGCCGTGGAATTATACTCGTTGGTGGAGGCGCGCTTATTCGAGGGCTTGACGAATTATTGTCGCAGACTCTCCATGTACCTGTATATATTTCAAACGACCCATTGACAGCCGTGGCTCGTGGAGCAGGCATTATTCTTGAGGATATGGACAATTTCAGAGAGGTCCTCATCGAACACGAAAATGATATACCACCGCAGTAAACAAGGTAACGTATTTTCGAATAGAAAAAATATTATTCTTAGTATTTTTATAGCTGTGAGTATTTTTTTTCTATTATATTCTCCTGTTCGGAAAGTTCTTACGCAAAGTGTGCACAATGTCGCCATCGTGGTGTGGGAGATTGGGAGTTCTGTCTCTGGTGCATTGGATTCATTTGTAACTAATTTTAAAACAAAGGACTCTCTTGTGAAGGAGAACGACATACTTAATGAGGCGCTCTCGATTATGTCAGCACAGGTGCTTGATAGAAATCTGCTTGTTGAAAGAGTGGCAAGACTTGAAGAAGCACTAGGGCGTTCTAGTGGTGATAATCGTGTTGTAGCAAAGGTCTTGGTTGGGCCAGGACGCTCACCGTATGACACGCTTGTTATTGACGCGGGAACTGAAAATGGAGTAAAGGTTGGAGATCTGGTTTCATATGCGGGCTCTGGCGTTATTGGAGAAATTATTGAGGCTGCTTCTTCTTCTGCAAAGATAAAAATTTATTCGTCATATGGCGACGAGCAGCTTGTTATCGTTGGGGCGCAACACCTTCCCGTGACAGCCTATGGGCGTGGAATGGGTAACTTTGAAGCAATGGTTCCGCAGGATAGCTCTGTAGTTATTGGCGATACTGTTGTTACAAAAGAAAATCTTATTCTTGGAGCAGTTACATTTATTGAGGAAGAACCAGCAAATCCTTTCAAGCGTATTTTTTTTCGTGTACCATTCAATATCACAGAAATCAACCTAGTTGAGGTAATAAAGATTAAGGGCTAAAATTGCAACATTTTACAAATGAAAAAACGTATCATTTTTGATTTAATTCTTTTCTTTGCCATTTTTTATTTGCCATGGTGGGTCATTGCTATTTTGGCATTTATTGGCGCTTTTTTGTGGCCAATGTATTATGAAATAATCGCATTTGGAGTCCTTATAGATGTATTGTATGGCGCAAATTCATCTACTTTCGGTGGACTGGCTGGCGTTCTTACCGCGGTCGCAATACTATTTGCAGCATCATATGCAAGGAAAGCAGTTCGATAAACATAGAGCTGACCCATATGTCAAAAAGAATTTCACAGAAATATTTAAAGCAACTATCTCGAGATATTAACCCAGACGAGATTTTTCTAGATTCAAAAAATTTGCCAGGCTTTGATAAATATCAATTTGAGGGACGTATTGAAAAACCAATAAGCCATATTTCAATTTGGGGAGTATTCTTCTCTTTTCTATTGATCATATTTATTTTTTTAGCAAAGGTGACGATCCTGCAGGTTGTGCAGGGTGAAGAATTTTTGAAAAAGAGTGAAAACAACAGACTCAGTCATACTCCATTGTTTGCGATGCGAGGGGTTATATATGACCGCAATAAAACACCTCTCGCGTGGAACTCTTTTGACGATGAAGAAGCTCGCACAGCGCTTATTGCATCTGAAACGAGTACAACAACTGAAAAAATGCCGTTCCCACATCGTTCATATGTTACCTCCTCTGGCTTTGGCCACTTGCTTGGTTATGTGAGCTATCCAAAGCGTGATAGTCGCGGGTACTATTATCAGGAATTATTTGTCGGTAAGGATGGTATCGAGGAGTATTATAATGAAATGCTTTCTGGAGAGAATGGGTTTCAAATTATTGAAACAGACGCACTTGGCAACAGTAAGGAGGGAAGTATTGTCGAGAGCCCAAAAAACGGAACGGAGCTTACCTTGAGCATAGATTCACGCGTGCAAGAAAAGTTGTATGCAACTATTCGCGATACCTCAAACAATTTTGGCTACATGGCAGGGGCAGGCGCTATTATTGATGTCGAGAACGGTGAGCTTTTGGCTATGACGAGTTATCCAGAATATGAAAGCTCTACACTGTCTGAGGGGAAGAATAAGAAGCTTATTCAAAGCTACAACCTAGATAAGCGCGCTGTATTTCTTGACCGTGCTGTATCCGGAGTATATACCCCAGGTTCTATTATTAAACCATTTATGGCAATAGCGGCACTTGCAGAAGGCGTCATTACCCCAGAAAAACAAATTCTAAGTACTGGGTCTATTTCAATTCAAAACCCATATTATCCAAACATAAAATCAGTATTTAATGACTGGAAGGCGCACGGGTTGGTTGATATGTGGCGCGCCATCGCAGTGTCATCCGACGTGTACTTTTATGCTATCGGAGGAGGTTATGAGGACCAAAAAGGTATTGGCATTGCAAATATTGAAAAATATGCCCGCATGTTTGGTTTTGGGGAATTGACAGGGATAGACATTACAGATGAGAAATCTGGAACAATTCCAAACCCAGAATGGAAAGCAAAAATGTTTGAAGACGGTGTCTGGCGGTTGGGTAACACATATCACACAGTCATTGGGCAGTACGGTTTTCAGACTACATTATTGCAAGCTCTTCGCGCTGTGGCAGGTATTGCAAATGATGGGACACTTGTTACACCACATTTATTAAAAGATCCCACTCAGGAAGTCTCAACTTCAAAAATCCCAATTTTGCAACAACATCTTCAGGTTGCGCGCGAAGGAATGCGCCAAGGGGTAACAAGCGGTACCGTAACAGGGCTCGGCGTTGGGTATGTGAGTGTCGCAGGGAAGACAGGCACCGCTGAAATAGACGCTGGTAAAAAATACATCAATTCGTGGGTCGTTGGTTTTTTCCCATACGAAAAACCACGTTATGCATTTGCAATTGTGATGGAGAGAGGCCCGCATGACAATACTATTGGTGGCGTGTATGTAATGCGCCAAATGTTTGATTGGATGAACCAGAATACTCCAGAATATATAAAATAATCAGCTGTTCCTGGCTTTTTCAGTAGCTTCATGATAGTTTTAAGTTTGGTTTTTTGTTAATTATTTAGGAGGGTAGAATTATGGACGCAAGCGAGGTTTTAACTCCGCAAATAAAGAATGATTTGCTTGAAAAGCTGTGTTTTGGCTTTAGTGTTTTGCATGCAAGACAGGTTATTGGCTACACCGAGGAGTCATCAAAGTTGCTCAAATTACTGATTGACGGCGAGTACATTGAGTCGAAACTCGTCTCAGAGGCAATCCATAATCGTCTTTTGGAGCTAGGGTGTGCAATGCAGATAATGCATCTGCGCACTGGGACATTTCCTGACCATCTTGGTTCAAACGAAGTCTTTGGCTACGCATTGAAACATGGGAAGGTGCATCCGGCTGACGTCACATTTGATCATGGGGAGACGGCAGAGGAGTATATCCTCGAATCCGACGGACTCCTCGAAGCTGTTTTTGATCAATTGCTTTCATACAAGCGTCCAGCAGAGCCTTTGTTTTCGAGCAAAGGTGGTGTGTGTTGCGGCACTTGCTGTTAATTGTAAGCATCCTTTTATTTTTCACTTTAAAACACTCATGGCTCCTCCATGAGTGTTTTTTTATTGTATAAACAGAAAAAAATTTAGAATTGACTTTTAACCTATAAACCGATAGAATACGATATATGTCAGAAGAAAAAGAATACTTAAGCAAAGAGAAATTTGAAGAATTAACCAAGGAGCTTGATTACTTAAAAAGCGTTCGCCGTAAGGAGATTGCTGAGCAACTTGAGTTTGCAAAGGGGCTCGGGGACCTTTCAGAAAACGCAGAATACCACGAAGCTCGCCAAAATCAAGCGGAAGCGGAAGAGCGTGTTGCAAAGCTTGAACAAATGATTAAGCATGCTGTTATCACCGAGAAGCACAAAGGTGGGGCGGTCACGATTGGGTCAACAGCTGTGATTCTTCGCGAAGGAGAAAAAGCTGAGCGTAGATATCAGATCGTAGGCTCTGAAGAGGCAAACACAAAGGAGGGTAAAATCTCAAACAAGTCGCCACTCGGGGAGGCTCTCATGGGGAAGAACAAGGGGGACAAGGTTACGTACGAAACACCTATGGGTGTAGTTTCCTGCACTGTAGTAACTGTCGAATAGGAATCGGTCAACACATATCCATAAAGCCGGAAGTCAAAAAGCAGAATGCATCTTCATTAGCACCTACTTTAGACTTTCGAATCAGTAGACGGGTCACCAGAGCCGTGTCGGGACACGCGTCCTGGACGTAGACACTTTTAACATATCACTTATTTTTATGGCATCATTAGAGGAAATTCGCGCAGAGCGATTGAGAAAGATTGAGCTTCTAAAAGAAAAAGGGATAAACCCTTATCCTATCGCGACAAAGCGTTCTATTTCTGTTGCCGATGCACTTTCTTCGTTCACTAAACTCTCTAGAGAAAATAAAAAAATTACGCTCGCCGGTCGTGTAATGGCAATTCGTGGGCAGGGGGCTCTTGTCTTTTTTAATTTGCGCGACAGTGAGTCTGTTATTCAAGGCTTTCTAAAGCGAGATGATATGGATGAAGATCTATTTTCATTGTTTCAGGACACTATTGATATAGGGGATTTCATTGAATGTACTGGAACTCTATTTATGACCAAGCGAAAGGAGAGAACTTTGCTTGTAAAAAGTTGGAAGATTCTTTCAAAAAGTTTGCGACCGCTTCCAGATAAGTGGCATGGACTTCAGGATGTTGAAGAGCGTTTTCGTAAGCGTTATTTAGATATGCTTATGTCCGATGAGGTGCGCGCGCGTTTTGTGCTCCGTTCAAAAATCATTACAGAGACCCGCTCTTTTTTAAATGACGCTGGCTATCTTGAAGTAGAAACCCCGCTTCTGCAATCCCTTGCTGGGGGCGCGCTAGCGGAGCCATTCAAAACACATCACAATGCTCTTGATATTGATTTAAATCTCCGTATAGCCCCAGAGCTATATTTGAAAAAGCTTTTAGTTGGCGGTTTCCCTCGTGTGTACGAGCTTGGACGCAATTTTCGTAATGAGGGCATCGATATGACTCATAACCCAGAGTTCACGATGCTAGAGTTTTATGCCGCATACGAAACTGCTGCATCCCAAATGGCTTTCGTGGAAAAGATGATAAAGACACTTGTAAAAAATGTTCTCAGGGGAACGAAAATAAAATCTGGAGAAGACGTTATCGATGTGTCAAAAAAATTCACGGTTACCTCATTTCTTGACCTGTTCAAGCGTTACGCATCGATAGAAAACCCAGAGACGATGTCTCACGAAGACTGGAAGCTATCTGCTGAGCGTTTTGGTGTACATGTAGAGCCACACGATGCCGTTGAAAAAATAATGGACAATGTTTATAAAAAGGCTTGTCGTCCAAGGATAATTCAGCCAACATTTATTGTTGACTATCCTGCAGGATTTTCGCCGTTTGCAAAAAAGCAGGAATCAAATACAGCATTTATCGACCGATTTCAACTTGTTATCGCTGGCGTAGAAATGGTGAATGCATTCTCAGAGCTAAATGATCCACTAGAGCAAAAGATTCGCTACGAAGAGCAAGATAAGAAGAAAAAAGGGGGAGAGGGAGATGTGTCACCCTCAGACGAGGACTACCTGGAAGCTATAGAGTACGGGCTTCCACCTGCTGGTGGAGTTGGTATCGGTATTGATCGCTTAGCAATGATTTTCTCAGATACACGCAATATACGCGAGGTCGTACTCTTCCCGACAATGAGACCTCAGTTGGACTAAAGTCTTGCAGAAATCTGTATTCTGTGATATAAATCAAATTAGATAACTTTTAAGAGGAGTTGTGTGATGACAAATTACTACAATTTGCGTGATGTTCTTCATGAGTACTATCCACTTGTTCATGATGTTAGGCATCTGATGGTGTTGCATAATGAGCTTGTCGTTGAAATAAAAAAAGCTCAAAGCACATTTGAGTCAACTTACCAGAATGTGCCACTTTCAGCGTTTCATTGGGAAAAGATTCATCCTTCAGTGAGGATTCATTACGATATTTTGAAAAAGGGGATTGATGAACATTATGGTGTTTCAATTTCTGAGGTATAATCAGTGTTACGAAGTCTTAAAACACCAAAGCACTATTCGCTAAGCGAATGGTGCTTTTTTCTTGTTATATTCCTTTCTGTACGTCTAAAATGTGGACATTTTAGACGCGATTTTTTCTTTTGTCGGGCAAAAGAAAAAATCGGCGCCTGTGGATAACTATCGATATTTTGTGTTGTATGGTGGGATAAAGTGTAATATAATGTAGTTAAGTGGGAGAAAGTGGCGAATTAGAAATTCGGCAAAGATCTCACTAAAAAATATCATGCTCATAGGCGAACACACCCACACCCTAGATCCAAAGAAGCGCCTCGCTCTTCCAGTAAAGTTCCGTAAGGAGCTAGGCAAAAAAGTTGTCATCACGCACGGACTCGACAACTGTCTCTTTGTGTACCCAATGAAGGAGTGGCAGAAGGTTGCAGAGCGCTTGGCTTCGCTCCCTATGGGTCAAGCTGACACTCGTGGCTTCGGACGTTTTATGCTCGCTGGCGCAGTTGAAACAGACGTGGATAGCATTGGTCGTATCCTTGTTCCAGATTTTTTAAAGGAGTTTGCGGATCTAAAGACTCAGGTCGCAGTTGTTGGTGTGTCTACTCGCGTAGAGCTCTGGGATGAAAAGGTGTGGCGTGAGTACAAAGCGCGTATCCAAAAGGGCGCTGACGCTCTTGCTGAAAAGCTTGGAGAGATTGGCGTAATTTAGTATGGATAGCCACATCTCAGTTCTTTTACAGGAGGGAACAGAAGGGCTAGCGCTCACAGAAGGCAAAACTGTCTTTGAGGGAACAGTTGGCCTCGGCGGGCACAGTCGTGTTCTTTGCGAAAAAATAGGAAAGGTGGGTCTATTTATTGGAACCGATGCTGATGCAGAGTCGCTCAAAATCGCAGAAGATCGCCTAAAGGATCTTCCATGTAAAAAAATTTTTGTGTGCGATAACTTTCGCAACATTAAAAATATCCTCAAGCAAGCAGGGGTGGAAAATGTCGATGCTATTTTGCTCGATATCGGTCTTTCCAACCGTCAGCTTGAAAAGACACCACGAGGGTTCTCCTTTATGCGGGATGAACCGCTATTGATGACTTTCAGTTCATCTGGCGAGGGTCTCACAGCAAGAGAAATCGTAAACGAGTGGGCAGAGGAAAGTATCGCGGACATTATTTATGGTTATGGCGAGGAAAGGTACGCCAGACGCATCGCAAAAGGAATTGTTGAGGCGCGAAAAGAAAAGCCGATAGAAACATCAGGGCAACTCGCAGATATTGTGAAGAACTGCGTGCCAAAGTTTGGTTTTAGCAAGATTAACCCCGCAACAAAGACGTTTCAAGCACTCCGCATTGCGGTAAATGACGAGCTTGGCGCGCTTCGCGAGGGGCTAGCAGGAGGTTTTGAATGTCTTGCAGATGGAGGCAGAATGGCAGTGATCTCATTTCATAGTCTTGAGGACCGCATAGTAAAGGAATTTTTCAAACAAAAAGCTCGCGAAGGGTTAGCAATTATCGCTACAAAAAAGCCAATAGTGCCAAGCGACACTGAAATAAAGGAAAACCCAAAATCAAGAAGCGCAAAATTAAGAATCATAATTAAAAATTAACATGACCACAAAAACACTCGATCTAAACAATATAGAAAGAAAAATCTTCTGGGTGTTAGCAGCACTCATTGGTATAGTTATTGCATTCTATTTGTACTCGGTCGCAACGCTCACTATTGCCGTTGTGGATCGGAATAATATAAACCAAGCGTCAAATGAGCTCACAAGTATATCAAGTGCGCTTGAATCTGAATATCTTACATATGCAAATTCTATTACGCTTGCGTATGCTCAAGAACTTGGTTTCAAAGAGGTAAAAGCGATGTTTGTCGATTCATCTACTCCTATCAATGGTACTGGTGATGTCAAGGCAAAAATTTCTATGGCACGATAGCGATGAAGCAACAACAACTTCACAATGTATGGTTTTTGAACATAGGGGTGCTTTTGATAGCACTCCTTTTAATTACAAAGCTTGGGTATATACAAATTGCAAGGGGGGAGTATTACCAGGATCTTGCTGAGGCAAAATACAAGATTTCAGCAACAGGAAAATTTAACAGAGGAACTATTTTTTTTGAAGAAAGAACTGGAAGAAGGATTTCCGGAGCAACGGTAGTTGCAGATTACACTCTCGCTGTCGACCCAACCAAAATTACTAATAGCGTATTGCTTGCAGATAAGCTCCTTTCTTTTGTGAAGTTTGACCGTGATGACTTCATAGCGCGAGCAGGACGTAAGGGTGACAAGTATGAAGAAGTTGCAAAACATCTATCCGAAAAAGAGGTTGAATGGATTCGTGCACTTGGAGAAAAAGGTGTAATTTTGATAAAAGATAATAAACGTTTCTATCCTGGAGGTAGGGTCGCCGCGCAGGTGCTTGGATTTGTAGGGTCTGATGGCAGTGATAGTGTGTTACAAATAGGTCGATACGGGCTAGAGCGTTATTACAATGAGCCGTTGACACGCACTAGTACAAGTGATGCCTCAAGATTTTTTGCCGATCTTTTTTTGAAACCAGGCGCAGCTATACTTTTTGATAGAGGTCGCGAAGGTGACCTTGTCACGACAATAGAACCTACGGTGCAGGGGTTTCTTGAGCGTACATTAGAGGACGATGTTTTAAAAAAATATAATGCTGATGGCGCTGGCGGTATTATTATGGATCCAAAAACTGGAGCAATTTATGCCATGGCGACCATGCCAACATTTAATCTAAATAATTTTTCTAAAGAAAAAGATCCAAGCGTTTTTTCAAATCCACTTGTAGATGGTGTGTATGAAATGGGTTCCATTATCAAACCACTTACATTGGCAGCAGGGATAGATGCTGGCGTAATTACAGCAAGCACAACATATGATGACAAAGGGTTCCGCATTATAAACACAAAGAGAATAGCTAATTACGATGGTAAGGCGCGTGGCGTTGTGCCGATGCAGGAGATATTGAATCAGTCGTTGAACACTGGGACAATGTTTGTGATGGAGCGCCTCGGTAAAGACAGATTTAGGGAATATTTCAAATCGTTTGGGCTCGGGGAGGAGACTGGTATTGATCTCCCAAATGAAGGCGTGGGGGATATTCGAAATCTGGAGAGTCCACGCGACATAGAGTATGCAACGGCATCGTTTGGACAAGGTATATCATCAACACCGATAGCAACAATACGCGCACTCGCATCGCTTGCAAACGGTGGAGTACTTGTGACCCCGCATGTGGTCAAGCGCACAGAATACAGCATTGGGCCATCGCGGGATTTTGTTCCAACTGAGAAGCGGCGCGTGATAAAAAAGGAGACCTCAGAAGAGATATCGAGAATGCTTACAGTTGTTGTAGACAAAGCATTGGTGGGTGGAACACTCAAGATGGAACATTACAGCATTGCTGCAAAAACAGGTACAGCGCAACTCGTTGAGGACGGTAGTTATTCAAAAACAGAATACCTACACACGTTCTTTGGGTATTTCCCATCCAATGATCCAAAATTTATCATATTTCTTACTTTAAAAAACCCGCATGGTGAAGCATATGCATCACATACGCTTTCTCTGCCATTTATGCAAATAACAAAATTTTTGCTAAACTATTATGAAATACCGCCAGACAGATAAATTATTATGAAAACATTTATACGACACATCATCACTATTATTCTTGAAGCAGAAGCAAGGCTTGTTATTAGAAAATATAAACCTAAAATTATTGCTGTAACGGGAAGCGTTGGCAAGACATCCACAAAAGACGCAATTTTCGCAGTGGTTGGGGAGGCGCTTGTGGCTCGCAAAAGCGTAAAGAGTTTCAATAGCGAAATCGGACTCCCTCTTACAATTTTAAATTGCGAAAATGGATGGTCAAACCCAGCACTTTGGATAAAAAACATTATAAAGGGACTTATTCTTATTACTACACGTATGCACTACCCAAAGTGGCTAGTGCTTGAGCTAGGGGCTAGTATGCCGGGCGATATTGAACGCGCAACTCTTTTGGTGGTGCCTGATATCGCTGTCGTTACGCGTTTTGGAGATGTCCCTGTGCATGTGGAGTTTTTTAAATCACCAGACGAGCTTTTTGAAGAAAAAACAAAATTGGTAAAGGCCCTCCGTAATACCGGCGTTCTTATTGTGAATGCTGATGACGAACGAGTCCTTGCTCTACGTGAAAAAACAAAAGCAAAATCACTCACTTACGGATTAAATGCTGGCACAATGTTTAGAGCAACAAACATTCAGACGGCGTACGAGGCTGGCGTACCTGTTGGAACTACATTTAAGCTTGAATATGACGGCAACGTGTTTCCTGTCGATATGCGTGGTGTTCTTGGGAGTCAACCCGTTTATAGCGCTCTTGCGGCGATAGCAACTGGCGCATATTTGAAGCTTAACATCGTAGATATGATAGGGCGATTGTCTCTTCATATAAGCCCGCCTGGACGCATGAGAGTGCTTCCAGGACTCAAGGGATCTGCAATCATTGACGATACATACAATGCGTCTCCAGTAGCAGCAGAGGCTGCTGTGGAAACTCTCAAGAGTATAAAGACAAAGGGGAAACGAATAGCAGTTTTGGGAGACATGCTCGAGCTTGGGAAATTTACAATAGAAGAGCACAAGAAGCTTGGCAAACAAGCTGGAAGTTTCGCAGACCTCGTTATTGCTGTTGGCCCTCGCGCTCAATATATAGCGGAGGGCGCGCTCGATAGCGATATGAGCGAAAAAAATATTATTCAGTTTGATGACTCACATTTGGCGGGAAAGTATTTAGAGAGTATTTTGAGTAATGGGGATATTGTTCTTGTGAAGGGTTCACAAGGTATGCGAATGGAACGAACAGTGGAAGAAATAATGGCAGAACCAGAGCGCGCCAGCGATCTACTTGTCCGCCAAGAGGAAGAATGGAAAGTAAGGGCGTAAATGACCCCACACATTTCCAGATAGTGCTTCGTTGCAGAAACAGCAAAAACGTGCTATGATATGTTGTGTCAAAGAAAGCGCCATCAGGCGCTTTGGCATTGGTTTATGTTGCAAATGGCTCTATCGTCTAGTGGTTAGGACGAAAGCTTCTCAAGCTTTAAACCGGAGTTCGATTCTCCGTAGAGTCACACATAAGTACCTCATAGTCATGTAATTATATTAATGACACTCGCACTTGATTCTGTGGAACAGAAGGCGTAGGCTATAGGTAGGTTAAGTAGTTATTTAAAAAGGGGAGGCTGTCATGAATACCGATCTTTTTGTGTTGCAGCATCATTGTTTGGGGTATGTGCTGCTCATGTCTCAGGTGGTGGAGGGTTTGGATTGCGTGCTTGATGATGGACTGCTGCCACCATATTACCAAGGAGTATTTCAAAAAGCAGCGCTCCTTTGTGATGAGATTGTGCGTGATGGGCACAAAATACCATATAGCATAGCAGTTGATGGAATATGTGATGCTACAATTTGGTTTTCCTTTTTATCCAAATGCCACCCAGAAATTTATGAGTATTTTACAACATACGAAGATGTTGTCGGAGTCTCTGAAACTCTCAAGTATTTGGGGAGGGACGATTCATCATCGTATGCGTACTCTGTGGAATGGATTCTCACAGTGCAACAATTTTTTGTATCGCTGTGGGTCGCCGTGGCCGGCGAGTGCGCAAAGGAAGGTATTATTGTTGATATAAACCCTGCTGTGTTTCCAGAAACAAGCCTGCGTCTTCAGTAGAGGTAATTATTTTGATCATCCACAATGTGTAAGCGTTGTGGGTGATTTTGTTTTTTACACAACATGTTATGCTGTACTTACTTTTTATGAAAATATTTTCACACAGAGGATGGGCGGCAGGCGAGCACGAGAATACAATTTTCGCATTCAAGAAATCTGTTGAAGAGGGGATTGGTGGTGTAGAATTTGACGTTCGTTACGGCGCTGATGGCAAAACTGTTGTCTGCGCGCACGACCCTGTTTCATGCAGTACTGCGGTAACTCTTGATGAAGTATTACAGTATTTGGAGCCAATAAAATTGGAACTACTAATCGAGCTAAAGGAGTATTCTGAAGAGTTTTATAAAGATGTTGTGTGCCTTGTTCGCAAGCATTGCCTTACAAACAGAACAACGATCTTTGGTTTCCCGTCAGAGGCTAAGTTTTTTCCATGGGGGAGTAGACAGGACGTTAAATTAGGAATTATAGCTCCATACCCACAGGATATAAAAAGATATGTTGAAATGTATGAACCAAACATGGTGCTAATGGGCTGGGGAAATAAAAAGGAGCGGTTGAAGTTTAAACTTGCGTGGTCAGTATTATCTCTATCAAAAACCTTTTCAAGGTATTCTCAAATAAAATTTGTAATTGGCGTCGCATATGGAAGTGATGATAAAAAATGGCTTTCCAGACAGCGGGGACTCTATGGTATAACGGCAGATATGCCAATTATTTAAATAAAACCGTAAAGGCTCGCTACACCAGGCGAGCCTTTTAATTTTATATGTCCGAATTTTCTGATAGAATGAGGAAATGAGAGAGTCTACAAAACAACTTCGAAAGGTCGCAATTTTTGATATTGACGGAACAATTTTTCGCTCATCGCTCCTGATAGAGCTTGTGGAAGTCCTAATAGAAATGGGGATTTTCCCAGTTTCAGCGCGCGCGGACTATGAAAAAGAAAAAGTGCGTTGGCTTGATCGTAAAGGGGACTATGAGGCATATATTATGGCTGTTGTTGCCGTATTTATGAAGAATATTAAAGGTGTACCATATAGCGAATTTATGCGTGCATCAGAATTTGTTGTTGCGCGATATCGCCATCGCACCTATGTATTTACTGAAAACCTCATCAAGGAACTAAAAAAGGACGGGTATTTTTTGCTTGCAATCTCGCAGTCACCAAAAGGGACACTCGATCTTTTTTGCAGAGATATCGGATTTGATAAGACGTATGGCAGGCTATACGAGACTGGACCAACTGATTGTTTAACTGGAAATATTTTAGACGAACACTTGATCGCAAATAAAGCTACTATTGTGCGTCGGGCATGCGAAAAGGATGGGTTAACACTTGAAGGCTCAGTTGGTGTGGGTGACACAGAGGGTGATATATCGTTTTTAGAGCTTGTCGAGAGACCGATTTGTTTCAACCCAAATCAGAAACTTTCTCGGTATGCAAAACGTATGGATTGGGAAATAGTTGTTGAGCGTAAAGATGTGATTTATGAACTTAATAAAATAAACTAAAATTATGGGACGAATAAACAAAATTAAAAATGAGGGGGAGAGGATTACAAGCGAGGTACGTGACCGCTCGATGACATATATTGCTGGAGGTCTCGGTATCGTTGTTGGTCTCGCATGGAACGAGGCAATCAAATCGCTCATAGACTATTTTTATCCTGCTTCTGGAGCAAACTCGATTTCTGCAAAGTTTATATATGCAATTATTATTACGACTGTCGTGGTACTTGTAACAATGTACATCGTACGGCCTCCAAAGATGTAGCAGGATTTTGCATAAAATTTGTAAAATTTAAAAATCTATGAGATATTGCAAATAGATTGTTCTTAAGGAGAAAATCGTGGAGAAAATATTGAATGATGCTTTGGATTACATCATTAACATTCTGGTACTCATTGTGCTTGCGCTTGTATCTGTGGTAATATATCTTTTTTTTATCACAGAGGATTTGAGGCAGAAGCTATGGCGCGAATTGATCATCCTTGTTTTTGGATACGGTGGTGATATTGTCGATGCAGTATCAGCTGGTGTTCGTGGACTTTTTGATCCTGATTATGCGCGCGAGGTATTGAATTGTTAAGGTTGTTATTTCCAAAAAGCCGCTCTGTGTACAGAGCGGCTTTTTCTATGAAACAAGTGTTGATATCGGTATTTCTAATGCTTCAAATGCAGCATTTTTTGTAATAGTGCCATCATTGAACATTAAAAAATAGGGAAGTCCCAACGATCCAAGACGAGAAACTGCCTCATTTTTTGTAAGGAGTATCGCAAGCGACGCCTCAGTGTCTGCCTGCTCGCATGTCTCTGCGACAACGGTCGCGCTCATTATTTCAGAAGGCGATTCCATTGTCTTCATGTTTACAAGGTGATGCCACTTTTTGCCATCCTGGTCACCATACGTTTGGTAGGTTCCAGATGTCGCCACCCCAGCGTTTTGTACTCCAAGGGCTGCTACAATAGCCCCAGTGCTGCGTGGGTCCTGAATAGCAATGTTCCATGACTTACCATCCTTAAATGCCCCTTTTGTCAAAATATCACCACCAGCATTGATCATGAATCCATGTGTGCGTATGTCGATAATTTCTAAAACTGCATTCCCCGCCATATCAATTGCCATACCTTTTACAATACACGCTGGTTCAAGAATCTGCCCTGGAGCAAGTCGGACTAGAAGCTCTCGGTCGTTAAAGGCAAGGTCGCGATATGTTGGCTGTGGAGCACGCATAGTAAAATGCTCTGGTAACCCATACCCATAGGATGCAAGAATTCCTCCAACTGATGGATCAAATACACCATTTGTTTCTGATGCTAGCGCGACACATCTTTTAAGCACCTGAAAAAGCTCGACAGACACCTTGTGCCAGGCTCCGTTGCTAGTATTTAACCCCATGAGCTCGCTTTCTGGTTTGAAGCGACTAAAGCGGAAGTCATACTCACTAAATACACACTCAGCTTTTCTTAGTACATCATCTGCTTGCTCAGAGGAAACCCCGACCATTGTAATATGGACTGGGATTCCCATTGAGTGAAACACGCGATGCTCTGTCATAAATAGTTAGTCGTCCCAATCCTCGTCATCGTCTTCATCCCAATCGTCGTGGGCATCATCATAGTCGTCATCATGATATGTACGTGAAATTGTTGGTTTTGTATTTTGTGTTTGAGTAGTCCTTGTTGTATTTATCACAGGAGTAGCGACAGTCCCCTGAGCGCTAGCTTTTGCAATAGCGCTCTCCAAAGATGACTTGAATGCAATACTTGCGTATGTTGCTCCAGACACACCTTGTATATTTGCTCCGCCAGCTTTTAAGGCTTGGTCTATTAGAAAAGGTTTCGCCTCTACAGATGGCGGCGAGTTTGGAACCTGAGGCATCGCAACCGCAGTAATCTTTCCATTAGTAAAAGTAACAGATGCTACCGCATTTCCCCATGGTGTTTGGTATGCAGCACCTGTAAAGGTGCCAGAAACACTTCCCGACGGAGCGGTAATAGTCTGTGTCGCTGTGGTCTGCCTTGTGGTCGGCGATGCTGTCCTTGATGTTGGTCTTAATGCTGATGTGACAGCGGTATCAATGCCTGCTGCTGCAAATGTATCAGATGATGCTGACGTTGTTGGCGCTACAGGTGCTCCTTGTGCTGCTGCAACAGCAAGTGCGCTTTCAAGAGATGCTACAAATGCGCGACTTGTAATAGTTGCTCCAGAGACACCCTGGATATCCGCAGATCCGCTCCTAAGCACCTGGTCGATAAGATATGGCTCTGCGTACACAGATGGTGGCGAGTCTGGTAGCGTGGCAATCTCAACAGCGACTATTTTCCCATCCTTGACCTTTATTGCTGTTGCAAGAGGTCCCCATGGTGTCTGATAACCCTTTCCTTTTGCAGCAATGGTTGTTTGACCAGCTACTGTTTGCCTGGTCATTGATGCAGTCGTACTGTCTACAGACTCATCGTCACTACCTCTTGGTGTCGTAGCTAGGGTAGGGGTGTCGCCTTGTTTAGCGCGCTGAATCCCTAGAATAACCACCAAAACAGAAACACTCGTGAAAAAGTACACAAAGAATTTTTGTAGATTTTTTTGGAAGGATGCCATAGTAGTTATTAGTATTGCGTTATAATTTTTAGCCTTTTCATCGT
>LCDG01000007.1 GCA_000998425.1 Candidatus Nomurabacteria bacterium GW2011_GWC2_42_20
CATTCGCTCATTCAAAAAAGTGTTAAATTTAAAAATCTTGGTCTCGCTATTGTAGATGAGCAACATCGTTTCGGCACACTCCAAAGAAGCAAGCTCGCTAAAAAGGATGCCATCATTCCTCATTTCTTATCAATGACAGCCACCCCAATTCCACGCACGCTTGCGCTCACGATCTATGGCAACCTCGATCTAACACTCCTAGATGAAATGCCTATCGGGCGGTTACCGATTAAAACCGAACTTGTAACTAAAAGTAACCGTAAAAAAATGGAGGAGCATATTCGCACGGAAATCAACAATGGGCGCCAAGCATACATCATTTGTCCACGTATTAATGAGCCTGATCCCGAAAAAGAACTTGCGCTTATTGCAAAATCAGTAACAGCTGAAGCCAAGAGAATCGCAGAGGATGTTTTTCCTGAATTCGAGATTGGGGTTTTGCACGGGAAAATGAAGCCTACTGAAAAAGAGTGGGTAATGGATGAATTTAAAAAAGGAACTATACACATCCTTGTTGCGACTTCAGTCGTCGAAGTCGGTGTAAATGTGCCAAACGCAACAATTATTGTTATTGAGGGGGCTGAGCGATTTGGACTTGCACAACTTCATCAACTTCGCGGGCGTGTTATTCGTAGTAACCATCAAGCATATTGCTATATTCTCACTGACAGCACTAGCGAGGTATCTCAAAAACGTCTAAAGGCCCTCGCGACTGCAAAAAATGGTTTTGATCTCGCCGAACTCGATCTCACTCTGCGTGGCTCCGGAGAACTCTCTGGTGGAAAACAGTGGGGCATCTCCGACCTCGGTATGGAAGCAATCAAAAATATCAAAATGGTTGAGGCGGCGAGAAATGAAGCTATACGCTTAATCACGAAGGAACCAGACCTCAAAAAATACACTCTCCTGCTTCACGCAGTCGAAACAAAACACAAAAATACACACTGGGAGTAAATTCTACTTCTCGAATTTCCCAGTCACCCACGACATTTCACCCTGCCAATTTCTAGCAGGGCAACTCCACCCTGGGCTGCTTGGGTGTGATCCTGTTCCCATCTTTTCTGTAACAAAAATCCCTAAGACATAGTACGCGCCACGAGCAGAATCACACCCCGCACCTCCAGCAGGATATCTATAATAACGATAATTCCCACAATTATTCCCCGCATCGAGACTTGGGTCAGATATGTTTGATGGCAAAAATTTATTTGAAACTAGTGGTGTTATAAAGGTACCGTCACCTGAAACATCCCAAGTGCCACACCCCAAAAAATCAGAACCCGGATATCCCCCAAATTGACCCAAATACATATCCAGCGCAATCTGCATCTGGTGCATATCGGACAATCTCTTAGCATCTCTGGCCTTCGCTCGTGCGCTATTCAAACTAGCCAGAACTATAGAGGAAAGCAAACTGATGATTGAAATAACTACCAGGAGTTCGATAAGTGTAAAACCTTTTGATTTTCTAAAAATACTCATAGTGCAGGGGGTACTTGTATTGGTGATACTTCTACACTACCAGGGAACAAAAGGAATGATAGTGTAAATGCCACAACAGTAATACCAAGCAAGACGTAATTTGCCTGTTTTTCGTCTTTAATAAAACCGCCAGAACATCTTATTACCATACGAACAAGCAGTGATTCTTTTGATTTAAAAGACGGACGCTGTATTTGATCAACATCAAATTGAATATCTTCGTTGGACATAAGGGAAGTATATACTGCCACAAAAAAAAAAGAAAGCTTGCCCAAGACCATCCTTTGCTATACTATAAAAGTCTCCGCACACACCCGAATCAGCTGATTCTGAATTAGTAAATTCACGCCTTGGGCGCAGACTCTTGGACGAAAGCTCGGCCATAGAGTCGGTGGTCAGCACGTAGGCGAATCAGCTGATTCGTGTCTCGGACATAGACCTTGCTAGGTGAAGCACGAGCTTATAATGACAAACGAGGAGCGTGTGGAAGAGTAATCTATTACACGACGTCCGAGCGCCGTCATTATATGAAATTTTTGAATTATTTGTCCGTCCATAGCTCAGTTGGTTAGAGCACAGAGCTTATAAAATGGAGCGAGTATAAATGAATAAGTGTGTCCGCCTATAGCTCAGTTGGTTAGAGCACGGAGCTTATATCTCCGCGGTCGCAGGTTCGAGTCCTGCTGGGCGGACACACTTCTGCATTTCATACGAGCGAACATTTTATATGTACTCATATATCTCTGCGGTCCCAGGTTCGAGTCCTGGTGGACGGACAAAGAATTTAAATACCATATATCTCCGCGGTCCTGGTTCTGACCCAGCAGGGTCACGTCTTGGACGCAGACTCCTAGTGGGCGGACACACTTCTGCATTTGATACTAGCGAACATTTTATATCGCCAAGTGAGGAGCGCGACAAACACATGGAGTGTTTATCGCGTCAGAACGCCGGCGATATATAGTAATCTATATATGTACTCATATATCTCCGCGGTCCCGGTTCCGAATCAGCAGATTCGTGTCTCGGACATAAACCCCAGCAGGGTCACGCATTGGGCGCTAGCCCTGGTGGACGGACAGTAAATACCAAATTCCTCTGTGCTATAATGCAAAGATGAATCCTGAAACATCTCCATGGAAGAAACTTTTTCTGGCACTCCTTGCTGTTGCCACAGTGGATATACTTGTATACTTAGGGTACCAAAATTATTTACTCAAGCAAGAGAATTTTTTGCTTGAAGCAGAGCTTGTGAAAACAAGGCAAGCTTTTGCATCTACGACACAGGATCTTGTAGTCAACATTGACGCGCTTAAGCAACTTCTCACCGCTACAAACGTCGACAAGATAAATGCCGAGCAAGATATACTCAAGCAACGAGAACTTGTGGGTGCGATGGACGCTGAGGTGGATTCTTTATCAAGCACTCTTGGCATATATACAAAAATCATAAACACAGACAAAGAGCTTCTAGAAAAATACTCCCGAATATATTTTTTGAATGAGAATTATATACCAAAATATCTCACCCCTATTCCATCTGTATATACGTATGAGCCAGAAAAAGAGAGCTCTATATCAACGGAGGTTTGGCCGTTTCTGCAGAAATTGCTAGATGATGCAAAAAGTGAAGGTATCGATATAAAAATACTTTCTGCATATCGATCGTTTGGCACACAAACAAAAATAAAATCTTCATATACTATTACATACGGCTCTGGAGCCAATAGGTTTTCTGCAGACCAGGGATATTCAGAACACCAGCTCGGTACGACCATAGACTTTACAACATCAAAACTTGGCACAAATTTTGATACCTTTGAAAAAACCTCGGGTTATACATGGCTCACAGAAAACGCATACAAGTATGGGTTCATACTCTCGTACCCAAAAAATAACATTTATTATATTTCAGAACCGTGGCACTGGAGATTTGTGGGAAAGAACTTGGCGCTCCGGCTCCATAATGAAAACAGAAACTTTTATGACATACCTCAGCGCGAGATAAATGAATACTTGCTCTCTATATTTGACCAATAGACCTGTTAGAAAAGTAAGCGTATCGCAAGCATCACCCATACAATAATCGCCGAGAAGGTGCACCAAAAACACCACGCTTTAATAAGTCGCCACTGCACATAAAAAAAGTAGCAGGACATAACAGCTCCGCCAACCAAAATGATTAGCTCTCCTGCCATCATCTGTAACGATGTATCCCCTAGAAAAATCGAATACTCAACTACAGCAAGTGTTGCATAATAAATGAGACCGAGGATTTCATTTGATACACCAAATGTTTTGCTGTATGGACTATCCCACACCACACTACATTGATCCCCTATTAGACAAACAGGTGCGCGATGCCTCCTACACTCATAGTTGAGATATAGCGCCTCAATAAGTCCTACAATCGACAAAATAAAAATTATTAGATGTATGTCCATGTTTATGCAATTAATTCTTTATTCAGCTTCTTAGGCATTATACCATTTGCAACGAGAATCTTTTCAAAATCATCGCGCTCGATAGACTCTTGCGTCACAAGCTCGATAGCAATAGCATCCAATGCCTTGCGATGAGTATTGCACACCTCGCGAGCGCGCGCAAAAGCGTCATTCATAATTTTAGAAACCTCTGAATCAATCCTTGCGGACACATCCTCAGAATAATCTCGACTGTCAACGCCACGCCCACCAAACAGAGCGCGACCACCAGAACCCTCGAGAGCGACAGGACCCAATTTTTCAGACATACCATATTTTGTAACCATATCACGCGCAAGAGCTGTAGCGACTTGTAGGTCGTTTGATGGACCTGTTGTGATGTCACCAAAAATCATCTCCTCGGCAACATACCCGCCGAGCGACATCGCAATGTCATCCAAAAAGTCTCGACGTGAGCGTAGGCGTGTCTCCTCGAGAGGAAGCTTGAGTGTGTATCCTCCAGCATTCCCGCGCGCGATAATAGAAATTTTATGCACTGGATCAGCATGAGGAAGAACAGATGCCACAAGCGCATGCCCAGCCTCATGGTATGCGGTGATTTTCTTTTCCTCTTTTGACAAAACGTGACTCTTGCGCTCAGGCCCGAGCATCACTTTTTCAATAGAACGAATAAGGTCATATTGCGCAACTGTTTTTCTTTCTTCACGCGCAGCTATGATAGCGCCTTCATTCATAAGCGATGACAAATCCGCGCCAGAAAAACCGGGGGTTCTCTCTGCAATAACTTTCAGATTCACATCTTCCGCAAGAGGCTTTTTGCGCGCGTGAATGCCCAATATCTCCTCACGACCCTCGCGGTCTGGCAATTCAAGTGTCACACGTCTGTCAAAGCGACCTGGGCGAAGGAGCGCTGGGTCGAGTACATCAGGCCTGTTGGTCGCCGCCATAACGATTACTTTCTCAGACGGCTCAAAGCCGTCCATCTCCACGAGAATTTGGTTGAGTGTTTGCTCGCGCTCGTCATTGCCACCACCCACACCACCGCCACGAACTCGACCAACAGCATCTATCTCATCCACAAAAATAATAGCAGGGGCTGCCTTTTTTGCCATCTTGAAGAGGTCGCGTACACGCGACGCGCCGACGCCAACAAACATTTCAACAAACTCTGAACCAGATAGATGAAAAAACGGCACAGCTGCCTCCCCTGCTACAGCGCGAGCCAGAAGTGTCTTTCCTGTGCCTGGAGCACCCATAAGAAGCACTCCCTTTGGGATCCTTGCGCCAATGTCCAGGAATTTTTTCGGATTACGCAGGAAGTCCACAATCTCCACGAGCTCCTCTTTTGCCTCCTTTGCGCCCGCCACATCCTTAAACGTTACCTTTTGGCTTTGATCATTTGGGTCAATGATGCGCGCCTTTGACTGCCCAAAAGAAAACGCTTGCATCCCAGCGCCCTTTACCTGCTTCGTCAGCATCCAGAAAACAAAAACAATGAGGATTATTGGTAAAAGAAACGGCAGAATAGCAATTGCATAATAACCAAAACCGCTTTCGTTTTTCACCTCGACCTCCACTTTTGCAAGACTTTCAGGAGACACCCCGTAGTTCACTAATGTCTGAGAAAAAGACGATTCTATTTCTTTCTTTGATTTCTTTTTTGAACCGTCAGCATATTCGGCATTTATCATTCCCCCTTCAACGACAACCTTGTTGACCACACCGCTAGAAATATCCTGCGCTATCTTTGAAACTGAAACTTCTTCAATTTTGCCCTTTTCCCCGACGACAGTTGAGTAGAGTGTCGAGATGATAAGGAATATAAGTATCGCTGTTAGCAAGTTGGAGAAAAACTGCCCACCAGTGGGCGCTCCTCCAAAAATATTTATTGGAGGTTTTTTTCCTTTGTCCCACGCCACCTTACCTTTGTTTTTATCTTTGTTCTTCAAAATTTTCATAGTAAAATTAGTATACATAAAAAACGCAATATGGCGAAGCGAGCAAAAAAAAGACGACCTCGCTATGCTTGGCCGTCGGTTCGGTTCTTAAATAGAATCGTTGGTTGATATTATTTTTTTGATTCGCGCGCCTCGACAACCCTCAGGCATAAAGAATCTGGCAATGTCGCCTCTGCTCCGACAGGATATTCTCCTTCGGTGTCAAATCCACCCATTGTTTGATTTGAATTTCTTCTTTTTAGAAGCATCGTGCCTGCGCATACACAGGAAAGAAAAAACAATGTAAGAAAAATCAATAATAGATATATTCCGTTGGAAACATCCAGCGGACCTATCCCCCCCATAACAAATGTACTCATTACTCCCCCTTCTTTTAGTTGTTTAATTACACAGATACAATCTACCAGCCCGAATTATTACACAAAAGTGTGTTTTTGTAAAAGAAAGGACGCTCGTAACCAACGAGCGTCCAAATTTTTGCATTCGGTTCATTAGTCCCAATCGTCATTAAAACGATTATCAGGAGCAAATGAACCATTGCTTTCCTTTTTGTCTACATAGCTTGCAAAGGCCCATGCGGAGAACATTAATACAGCAAACGCCGCAAGAAAAACAAGGAACCAGATTATTGAACGAAACTCATGAATCCAATGCATGGCATCTGTTGTGTTCATCATTTGCCTCCTTTCTTTTTTGATCCCAAATAGGGCTTATATCGCCTGAACTTTTATTTTCATTCTGAAGTCGCTCGCGTAACCACGGTGAGCATTCGTTAACTAAAAAGAAAATAACGAACACATAAAACAAAACGCCCACACTAGCCAGCAGAGCTACTGCTACACCGACCTGCGGAAGAAGAAAAAAGAATACAGCTAGGCACAATGGCAGAGCAAACCCGCCAAAGAATCCTGTCATCGTGCTTTTTGTCTTTAGATACACCAAATATCCAATTATTGCTGAAGCGCCAACGGCTTTAATGAAAAACAACAGAAACATAATAGTCATATTTTCCATTTCATCCTCCATGTATAAACAAAAAAGAACCCCAAATAACGTACCACTTACGACTGAGTTTGTCAATCACCCCACTCAACTGTTATCATACAATAATGTCTCTGATTCAGAATAAAAAAGTACACTTCAATTATGAAATAATCGAGCGATACGAAGCAGGTATCGAGCTTTTTGGTTCTGAGGTCAAGGCTCTCCGCGCAGGGCGTGGCTCACTTGATGGGTCTCACGTGACAGTACGCGGAGGCGAGGCATACCTTGTTGGTGCTACTGTACAGCCATATCAATCAGGCAATATTCCCAAGGACTACGATGCAACAAGGAACCGCAGGCTTCTTTTAACAAAAAGAGAAATTGCGGAACTTGGGGCACAGGAGTCAAAGAAGGGCTTGACAATTGTTCCTATTTCGGTGTATAATAAACAACACAAACTCAAGGTTGAAATAGCTATTGTTAGGGGTAAAAAAACTCATGACAAGCGCGAAACGATTAAAAAACGTGAAGCCGAGAGAGATGTGATGCGCGACCTGAAATCCCTTAGGAGCGAAGCGAGTTAGGGATTTGGAAGTGCTCTGGTAGTGCGACATCAAAAGCGCAAGGTAATTTGAAAACAGAATGAAATATATGGGGATGACCGGCCTAGACAGGCGGTTCCCTCTTGTAGGTGCTATGCCGAGAATACTCGAGATCTCGTTAAACCTCGAGTACAACCTAGTTGCAAAAAACAACCTAGTTGCAAAAGTAAAGGCAACAGTTTCTCCGTACTTTACGGCGAACGCCTTTACTCCTGCTTACGCTATCGCCTAAGCAGCACTCGCACTCAGTACGCCCTCTAGGGAGTCGCGGGTGATATAAAAAGAGGGCTCATCGCTTTGAATGACTCTACAAAGTGAAAAAACATAGAGCATCGGTCGTGTGTGATTTAGAGTAATTTATACACACACTACCTAAACCAAAAAGAATTATTCTACGCATAGTAGATTCCCACAAGAGCATCGTCTGCACGGGGGTTCGATTCCCCCCATCTCCACATCGTGGGAGTTTGTACACACAAACTCCTCAAAAAGTCTTACAGCACAAGACAGGTTATCGGTTTGATAGCCTGTCTTTTTGCTATATGCCAATTTCTCTTCAAAAATGAAGAAGTAGAGCCTATGTTTTTCGAGCACATCGACAGAGCTCCATATCTTATATGGGCTTTTAAGCAGCCCTGTAGCCTTCTTGAGGGCGGTTTGATAAGGAACCGATGTATCAGACAAATCAATATCAACAGTCCCTATTCCCTCCAACTCAATGACTACTTCCTCAAGCTTGCTCTCGTATACTCTTTTAACCGCGTCTGATTTTGCGGCAATAACCAAATCAGTAAGTTCACCAATTTTTACATCAAGCTCTTGCTTCTTTCTTCGCTTAAGATCCTCTAACTTACGAATATCTCCAGCCTCTTCTTGCCATACCCCACTAAAAACTTTTTGCATCAATACATCTACACTCCCCATCAATACTTGTTTTTTCAAAAGACAGGTAAAAGCATCTTCCATATCTTTTTTCCTTACCATCTTGCCATTTTGTTCGCAATTCTTGTTTTGACAATAATAATACGGGTATTTTTTTGACCTTCCTTTGATCCACGCACCAGTAAGAGGTTTGTTGCACTCGCCACACACATGCAAACCACGCAACGGAAAGTCATCTGAGATATCCACTCGTATTCTCTTGCTCAATCCTTGAGATTTAGTCCTTCTTTGATTTATCTCGTATGTATCTAAAGAAATAATTGCCTTATGGTGCCCATTGCGTCGTTCAACCTCCCACTCGGGATACTCGATAAACCCTGAGTAAAACGGATCTCTGAGTATCATCGAAAACTTATCAATGTACTTCTCTGGCGACTGCTTTCCCCAAAACCCATTCTCAACCAGATACTTGCAGGCATCAATTTTTCTTACAAAGACTCCCGTCGAAAAGCCTTCGAGGGCGTATTTGAGCAATGGAGCCTCTGTTCTATGCGGCACTGCAAGTTTGCCATGCAAAGGGTCTTTAACCATCGTGTAGCCCTTTTTACTGCCAAACGTCCAGTATCCAGCCTCAAGGCGAGCCTTCATTTTCTGAATTACCTGTCGTGTATTCTGTTTCCTTTCGAGCTGTCCCTGTGCGGCGAATATTGTTTCAACGAACTCACCTTCCGCAGTATCCTCAAAGTTAAAGTTTAAACATTCTGGCTTTGCATCACGCACCTTTAGTGCCATGCGCAACTTAATGTGAAATTGAGTATCTCGCGCAAACCTTTTTAAGTCATCGAAAATGACAGCAAATCGGATGGACGGGTTCTTATCAAGATACTCAATCAACTGAGACATTGCGGGGCGGTTCATAAAATCTCCGCCACCACTAAAACTGTCTCGAAATACTTTTTCGACAACATAACCCTGGCGTGAGGCATATTCACGACAACGCTGTTCTTGTCCATCTAACCCATGCCCCTCAGTTGCCTGACGATCAGAAGACACACGACAATAAATGAGCGCTCGGTCGTATTTAATAACACTTTTATCAAACAAACTCTTTTTCTTTTTAGTTTTACTCATGTGTTTTGTTTACTTCCTTCTCATCTACACTGAGGTATGTTTGTAGTTCAGTTTTTATAACATTTCGACAAAATGCTTCGATATACTTTAAACGTTTAGTAATACTTTTATCCGATGTCTTTTGATCATTCAGCATCCTGCGATACTCTTCAACTGTAACCATGTATTTTCATGATTGCGATACTGATTCAGTTTTTCCTGATAGCACATATCTTTTTTATAATGCTTTGGTTTTTCCCAATAGCAAGTACCCTACTTAAATCTTTTCTTCTTAGTTACCTCAAGAGACTTAGTTTCTCCGTCCTCTGCCTGAAAAACAACTTTGCCATACATTCGATTATTTTTTATCTCTTTTTGTACATCCAAATAAGACTGGGGATTTTGAAACACTTTTGTGCTTTCTATTTCAAATATTTTTCCTTTATTTAAACGAACCGAAACCTTCTTGTTCTCCTCAGAGCGCAGTTCTGAGAGAGTTTCTTGCTCCTCCGCGCTTAAGGAGTGTAAAAAATGCATACCCACCACCTTATGCCCTAAATCCTCAAGGATTGCCGCCAGGGAAATCAGAGTCACATCGTAATGACTCTTAAATATTTCAAGAAATTGCACTTCAGAAGGAGACGCCAAGTGGACCTCTCCGTTTGAAATTATAATAATATAAGGATCATCTGGCGTACTTAGGGCCTTCGCGATATAAAACTCGAACAAAAGATAGCTACCACTCTTTTTATCTAATTTAAGTAGACTTTCTTTAGCCAACTTAATTTTATCTAAAGATAATCCCGCTTCTCTCATTCTGACAATTGCCTTTATCCAAACAAGTTCAACAAGTGTAAATTTTCTCCAACCACCTCCCTCAATGACCCCACCTGGCAACAAATTATTTGTAGCCCAGTGGTGTATCATTCTGTAATTAACCTCAGTGTCACTTACTGTAAATTTTTTCGCTCTCATATTCTCCCAAAATACTTCGTACTCTGGGGAAGAACAATATTCCTTAAAATCATTAAGACGATTCTCGTCTTTCTCAACAAACACAGTTGATGTCTCTTTTTTCTTCATATGCTAAATTATACATAGATGTAAGCTTTAATCAAACAGCTTGTCCGCAGAGCCAAATAGTTCCATGTTTATCTCCCTTATCAGCTCCCCCAATATACCCAAAGTCCTTATCCTTTATTTTTTTCACCAAAAACCAAACGGACCTTTAAATTAGCCATAATTCAGAGATTTTTGCTTTTTTATAAAAGGACAATGTTCCCTTTTCTTCCCCCTTTACTTTCCTTGCTTTTATATCAAAGAAGTCGGCAAACCCTTTTAAAATAAGTATTATTCAGGATTTCAAACGTTCATATCAAGGAAAAGTTTTCCATGACATTCACCCTTTCTTCACCTTGCTTTTCTTTACAAAAAAACAAATTAGCCCTTATAATTAGAGGGCTATTTAGGAACTCGCGCTTTCATATTCATGGTAAAATTAACCATGAAATTCACCTTTTCTTTTCATTGAAAATGTATCGCTGATGCTTCTAAAAGCATTACAAATAAAAGATTATTTTGAAATTTATACACTCAATATCAATGATAAACTTTCGTTGAAATTCACCCTTTCTTTTCATTAACTTTCTATCCAAAAAACCTCGAAATCCATTACAATTAAATACTCATTTCAGAATTCGTAGCCTCAATAGTAATGATAAACTTTCATTACATTTCACACTTTTCAGACTCACTGGTATGCGGCCGAGGTGCCATGGATTTCGTATGTACACCCCCACAGTTTAATGATAAAATAACTTCACAACTAAATAAAGAGGCCTAAACCAGCTAAGTTCACACTGCTGGCATGGCCGCCAAACCGTAAGCCATAGAGAACCCGTTATCAGGGCGTGGCTTACGTTGCTGGAGGAAACTCCAGTATGGCCGCAAGGCCGCCTGGTAGCGGGCTTTGTGTTTTTATAAACTAAAAAATCGTAAGCCAATATGAATAAACCTTTTACTGTTTGGAATTTAATATGGGGAGCAATAGCTCTTGCTGTGATATTATTTTCTGTTTCTGACAATTCGACTGACTGGAACCAAATTATCCCAATAGTAGCTCCATTGATTATTGTTTATTTTTTTATAGACAAAAAACTCAATAGAATCGAAAATAAGATCGAAACTTTACCCAAAAAGATTAGCGTACTTTAGTCGAGTGCTCCAACCTCCAAAATAAATGAGACAAAAGACTGAGGACGTCTAAGCAATCCTCCTCTGTAAAAAGTTTAGACTGCCTAAGATCCTCTATTTCTTCGTGAGAGATTGGGTGCCTACCTCCACAAATAACACCCTCTGAAAACATTTGCTGAGCAACCCTTATATTTTTTAAAGTATCTGCCGTGAACGCCGTGCCGTCGCGCTTAAAATAAGTCTCTGTTACAGAAAGCACGGGGCTCGCTTCAGGGAAGACTTCTTGCATCAGAGCACGCTCATCACGAGTCGTCCTGACTGCTTTTGCACGAACAGCATTTACATACCGCTTTGATGCTTCTATAAATGCATGATAATAGTCTCCTCCTTGATAATATGCTCGCGATGCATCTTGCACCTCTGCGTGAAGTTGTCGCCAATGATACTTTGGATAGTCTGGTACTAAAGCATGGAAATCACGAACGGCCCTAACACTGGCCTCTTCTGGTATTTCTGAATCTTGTACGATAGCTTTAATAACCGACTCAACAGAACCACGAAGCTCCTCGGGGATAGTCTTTAGCCATTCAGCAGTGTTTATCCCTGTCTGTTCACTAATTTTTTTCTTTTTTAATGCGTCTCTTTTAATGCGCCAATCATGCTCTAACCAGCTCATAAGTTTCCCCAAAAAATCACGCAATTCTGCCATTTCTGGATGCCCCCAATTCAATGACTGACGATCTGTCGCAATTACATCTTCGTCAAGCTCATCAATAAAATCCACTTCAAGATGTCCAGTGAGATACGAAAAAAAGTGACTTGAAATGCTTTCCGAAAAGTACTCTGGCAGGTTAACTAACTTCTTCCGGGAGAACAGTGTGATACCCCTCATGTTTGTTTTTGAGGAAATTGGAGTTTCTGTAGAAATGAAGTGCCCAGTTATTTGATTTTTTCTTTCGTATTCCGCCTCCAGCCCAATATCTTTAGGAACGTCCCATTCAATTTGCTTTTTAAGATCATCGTATTTCTTTTTGTTCTCAACAAGAAATGATTCTTTCTCATTGTGCTGTATCGAAACAACGAAAGAATCATCAACTATAAAAATTTTAGATAATGCAACAGCAATACTTTCTGGGTCAAATTCTGTTTTACGGCGAAGCCCACGAAGAGTAATTTTTGTGCCACACTCAGCACCACAAGGTTCCTCAATCTTCAACGGTGTTGGCTTATACTCGGGCGTTTTAGAGTCCTTAATATCTTGCCACTTAAGAACAAAGGCGTTCTCCTTCAAATCTTTTTTAGTGACCACTTCAATCTCTTCAGCAATACCAAAAAACGACAACTTACCAATCCCCTTTTTACCAATTACTTTTCTACCCCCTATGGTATCCTCACTTCTCTCGTCATCTCGTCTATTGCGACCAATTCGAAGAAATTTACTATTGATTTCTTCAAGACTCATACCAGAACCATCGTCTTCGACGATAATTTCTCTTCTGTCATCTGTATCATTTAACAAGACAGTAACATTTGAGGCATCAGCATCATATGAATTTGCCACAAGCTCAGCGAGAACTGGTGATAATGTCGAATACATCCGAACGCCAAGATGCTCAATCGTGGCTGGATCAAATGTCATCTTTAGGGGTGTATCATCCATGTTTTTTGTGAGCCTTAATAATTGTTTGCCCAAGCAATTTTGCAAACTGAGGGGGAACCGCATTCCCAATCATGCGAGCCGCTCCTGCGATACTGTTCGAATGAAAAAAATACTTCTTTGGGAATGTTTGAAGGGTTGCTCCTTCCCGGATGGACAACGCCCTGTTCTCTTCAGGATGTGCGAACCTTCCATTTGAGATACTAAAAAATTTCGTTGTAATTGTTGGGGATGGTTTGTCCCACACCATTCTTCCATAATTATCTTTAAATCCATCACCAGCGTAAGAACGCCTCTTCAAACTCGGGTCCTTTGCCCAGTCCAGCCATGATCCGCCGTTCTTTGGTGTCTTTTTTAATCGCAACACATTTTTTTCCGTTAAATTCGCAACGGAGTGCTGAAATAAAGTTTGATCTCTATGCCCTGGCTTAATTTTATCAAAACCATTCTCCTCACCTAATACATCCTGGACGGAAAGTCTCTTATTTATTTTCTCTGGGAAGATAGGTTTATCATGAACCCTTGTTGCGAGAAGCGAGAATCTGCGACGAGACTGAGGTACCCCATACTCACTCATATTCACAATGTCAAAATGTACCTTATACCCTTTCTTTTCAAGAGAGCTGACAAAAGAACCCAATCCGCTACTATCTTTCTTTGCAAGTATACCTGGAACATTCTCGACAAGAACATAGCCAGGGTTAAAATAATCAACAAATCTCTTGAACTCAATCAACAGATTTTTTGATTTCATCGATTTTGTCTTGTCCGTTCTGATTATAGACCAAAATTGACATGGACTACATCCAATCAGAACAAGGCTGTCATCGTTTCTTTTTAATTTAAGTGTCTTCGCAAGATCTGCCTCTTTTAAGTCAAAAACATCTGCAAGAATAAATTTTGACCCAGGGTTATTTGCTTCGTAAGTTTTTTGACAAGCAGGATCATTATCGATTCCAGCAATCACCGATACTCCCCCTTGAGTCAGTCCACATGTCATCCCTCCTCCAGAACAGAAGAAATCGACGGCCTTGATTTGTTGCGAATTCTTCATGAGTATGTTGGTCTAATGATACATCAAAAAGGTAGCTAAGTAAATTTAAGCATAGGGCAAGTACTCCCGTTTTTAATCCTATACAGGTCCACTTTCATCATCTATCCACAAAATATCTTATACGGCTTGTTTTATGACACTACAGGCCCATTTTAAGGCTCTGATTTTCTAAAAATACAGCTCTGAGTGACACCTCAACTTTACTGCCTAACTTTCTCCATCACCCTCAACTAATACTTAATTCAATACGCTGACTGTGCCCCTTTATCAATTACTAAATCACGCATTTGCAATGGCTAATTGTAGAGCAGGACTACTTTGGTAATATGTCCAAAAGCGAGAAAGGTAGGTTTTTACGCGGTTTAATGTTTTCTGACGTCTCTCCACAAATACACAAAAATCCCAAGACTAAATCTTGGGATTTTTGTGTATTTGTGGAGATGAGCAAGACACCTGCGTGTCTTGCGTGGGGGAATCGAAGCATCGGAGCATATTTTTGTTTGCCACCTGCAAACAAAAATGCGAGAGGCCGACCAAGAACGCGAGATGTTTTGTGAGCCTTATAAGGCGAAACAAAACTCCGCGATTCTGGGTCGATGAACCTGGAATCGAAGAGCGCAGGCGAGCACACAGTGTAATCACTGGGTCGCCGAGCCCGGGGTCGAGAGTACTTAGTCCGCGCAAAGTGTACCCACTTGAGCAGACTCAGTAACTCGTGACCGATGAACCAAAATGTGTCTACACACCTTGCGTGGGGTCGTAAATTTCACACAACTTTGTTGTGGAAATCTTATGACATGATTTTTGAAGTGTAAAAATCAGAATCGAAAAGCGGAAGGAGGCCTAACTCTTACCCTCATTATTCTAGAACCTTTTTCAAGCCTTCTATTCGCCCAACAAGTACTGAGTGTAATAAATCTACCTCATTAATGTTGGAGTATTTTTGAAACACTTCTGCTGGTCCAAAAAGTTCTGTCACGTGCGCAGGACTAGCATCTATTATTGATTGGAGAAATTTCTTACCTTCCTCTCCAGTAAAACGTGATTCAAGTTCTGACACCTTACCTTTCAAATACGTGATTGTATCGGGTTTCATTTGCATAAACTGAGCAATAGATGAACCTCGACCAGTAGGCGTCTCGAGAAATTTATAAGCATCCTCTCCAAAATCAAAATGTGATAGTTTCCCGCCATCATATCGCCCATTGTTTGCCCAATCACTATACTTGTTGAACATATGATCCTTGCTGTTAAACAGATACTGTAAAAGAAGCTGCTCGGCAATCATTTGTTCCCTTGTATTTTCGTCTTCGATCTTGCCGTGCTGCAACTTCCATGAATAGTATTTATTTTCGCCGTCGGTTGCGGGAACAGCAACAACATCCGATACATTCAGTATACCCTTCAACATTCGTGCTACCACCTGCTGACCCCTTGGATCGTGTAATCCTGAAAGCTCGTAGTACGTCTCACCTTCTGCTGTACGCACCGGCAAACTATATTCGCTGAGTGGACGAATAATTTTTGTTTGTACTTTTTCTGGAGGAAGAATGGAGTAAGTCGTTGGGTCAGCTTTTTTTGTTGCATCGCTCACGCTGTCATGCGCCTTTTTATTTGCGTCACCTCCTCCGAAGGATTCAAATTTCATATAGTTATACTAGCATAAAAGTACAGGTACGCACTGGATAACGTAATGGTTTAATAGCATAGGGCCATTACACTACTTGTGTGTAAAATTTAAATATGGTGTATAATATACGATAACATATGATTTTCAAGCCACAAGATGATTCTGTGATTAAGCACGAGCCAGGGGTTTATTTGGGAACTCCTGGTTCCAACCCACCCATTCCTGTAATAGAAAGCAAATCAGCGGTGCGCAAAGTGCGTACAATGAAGGAAGACGTAGATGAGGCAAAAAAGGAAAGGGAACGTCTCTCTGCTTTAGGGCTTGGTGAAAAAAATACTACAAAGGAGAAGACTTTTTTTGCAAGCGCCTGGTCAAAGATTTCAGGAAAAGAGAAGGCTGAGAAAGAGGCAGCCGAACTAGCCACAGAAAAAGAGCAACTTCGAATAAAAGCGGACGCTGAGGCAGAAAGAGTTCGACTAGAAGCAGAAGCGGAGACTGCGGCTATTAATGCAAAAGTAGAAAAGGAGCGAGTAGAAAAGGAGGCTTTGGAAAAAGCTGAGCAAGAAAAAATTCGCGCGGAAGAAGAAAGGAAGGCCAAGGAAATAACTCTAGAAAAAGAGAGGAAGGATGCAGAGGCAAATATTCTTAGGCAAAAAGAAGACGATTTAGCGTTTGCAAAACTTGCATCATCTCCAGAAGCAGGGTCTGTACGCGATAGAGCTATAGCGACTGCATCAATCAAGGCTGCTGAGATTATTGCAAAACATGGTAAAGATCTGTCGAAAACAATTGATGAGGCTACTGAGATTGTAGAAGAAAAAGAAAGGATTCGCGTGGAAATAACAAGGATAATTGGGGAAGAAGAAAAAGCCCTGTCTGAGGTAACAAAACTGATTGAAAAAGACGAACGCGAAAGAGCAGATGCTGTAAAAATTGAAGCGTCTCAAAAGAGAGCGAGGGCAGAAGCTTCATCAGACAAAGCAGATGCAATGCTAATAAAAGAAAGGAACGAAGCCAATGAAGCAGAAATAATTGCCGCAAAGGAGAGGGCCGAGGCAGAAGCAGCCGAGATACTTGCAAAAAAGGAGCGCGTGCGAGCAAGGGAAGCGGCAGAAATCGAGGCAAGAGAAATTTTTGAAGCGGATAAACAAGTGCAGATCGCTGTGGACGCGGCAAATAGAGAGATAGAGGCACTAAAGAAACGTACTCGCGCCGAAGCAGAAGCTATTGCTCTTGCGCAAAAGACCGCTCGCGCAGCTGAAGTGGCAGAGGTTGCTGAAATAAGCACGATAGAAAAGACCGCTCATCAACAATCAAAATAGCCCATCAGGGCGTAGCGACCTGGTTCAAAATAAAATATGGGTGTACAATATTAGAAAGGTCGCCGTAATTTAAAAAATAAGATATTTATGAAAAAAATTATATATGCAATTTTAGGAGCCGCTGTTTTAAGTCCCAGTATCGCAAGCGCATGTATCGAGGACTTTGGAATCAGGTACGGCATGATGGGTGGATACTATGGTGGTGGTTTTAGCACATTTATGGTTATGGGAGGTATTGTTTGGATAGTTGTTGGTATTCTTGCCGGAGTATGGCTATGGCAAAATATAAACAAGAAGTAGCGTTGTAAATCGCGCCAAATGGCAGTAAAAAAGCCACTTTTTGTGGCTTTTTTACTGCCCGCTAGCATGAATTCCAGTCCCCTTGATTTATATCGCTCTTTAGTGTACAATCCCTGTAACTCCGCAACAGCTTGCGGTTTTAAGTTTTTCTTTAATCCATTGAATCCAAAGGTAAAAATCAACCATCAAATTCGCGCAAAGGAACTTCGTGTTATTACGGATACCGGCGAAATTCTTGGGGTCCTTTCCCTCTCGGAGGCGCTAGCAAAAGCAGGAGCACTTGGGCTTGATCTTATTGAGATCTCTCCAAATGCTGAGCCACCAGTTGCGAAAATAATGGATTATGGTAAATTTCAGTACCAGCAGAGCAAAAAGCAAAAAGAGGCAAAGTCACGTGCTCACGTCACAGAAACAAAGACACTGCAAGTAAAGATTGGTACTTCGGAACATGACCTCGAGCTCAAGGCGAAAAACGCCTCAAAATGGCTTAAGGAAGGACACCGCGTAAAGATCGACTTATTCCTTGTCGGACGGTCCAAGTACGCAGATATTGGTTTTAAAAAAGAGCGCCTCGATAGAGTTTTGACCCTCATTTCCGAGGAATACAGGCTAGCTGGCGAGCCTCTCAAGAGCCCAAAAGGACTCTCAGTTGTCCTTGAGAGAGTATCAAAAAAGTAACAATATTCATATGAAAACAAACAAATCATTTACAAAACGACTCAAGGTTACAAAGACTGGCAAGATTCTTGGTCGCAAGCCAGGTCAAAACCACTTCAACGCAAAGGCGAGTCGTTCAAAACAGCTCGCTGGGAAGAGAATGGGTGATTTCCCTATGACTAACAAGGATAAGGCTCGTTTTTTACCAGGGCTTCTGTAGAAGAATGTAGCAGGCTAGCCATCTTATTTAATATAATAAACCAACATGACAAGAGTAAAACGAGGAACAACTTCAGCAAAACACCGCCGCAACGTACTGGCTCAAGTAAAGGGCTACCGTTTTGGACGCAGCACAAAAGAGATTCAGGCAAATGATGCCATCGCGCACGCTGGGGCTTATGCTTTTGCACACCGACGCGATAAAAAGAACGTATTCCGTCGCCTTTGGACAGTCAAGATGAATGCGGCTCTCCGCCCTCTTGGTTTTTCGTACAGCAAATTCATTGATGCGCTCAAGAAAAAGAACATTATTATTGACCGCAAAATTATGGCCGACCTCGCAGAACACAATCCCGAAACTTTCGCGAATCTTGTGAATGAGGTGAAGTAAAAACAAAAAGAAAAAATCGCCGAGTACCAATTTTGGTACTCGGCGATTTTTTTGTGGTTACATAACCCTCTCCCCACCCTTGCTTGGCCCACCAACTCCGTCATAATTTTCATACACATACTGTGGGCACTTTTCGTCCAGGTCGCATGTCTTGCCAGCAATAACAACACCAATAAGTTTTTCGACAAGATCCTTTGGTGTTTCATCAAAGGTAACCTTTCCTTCTTCTTTACGATGGCTTTTTTCAAGCATTTCAATGAGCACCTCATCCATCTCCCACGGTCCGCGAAGTACACCAAGCGGTTTGTGGTCCTCAAAAGCAACCGTAAATTCATTTACAGTACCGATGCGGCCACAGCCCACAATCACCGCATCTGATGCGCGCGTTAGAAGCAGGTTTCGGCCAGAATATCCAAAGCCTGTGTATATTATAATATCCAAATAATCGAGCGGAAGTCCGTATGTTTCCACGTGTTCCTTTTCGCTAGAAGCAGGAGAAAGGCCTATTGAAGTACCCCCTACCTCCTTTGCGCCCATGGCTGCCCAAAGTGGGAACCCAGTCGTTGCTCCAGTGACGAGAATACACCCCTGTCGGACAATCTCGCGCCCAAGCTCCTTCGCGCGCTCTATTGCGTCGTCGCCGCAGTATGTTGTGTCGGCGGCTCCAGATACACAAATCTTTAATTTTAAATGGTGGTGTTCGTTTGCCATGTCGCTATTATATCACACTCGCAGATTTTTTTATTAGCGACGTAGTGCGAAATAAAGTGAGTAAGTACCTTTTCTCACTTTTGAGCCGAGGAGCTAATATAGGCCGCGGTGGTCTCTGCCACATGGGCCTATATTTTACAAAGCAGTCCCTCAAGCGCCTCGGAGACAAGGCGTAAACATTTAGTTTTTTTGAGGCGTACTTTTGCTACGATGAAGAAAAAGTAAATGTTTACAACGCTGTAAACGAGGATGAATGAGGACTGCTTTAGAAATCAATTTCAATAACATCTCCTTGCTTTGGCACACGAGTATCCACCCCAAGATAGTCCCTCACACGTTGCGCAAAAAATAATCCTGCGCCGAGCTCGGCATGAACAACAAAAACTTTTTTTAGTGAATCCTGCATTGCTGTCACAAACTCAAGGAGGGCGTTCATATCCTTGTGTGCTGAGTACCCTTGCAATGTGACAACTTTTGCCCGTACTGGCACATCTTCGTCAAAAATTCTTACACTTTTTATCCCCTCCTGCAGAGCTCGCCCCATAGTGCCCACAGCCTGATAACCAACGAGGAGGAGTGTGCTCTTTGGATCTGGAAGATAATTTAACTCATGATGTAAAACACGCCCGCCATTCGACATCCCTGAACCAGCAATAATAATCTTTGGGTTTGGAACATCTTTTATCGCGATTGAATCCTGAGAGCGCTCAGTAAAACGAAGCTTTGGAAACTTAAATATATCATCGCCACCTTTGATTGTATTCTGGATTCCTTGATTAAAATAACTGGTGCTATCACTGAACACTTTTGTTACTTTAATTGCGAGCGGCGAATCTACAAAAACGGGGATCTCTGGAATCATGTTATTCTCCACCATTTCATTTATCTCAAAAAGGAGGTCTTGCGTACGTTCAATCGAAAAAGCAGGGATTACGAGGGCGCCTCCGCGTACTACTGTTTCCTCTATTACTTCCTTGAGGCGAATCGCGCGCTCAGCGAGGTTTTCGTGTGCACGATCGCCATACACAGCCTCCATTACCAAATAATCAACATTTGAAAGTAGCGCGCTCTCAGGCATGAGAACGGAAGAACTGCCGATGTCCCCAGAAAAAATGAGTTTCTTGCCATTTCGGGTCATCTCGATCATTGCTGAACCGAGAATATGCCCCGCGTCGCGAAAACGTACATGCAGGTCATTCTTAAATACAACATCCTTGTCGTAAGGTATCGCTTCCCAGTGGTCAAATGCTTTTTGCACCGCATCTTCACGATAAAGTGGCTCGTGGCCATCAGCTTTCGCCTCGCGCGCTATCACACGTAGGGTATCTTCGAGCATCAACTTTACGATTTCTCTCGTAGGTGGAGTAGAGTAGATTCTTCCCTTAAACCCTTCGTTAATTAACTTTGGGATACGCCCGACATGGTCAAGATGCGCGTGGGTTACAAAAAGCGCATCAATAGTAGCTGGGTTGTATGGGAATGGTTCATTGTTTTTATCATCACACACTTTTATCCCTTGGAAAAATCCGCAATCAACCATGATATTTACTCCATCACCCTCCAATATGTGATTTGATCCAGTCACCTCGCCTGCTGCGCCGTAAAATTTAAGTTTCATCATGGTAAATTGTGTGATTTTAATTATGCTTCTGACTCATTCGCCACCAAGTAAAAACTGCGACTGTTGTCCCCCCTAGTATATCAAATAAAAGGTCACCTAGGGTATCAGGCATTGCGTTCATATACCCTATGGTAAAAAAACTAATAGCCGCCTCGTATACTTCCCAAACTAGCCCGATACTAATCGTATATATAAGACAGACCCAAAGAACAGCAAGGAAATTTCGCGAACCGATTTCCCTTCGCGAAAACTGCCACCAAACACCGAACCCTGCGAGCCATGCGCCACCCGCAAAATGCATCGGCATATCAAGCCATCTCAAGGTCCAATATAAATAATACGCGCTCGCTGATGCATTAATAATTGCAATCGCAAAGAGAGACAAAGCTAAAGTAATAGGCAAAGGTTTCCGCAATGATGACATATAGGCAAAGTATACCATACGGAGCTTCTGTAATTAGATGAAATTCGAGGCAAGATCAATATTTTGACCAAGAGGCATTCTCGCGTTTCAAGGGACACTACGCGACGCGGTTCTGCTGAATCGACATTGAAGAAAGAGTAGAAGACTTTAAGAAAGAAATTCGTCGGCCACGCGAGAACTGATTTGGACTGCAGGGCTGGATGCAGTTTAAGGCGCGAGTGATGGTTTTGACTAAGCTGTATGAGCAATACTGCGCAAGGGAAACCGAACGAAGCAACGCAAAAATGCGCCAGATATCCTGCAATCCAAATTGAAAAAGCTCCTGCGCAGGGGCGTAGGAGCTTTCACTTAGGGTTACTGAAGGCATTGACCCTAGATAAATCTAGGTGGGTGCCCGCAATCACACGCCAAGGCGTATGAAAATGTAGGGCTCCCTTGTCAATAACTTAGGAGACAATACCTCGAATAACCCTATCCCTACTGTACACCCCACAATATTTTTTTGCAATAGAAATTTTTTATTACAAAACAAAAACCTCGCCAAATGCAAGGTTTTTGACAAAGAGCAACTATTCACAAAGCTTATATGTAGATGTGGATAGCTACCTAAAATGTTTCGTCAGCATAAACATAATCAAAGTTTGATTTCTTGTAATCAAAAATTTCGTCTTTCTTGAAAAAGCGAGCCACTTCTGCTTTTCCATTTTCTACTGAATCAGATGAGTGCACAACGTTTGACTGTATAGAAAGTGATAGGTCGCCACGAATACTTCCTGCGTCTGCGTCAAAACCCTTTGTTGGACCAACAATGATTCGCGTTGCGGAAACTGCGTTGATACCAGAGAGGACCATAACAACTACTGGCGACGCCTTCATAAATGACTTGATCCCTGCAAAAAATGGTTTATCTGCAATATGCGCATAGTGTGCCTCGAGGAGAGCATCCTCGAGCTGAATCATCTTCATTCCAACAATATTGAGCCCCTTGCGCTCAAAACGAGTGGTGATCTCGCCCAAAAGCCCTCGCTGGATCGCGTCTGGCTTTACAATAATAAGTACCTGCTCCTCTTTTGGATGTGCCATGATATTTTTACCCACCTAACTTTTTAACAATTAGTGGTGTTTATTTATAAATTTCCAATAAAATACCTTTGTTACTTCACCTACTGCCTTTTTGGTAAAAGTTTGTGTGGGCGAGAATTAACTATTAAGATTTGGATATCTTATCAAAATTGCACAGTGTGAGCAAATTACAATAGACTAATCCCCACCCCTAAACCTTCCCATGATCTCCGCCTCTACCTCATCGCGTGGTGTGCCATATTTCAAATACGAAAGTTGTTTTAGCTTTTCTGCTAGAGCTGGGTTTCCTTCTTCAGGTGGAAGCGTGGCAATATTAAACGGCTTTGTTGGCTGTCCATCTACAAGCATGTTCACATACGCATTGAAGTTATCTAGGCGCGTAATATCCTGAGCTGTAAATGTCGGCTGGAATTTCTTTTCTAAAAATTCTGCGTCTTCTTGTCCAACGCGAAATACGGCCATGTTCCCAACGTTACCAAACACAGCATTTTTTATGTCCTCAGAAAGTTGCGAAATGTATTGATGAGCGACATTGAGAGACAGACGATACTTGCGCGCCTCTGATAGGATCGATGCAATAGAAGGAGTTGTTACATTTTGGAATTCATCAATATATAAATAAAAATCGTTTGGTTTTTTACCTGTGCCAAACATATCCACACGTGAAAGTGCCGCCATTGTGATCTTGCCAACAAGCACGAGGCCAATAAGGCTAGCATTTATGTCTCCTAGGCGCCCTTTTGACAGATTGACCAATAAAATCTTTTTGTCATCCATAATTTGCCTAAAGTTGAACGATGATTCCTTTTGAAGAACCACTGGGCGCATGATATCGTTTGATATGAATGGGTCAAACTTGCTTGAAATGTAAGGCACGAAGTTTGCTAGCCCTTGGTCGCCTGTCGTCTTTTCTGCGCTCGCCCAAAACTGCGCAATGATAGGGTTCTTACATCGCGAAAGCTTCATATCGCGGAACGCTTTGTCTGATAGTACACGTGTGATATCGAGAAGTGTTGCCTGCTCGCTCGTGTCCTCCATTACGAGAAATGCCGCATTTTTGAAATATTGCTCGAACATTGCACCGCCACCGGTCTTCATATCAAAAAGCTGATTAAAAATATTCATCATCTCGTTTACCACAAAGGTTTTCTGCTCTGGACGACTGTGGTCATACTCGAGCATATTGAGTCCCATTGGGCGCTCGATGTATGATGGGTCAAAGTAAATCACATCGTCTGCGCGCTCTGGTGGAATAAGAGAAAGAATATCCTGAACATCGTTTCCGTGTGGGTCAATAAAACACACTCCATCACCATTCCTAATATCTTGCACTATCATATTTTTCAGAATGCTTGTTTTCCCTGTACCAGTCTGACCAATAACATACATATGCCGCACGCGATCCTCGCGACCCATGCTCACAAGCGTCTCCTTATTGTGGTAAATATTTTTACCGAGAGTAATCCCATCCTTATGCATCTCTGTTGGTGCTGGCGCACCACCTGCCTTTGCCTCTTTAAGCTCTGTAGATGACACTGTAGTAACTGGAAAATGAAACATCGTTGTGAGCTCCTTGAGATTAAGGGGGAAACTCTCCCTATCGAGGAAAATGCGAAATGTGAAATGGTATATCATATCCATAAGCCCGCTTCCATTTGTTTCATGTCTCCACCTGATGCTGTTTGTTTGAGGATTTCCAAAATGGTTAAATGCGCTCTCAATCTCATTCAAAATAGCCTCCGCACGCATAGCTGTCTCAGCGGAAGCGATGATGCGTATGTTTGTATCAACGATTGGCGATGAAATTTTCTCGCTGATATTTTTGATTGCTTCTTCCTCAATGGGCTCATTTTCCTTTTTCATTTTGACTCCAAAAATAAGACTCTTTGTAGCCTGCGCGAACTCTGTTGCAAATTGGGCGCCAACACCTTTTAGAGCATCTTTTGCCTTAACACCTTTTTTGATCTGCTCCATTATCCCACGATAGCGTGTATTGAAGGCGTTTCCCGATGGGCGAATTACAAATTGTACAGCCACTCCCTCCCCCTCGCGCTTTATTTTTGAAAAAACTGAAAGAAGAACATTGAGCGGGTCTTGAGTAAATGCCTCATACGTGCGCATTGGGTACGCTGTACTGCCAGATGCCTCTGCATATGACGATACCGTTACACCAGATTCATTGAATGGGTTGTAGTCTTCACGATGCTCTCGTAGCCTTGCGTCAGGATAGACTGCTAAAACTTGTTTTTCAAAAAGACTTGCGTGTTCGACTGGCACTGATGAATAGAATACGAGGTCCTCGCTAAAATTTGAAAGGGCTAGCTCGAGTGTAAAATAATTTTTAACATCGCCAAAACCAGCTTTCGTATTTTCAATAGAGAGCATACCGGCATAAAAATGCTCCATACTTGATACAAGATGTGCAAACTCGCGCTTCTCGCCGTTTGGGTCAATAGGTGGAAGCGTCACCTCATAGAGACGCATCTTTAAAGCACGCACCATCTCCTTGTCGCGAGAAATACCAGCAAAGTCTCCTGTTTCTACGAGTAGCTGTACAAGCATGCGATGAAAATCATCCTCAATATGCGGGTTGTTCAATTTTTCCAAAAGCGAGAGGGCGTTCTTGATACCCTTTGTTTCAACAATGCGCATCAGCTCATCGATCGCCTCCTTGTGCTCTACCCCAAGCTTTACCACATTGGTTTCGAGCTCATCAATTTTCATCTGATAATCTTTGTCCAGAACTTCATCAGTTGGCACAAAACTATATTCGGCAACCTTTTCGAGCGCAATCTCTGCGCGCCTTTCGAGCAATCTCTCTGGAGACTCTGGCATCAGGCCAAGAGCTCTTTCTTTTTCTGCTATCTGCGCGCGCAAATACAACACCTCTTCCTCAGGGGTTCTGAATTGTTTTCCAAGTGTTCCGTATTCAGGGTTCATATGCTTGTAAAGTATAACACGAAACTCTCAAACTATAGTTTGAGAGTTTCGTGGATGAAATTTAATTTGGTAGCTTAATATTCACCAGTTGTCCTTGTTATACATAGGCCTCTCCTATGGGGAGAAGAAGTTTGTGGTGTGGGTGGATAACTCAAAGGCTCCTGACTAAATTTCCTTAGATTACATTGGCACCTTACACGTCACAGTAGACTCAACAGTAATATTCCCACCACAAATTCCGCCAAACTCACCCCAGTTTACAAAAGAGGTGCCACCCCAATATACTAGCCCATAATTGCCACCGCACGAAGTCCCATGAGTAGACGTGGTATTGGATAAATATGTCCATGTAGGTTTCCCCCCTGCATTTGCACACACATACTGTCCGTCTCCATTCCTCAATTCTCTACTCCATCCAAAAGTACCCATAAGATTGCTATATGTATAAGTACAATTACCGTTGGCATCTAGAGCCATCCCTCCTGCATTTGCGCATTTTTGAAGAGGAGTTAGAGTAACGTCCCCTAGATACGATACACGAACAAATCCATTACTTCCTGCTGAACCACAATAATAACCATAATAACAACCTCCAGCACCACCTGTGCCAACAGTAACAGTATATGTTGTGCCTGGTGTCACAGGGACAATACCCTTAGAATAACCTCCTCTGCCACCAGTCCCACCTCGTGCAAAATGAAAACCCCCAGAACCCCCAGAACCAAACTGATCAAGGGAATACAGTCGTGAATTTACATATCCACCACTTCCAGTCCCTGATGCTCCTGCTGCTCCGTTTGTGTAAGTACAAGTGTCCCAACACCCGTCGGAAGTACCAACCCCACCACCTGAGCCACTGGTGGCAGAGATAAATGGCGATGTGGTTGGCCCAAATGATGATGTGCCGCCAGTAGCTCCATTAGAGCCACCAATGTAACCTGCCCCGCCACCTCCGCCAGAACCAAAGACCTCCACGATAACTTCTGTTACACCAGCAGGAGCTGTAAAAACATTCGCTTGAGTACCATTAAAGGCGACATTGTTGTAAAAAGATTCACGAGGCAACATCCCGCCACTAACAGTACTAACAGGATTTGTGCCCCATGAAGCATTGCCGACCGCGTCAGAAATCAAAACTTTCCCTGTGGTTCCGCCGGGGATCTTTAGCCCCCCAACAATGAGTGTTCCCACCTTCGTCTGCGCGGTTGCGCTCGTATCAAGAAACTCAGATCCTGCTGGTGGCGTAACACCACCAGCAGCAGCCGTCGTCTGCACGGTTGAATCTGGAAATTTTATTCCTCCGCTTGTTGATTCAATGATTCCCGCGACAGACAGTTTTTGAGCAGGCGACACAGTCCCAATACCAACGTTGCCTGTTGACCGCTTAATGAAAAAGGTGTCTGCCAAACCACCGCCAGCATCAGTGTACGAGGTCATTTGAAAATCTGAACCAGCGTTACTGCCCGTTTCAGCGGTGGCGTTACCTCCAAAAACCCATCTTGCGGATCCATTAGTTCTAATTTGATACATTCCAGCCAAACCAGCAGGCCTGTCTATTGTCATTGCTGACCCATTTGCAGACGAGCTATAAACAACCAATGGTAAGTATGGATTCGTCGTCCCGATACCAACATTCCCATCAAAAATCGCATTGGTATACCCGCGAATCAGACCGCCAACTCCGAGTACCCCTTCCTTGTATTGTGTCGTAGAGCTAACGTTTACTGGCGCAGAAACATTCCCTCCTGGTGGTGTAACTGTCGGAGCTGTCCATGCGTAGACATAGGAGATGCCGAACGATAGCATGAGAGCGAGTGCGACGACTTTTAATGCTTGGATGATGTTTTTCATATTATTTAATTGTTAATCGGTGTTAGACTATCCTGCTCTATCTGAACCTCTCTTGCAGAGAATACTCTCAGAATACTCTCGTTGATTTAATGTTATCTACCGCAAAAACATTAATACGCTTCCCAACTTTGATATCTATAATATCAGCATGGGTACGAGTAAACGGCTCTGGTGGTTCTGTTTGTGTCCCACTACTGTCTATTTGTGTTGCTTTAGTAAAAGCCTCCATTTCAGACTGCATTACGTCTCGTTTTTTAAATGATATGTTAAATATTTTTGTGTCACTGGTTATAAGAACAGTGCGGTCACTAAGTGTCTGGTCATCAAAAGGATTGTTGGACTGTGTGTGGATTGTGATTCGATTACCTTGAACTTCTGTCACAACACCCAGAAGTTCATAAATACTATTAGACGTGCTAGATATGCCACCAAAACTGCTTTCATTAATAAAACTAATAGCTGTATCGAAACCTTCTTGGCGAACGCTTTCTAGTGGTAACGTTGACTGAGGTACTTTCTTAAAATACACAAATGTTGAGAATACCCCAATGATTACACCCGCTATTAATATTCCGATGTATTGTGCAATATAAGAATGACGCTCAATAGGTTGTTGTTCCATATTATTTAATTGTTACAGAACGGAGTGCGTCTAATTCTTGCATTTGTTGCTCTATTGTTTTCTTTGGAGCAGGTGTGAACATCGGCTCTTGTTTCAATGTTTTGGTCTTTATTGTGTCGATGGTTTTAATTTGGTTTTGTGTGGTGGTAGTTGGTTGTGAAAAACCT
>LCDG01000008.1 GCA_000998425.1 Candidatus Nomurabacteria bacterium GW2011_GWC2_42_20
GTGTACTTCAAACGGAGGTGTTACTGCGGGAACAAGCGCTACAATATACAAGGTGCGCATCACGCCAAAGTCGCATGCTCTAATGCCAGCTGTTCCAGGCGCTTCGTACGCTACAACAGGTACCGTGACATCATTCACGAGCAGCAACCCACACACTGGAACAGACACATCGAGTGCTACTGTGACGGTTGACAACGGGTCGCCGACAGATGTTACAAATGCAAGCGGAACAGCAGGTACAGGACAAGTAACTATAAACTGGACTAATCCTGTGGACACAGACTACCACAGCGTTGTAGTGCTTAGACGCGCGGGAAGCGCCGTCGCAGACACGCCAGTTGAAGGTGACACGTACTCGAATGGAAACACTATCGGCGCATCGACAGTTGCTTGTGTTGTCGATACTCCTACAGAGACTTGTATCGACTCAAGTCTCACAAACGGCACAGCATATCATTACAAAATTTTCAGCAAAGACACAAACGGCAACTACGCATCTGGAATAGTGCCGACAGGATCGCCGTTCACACCGTCGGCAGTTACTTTTGTTATTACATCAAGCGCTGGAGCAAACGGTACAATTATTCCATTTGGCGCGACAAATGTTGCACAAGGAAGCTCGCAGGCTTTTGCAATTACGCCTGATTCTGGATATGAAGTTGAGACTCTTTTAGTAGATAGCATTTCGGTCGCAACATCCAGCCCTTACACATTTACAAACGTACAAGCAGATCATACTATTCACGCAACATTCGTTGCCGTCGTGGTGCCACCAGGTTCGTTTATCATTAGCGCGACATCTGGCACAGGAGGCACAGTGTCCCCCGTCGGATCAACAGTAGTCGCGCAAGGAGGCTCACAGACATACACAATAACTCCAAACACTGGCTACAACATCGCTACCCTCACTGTTGACAGCATTTCTGTTGCTACTTCAACATCATACACATTTACAGACGTACAAGCAGATCATACAATCAACGCCACCTTTATTGCAGTACCTGCAGTAGTTGCGCCTGATACTGGAGCATCTAGACCAACAACGATTATATTCTCTGGTAAAGCATTCCCTGGTGGTAAAATATCCGTAATAGACAAAGAGCTTCGCACAGAAGACACTCTCGGACAAGAAGACATTTCTAGTCAGGATGGGTCATTTAGTGTTTCATTCATTGGTATTTTTCAAGGTCTCCACAGCTTTGGGCTCATCGTGAAAGACAAGGACCTGCGAACATCGCAAACAAAGTTTTTCTTTGTCGACACCAGGTCAGATAGTTTTCTAGAAAAAGACATTCTTGTTCCACCAACCATAGATATTGCAAATGGGCAGGTTTCTCGCGGCGGCAATGCAACTATTTTTGGCTATGCGACACCGGGGTATACCCTAGAACTCTATTTAGATGATATACTGTTAAAAGAACTTATAGTCGAGCAAAGTGGTTTATATAAATTCGAAATACCAACTGGCGCGCTAGAGTTTGGGCAGCATAAAGTAAGAACAAAACAAATCAATCTGACGACGAAAAAGTCGAGTGACTTCTCCACATCAAGAACCTTCATTGTATCGCGTCTTACTGTTGTAAGAGCCGACTTATCCGGCGACGGAAAAGTCGATATTAGAGATTGGAGTATCTTTTTATCTCGCTGGGGAGCAAAAGAATCTCTTGGTAGAGAGAGTATCGACTTTAATAGCGATGGAAAAGTTGATATTGCCGATTTTAGTATCTTTATTAAAACAATAAGAAAAAAATAATATGTTACGGAATTTAAAACTTGGAATTTTATTTGGGGTCGCGATATTTTTTGCAAATACTGCGGAAGCGGCTTCTCTCTTTTTTGTGCCAGCGACCGGAGAGTTTGGCGTTGGAAGCAAGATCACTGTCGACCTTAAAATCGACAGTGAAGGTGTCGGAATAAATGCTGCCCAAGCTACAATCCGCTTTCCAAAAGATACACTCACCGTAACATCTGTAGACAAGACGGATTCAACTTTCAACTTTTGGCTAGAAGAACCTTCGTTTTCTAATGATGATGGAGTAATTACTTTTGTCGGTGGTACCCCATACGGCATATCAGGTGCTTCGATTCAGGTCTTGCGCGTAGTGTTCACGTCAAAAGGAAGTGGTCCTGCATCTATTACAATAGCCGATGCTGCCATTACCGCATCTGATGGAAGTGGAACAAATGTGTTATCAAAAACAACCGACGCCACCTTCACTATTTCACCAACCGCAGTTTCTACTGTAATCCCTGCGCCAACCCAAATCAAACGTGAAGTAGTCCCTGCAAGTGGCCTACCAACAAAACCAATAGTGACTGTCCCACTATACCCAAGTGTGTCTGGATGGCACAATGTTTCAAATCTCTTCAGCGCAAGCTGGGAGCTTCCTCGAGATATTTCTGGGGTTAGAACATCACTAAATAAACAACCTAGCTTCGTACCATCGGAAGAATCCGAAGGGTTATTTGAGAATAAAACCTTTAACGCATTATCAGACGGTATATGGTATCTACATGTCCGTTTTGCAAACAATGTTGGATGGGGTCCAACAACTCATTATCGTATTGCCATTGACACACAAGCTCCACTCCCCTTCGAGATCACATCAGACACAAGCGAGGCAAGCGACAACCCCACACCCATCCTTAACTTTAAAGCAAGCGACGCTCTATCTGGATTAAACGAATATCGCATAAAAATTGACAATGAAAATTGGATTGTTGTCACCAGCGAGGACTTCACAGGGTCATACAAGCTTCCTGTACAAAACCCTGGTAAGCACCATTTGATTATTCGCGCTGTAGACCACGCAGGTAACAGTATTGAAAATACTATTGATTATGAGACACTATCAATAACATTGCCTACATTCACATTTGTTACAAATACACTTTATTCAGATGAACCAAAGGGGCTTACTGTAAGAGGTACTGGTATCGCATTAGCAGAAGTTGTTGCGACACTCAAAAAGGATGGTGCAACCATAACAAGTAAGATAGTCGCTGTAGACACGCAAGGCAACTGGGAAGCAACCTTCAACGATGCTCTGCGTAATGGAACATATATTGTGAGTATTCAATCAAAAGATGCGCGTGGAGCTCTCAGCACTCCTGTAATTTCTGAAAATATTCAAGTTACTGGGAAATACACTGGCTTAATAATTCTGTCATTTATTATCCTTGTTGGGTCTCTTGCATCGGGATTCTTTTATCATAAAAAGCGTCGTGACCGTACTTCACTTCGTCTTGCTGTTGCTGAAAGCGATGTTGCAAAGGTATTTAAAATGATCGAGGCCGATGTTGAAAAACTTAAAAAGGCTGACACAACTCCAACACTCGCAGATGATGAATTTATCGCTCAAAAACTCGGTGAGAACGTGAAAAAGATGAGTGGGTATATCAAGGAAACAATAAAACGTGCTAAAGAATAGAGGCTGCCCTCACTGTTCAAGTTAAGTATCCTACACAAAACCCGCCAAATGGCGGGTTTTGTGTAGTAGATATTTCAATATTCAAATTTCCATTTTCTATATTCGCTTCTCTTTGCACGGCACACAACGACAATGTGGCTTTTTGATATACTCATCAAAATACTCCTTGCCGTAATCATAGTTTAGCTCTTCTCCAGCTTCGATACGTTTTATAGACTTCACGAACACGCGACCACCAACAATCTCAACCTCGCAATTTGGCTTACATGAGTGATTAATATATCGCGCTGTGTTTGAACGCGCGCTACCATCGATGAGCCTCGTCTTGCTTGTCTCGAATAAATATTTATTTTCTGGGTAATTTTCTACTTCTTTTTTCCCATTCACCACCTTCCCAACGTATTCTATGATCCATGTGCCACGCTTAATAGGATCCTCTGCAAAAAGCCCGAGCCCAGCGCTCGACTTCTTAACCTTGTATTTCACATTTCCTATTTTTGGAATCGGCATAAAATCGCTTAATGATTACTTGAAGATTGCTTTATAATGTAACCTCGCCATTATACGCTAAGTAAAGTAAAATACAATAATGAAAGAGATTATGGAATATGATGTAGCTGTGATCGGTGGTGGTCCTGCTGGGATGATGGCAGCTATTTTTTCAGCACAAAATGGCGCGCACGTAATTTTGATAGAAAAAAATAAAACACTTGGCAAAAAACTACTTATCACAGGAGGTGGCAGGTGTAATATCACCAACGCAATTTTTGATAATCGTATTCTCGCCAAAAAATACGGACAAAAAGGTAAATTCCTTCTCTCTCCTTTCTCAAAATGGAACGCTGGCGACACAATAAAATTTTTTGAAGCCAATGGAATGCCTACTAAGGTTGAGGCTGAGGGGCGTGTATTCCCGAAGAGCGACTCTGCGCGAAGCGTGCTAGATGTTTTAACACATGAACTCAAAAAGGCTGATGTAAAAATTATAACAAACTCCCCTGTCATAAAAATATATTCATCAAAAGGCAGGGTAACTAAAATTGAAACCGAAGACGCAATTATTTCTGCAAAAACATTTATCATCACTACGGGTGGTACAGCGCGACCAGAAACGGGTTCGTCAGGGGATGGATTTAGGTGGCTCAAAAAACTCGGGCACACGGTTAACACTCCCCTTTCTGCGCTTGTACCAATCAAAACAAAGGAGGTGTGGTCACACAAGCTTCAGGGATTGTCGCTCTCAAATGCGCGAGTTACCATCATCGCTGGTGGAGCGCGCGCAGACACAAGAGTCGGCAAAATTCTTTTTACACATTTTGGTCTTTCCGGACCCCTTATACTTAATATGAGCCACACTATTGGCGAGGCTATACAAAATAGCGTGGTCGCGATAGAGCTTGATATCTTTCCAACACTAGACCATTCTGCACTCGATGAAAAACTTCTATCTCACCTAGCTGTCGCACAGAACAAGAAAATATTAAATGCCCTCACAGGGTTCCTACCACCGCAACTTGCGCAAGTTGCCATAGAGCTATCTGACCTTGACCAAGAACTTATTGTAAACAAGCTGTCCCGTACCGCGCGCATCGCATTAGTTAAAAAGCTTAAATCATTCACAATAACTCCAGTCGGGCTGCTTGGTTCTGAAAAGGCAATCGTTTCATCTGGTGGCATCGCCCTCGATGAAATTGATTTTAAAACAATGTCATCCAGAAAAATTAAAAACCTCTACTTGGCAGGCGATATTCTCGATTTTGATCGCCCTTCAGGCGGGTTTAGTTTACAAATCTGCTGGTCAACAGGATTTGTTGCAGGAACAAGCGCCACATACGCCACACTTGATAACCCAATGAAATCCTAGCTATTTATTATAGTATCGGTGTATAATATAAAGAACAATTTATAAAATAAAAATATGGAAAACCAAACAAATACAACGGATACAAAAAAGGTTAACGCTTTGGGGAAACAGCACACAGGAAGAAACACTCTTATTATTGTTGGGGTCATTCTTATTACTATTGGAGTTCTTGGTTCCTTTTTTTCAGCGCAGGCAATTGAAAAATTCTTTTGGGAAGCGCGCACAAAATCTGAGATCAAAACTGTTGCTCAGCTGTACAAAAGTCTGGGAGAGCATGATATCTCTGAATGGCAAAATGTCGACGCAAATGAACGCATCGGAATCTTTGCTCAAAGCATAAGGCAGTACCTTCCAAGCATTGCGGCAATGAAGATATTCACAGTAGACGGGACAATCGCATGGACCGACCTAAGAAATGTGAAGCCTGGATATAAAAAAATTGGGATTGAAAAAGAAATAAATGAAGTCGAAAGTGCTGGACAAATGATCAAGCCAGCAAGTGAATCCACAAAACAAGAACTTATAAAAGAAAACTTGCTTGAGATTTGGACTACTCTAAAAAATCCTCAAGGGAAAACGCTTGGTTATGTTGAGTTATATTTTGATAGTACCGATATCACTGCATTTATCAACAAGATTCAATACGCGATATGGGGAACAACCACAATTGTTTTGAGTGTTATCATAACTCTCATAGGTGTAGTGTTCAAAAAGCAGGATGAGATTATCTTTGCAAAAGCAAACGAGCTTGAAGACATCGTTGAAAAAGCCCCTATTGGCATTTACACTATTGATAATAAAGGCGTTGTTTCATCCTTAAATCCAAAAATGAGCGAGCTGATTGCTGAAATTAGTTCTGAAAAAATTCTTGGAAAAAATATTTTTGACTCAGAAAATGCGATGAAAATGAATATTGAAGGAGATATTCGAGAGGCACTTACAGGGGCTCCATTTAACAAAGAAGTAGTGGCAACAGACAAAAATGGAAACGAGGTTTATCGACAATATAGCGGTACTCCCCTCTTTGCGACAGACGGGAAAACCGTTGCGCAGGTACTCTTTATGGTTGTTGACATCACAGAACGAAAAAAACTTGAAAATGAGATCGCATTGCACACAAAAGACCTAGAAAATCGCGTTGCGGATAGAACAAAGGAGCTTCAAGCGAAAATCGAAGAGCTTGAGCAATTTGAGCGTCTAACTGTCGGTCGCGAGCTACGCATGACAGAGCTCAAGCAACAAGTCGAGAAAATGCGTATTAAACTTGAAAGTATGGGAGTAGACTACAATTCTCTATAAAATAGGAAAGTTGATACTGGCTCTGATTTATTTATCACCTTTTTCTATCGCCTATTCTTCTAAAAGGATATTCTTATGAACAACAACGGGTACCTAGATTTTAAAAAGGCGATCCGGTTTGAAATCACGCTTGTCGTCCTTTTTATTACGACATTTGCGTTATATCTTCTAGGGCTTTTACCAGCGATTCTTCAGGTTGAGATTCTTAGCATTGTAGGGTTTATAGGACTTTTGCCTGTAGCAAAAAGCGCTCTTGACTCACTAAGGAACAAAAGAATAAATGTTGATCTTCTTGCAACAATAGCGCTCTTTCTTTCACTTATAAGCGCGGAATGGGGGTCTATGCTTTTTATAAACATAATGCTTGCTGGAGCGCGTGTTCTCGATTTGTACACAAAGAGACGCATTAGAACTTCTCTTGAAGGTCTCACAAAATTAAAACCATCAAGGGCTAGGGTAAGAAAAGACGATGAGACGACAGAAATCCCACTTGCAGATGTAAAAGCTGGTGATATTGTCGTCGTAAACCTTGGTGAACAAATACCAGTCGACGGTATAGTAATAGAGGGCACTGCAACGGTAAATCAGGCGTCTCTTACAGGTGAGTCTGTTCCCGTGCTTCACGAGGTGGGTTCTTATGTGCTGTCAGCAACCGTTGTAGTCTCTGGAAACATTGTTGTGCAAGCAAAACATATCGGGCTAGAAACTACATTTGAAAAGATGATAAACCTCGTTGAGGAATCTGGCGATGCGAAAACAAGAATGAAAACCCTTGCAGAGAAATTTGCAAGCTGGTACATCGGCATCATGCTCGTTGTCGCCTTTACCCTCTACTTGATCACAAGGGACACAATGCTTGTGCTTGCTGTGGTCCTCGTAGTCTGCGCAGACGATATTGCTATAGCCGTACCTATGGCATATATTATTGCAATAGGTACGGCTGCGCGACACGGAATAGTAATAAAGAGTGCTGATTTCCTTGAACTCGCTTCAAAAATCACTACGCTTATCGTCGATAAAACAGGTACGCTCACCCTTGGAAATCTATCCGTTACAAACGTTAGGACGTTTGGTACTCATGACACTCGACATGTCCTAGAGCTATCAGGAATAATATGCGCGCGATCGAATCACCCTGTTTCAAAAGCAATAGTAGAATATGCAAAAGAAAAAAGCTGCAGCTGTATATCCCCAGATAATTTCGAGGAGATTGAGGGACGTGGCATTATTAGTACTGACACAAATGGTAATGAGATAATTATCGGAAGGTATGAATTTTTATACGAACGTGGCATCAAGATTGGAAATAATGTAAACAATGCTATCAATGAAGAAATATCAAAGGGAAATAACATAACCTTGCTTGCTTTGGATAATGAAGTGATTGGGTTATTTGCATTTGCAGACGAAATGCGTGCTGGAATGGTAGAATCTATCACGGCGCTAAAGCAGAGCGGTATCAAAGAGATCATAATGCTTACTGGGGACAACGATGGTGTAGCAAAAAATATTGCCAAACGTTTAGGTATCGACAAATATTACTCAAAGCTTCTTCCTGAGCATAAGGTTTTTGTTCTAAAAGACTATCTTGGGAAAAATGGGCGTACTGTGGCGATGGTTGGCGATGGTGTAAATGATGCTGCTGTGCTTACACGCGCGGACGTTGGTATCGCCATGGGAGGTGTAGGGTCTGACGCCGCTATAGAATCAGCGGATATCGTTCTCATGCAAGACAATTTCGAAAAAATTATTGAATTACGCGGTATTTCTAAAAAAGTTTCTGATGTGGTGCGTGGGAACTTCGTAATCTGGGGCGTTGTGAACGCTGTTGGATTGTATCTCGTATTTACCCACGTACTTAATCCAGCAGGAGCAGCCGCTTACAACTTTTTCACTGATTTCATCCCAATAGCAAATTCTCTTCGACTTTTCCGTTACAGTAAAAATACTATACAATAATACTTATGAACTTTTCTGACTATGCCAAAAGTAACACAGAGAAAATTGCTGAGCTTTTTTCTGTAGATCCAACACGTGGGCTTTCGTCGATTGAAATAGAAGATCGGCGCCTGAAATCTGGAATGAACATCCTTGCCGAAAGCAAAACAAGCGCCTTAAGTATTTTCTTTCGTCAGTTCAAGTCGTCATTTATATATCTTCTTTTATTTGCCACAGTGTTGTCATTCTCTCTTGGGCAAAATACTGAGGGTGTGATGATAATGATTTTTCTCTTTATCAATGCGTCGCTCGGATTTTATCAGGAATATCGCTCAGAGCAAACTATTGAGCTCCTCAGACGCTATGTCGCTACACGTGTAAAAGTAAGACGTAATGGGAAGGTCGATACTATAAATGCGAGCGAATTGGTCCCTGGGGATATAGTGATTCTCGAGGCTGGTGACGGGGTGCCAGCGGACATACGCATACTTGAGGAAACAAACCTCATCGTAAACGAGGAGCCACTAACAGGTGAATCTGTTTCTGTAAACAAGGATAGCAATCTTCAGATAAAAGATGATGTGGAATTGTATGAAGCAAAAAATATTTGTTTTTCAGGCACAACTGTTGTTTCTGGAGGAGCTGTTGGGGTAGTTTTTGCTGTAGGAAGCCAAACAATGATCGGGGGTATCGCCAGACTCGCAGGCAAAGCCACGAGGGTTAGTAAATTTGAAGAGGAGCTTGCAAAATTTAGCCGTTTCATTTTATATCTTGTCATTGGGACACTTGCATTCATTTTTATGATGAACATTGTCCTAAAGGGCTTTTCAACAAATATAGTCGAGCTCGCAATCTTCTCTATAGCGCTTGCTGTATCTGTGGTGCCGGAGGCCCTTCCTCTCGTTATGACATTTTCACTTTCGCGAGGGGCTAGACACCTTGCAAAAGAGCGAGTTGTGGTCAAGCGTCTGTCTGCCATAGAGGACCTCGGGAGTATTCAGATGCTCTGCAGTGACAAAACGGGCACTATTACAGAAAACAAGCTTACTGTTCACCAGACGTGTGGAGAGGATAAACGCGCTCCTATTTTTATGGGTGTTCTTGGCGGAAGGTATTTGGTCACAAAGGAGCGTGGTGGTGTCCCAGACCCATTTGATGTCGCGCTTTGGGAGGCGCTTTCCGTCGATGAGCGTGGCAAACTCACGTCCTACACCATTGTTAGCGATATCCCTTTTGACCCAATACACAAAAAGAATAGCGCAATAATAAAAGACGGCGATGACACTATTCTTATTGTTCGTGGCGCGCCAGAATCAATTATCGATATCTCTACAATATCAAACGACCAGAGTGAAAACACCAAAAAATGGGTAGCTAGTGAGGGGCGCGCAGGTAGACGCACCATAGCGATTGCGTCTAAAAAAATTATTAATGATGATATTAGCGATACAGAATTAACATTCCTTGGATGTGTATCATTTGTTGACCCAATAAAGGAGAGCGCAAAACAAGCAATAAAAGACGCGCAAGTGCTTGGAGTAAAAATTAAAATTTTAACAGGTGACAGTCGGGAGGTTGCTGGCACCGTGGCATATGAGGTTGGCCTTGCAAAATCCCAAGAGGACGTCCTCACCGCAAAAGAATTTTTTGCTCTTCCGGACGGGGTGCGCGAGTCAGCGCTAGAACAGACAAATGTGTTTGCACGCGTTTCTCCAGAGGAAAAGTATCGACTGATTGAGCTACTGCAAAAAAACTATCAAGTGGGCTTTCTTGGCGAGGGGATCAACGACGCTCCCGCGCTCAAAATAGCCAATGTTGCTATTGTTGTGGAGAGCGCATCAGATATTGCGCGGGAGGTTTCAGATATCATTCTTCTTGATAATAGTCTAGAGGTTGTCGTTGGTGGAATACGCGAGGGTCGCGCAATTTTTGCAAATACTATTAAATACATCAGGAGTTCTTTATCCTCAAATTTTGGCAATTTTTATGCAGTTGCGATCTCTTCCCTCTTTATTCCATTTCTTCCAATGCTTGCCATTCAGATTCTTCTTGTAAATCTCCTGTCTGACTTCCCTGCCATTGCTATAGCAACGGATACTGTGGACGATGCGGAGCTCCGCGAGCCACGACAATACGAGGTTGGAAAGCTTTTTGCAATGGGTACTGCTTTAGGCATAGTCTCAACAGTGTTCGACTTCATAATTTTTGCCTCATTCTACAAGTTGGGACCAGAAATTCTTCAAACACACTGGTTTATCGAAAGCATTCTAACAGAGCTTTTGTTCCTCTTCTCAATTCGTTCGCGAGGATTCTTTTTCCAAGCAAAAATGCCTTCCTTTACACTTATCGTACTTTCAGTACTTGCAGCATCTGCGACACTGATTATTCCATTTACAGATCTTGGTCAATCATTGTTCCATTTTACAGCGCCCACTATGGCATCTCTTGGGTTTGTGCTTGGTATCGTCGCTCTGTACTTTATCACTACAGAATTTGCTAAAATGTCCTACTATCGCCTTACTAATCACGCGCAGGTCTGATATACTTCAGAAATATTTGGCAAACTAAAGCAGACAATGACAACAAAAACTCAGCACATTAAAAGGGTCATACAAGTAGCATTTTTTATAGCACTTAAAAATATTCAACGCGGGTCTCTTGCTGTAAAAATAGTCACTATCTCTATTTTATTGCTTACATTTTTAAACCTTACGGTTGTTGGTGGGCTACTGAACGGGATTGTTGATGATATAGGTAATAAAATAAAGAATTCATTATTTGGTGATGTGGTTATTCAGCCATCAAAAGAATATTCTTATATTCAAAATCCTGGAGAAGTTATTGATAATCTGAAAAATAATACCGATATTTTGGCATATTCAGAGAGGCTTCTTTCAGGCGCAATCATAGAATCAGGATACAGGGAAGTTACAGGCGGTAGTGAAATTCCTCGTCGCGTTGGCGCATCACTTGCGGGAGTTTCAGTAGACCACGAAAATCAAACAACTGACATTTCAAAAAAGATTATTGCTGGGCGCTTCCTTGCAGAGTCAGATTGGAACACAATTGTGCTTGGGTCAACCCTCACAGAGGGATATACAAAAAAGGGAGCGAGTGGTGGTGACACAACCCTTGGGCATGTTCTTATTGGTGAGAAAGTTCGAATAAAATTTAGTAACAATGTGTCGCGAGAATTCACTGTGGTTGGAATAGTCAACACAAAATCATCAGTCGTTGACCAACGAGCATACATACAGTACAAGGAGTTACGACAAATATTAGATCTTCCAGGAAACAAATATTCTGAAATTGCCATTGTTGCAAAGGTTCCTGCAGCCTCAATATATCTTGCGGAATATCTTGGCACGAGTGTTGAAAATAAAAAAAATGATGTAAAGACATTGAATGATGCAATACCTTCTGGAGTATCTGATGTTAAAGTTGCATTCACTTTGATAGGAAATATTGTTGCTATTATCGCTGTACTCGTTGGGCTAGTAACGGTGTTTGTTATCATCTTTGTAAATGCATCAAGTAGGAGGAGGTATCTCGGAATACTAAAGGCTCAAGGTATCGACCCATCGGCGCTTATTCTTTCTTATGTTATACAAGCATTATTTTATACTGTCATTGGTATTGTACTAGGCGTGGTCGTCCTTTTTGGGTTTTTGCAGGGATATTTTGTTCAGAACCCATTATCATTACCAATGGCGGATGGAAGCCTCTTATTAGATACTTCATATCTAAGTGTTCGTGTGGTTGTCTTGCTCGTATCGACATTAATATCGGCATTTATTCCAGCGTGGTTCATTATTCGTCAAAACACATTAAACGCCATCCTAGGCAGATAGAATATGATTACCGTAAAAAACATAACGAAGAATTTTACAAATGGAACAGTTGTTACCCATGTTCTACGCGGGGTTAGCCTTGAAATACCTGATGGACAATTTGTTGCCATTGTTGGACCGTCAGGAGCCGGTAAGTCTACATTGATGTACCAAATGAGCCTTCTTGATACGCCAAATAGCGGTTCTATCTTTGTAGACGACCGAGAGATAAGCGCGCTCAATGACACAGAGGCTATAAAATATCGTCTGGAAAATTTTGGCTTTGTTTTTCAGGATTATGCCCTGATTCCAGAGCTTACCGCTCTTGAAAATGTGACGCTACTTGGTCTAATGCAGGGCGTTGATTATAGTATTGTAAAAAAAGAAGCAACAACCATCTTGGAGTCATTTAATTTACTAAACCAAGTAGACCATTTACCAAGTCAGCTTTCGGGCGGAGAACAGCAAAGAGTGAGTGTCGCGCGAGCAATAATTAAAAAACCAAAAATTCTTTTTGCCGATGAACCAACTGCCAGCCTAGACAGTGATATGTCTGCGCAGGTGATGAAGGTATTTTTAGATTTACACAAAAAAGGGCAGACAATTGTGATGGTCACACACGAAGAGGAATACGCAGTAATGGCAGACAGGATTATTAGAGTGAAAGACGGGCGAATTATTGATGATAAAATGCTAAAAAAATAAGTTAGTTATTATACTGTCGTAAAACCTAAAAGTATATATGCTGCATTTTGTATGATATACTATTTGTATTCTGGGTAAAATAATCAATTAGGGAACCAAAAAACATGCAATTATCAAAAAAACAAATTATTTGGGCAATTATTATCATTTCTATAGGTGTTATTTTTTTCTTTTTAAGCAACAAAAAAGAGGAGGTAACGCAAAACACAGCTACAGTAAAACGCGGAGATGTTGTTCAGGAAGTTAGTGTTACGGGAAGAGTCAAGGCAGTCTCTTCAGTAGACCTTGGGTTTGAAAAAAGTGGTCGAATTCAAAATGTTTATGTTGATGTAGGCGACCGCGTAAAACAGGGCGCCCTCCTTGCAGAGATTGAATCATCTAGTGCTCAGGCAACACTAAAGGAGACTGAGGCGCGACTTGCGGAGCTAAAGCGTGGCTCACGCCCTGAGGAAATAGCCGTCAAGGAAGCAGAATTGGCAAAATACACACAGGATCTTACTAATGCATATAGCGGTATCCCAGATATTATCGACGATGCATTTACAAAAACTGATGATGCTCTCCATTCAAAAATCGCGGGTACGTTTTCTGGCTTCAAGACTTCATCATACAAGCTTACGTTCCCTGTGTGCGACACACAGCTAGACGTAAATACAACATGGCTTCGCTATACTACAGAGCTTGATTTTGACAATTGGCGCAACGAAAGAAGCAACTTCTCATCAACTGGCTCACAGTCGGAGCTAAAATCTGCCCTAGACAACACGACACTTCACCTTGAACAAATGCGTACATTCCTTGAGTCATTGAACCGCGTACTCACACTCGATTGCACTATTGCTAGCCCAAGCCTCGACACATACAGAACAAACATAAACGCAGCTCGCGCAAATATTACAACTGCTGCAGCCACGGTGAACACAAAAGGTCAAAGTATAGCCTCACTAGCACTTTCTGTAGCAAAGGTTCAAGACGAACTCTCGCTACTAAAAGCGGGTACGGCCACAGAAGTAATCGATGCTCAGGAAGCGCGCCTGCTTTCCGCGCATGGGGAACTTCGCAAGCATAAAATTTATTCTCCGATAAGTGGCACGGTGACGAAGGTAGATGCAACAACTGGCGAGTTTGCAAACGCCGCTACGCCTCTCATAAGCGTAATTTCCGACAACTCGTTTGAAATAGATGCGAACATACCAGAAGCCGATATAGCAAAAGTGACAATAGGAAACAAGGCGCGCATAACGCTTGATGCATATGGCTCAGACACATTCTTCGATGGCCATGTTATAACTATTAATCCTGCAGAAACTATTATAGACAACGTACCTACATATAAAGTAACATTCGTTTTTGAAAAAAATGATCCTCGTATTAAATCTGGGATGACTGCAAACATAGACATCGCAACAGCGTCACGCACGAGTGCACTCATTGTTCCAACCCGTGCCATAATCACAAAGGACGGCAATAAGCTTGTTACTGTTATAAACGCAGATAATACAGAGACAGAAACGCATGTGACTATCGGACTAAGAGGATCTGATGGGTTCACGGAAATACTAGATGGCGTATCTCTAGGCACACAGGTCCTTACAGGTACTAAGTAATATGTCCTTAATAGAGGTTGAAAAACTTACAAAAGTATATAGTGATGGTGTTACTGAAACAGCAGTTCTTCATGGCGTTTCATTTAAAATAGAACGAGGTGAGTTTGTGGCGATTATGGGTCCATCTGGCTCAGGCAAGTCTACCCTACTTCATCTTCTCGGTTTTTTGGACGACTACACTGCTGGGGCATACAAATTTGACGGAACACTCGCGCGTGAATATACAGGTGACGATATAGCTGCAATACGAAACCAGAAACTTGGTTTTGTTTTCCAATCATTCAATTTACTTCCAAACACAAGTGTTCTAGAAAATGTAAAGCTTCCACTTCTTTATTCGCCAATACCAGAGGCAGAGTGGGATGAGCGCGCCATGAATGCCATTCGTTCTGTAGGGCTGGAGCACCGCACATTCTTTGACTCAACAAGACTTTCAGGCGGAGAGCGCCAGCGTGTTGCCATTGCTCGTGCTCTAGTCTGTAACCCGGAGGTTATTTTTGCCGACGAACCAACTGGGAATCTTGATTCAAAATCAGGTGGAGCAGTAATTGACATTCTTCAAAAATTAAACAAGGAATTTGGGCATACTATTATCCTCATCACACACGAATCAGAGACAGCCGAGTATGCAGAGCGCATCATTCGTATCAAGGATGGACTGATTGAGAGCGACACAATGGTCAGAGCTCAACGACGAGCAAACGGCAACGCAATAAACAAATAAAATGATAATCAAGCATAGCATCAAAACTGCATTTCGAGGACTAGAAACAAACAGAGCACGCTCGCTACTTACTGTGCTTGGTATTGTTATAGGTGTTATGTCTATTATTCTCGTTATGTCGCTTGGGCAAGGCGCGCAGAGCCTCATTCTTGACCAGGTAAAAGGTATGGGGACAAGAACTATTATTGTTGGCGCAGGGCGTGAACCTACAGGACCATCGGATGCGGCACAAATATTTAATGATTCACTAAAAAAACGAGATCTTGACCTACTGCTACGTAAAGAGAATACGCCAAGCTCAAAATATATAATGCCACTTGTTTTCGGAGCATCTAGCGCTTCGTATCAAAGTGACACATTCAACCTAACGATTTTTGGGGCCTCCCCTCTCATGGAAAATATATTTGATATGCCTATCAAGGATGGTTCATTTTTTACTGACGAAGATATCCGCGCGAGAGCAAAGTATGTCGTTATTGGCAATAAAGTAAAAAAAGAACTTTTTGGTTCTGACGATGCAGTTGGAAGAGTATTCAAAATGAAAGGTCATAATTTTAGAGTCATTGGTGTTCTTGCAGAACGTGGGCAAGATTTTTTCAATTTTGACGAAGCGGCTATCATCCCATATACCACAGCTCAGGATTATGTTCTTGGTATCAAGCATTTCAATCGTCTCATCGTCGAGGCAGAGAGCGAGGCACTTATCAATACAGCCGCAGAGGAGATCAAGTTAACCCTGCGCGAATCGCATGATATTACCGACCCAGACAAGGATGACTTTTTTGTAATCACCCAGGTAGACCTCGCTGGGCGTCTTTCATCTATTACTTCTGTTCTTACAATATTTCTAGCTGCAGTAGCGGCAATTTCGCTTGTTGTAGGCGGTATAGGGATAATGAACATCATGCTGGTTTCTGTTACTGAGCGCACGAAAGAGATCGGCCTTCGCAAAGCGCTTGGGGCAACATACAAGGATATCCTTACACAATTTCTTCTTGAGGCAGTGATGCTCACTGGACTAGGAGGATTAATTGGTATTTTATTGGGAGCATTTTTATCATGGGTAATATCGAATAGCATCACACAATTTACTGCGATTGCTTGGACATTTAGCTTTCCAATTTCAGCAGCGCTCTTAGGCATTGGGGTGTCTGGTGCAATAGGGCTAATCTTTGGTCTCTACCCTGCCCGCAAAGCTGCTCGAAAAAGCCCGATTGAAGCCCTTCGCTACGAATAAATAGAGCTTTGGTAAATGCTAAGTAGCTACTGTAACATTACAATACTACGTATTAAAATCTATAATTCCCAAATATGGTACTATCGTACCATATTTGGGAATACCAACTAGGTCTGGCGATATTCTATAATTCTCCATATTGCGAATATTAATATTTAAATATTAAAATGTTTCCTGATACAATTAACACCCTCAACATCATTTGCGGTAATGATCCGAATATGTTTTCGCACACCATAACACTCTCCGGCAAAATCAATCTCTTTTGAGCACGAGTACGGCGTGATAAATACAGATTTTTGATATTGGAGGCATCCAAGTTTCTGAATAGCATGCCCGATAGAGCGCCGTGCAAGTTTCTTGTCTTCAGGAATATCAAACATGACTATTCTCCATAAACCGTCCCATTTTGGTGGACGCTCAATTGTCATTGACTTTAGTTTGTACCGCATCGCTCGCTCCCTGCCAGTTGATGTAAGTGTGTAATATTCCTCTCCTTGCACTCTCTTTCTTCTTACAAAGCCACGTTTTTCGAGACTAGAAACAGACCTTCTCATATGCCATTGTTCCTTTGGTGTCCTTTTCCCGAAGTACTTGAAAAGCTGCACTGCATTAGGCATAGTGACAGCAACCGCGAGCACGCCAACTGTTAATAGTGTCGAGAATACGATTTCCAGAACATCATCCTTTGTTGTATTTTTCATAGCCATGGTTAATTCCCAAATATGGTACTATAGTACCATATTTGGGAATTTAATGTAGTAATAATATTTTGAATTGATGATGTAGAGAATTGTGGAATAAAACCAAAAAAGAATGTGCGAAATATTGGCCAAATCTCCATTAGCCATAACGTTCGTTGGAACAATTTAGAGAGAATATTGTAATGTGGAGCCAAACGGCAATAAACATATTGCGTATACAACTTATATCTCCGTCCAAACTGTTTGAGCTGTGCTAGTTGCGATTAAACCGCTACTGTCAATTACTACACTTACCTGTATCGTACGCGTGCTTGATTTCATTATACCTTTTGATGTTATGACCTTGGGGTCACCTGTAGTTCCAACACCTCCGCTTACAGACACTTTTGCGCAGTCGTTTCCAGAACTACATCCATTTGAACTAAAATCTATCGTATAGCAGTCAACAGCACTGCATGTATAATTTTTTTTGCGCGCGATTTTTACAAGAGCATCTCTAGCGCCTGCCTCAGCATAAAAATGCGCTCGCGAAGACTGAGACCCGCCCTGGGATATAAAAAGCTCTGTATAGGAAAGGGTCGTCACACTCACAGCCACTACGAGCGCCATTACACCAAGTACCATTACAGTAGGAAGTGTAGCGACTCCATGTTTTAGTGATTTTTTCATATATCCTTTATCTTAATGTAATCGTTGTGCGAAAAGCGTTCTCGTATACCCAATCTGTACTATTCGAGCTGTACCGAAAAGTCATCGCAACTTGTATAGCAGTCGTGGTCGCGTTTAAAATAGGGTTATAATTCTCAATTCGTGTAAAGGTTGGCGTATCGACCGTAACAGCACCCCCTGTAACAAGTTCTGGTTCACTCACATCAACCTTGCGACGAAGTGCGCCAGAAGACACATCATATAGGATTGTAGAACCAGCCACGGTGAGACTAAGTGTATTTGATGGTGTTCCAAAGATGGGGGTAGAGACCAGCGAAGCATTTTTTATATCTTGCTTTATGCGTTCCGAAGCAAAGCGCACCGCGCTATTTACCTCACTCCGCGCTTCAGACTGTCCACGACCTTTTGACAGAGAAATAAAAGCATCTGAAACCACAACCATCAATCCAGAAAGTATTGCAACATATATCAAAAGCTCAAGGAGAGTGACGCCACGGGAGCGCGAAGCGCTACCACTGACCACTGACCACTGACCTTTAACAGCGGATTTTCGCATAGCGAAAATCCGCTGGTTGTTTGTGGGTTGCAAATTGTAAATTGTAAGTTGTTTCATGTCAGTTGTTCTTCTATGGCGCCCAACTCACAATAACATCATCAACTGTTGGTGTGTACGTACCGGCGACGACACAGTCATCCGAGCAGATACGTATTTTATAACGAAAATAACGCTTATTATTCCACGCCAATCGGCAAGTTTCCGCATTTATTCCTGTCCCCAATAATTCTACCGCTGTATCCGACGCACCAGGGTCAAACCAGTCGCCCGACGAACAAGTAGCGCCACCGATATAGGTCCACGGTCCAGCAGAGTCATCTGCTGCCGCAAATTGAAAACGCACATGACCTTGGTTCAACCCTGGCCCACCAAGCACCCCCTTCCACATGACAGAATTATACCCTGCGCCATCTGCGCTTCCTGTCGAGTCAAAGATTGCTGAAATAAGATCCCCATAAATAGGCATGCCTGCACACGATGGTGGCTTATATCGATGCGTCTCCGACATTTTGATACCAAGTCCATAAATCGTCACACCAGGCACACCAGAAGGATTGAAGTTGAGAGAGTATGAGTATGAGCCTGCGGAGGAGATCTCAAATGGTGTTGGTGTGGCTCCAACGTTCGGAAGTGTGAATGTTTTTGACGTTGCTCCATCGCCGTCGATCATAAATGTAATAGTTCCGCCACCAGTGTAAACACCTGACGTGGTGAAATGAATCGATTTAATCGGGTTTGTAACGCCAGTAAGGTCGTCTCCAATGTATAGAGTAAATGGGTACGATTGGTTTGTTGACACCGCAATATCAGAATCTGCAACCATGGTTTCGGTGGTTTTGATAATGCCAAATCCTAAGATAAAAAATAGTGAGCGTATAATTTTCATAAGTAATAATTATCGCACAATCATTGTCGTATTCCCTCTTGATGTCGAAAGTGCATATTGCCAAACGTCCCCATCTTCACTATAGAAAAAAATGAGTGAATTCAATGTAGCATCTGAAAATTGCGACAATGATTGCAGCGACTTGATTGCATCGCCAGAATCATACCAATTCTTTGGCAATCCAAAACCAAAAGAAGTTGAGGTTACTTCTTTTTTTTCTATAATATTTTCACCAACAGTGGTAACCACATATCCCTTCATTTTCGTTCTTGAACCAAATGCAATTTCCCATCCACTTGAAACACCCTCAGCTGTGACAGTCCCCAATGAATGAACGTACACAAGCTTCGCATCCTCTGCCCAAGTAAGAGCGATAGGCTCAGCAATCATATAACTTTCTTTCGATGTCTTCCCTCCTTCGATAACCACGCGTTCATCGCCAATAAAAGGGATTGCTTCCCCTGTCGAAATTATTTTTCGCCCACTCGCAACAGAAACACTGTCAACAACACGAGGAGCAGGTGTCTCTCTCACAATGCGCTCATTGTAAAAGATCGCTCGGTTTGCATTTCGAGGCCCACCATAATAAAGAACAACTCCAATGACAGAGATGACTATCAGGATAAGTGTTATCCAAGAAATTCGCTTATGGTTGTTTATAAAATTATTCATATTATGGGGTATACGCATACGTTGTGATTATCCTTGCCGATAAGACGTACATACTTACAGTTGCTGGAGTAATGATGGCCTTGTTGCATGGAGGTGTTCCTAGTGGGTTGCCATTTGTACAAGGGGCCGCATCCTCTATGTTCAAATTTGCCTCCGTACCTGGTGATGGAATTCTGTATAGAAAACGATACAATGTTGGGCTTGTGGCCTCCACAGCGTATGCTCGAGCCGGTGCCCCGTTAACCTGCAGAGTAATTGTTCCGCTTCCTCCAGACACAACACCAAACAGCTCAACATATGAATTCTGTACAGCAGGAGTTGTCTCGGGAAGATTTAATGTAAAATAGTACGTTGTTTCTGCAGACACCACTCCAACAGCTCCGTCAATATACGCTTTTGTTGTCTTTGCTGGCTGAGAAATACTTGCGGTTGTGAATGAATAATTCGAGCTAATAGATTCATTTCCCGCAGCGTCCTTTGAACGCACACGGTAGTAATATGTTGTACCTGAGCTAAGATTTGAAAATGCAACACTATGCGCGTTGACCCTTGGAGAGGTGTCCGCAAGAGCTGTACACTCACTAGTGCCTGCGCAATCATAACCGCCTATAAATGTTCCGCTAGTATCGTACTCGACACGACTTGTGGAAATCTCGCTCAATGTGTTCCATGTGATAGTCGCACTATTCGTTCCTGGTGTGCCAGATGACACACTTGTTATCCCAGGCGCAGTAGTGTCAATTTGAAAATCAGTTGATGTTTCTGGATTTACATCGTCAAAGGATACCCACGCGCTGTAATAATCTGACCCGCCCTTATTGTGTCGCACGCGTGCCTGCCAATGATACACTTCGTCGGCTGGAGTAATAGATATTGCACATGTATTCCCAACGATTCCACAATCCACCGGTCCTGGCCCTGCAACACCGCTACCCTCAATAGCGCTGACACAGGCCCCAGCTCCGCAGGTAAACGCTGTGCCTATTGCCTTATACTCAACCTGCGGATACAGCGTACCTCCAGAAATACCAGGAACTTCCATAATCATGGTTAAATAAAGCGGTGTTGAACTAGCTACTCCGTAAGACCAGAGTTCTTCCATTGGTTTAAGCTAATTGGAGGAGTAGGAGTATTTGAAAGAACTGTAAATACTTTCCCGTTTGATGTATACGAATTGGAGGTAACAACCACGTCACCAGACACTGCTCCTGTAGGAATTGCAGTCACTATTGATGTTGCAGACCAGCTTGTAAACACAGTAGCCTGCACGGCGGATGTAAAGACAACTTTATTGTTTGCATCAAATGCTACTGGGCATCCTGCTCCCTGACAAAAATGATTTCCGTTTATTGTTACGCTATTCCCCTCGCTTCCGCTTGTTGGGACAAAATCAGTGATGCGTGGGAAAATACGAAAATTTGTTGAGGTATAGGTGTGCGTTTTATTATTTGAACCAACACCTTGCTGTACTACGAGACTGCCAGTATATAATGCGGAGGATGGAACTCTTGCACGGATAAGTTCGTTCGTCCAGGATGGTGTCGTTGCTCCGATTCCGAAAATTTGAACGTATCCTCCTGTAGATGCTGTCCCGAAACGCGTACCATTTAAAAATATCTCTCCATCTGTAAGACCATTTGGACACACGGAATCACTCGCATTGTACTCACGCGCACCATCACCAACAGGAAAACCTGCCGAATTACAAGTACTAAGACTAGTCACCTGTGGAAATACATAAAAGTTTAACCCTGCGCTCGTAGCCCCGGAGGCAGTAACTGTCAGCGCGCTCGTTCCGCCAAACTCTGCGCCCCAATCTGTGTCTGTGTCTCCTGCAACAGCCGAGTCTGTTAAAAATGTGATTGATGTTGCAGACCAAGCAGTCACGTTTGCAGACGCAATCTGTTGTGCACCAATCTTGATATTATTTGTAGCCGACGACCTATTCCCCACTCCTGGATCTGCCCCGAATCCAATACCTGCTATTGTGACTGTCTGCCTAAACCCAGCACCACCACCGATGCGCGCGCCACAGCCAGTACATGATGCCGTATAGTTGAGTCCTGCCTCTGTTTCGTTTGTGTATCCGTCCACAGAAAGCGTGACTGCTGCTACCGTTTCGGTGACAATAAGTTTTTCGCTGTTAGCGGTCGCGTTCATCGAAATACGCACACCCAAGGGGTCATCCCAAGAAAACTCAACGCCGAGTTTTGAACCAGCCGGAACGCCCGTTGCAGACAGACCAGCCAGACTGACGGTAAATTCTGTTCTGGTGGCGGTTAGTGCTTGTGTGGGTGGTGTACCGGTAAAATATACTTTAGCGCCACCTGGTTCAGTATAAAATAATTTGAGTGTAAGTATAGCGCTGGCAGATTGAGATCTAGCCCTAAAACCAATACTCACACCAGTGACATCCATAGCAGACGCATAACCAGCTCCATTGTAATAAAATGAGAAGGTCGGAGCTGAGGAGCTCCATATAATATCCCTAGTGGCGCCAGGGATACATGTCGCGTCATCAACATCATCCAACAATGATATTCCAGAAACTGTCCCAAGATTAGTATCTGACGCCACTGGGCAAACAGCATTTGTTGTAACAGCAGGAAGAGTCACTGCGGTTCCTGAGTTCAGATACCCGTAGTATGTTCTTGTGGGAACTGGCGTAAACGGCGACCCAGTTGGTACAACGCCGACATCATAGTTGCCATTTGTGTCTTTTGTAAAAATCTCGTAATGATACGCAGTGCCATTGGTGAGTCCAGTGTCATTACAGGTTGCCGTTGGCGTTGCCACCACGCATGCAACTATTGCGGTGCCGATAGTGTTACCTACAATATAGGTTGTCCCTTCCACTGGAACATCAGCGACTGCGACCGCTTCACGACGAAGCACTACAGCACTGTGGTAGTCCGCATCCACAGGGTTCGTCCAGCTCGTTGTTACTTGCCCGTTATCAACACTCCCACCCGCCCCCGTCACATTTCCGGGAGAAAGGTTGTCTATGGTGAGCGTTGAGCTGCCAGAATCCGTCCCAGCCTGCGGATTGGTGCTCGTAAAAGCAGTCACAGTACCTGTCACCGCATATGAAGCCCCAGGCACGGCGGGCATAGAACCATGCGAAATTGCAGTGATTCTTATTTTAAATTGCGTATTGGTGGTAGTGACAGGAATACCGCAACTTGTAAGTGTCGCCGTATCACCCGATGGCGTGGCGCTACAGTATGTGACAGTGTCACCATCATTGGTAATGGCGACGGTAGCCACACGCGCGCCGGTTCCCGCGGCAAGTGTTACCGTCGCGCCAGTAACTGTGTCGCTGCCAGAATTTGTCGCGAGTCCAAATGAATCAACATAACCCGCCGAGCCAGGAGCAACGGTAGAATTCCCCGGCTCCGCGCTGACAAAATTACTGAGAGATGTTGTGGTGAGGGTCGGCGCCGGCTTAAACGCTATCGTAACGGCACCTCCTATACCAGCAGTCCACGCGCTCCATGCCGGGGGGTCGTAGGTCCCCGGAGCGCCAGCCACCACATAAGCCGTTTGAATATTAATATCATTTGAATCATTTCCAGCAGCTGCAGTGAAAAGCGTATAGCCACTGACTGTGCCACGCGATGTATCTATTACACTGTTTGCCGCATGAGTCACAACGAACGCTCCGTCAGTCTGCGTGACAATAGCGGGACCGTTTGGAACCCACGACGACAACTGGCCAGTGCTGACTGCGACCTGGTCAAAAATAGCCGGATCAATAGTGGTACCATCTATCACATAAGCACCGTACGCAACGCCGTGTGCCGTACTGGCACCTCCCTCGCCTTGAACAGTTGTATCTGGTGTCACGCCCATAACCTTGTACCAAACTCCGAATTTCGGTCCTGTACTATTGATGGTAGCGATGGGTGTATATCCGGAGGTAATTGGACCAAAGGCTTGTGCATCGCTTGTGTTTCCACGACCGCCATACAAAATAACAACATCTCCTGTTTGTGGAGCCCCTCCTCCGGTGTCAAATGTAAGCGTAATATCGCTACCATTCGTACCGCTCCCCTGTTTATTCGCGCCACGCAAAGCAACCGCGGCGCGCGCCTCGTGAATCTTCACCCACCCGGCTACTTCATTAAGCGAATTGAATTTATCTACAATATTATCGTCTTGAGACAAATTCCATGCCTTATCCACAATGTTAGCAACTCTAGAGGATTCTTTGATTACGCTTGTTAAAGCGTAAAAAGGAATATTGGAAAACAATACGCTAAAAATGACTAGAAAGAGAAAACTATTGCGGAAAATTTTTAATGTTTTTTTTAACATAAATTATTCTTCATACTCGCTTATATAATTATACACCTTTCTAGAAATGTCCGCCATCATTTTTTGCGCAATTTGTTCATCTTTGTTTTTTGTCATAACGGTAAGGATATATGGTCTATCTTTTGCATACACGATGCCTGAGTCCAAAAACACATTCTCTTCGTCAGAGATACCTATCTTGTGAGCAAAAGTAATGTCTTCAGGGAGACCGCTCTGTATATAATCCTTAAAAGACGACTTAGATAAGTAAGAAAGCAGTTTCTGCGAGGATCCCTCAGACAAATATGACGCATTGTAGACAGAGCGTAGGATTACAGAATACCTTTTTGCGCTTAGATTACCTTTACCGGTGAGAAACCCATCAAGTCCCATATGATTATAAACATCTTCAATTTCTTCTATTTCCAAATTTCTTGTCAGTATAAAATGGGCGGTGTTGTCAGAGTCAGACAAGGATCGGCGTACGAGTTCTTCTATTGAGTGGGCTGAGTTGCTGGGTTCCTTGTAGAGGTCCCCAAATCCGTCATCCTTATCGGCAGGCATCAAGACGAGCTCGTTTGCCCACTTCCATTCGCCATTTTCAATCTTTTTAGCCACAGCAATTGCCACTGGCAATTTCAATAAGCTTGCAGGATAAAACTCCGTATCCTTACTGATAGCAATATTAGAACCAGTCGGAAGGTATTCAAAATAAATAGAAACATTTGGGTCCATCTCATACTTTTCATTCAAATAATCGCGAAGCGGTTGAAAATTAACAATAAGGTCTTTTTGTTTGATAAATGCACGCGCTGGATTAAGCATTGAAAAACTCAATACGGCTACTCCATTTTCGACGCGTGACATAAAGAAGTATGTACCTACATTTGTAGCTCCGAGCACCACCAAAAAAATTGCGATATATATAACGCTGAGTTTTTTCTCTGATTGATGTTCCTGTTTCTTTTTCATACATTTATTGCAATTTCAATGTTCCCCCTGTCGTATTTATTTCCGTGCCAATCGGCCCAATTGACCCATAGGTTGTATCAGGACAATTTTTCCAACCACTCCCTATGCCACCCGACCAATCCGTCTGATTGCATATCTTGTTGCGCCATCTAAAAAAGTAGTCGCTCACCACAACAGGACTCCCAGCCCCTAACCACTCGACAGTCACAGTTACCTTTTGCGTACTTGGATCATCATTTGCGGAGTCGTATGTTGACTCAACCATTCGCGTAGACAGGTCGCGACTTACATTATCAATCACAATATATCGCGTATACCTTGCAGTGTTGAGCGCGATAGTCTCATCCCCTGACACAAGTGTCCACTTCCCACCTACTACCGCAGGATAATAATGCTGGCTTCCTTTTGTAAGAGAATAGATATTTTGCCACTTTTCATCAACAACTCCGCGTGTGGCCTCGAGCGCCTCGCCTGCAAGCCCTATTGCCAAATCGCTTTCGCTGGAAATCTTGCCACTTTGCATACTTACCCACACGGCTTGCGAGCCTACTGAAAGAATCGCGGCGAGTATAGAGATAGAAATAAGGAGCTCTAGCAAAAGCACTCCGCGAGAATGATTCTTCTGTTTGATTTTAAATTTAGAATATTTTGATTTCATATCAATATACTGTTCCTATATTCGAAATAGTGAGTGTTTGTGTTGAGCCCTCAGAATCAATAACGATGGTCGCTGGTGTTGTTGCGCCACTAATTTTTAAAAAAATAATATCCTTGCTTGTCCCTGCAGATGGGTCAGAAAAAGTTATTCCTGCTGGTAGCGTTGATGTAGAGATTGTTGTACCAGCAGCATAGTCTGTAGCTGTTGAAAAAAGCTCATAATACTGACTTCCACCATTTTCATTTACAATATGCGCGCCCCATTTTAACCCATCCTCGCCTATCATTGATTTTGACCGCACATACCGGAGATCGCTCGCAATAGCCTTTGAAGCCGACTGAAGCTCAACATTCTTAACAAACCCACGATAAAATCCTGCTCCAGCAGAACCCAAAAGAGCAATAATAGAAATAACTATAAGAAGCTCGAGAAGGGAGAACCCGCGGGTACGCGGAGAATATTGAATATTGAATATTGAATGATGCAAACCAGATTCGTTCAACATTTTTTGTTTTTCTTTTTTTTCTTTCATATTCTGTATTCCTTATTCAGTGTTCTATATTCTACCCAAATTCTATGTAAAATGCCCGACAAGCTGATAAATAGGGAGAATGATAGAAAATGCAATAGCCCCAACAAGTAGACCCATAAGCAATAGGAGGGCTGGTTCTAGAACAGCTGTCAAGTCTTTTAGCTTATTATCAACATCCTCTTCGTAAAAATCAGAAAATGTGACAAGGATTTCAGACAAAGAACCAGTCCGCTCGCCAACTGTGGTAAGGCTCACAAGGAGTCGCGGGAACAGTTCTGGAAACTTTGACAGGGCATCTGAAATGGAAATACCGTTTTTAACATGGTCGACCACCGTGTTGATTGCCACCTCGTATTTTTGGTTCCCGATAGAATTTGCCGATGATTCAAGAGATGACACGGCAGAAAGACCACTCGACATAAGGTTGCCGAGGGTACGCGTAAAACGCACGAGAGCTACTTTTTTTACAAGCTCACTTGCCACGGGAATATGTGAAATAACCCAAAAGAAAAATTTCTTTCCTGTGCGCGTAGTGCGAAAATAAAGAAAAAACCATATTAGAAAGACCAGCACTGCGCCATCCAAAAGAAAACTGTATGTAAGCATACTCGAGAGCCAAAGGAAGAACTTTGTAACCCACGGAAGCTCTACACCACTTGAAGCAAACGCCTTAGTAAGACGCGGAAGTACAAAAATAAGAAGTAACGAAACCACGCCAACAGATGCAGATAAAAGAATTACTGGGTACATCAATGCAGACTTTACCTTTGCGCGAAGCGCGAACTCCTTTGAAAGATACTGGCCAAGCTCTGCAAGCGTATGTGAGAGCTGACCAGAAGTCTCCCCTGCTCGCAACATCCCTAGGAAAACTGGAGGAAAATCATTTTTGTAATTCTCAAAACCAGCAGATAATGGTTGGCCATTTTTCACGAGTGCTTGCACTTCGATGAGCGTATCCTTCATTATCTTTTTTTCAGTATCCGCTATCAAAATATCTAAGGCTTCGACGATAGAAAGTCCGGCCTTCACCGTAGCAGAAAGATTGCGTACCAAAAACAAAATGTCGACCGATGTTATTTTTTCAAAAAGAGAGATAGACATGCCTAGTCCTCCTTTTCCGCTACGCAAAGAGCTTATCGAAACCGGCGTTAGGTCTCTGCGAAGCATATAATCAGCAACACCATCACGTGTGTCCGCTTCGTATTCCCCTTTTACAATTGCTCCGTCGCGATTGTAACCTTCGTAAATAAAAATTGGCATAACTTTGAGTTGAATATTGAATATAGAATGTTGAATTTAGAATAGACTCAAGATTCTACCTTATATTATAAATTGTTTGTCTTATTAATGAAAGCGTTTAGGAGTTGATGAGAATTTCCTAATTGATTATATATGCCATCAAACTCATCAGCTGGAAGAAATGCAACATCTCGAGCTACCAAAAGCTGACTTTCTAGCTCTACAAGGGACCCTCTTGCAACTGAATAAAACTGTAATTTTTCCTTATTACCTCTCCGAGCAAATCCTTCTGCAATATTTGATGTTATTGAAACCGCAGATCTTCTCATTTGTGACGTTAACCCAAAAATTTCTTCTCGTGGAAATTTTCTTGTTATCTGATAAATCATCAAAACAAGTTTATGCGCCTCTTGCCAAACAATAAGATCTGTAAATGCATAGATTTTGGGATTCCTATTCTGCATTTTTATTCGATATTCGATATTCTATCAAGTTTACTCCTTCACCACCCTGAGAATCTCCTCAATAGTAGTAATCCCACGCTCGACTTTATCCAACCCATCCTCAAACATTGTTTTCATACCATCCTCAATAGCCTTTTTTCGCACCTCGCCAACCGTCGCTTCACGCAAGATAAGCTCTCGGACAGAATCATTTATGCGAAAAAGCTCATAGATTCCAATCTGCCCCTGAAAACCCGAATTCCCGCACACCTTGCATCCACGCCCACGGTAAAGAGTTGTGGGTATATCTCCTGTCGTGTTGCCAGAGAGCTCCATTTGCGCCTTAATAAGGCGTATAATCTCTGGGCTTGCTACGTATGACTCTGGGCACGAGGCGCAGATACGACGAACAAGACGCTGAGCGATAACAAGGTTTATTGTTGATGAGAGAAGGAACGCTGGCGCACCCATATCTAGAAGGCGTGGCAAAGCAGATGTTGCATCGTTGGTGTGTAGTGATGACACAACAAGATGCCCCGTAAGAGCAGCGTGAATTGCAATTTCGACTGTCTCGTTGTCACGAATCTCACCAATCATAATAATGTCTGGGTTTTGGCGAAGTAGAGCACGAAGACCGTTTGCAAAAGTAATCCCAGCTTTTGGATTTACTTGTGTCTGGTTTACACGTGGGAATTCGTACTCAACAGGATCTTCAATGGTTGTAATGTTGACTGATGGCGTATTAAGAATTTGAAGTATCGCATATAGCGTTGTTGTCTTGCCGTGTCCAGTAGGACCAGTCACAAGCACCATGCCGTGAGGTTTTTTAATTTCATTAAAAAGAATATCGGTAGCAGCGTCAGAGAACCCAAGATCTTTTAGTGTGAGGGGCCGAGCAGCGCCCTTAAGAATACGCATTTCAACTTTTTCACCATGAAAGACTGGCATAATGTTTACACGTACATCTATAGACATACCGTCGTCCATATCAAAACGAAAACGACCGTCTTGTGGCATACGATGTTCGTCTATTTGCATACCTGCGAGGATCTTTACACGCGCCACAAGCACAGGAGCAATAGCTTTTGGCAAACTTACAATCTCCTGCATGATGCCATCAATACGAAAGCGTATAAGTAATTCCTTTTCGAGTGGTTCAAAATGAATGTCTGAAGTATTTAGGCTTGCTGCATGATCAATGACATTATCGAGAATACTCACAATAGGAACAGCTGCGGCTCCCTTTGTAACATCCGCCTCGTCCGCGACTGACATGGACTGCTCAACATTTTCAGAAATAATTTGATCAAAATTAATACCAACTTTTTTCTTGTACTGCTTGAGCCCATAACGAAGGCTTGGTAGCGTGGTCAAATACACATCAACCCATACGTTAAGCTTCGCGCGGACGTACTCGATAGTCTCGTAGTCAAAAGGGTCAAGCATCGCGAGTTTGGCTCGCCCTTGCTCCTTGTCGTATGCAAACAAAACTATATTTTTTGACTTTGCGTAAACCTCTGGGATAAGCTCGAGTATCTCATGGTCTATTGTCTCTGCTTCCTTTTTAAGGTTTACAATCGGCGCTGAATAGTATGGGCTTAAAAGCTCGGTAAAATAATCCTCGGGAATCTTGCCACTGCCAATGAGCACATTGGCTATAGACTGTCCTGAACGACGAGACTCCTCGGCCACAGCATCAAAATCTTCATCGGTAATAAGTCCAGACTCAAGCGCGATTTCTCTTAATTTATCTTTTGAGATGTGCATATTGAACTGAATGTGGAATATAGAATTTTGAATATTGAATAGGGAAACGAAATGTATCAGTATTATATAATATTCAATATTCTATCCAATCAGTATATCACACCTATTTTTAATAAGTACAACTTAGCTGTGGATACTGACGTCTTTAGAGCATAAGAAGTGGATAGAGGTTTAATGCGGTAAGAATTTTTACAGTAAACAGCAATGCGATTGGAGCAGAAAAAAGAAATGTGGGCGCAAGTGGGATTCGTTCAATTCCATAAAAAATGCGAGCCACAATAGAGAAAATGACCGCAGAAATAAGCCCTATTGGCAAAAGTACAACAACCCCTGGCCACCCGGAGATAAGCATTGCAAGGACAATAAGCATGATATCTCCTTCTCGAAAATTATACGCTCGGTATCGAGAGCGAGTAATGAGGAAAAGATAAAAAAGTCCTGTAATTACGAGTAGTGCGACAGTACTTAAGAAAAAATTTTGAAATGAATAGAAAGCAAAGTACCCATGAGTGCCAACAAAAAATGGTCGCATCCACTCAAGCAAATAAGGAAAAGGCACTTCAGGAGAAAGGGCTGATGAAAGAAGTATCCTTGTGAACTCACTTTTACCCCAAACAACATACTGCCCCCAAGTAGCGAGGATCCCGTACAAAAGGTGTATGCCGGTAGCAATAGTAGCCAGCAAACCGTAAGAAACATTTTTTAGTATCTGCGGACGAGTGAGACGCACAACAACTATACTAAAAAATAACAGCCATATTGTAAGAGTAATTGTATTAAAATTTGTAAGAAGAAAATCTAACGACATAGCCTTATCATGCTAACAAAAAAACACACAGCTTGTCTAGATACTAGACAAGCTGTGTGTTTTTAAAATTTAACTAGAATGCTCCAGATGCAGGTAGTAAGTATAAACTATTTCCTGATTCGTACATGCCATTGTTGTCGCCACCATCTTTTGACATTTTATTATCCTCGGACGTATAGGCATTACTTTCAAACACAGCATTTATTTCAAAAATGTATGCTGGTTTGCCAGATCCCACAGTCGCTGATGTTCCATTTTGACATGCATAACGGTATACAAGATCAGAAGCATTTGGGGTTGTAGCACTAACCATATTTACTGGATCAACTGGGTAACTTGAAATTGGCGTACCGCCAGTTAGAGCCTTGAGGTTTACTGGAATCCAACCAGTACCGTCAACCTTGCTTACTGATCCTGCTACCCCGTTGCGACACCAGCTACCACTTGGACCAAAGGCCGCAGTACCACCAGCTGCATCAATTCCTGCCGTAGGTCCAACACCGGTACATGCTACTGTTCCGTCATAACTATACGAAATCTTTGCTGAAGCGTTTGCTGTAGTCACACCAGCAGGTGTTGTCGAAGTAAGACATACCGAGCCATATCCATCCAAGCTTGGTGTCGATGATGCAGTGAGAATGATGCCAAGCGCTGTTTTAACAGACTTCAAGTCAGAAATACGCTGAGCATCGCGAGCTTTTTTGAGTGTTTCTGCAGGGTTCAACATAAACACAAGCGCGATTGATAAGATTGCAATAATCGCTATAACAATAAGGAGCTCGAGGAGAGTGAAGCCTTTCTCGTGTTTTTCTTTTAAATTAAAATTTATGAATGATGTCATGATTGTTTAGGATTGCTTAGAGATAATTTAAAAAAATATTATTAGAAGTCTACTCCGCCAGCGGTAGCCCCCATAATCTTTAGGTTTGTGCCTACTTCATAATAGTTTGTACTATTACCACCATCCGCAGTTAATTTATTTTCCGAAGATGTGTAGGCAATACTTTCAAGTACTGCGTCCATCTCAAATGTAAGTGGTGATGCTGCGCATGCATAACGATATGCCAGCGTTGCGCTTGTAATAGATGTTACTGAGTCGCCTGTGCCAAGGGCATTTACTGGATCAACTGGGAGATTTGAGATTGGTGAACCACCTGTTAGTGTGTCAAAGTTTACTGGAATCCAGCCAGTGCCATCTGTAAGAGATGGACTTGCTACGTTTACCGATGCGGGAACGCTAGCAGAACCACCATCTAGTGTAGTGTCAGCAAGGGTGCCTGCTGATGTAGGAAGTGAGTAAAAAATATCGTCTCCAGAAACATAAGCGCTGGTTGGACTTGCCTTGCATGCTGTGTTTGTGGTGAGACTACCAAGGTATGGGGTGCTTGTACTAGTCAAATAAAGACCGAGAGCGGTTTTCATTGTGCTTAAATCTGAAATACGCTGAGCGTCGCGTGACTTACGGAGAGCTTCTGCAGGGTTTAGAACGAGTACGAGAGCGACTGACAAAATTGCAATAATCGAAATAACAATAAGGAGTTCGAGGAGGGTAAAGCCAGCGTCGCGCTTCTTTTTTACATTCATATTTAAATTCAAATTCATATTTATTAAATTATTCGTAATTAATGCTTTTATTGTACCAAATAATAATTAAAAAACACAATAGTACTGTGGATAACTACACTGGGCAGAATATTGAATGTAGAATGTTGAAGATAGAATGAATGCAGGAAATTCGTTTGCTTCGCTAAGCGGCGGGCTTTTGCCGTATGCAAAAACACCGCACCATTCTATATTCTATATTCTATATTCGAAATTCTACATTCTATCCAAGATAGCCCATTGCCTTGTTTATCACGTCTTGTATTGAATAGTCTACTTTTACCAAATATTCATTTGCCCCCAATGCAAGCGCGCGATCTTGATCTGTCTTTTGACCAAGGTTTGAAAGAATAATAACAGGTATATTTGCAAGCTCTGGATTTTTCTTTATCTCCTCAAGGACACCGAAACCATCTTTTTTAGGAATCATAAGGTCAAGTAAAATAACGTCTGGCTTCTCAGCGGTAATTTTTACAATCGCCTCCTCACCATCGCGCGCCAAGGATACATCAATCCCCTCTTTCGCGAATTTGATTTCATATACCTTTGAAATATGCTCGTCGTCCTCGACAACCATTATCTTTTTTTTGTTAGTATCCATATAGTTTATGTATAGCTCAGAACCTTCCCAACAAGGTCATCCAGGCCGTAATCTCCCTTTACTAAATAATCAGTAGCACCGAGCTTGAGCGCTGTGTCTCTTGTATTTTCGTCCCCCGACACAGAGCAAACAACCACTTTCATATCCCTGTATTTCTCATCCTCGCGAACCTTTGCAAGGAACTCTAGGCCGTTCATCCCTGGCAAAAGTATGTCTAGCCAGATCACAAAGATATCAGGATGCTCAGAATTAAGCACTTCGAGCGCATCCTCAGCGCGCATAGTAGAAATGACACGATGACCTTTTTTCTCAAGCATTAGAGTTATTGCGTGATTTAGCGCGCTGTCATCTTCAAGGAGAAGTATTGTTTTACGATTTTCTAATTGCTCTGTCATTTTAGTCTAATTATTCCTTACCTTCTATCTTACCATGCTCATTATTATCGGCAACCTCTGTATAAAGAGGAACGGTAAAGAAGAAGCTTGTGCCCTTGCCATCCTCGGTCTCAAACCACACTCTCCCGCCCCATGAAATAACCAGGTCTTTTACAAGCGCAAGGCCTAGTCCTGAGCCGTCTGGTACCTGCGCTCGCGCATTTTCAGCACGGAAGAATTTCGAAAAGATGCGTGAACGCTGAGCCTCGGGAATACCGATACCGTTGTCGTGAACCATATATACGACCTCCTTGCCTTCGTCGCCTAGCCACCATTTTATCTCGATAATTCCTTTTGGATTTGTATAACGAATTGCATTAGAAATAAGATTTAAAATAACCTGTCTCAACGTAAGCGAATCGAGCCAAACGCTTACTGGCGCGCCTTCTGGTGGAACAACCGTAAGGGCAAGCTCTTTCATGTCTATCTGTGGAGCAAGCTCTTTTGTTATCTCAGCAGTAAATGAGCCAAGTTCTACTTGTGTCCTGTCAGATTTCAATTTTCCACTCTCGACACGCGATATACCAAGGAGTAAGTCCACTGTCTGATACAAGCGCTCTGCTCCCCCATGTACCTCCTTCATAAAATCTTTTTGTGTCTCGTTTAACGCACCTGCATCCTCCGACAAGAGCATTTCAGAATACCACCTAATAGAGGTTAATGGCGTGCGAAGCTGATGCGATGCCACAGAGATAAAGCCTGATTTTGCATCATCAAGCTCACGCTCTTTTGATGCGTCACGAAATGTAATAACAACACCAGAGAGCCCGCCACCAAGCGGAGAAATGGAGAACACTATCGGAGTTTTTTCTGGATGTTTCTCTGTGGAAATAGAGAAGTCTTGATCAAGGGTACCTACAACAACCTTTTTTGTCAAAAATACTTCTTCAGTTGGCCACATACTGTGCGGGATGACATCTTTTTGTTTTTTCCACAGAGTAACAATTGTGCGTAGATCCTTGCCAACAAGCTCCCCCATCTTCATTCCAAACATTTCCATTGCTATATTGTTTATAAGTGTAATACTATACGTACCATCAACAAGAATGAGTCCATCTCCAATAGAAGCGAGAATTGTCTGCAGTCTATATCCCTCCTCCTCAAGTCGTTCCTTTGCCTTCCACGAGTCTTCTAGCAAGTTCAATGTGGCTCTCTTTGATTCATCAAGAAATTTTTCCTGCTTCTCGTGTTTTTCGATATCCGTTTGCAAGAGCATGGCCTTTTCCTCGATCTGGATCTTTGATTTTTGCAATTCTATTTGTGAAGAACGAAGTGATGTGATCATCGTATTGAACATAGAGGCAAGCGCCCCGATTTCATCCTTCGTTTTTACGCCTACCGTTACACTTAGATCGCCATCCCTTACACGTTTTGCAACATTTACAATATTACTGAGGTGAGCTAGTGGTTTCCGAATAAAAAAAGTGGCAATAAGGATTCCGATAACAATAACACTGATCCCGCCTGCAAGTGTAATACGATTGATAATGTCGAGTGGCGCAAAAATCTCGTCCTTTTGAACCTCCACAATTAGCACCAGCCCGTCGTCAGGAAAGCACATCGATGCACCTAGTACGCGAACCCCTTGAAAATTTTCGTATTCAGCGGTTATTTCTTTTCCGTTATCAATACATTCACGCACTGGGAGAGTATCCACCTTTTGCATTAGCCGAACATTTCTCATATAGCGGGATGGTGTTACCATTACGCTCTCGCTATTTACCAAATATATATCGGAAGTTTTGTAGCTTTCCAAAAATGCTGTTCTTGAAACTCGCGTTTCGGGAATATCACCATCTGCCTCAAATACGTCGACACCAAGGGTATGAGCGATCTGGTCTGTATTTGCAAAGTGAATGAGGATTACCGCATCAAACTCCTCAGGGACTCCTTCTTCGTTCAACTCAAAAACTCTCATAGCGACGTGCGTCATAGGCTCGTCCGACTCGTCCGACTCGAAAACAAAACTTTTTACAAAAACCTCTCCAAACGATGAGACTATCGCTTTACTAAAGTGGTGAGCTCCTAATTTTAATTCTTCGTCCAATTCATTCGTGCCGATGCGGTCTGCCTTTGTAGATGCGATAACGATGCCGTTTTTGTCTAGCAAATCAACAAGGAAGACTGTTTTATGATATGGCATTTTTGACTTGGTAAAATAAGTCAAAAAGTCCTTTTCATAACGAGCTCGTTCTGATGTGCCAGCCTTGCTACTGAGCACTTTCTTTGAAAGGTCCTGAACCTTCGTATCGGAGAGCCAGTTTGTAGCGTGAATCTTTAAACCATCCAAAAATGCAAAGTATGTGCCTTCGCTCTGCTCGGCTATGACAAAGAAATCAGTGGCTATTTGTTTTCTAAATGTGTTACTGACAACGCTTTCAATAAAAAGAACAATGACTGCTGTCACTACAATAAAAAATATTCCAAAGAAGAGCGTTGTTTTTGTACGCAGATTCATTATGTAGATATTGTAACATGTAAATAAACAACTTTGTATACTTTATCCATGTGATGGTGGCGACGACTAAAAGAAAAATATTAACCAGTGCGATAAAGACAATACGTAATATGCACACAAGGGGTATGCAAAAAATATGGATGGGGGTATACTATACTGAACACAAGATGAGTATTCTGAACATTCTCACAAAAGAAAGATATGTCGCTGGAATCGAAATAAGCGATTCTGTAGTTCGTATTGCTCTTTTTCGTTCTCACAAAAAAGGAAAGGCTGTGCATCCGGACCAAGACGAGCTCATCCTCATCGAAGAACCTATCTCAGCAAATATTATCGCGGATGGAGTCGTGCTTGATGTAGAGCTACTTTCAAAAACACTTCGAGAGATATGGGATAGAGCAAAGCTTGGTACAGACTACGCTATTGTTGGTATACCGGATGACAAGATATACTCAAAGATTTTTTCATTCCCAAAATCCGTAGACGGAATGCGTCTAACCGAAGCAATGCGTCTCGCTATAGGCTTTCAACTTCCGATGAAGACTGAGGATATATATCTAGACTGGGAGCGCACAGGAGGAACCTCAACAACAAACGAGATTCTTCTTTCAACTATCCCACGCGAGGTCGCAAATGGATATGTTGAAGCTCTTGAAAAAGCGGGAATAAAAATAATTGCTCTCGAGAGTCATCTCGCATCCATTGCGCGGGCGGTCAAAACTACACCAGGAACGACCACACTTTTTTCAAAAAAAACACCAGACGGAGCTACGATATTTGCTCTAAAAGACGGTATATTGCGTTTCTCGCGCACGCTCCCTCTTCGATTCGTTTCTGAGGACCAAATTTCGAGCGAGGTTGAAAAGGTTAGAACTTCTCTTGCGTCGGAGGAAGCTGGAGATATTGTAGTACAGGAACTTACAGAGGCGACAGTACGTGATGAATATGCGGAGCGCGCGGAAATTACAAATCCAAAATCAAAGTGGCTTGTAGCACTTGGTTCAACAATTCGTGGCAAGATGCCGGAAGGTACGGATAATCTCGTATCACTCCTTCCTATTGGGACTGAAGAAGCCTACGCTTACCAACGTGTAACATCGTTTGCTTTATTGATGAGGAATTTAACGATAAGTGTTTCTATGTTCTTTATTGTTGCATATGTCGCAACATACTTTTTTATGTACTCCTTGCTACAAAATACAACTAAGCAAATAGCCACACTTTCAGACTCAGTAATACCTCCAGAAATAATCGAAAGAGAGCAACAGATCAGCGATGTCAACTCTGGCACAGAGACTGGAGTGTGGTTCCTTTCTCAAACTCCAAAATGGAGTACTGTTCTTGAAGAGATTACAAGGATTACGCCAGACGGAATTGCAATCTCGATGTTTTCTGCTCCGATTTTTTCCGAAAAAATGTTCTTTACGGGAACTGCGATAAATCGAGTAGCCCTCAATGATTACAAAAAGATTCTTCAGGAGTCACCGCTTCTTTTAGATATTGAGCTCCCACTCACAAATCTTGAGAAAAAAGAAAAGATTCCTTTTACAATATCATTTCGACTAAAGGACCCTAGTGGGCTATACTATACTAATGCGAGTGAGTGAGATACAAATTTAATATTTGTATCTGCGAGCGCCAAATAGTATATAATATTCTATATAAATAATATGTTTACCACAAAAAATCTCTTTAAACTCATAGGCAAACAGTTGTTAATATCGCTAGGATTTGTAGTTTTTGCATTTATTACTGTTTTTATTGTTTCTGACCAAATTTCAAAAATGTCAAAAAAGGCAATAAGGGATCGCAACACTGCAACCACACTCAGTGAGCAAACATCCCTTCTTTCAAGCTTAAAATATGAAGCATCAATTATTGGCTCTAATGACCAGGTGATTAAGCATGCGTTCATTCCCTCGAATAACATTCTGGAATTTATAGCAATCCTAGAAAGCCTTGCACTCAAAAACGGAATTACTCAAACATTCAGCTTTTCATCGCCAAATCCAGCTATTGAGGAGACACCACTCCCTATTTCAATGATTAATTACCAAAACAATATTTCATCAAATATTTTCACATTTATAAAATATCTCAAGGAATTTGAACAGCTTCCATATTTTACAAAAATCGACTCTATAGCTATTTCCTCTGGCAGCGCAGATTGGCGGACTGCGTCGAACATAACATTTAGCGCATCTGTTGCGGCACAGGTGGCACAATAAATATAATAATTATGTCTCAATTTTTAAGTAACATACGTGTGGTAATGTCCAAGGTAAAACCCAAGGACTTGATATATCCGGCAATAATTTTGTTCTTTATTATTATTGTAGGGATACTTTTTTCTGTTGCAATGAAGTTTATAACCAAGAATTTTAATGATGCTTTTTCTGGGACTATTGCAACAGAGCGCAGTGTTCTCAATATGGAAAACTACACTCTCGTTGCAAAGAAGCTTGGTATAAGCATTGAGCCACAAAAAAACGCTATTATTACTGTGCCAGAAAAAGCTACTGCAACAACAACAGAAGATGTAATAGTTGAAACTGAAGAGATTTTGGATAAAAAATCTATTACTATCAGCGTTCTCAACAGCACAACAAAAAAAGGCGCTGCTGGTGCCCTTGCGCAAGCGCTCGAGAATGATGGGTTTGCAAAAGCAACAACTGGAAATGAAAAGAAACAATATGCGACTACAACTATATTTATAAATGAGGATAAATTAGAATACGAAGAACTTATTCTTGATACCGTACAAAAAACATATCCAGATGCTATTGTATCAACCACAAGCGCAGGTAAATCTGATGTGGTCATCATCATCGGCACTCTCTAATTTTTAACGTAACAATCTGCTATAATGTAGGAATTATGGAAAAAAATAGTCAAATAGCGGAATTAATTCGTGGCATAGGATTTGAAGGTGAAATTTTAAGCGATAGTGCTGACCTCATTAGTTATGAAAACGATACCAGTCTTTTTGAGGTTAAACCAGCTCTTGCAGTAAAACCAAAAAACATTGACGATATTAAAAAGATTGTTTCCCTTGTTTCAAATAAAAAAGCAGAAGATCCGTCACTCTCGCTCACGGCTCGTGCAGCAGGCACAGGGATGGCAGGTGGGGCTCTCAATGATTCTATTATTGTAGATGTCGCAAATTTAAATCACATAAAAAGCACGACTGTTGAAAGAGCCGTTGTGGAACCGGGAGTGTTTTATCGTGATATGGATGCCGAGACACAAAAGCTTGGTGTGATAATGCCATCCTTCCCTGCTTCTCGAAGTCTGTGCGCGGTGGGTGGCATGACAGGCACCAACGCATCTGGAGAAATGACTTTGTCCTATGGAAGTACTGAAAATTGGGTAAAGCGCCTAAGGGTTGTTCTTTCAGATGGTAATGAGTACGAATTTGGCCCATTAACGCTGACACAACTTGAGGAGAAAAAGAAACTACAAAATTTTGAGGGTGACGTATATCGACGCATGCACGAGCTCCTTGAAAAAAACTACGATCTTATTAGGGGTGCGAAGCCAAATGTTGCAAAAAATTCTACTGGTTATGCTCTATGGAACATATGGGATAAAAAAACATTTGATCTCACAAAACTTTTCACTGGCTCTGAGGGGACACTCGGCATATTTACAGAGATTGAGTTTGCGCTCATTAAGCCCAAGCAACACAGAAAACTTGTAGTAATATTCCTAAAGGATTTTGATAAGTTATCAGATGTCGTTACAAGAGTACTTGCTCACAAACCAGAAACATTTGAATCCTACGATGACCATACATTTCAATTTGCTATTCGTTTTTTCCCAGACATTGTGAAATCTCTAAAAACTGGGATTATAAAACTTGGTCTATCATTTATCCCTGAAGCAATAATGGTGTTAAAAGGCGGTTTCCCAAAACTTGTACTCCTTGCTGAGTTTACTGGCGACTCCGAGGAAGAAGCTGATCAAAAAGCAAATACTGCTTTTGCAGATTTAAAGCAATTCAAGGTTCAGATAGAAATAATGCGCACGCAAAAAGATGCAGAAAAATTCTGGACAATTCGTCACGAAAGTTTCAATCTGCTGCGCAAGCATGGAGGAAGCGACAAAACTGCGCCATTTATAGACGACATTATTGTAAGCCCAGAAAAACTTCCTGAATTTTTACCAAAACTTTCAGAGGTCATGAAAGACTATAAGCTTACTTACACCATCGCAGGGCATATTGGTGACGGTAACCTGCATATTATTCCTCTTATGAATCTTAGAAATGAGAATGACCGTGATATTGTAATGGAGCTTTCGCAAAAGGTATTCGATTTGGTCTTCTCATTTGGTGGCTCAATGTCAGCAGAGCACAATGATGGACTGGTCCGTACAGCATTCCTTCGCCAAATGTATGGTGATAAGGTGTATAGTCTATTTGAAGAAACAAAGAATATCTTTGATCCAAAAAACATTTTTAATCCTGGGAAAAAGGTGTACGGCCACGATCTAGAGTACATCAAAGATCATATAGATAAGGTGTACTAGTATAAACCAACGAACATAACCAATTTGTGGCCATAGCCACGAATTGGTTATGTTTTTTGTTTTTATACCATCTCTAATAAAATGCTTCCGATAGAATCCAAAAATTCGAGACAAAACAAGAGAAAAATTTGAAGAATATGTCTTACCCTTGGGTCAATGTGCTCATTGAGATATTTTGAGGATTTTTCTCAAAGGCGCAGTCTGAATTTTTGGATTGTTTCGGAAATGATTTTTTAGAGATGGTTTTACTTGCTTCCCCTCGTAAACCCAAGACTCAGTAAGAAAATAATAAGGGCAACAAGAACTATTGCTCCTCCGGATGCAAGGTTAAGGTAGTATGACGCAAATAGCCCGACTATAACAGATATTAGTGAAAATATTACGGACAGAATAAGTGTTTTTAGAAAGCTCATACCATACTGCATCGCAGCAATCACTGGTATAACCATGAGTGCGCCAATAAGCAAGACTCCAACGATACTAATTGATATAGCCACGGCTATAGCTGCCAACATAACGATAGTTAGGTTTATAACCTTTACAGGAAGCCCGCTTGCCTCGGCAAGCTCTGAGTCAAACGATGTAAAAAATAATTCTTTATATAAGAACACTACATCCAAAAATACGATGATTGCAAGAGAAACAGTCACCCACAAGTCTGCAGTTGAGACTGTTCCGATGCTACCAAACAAATAACTAAATAAATTGGCATTAAACCCCTTCGCCAATGAAAGAATAATTACTGCGATAGCAAGCGAGCCAGACAAAAACAGCGCCAAAACAGACTCACCAAATACTCGCCTAGAATTTCGCAACGACTCGATACCAAACGCCGCAATGAGAGACAAACCTATTGCAGAAAAGACTGGGTTTATTTTAAGAAGCAGACCAATAGCAACACCAGCAAAAGACACATGAGCAAGCGTATCTGCCATTAGCGAATATCTTCTCACTACAAGGAACGTACCAATGAGTGGCGCAATAACGCCTATTGCAACTCCTGCCTCAAAGGCGCGTATCATAAAATCATATTGAAATATTTCTAGCATAATTTTACTATTTATGGTGAGGTACGCGTTGCGAATGCTTGCCGTACAAACGCTCCAGTATGTGCTCGTTTAGTAGATCCTGTGGAAGTCCGTGGCAAACAAGGTTGTGATTGAGGCACAGCACAGTCTTTGTCTCATGAGAGACTGCGTCAATATCATGTGAGATGAATATAATCGTAATGTTGTGCTCCTTGTTTAAAGATGACAAGAAATCATAAAATGTTTTCTGCGCACCAATATCAACACCAACCGTTGGCTCATCAAGTATCAGCACATCAGGCTCGCTTGCAAGCGCTCGAGCAATAAAAACTCGCTGCCTTTCTCCGCCAGAAAGGTTTCCGATAAGCGTGTCTCGATAACGCGCAATACCAGAAATCTCCATTGCCCGCTCTACTGCATCAGTGTCGTCCTTTGTAAATCTTTCAAAAAATCCGAGTCGCGCAATACGACCAGTTCGCACCACTTCAAACACAGTAGCAGGAAAACTTTTTTCTGCCTGTGTTATCCGTTGTGGCACATATCCAATGCGGTATTTTTCCTTGAAATCGTGACGGTCCTTCCCAAAAAGTGAGATTGTACCACTCGTTGGTTGCAAAAGCCCTAAAATTATTTTAATGAGTGTCGTTTTCCCGCCACCATTTGGACCAATAATACCTAAATACTCGCCCTTGCGAACAGTAAAGGAAAGGTTTTCCAATACTGAGGTGTGGTCGTATGAAAAACTCACATTATTGAGCTCGATGTATGGTTCTTCTAATTGCATACCATTGCTTTTCGTAAATTATTTAGATTTTTTTCCATAATCGAAAAATAGTCTTCTCCGAATTGTACATCATTTGGGGTAAGACTTTCAATGGGGTTCAGGACGAGTGTTGAACCGCCTACCTCACGCGCTATCAGCTCTGAGAACTTTGGGCTTGCAACTGTTTCAAAAAATATATGCTTGACGCCTTTTTCTCGCACAAGATTGATAATGCGCACAAGATCCTTTGGTGAGGGCTCCTCCTCTGGAGAGATGCCTTCGATCGAAGTTGCGGTAAAATTATACTGGTGTGCAAGATAACTAAACGCATCATGCAAAACAACAATATCGCGCAAGGAACATGTGGACAACCCGGTACGAAAACGCTGGTCAAGCATATCAAGTGTGCTCAAAAAAACTAATGCGTTATTATTAAACAACTCCTTGTGTGACGGGTCAGCCCGTACAAGCATGTCGCGAATAATTTCTACCTCTCTTTTCATAATAACTGGATCAAGCCAAAAGTGTGGGTCCACCACTCCGTCATTTTCAATGAGACTTACGCCTTGCTCCATAAGCGCTAGAGACATGCTGATAGCATACATTGGTCTAGCCTTGGTACTCCTTTCCCATTTTTTGACCCATGGTTCAAATGATGCACCGTTGTAAAACAAGATGTCTGCATTCCCTATTTCAACAAGATTGCGTGGGGATGGTTCAAAATCATGCGGTTCTACACCAGCTGGAACTAAATTTATTACGGACACAAGATTCCCGCCAACCATTGTAGCAATGTAAGAAAGAGGATAAAAACTCGTTACAACTTGTATCCGCTCATCCTGAACATCATTTTGAGGAGTGCGAGCTACAAGCAAAAAAATTGCTCCACCAACAATGGCTACAGCAATTATTATAGAAATAATTTTTTGACTGATGACTATTTTTGACATGTTATTTAATCAACTTACTAATTGTTTCAAGTAGTTCGTCTCTACCACTGTGTGTTCGAGCAGAATACGGCAAAACTAACGCACCAAGGGATGACTCGATTGCTTTCATATTGTGCGAGCGCTCTGTTTGATTCAGTCTATCTATCTTATTTGCAACGACAACAAACGGAATATTTTCAGCACGAAGAATATCAGCCATTTCCTTATCGTATGCCATTGGCTTTACAACAGAATCTACAATGAGTACCACCATATTTACACGCGCCTCTCCGCTCCCCAAATACCACAAGATAAGCTTTCGAATTTTTTCAGCTCCTTTTGCCCCCATACGCGCAAAACCATATCCAGGAAGGTCGACAAAATAGTATTTTTTGTTGATAATAAAAAAGTTAATTTCTCTCGTCTTGCCTGGCATCGAGCTCGATTTCACAAGGTCCTTCCTCATTACGAGGGAGTTGATAACGCTTGATTTCCCAACATTTGAACGACCAACAAATGCTATTTGTGGATATTTCTCCTTCAAAATAGGGTCTGTGCCTATAATACCCTTCACAAATTCAGCACTAGTGATATTCATAGCATTAGCTTATCATAAATGCGTGAATATTTATATATTTATGCTATACTATTGACACTTAACAAATGTTAATTTTTTAGAAAATATTATGGAAGGAGAAAACACAGCAGTAACACAAAAGCAGGTATCACAAACATATGCAATCCCATTTGCAATCGTTATTGCAGGACTTGCAATCGCAGGTGCAATTTATTTTGGAGATGGGAAAAATGCTGCAGTAGCGGCTCAACCAACTGGCTCGGTTGAAGCTGTAACCTCCGATGACCATATCATCGGAAACCCGAATGCAAAAATTGTTATTGTGGAATACTCAGATACCGAATGTCCCTTCTGTAAATCATTTCATCCAACGATGCAGCGCATAATGAACGATTACGGCAATGATGGAAAAGTAGCGTGGGTGTATCGACACTTCCCGCTTCCTTTCCACACGAAGGCTCCTCGAGAAGCTGAAGCAACTGAATGTGCGAATAAGCTCGGTGGCAATACAAAATTCTGGGAATACCTTAATAGCGTATTTCAGGTAACAGCTGGTAATGACCAGCTTGATCCAGCCGAACTTCCAAAGATTGCGGAATCAATCGGTCTCGATGTAAATGCATTCAATACCTGTCTCGATAGCGGCGAAATGAAGTCAATCGTAGACAAGCATATTGATGGTGGCAAAAAAGCTGGAGTAAGCGGTACACCATTCTCAATAATTCTCGTTAATAAAAAACCAGTATCCAGCATAAACGGCGCACAGCCATACGAGGCAGTAAAGGCTCAGATTGACGAATTGTTGAAGTAGAGACAATTAGAAAAAAGGCGGGCACGTAAGTGCCCGCCTTTTTCCTTTTACTCTCTCCTAAAAGGAGATTACTATTCATTGTAATAAATCTATTCTTGCAGAACAAACCCTTACAATTACCAAGGAACTACCACGCGATAGTTGATTGCTCCTCCGTAAGTGCATGCACTACCTGTCATCGTTGCAATATCACTACTAGAAGGATCTTCTAGAGTTACTCCAAACTGAGCATACGTTCCAGAAACATCGGTATAATAGTAAAATCTACAATAGTTTGGTGAGTACGATGGGTCGAGAGGAGACACGGGGATATACCCACGACTTTTCATATAGTCTCCTATATACCAATCATTAGGACTAGTGATGTGGTTCATACATAACCCGTGTACCTCTCCTACCCTTGCCATTCCGCACTCGTTACTTATAGGAATAGAACCTCGATCATCCATATAAAGAGTAAATGCTTTCACTAGTTGTTGGATCTCTTGTTTCCGATAAGCATCTCTCGCCTTCACCCGCGTACTATTCAAGCTCGCCAACACAATAGAAGAAAGTAAGCTAATGATTGAAATCACCACAAGTAATTCAATGAGTGTAAAGCCTTTTGTTTTTCTTGGAATGTTCATAGAAATGATAGCGTGGGCGGGATTTGCGGTGGTGATATTTCTGCACTACTAGGCAAAAGAAGAAATGACAATGTAAACGCAACAAGAGCAATACCGAGCAAAACATAGTTTGCTTGAGCTTCATCAATGCGACCACCAGACCACTTCACCACCAACCTTGTGAGTTTTGAGCCTTGACGTCTATACTCTGGGCTCTGGTCTTCGTCAAAATCAAATTGTACTTCGTTGGACATGGTATAAGTATAATATACATCAAGTCAGTGTCAATTTTTCATTGCTAATATATAATGCAAAAAATGGGCACGCAAGTGCCCATTTTTCTTTTCATCTTCTCAAAAACTAGTAATTTCGCAGCTTATCCACTTTATCATGGGATCGAATCTTTTCAATCGCTTTTGCTTCAATCTGTCGGATACGCTCACGAGTAACCTGAAACTCACGACCTACTTCTTCTAGTGTATGGACTACTCCATCAACAAGCCCGTGCCTAAGTTCAAGTATCTTACGCTCCTTTTCAGAAAGGTCATTTAGGATTTCCTTTACTTGGTCAGACAGAATACGCTGTGCCGAGTCCTGTGCTGGTGAAAGAATCTTGTCGTCTGCAATAAATTCGCCTAGAGTAGATTTGTCATCATCATCACCGATCGGCTTTTCGAGGGACACGGTATCCTGATCAATTTTTTTGATGTTATAAATCTTTTCAACATCAAGCCCCATTTCAGTAGCAACTTCTCCAGGAAGTGGTTCGCGCCCTAGGTCCTGCGACAGGCGACGTACGACCTGCTTATATTTTGAGATTGTCTCCACCATGTGCACAGGGATACGGATTGTACGCGACTGATCCGCAAGAGCGCGTGTAATAGCCTGGCGAATCCACCATGTCGCATATGTAGAAAACTTGTATCCCTTAAAAAGGCCAATGTTCCCTTCTTGAATAAGGTCTAGGAGGGTTAGGTCAGCGCTTCTGCCAACATATTTCTTTGCAATAGATACTACGAGGCGGAGATTCGCTCGCGCGAGAAGGTTTTTCCCCTCTTCGTCGCCAAGCTCGATACGCTGGGCGAGGTCGCGCTCCTCACTCGCTGAGAGAAGCGGGTACTGACCGATTTCCTTCAAATACATTTGAATAGAGTCGTATGATGAATCACCACTCTTGTAAGTATATTTTTTATGGGTCAAAACTTCTTCCGGCTCAAGGTCAAGTAGCCCGCCACTTTCGAGAATATCCACACCAGCATCACCAAGCTTCTCATACAGAGTGTCAAGAAAAATAACATCTTGCTCAACTGCAGGAAACTCTTTTAGAATTTCATTATATGTGATAAAACCACGTCCGCGACCTTTCAAAATAAGAAGTTGCGCTTTTTGCTCCCACCCCTCCGTCGAACTTTTCTTTGTTGGAACTTTTTTTGTAGCCTTCTTTACAACTACTTTTTTTACAATAGCTTTTTTGATAGCCTTTTTCACGGGCTTTTTTGAAACTACATTCTTCCTAACATCTCTTTTGGGAGGTTTTTTGGCGGTCTTCTTTACTGCCTTTTTTGTGCTAGGCTTTTTTGTATTTTTGTTATTTGGCATATTATAAAGTGTTTTTTGTTAGCGTGTGTAACTCTTTTGAAATTGCTTGGCACTCAGAGAGTATCTTCTCGGCATCTGAAACATCTCCATTAATCTCCGCTTGTTTAAGCTCCGCCATTTTTACAGTAAACTTTTCGCGAAGAATTTCTTCTGCGAGGCTCTTTAAGAGACTATTTAGCTCTTCTTCTATTTTTTCACTTCCTTGAAGCCGGGCTTCTGCTTCAAATATGAGCTCGTCCCCGTTTACAACTTCAACAGGCGGTGATCCTTCGATTAGTTTTGTAAAACGCTCACGATATTCTGAAATATTATTAACAGAAGGATTTTCTAACCCTGCCTGCCACACCAATACGCCTTCTATGGTGCGAGATATACGCGTATACCGTGACAACTGCGCGACCTTTTGTTCGAGCTTCTCAGTCTCACGAACCACACCGACAGTTTTAGCTCGTTTTTTTACCTCATCCCAGATTGGGTCTTCCTTCATCTTGATTAGATCAGCTATTTTCCCAACAAAATGAGCCTGATCTAGAGAGCCCTTCAAGTGCGGAATAAACGGTATTACTATTTCAGAAATTTTTGCGCGGAGCGTGTCCTTGTCAGTATAAAGCTCTGGTAAAAGTTCCAAATAGAAATCAATAACATGTCTTGCGTTTTTGATTGCATTCTGCCACAACGCAGGATCCTTGAGAATCAGGTCTGCTGGATCTAGCCCGTCTGGAAGTTGAGCAATTTTTACATCCATATCCTGATCAAGAGCAAGCTCTATAGCGCGATGAGTAGCAGAGAGTCCTGCTTTGTCTGCATCGAGGGCGAGAATGATATTTTTTGTAAAACGCTTTATCATCTCAAGATGCTCTGGTGTCAATGCTGTACCAGACGAGGCAACAGTATTTGTTGCTCCTGCTTGGTGAGACAAAATGAGGTCCATCTGCCCTTCCACAAGTATACACACATCATCATGACGTGCCTTCTCACGCGCCTGATAGAAACCGAAGAGCGCGCGTGACTTGTGGAACACTTCGGTCTCTGGGCTGTTTACATACTTTGCGCTCGCAGACGCACCGAGAGTCTTCCCTGCTTCTTCTTTCAAGATTCGTCCAGAGAATGCAATCACACGACCAGAGCTATCGGTAATAGGAAACATCACACGTCCACGAAACCTATCGTAGAAACCTTTTGGTGATCGCACGATTAAACCGGCGCGTTCCATTACGCTTTCAGATATCCCTTTTTTCGCTAGAAAATCCCCGAGTGCCCTCCATTCATCTGGCGCAAAACCAACATGAAAGTTTTTTATTGTCTCTGATGTGAGCCCTCTGTTTTCTATGTACGTCAGCGCATCTGGGAATTTAGGCAATACAGCCTCATAAAACTTTGTTGCAAGGAGAAGAGCAGAATGTATCGCGTCGCGTTCATCCTTTGCGCCAGCTTTTTCGCGTGTAAGTGTAACACCCGCTTTATCTGCAAGAAGCTTTAGAGCGCCCTGAAAATCGAGTCCCTCAACCTCCTCAACAAACGAAATGATATCGCCCCCTTTGTTGCAACCAAAGCAATGGTATGTTTGACGTGACGGCGAAATAAAGAACGATGGTGTTCGTTCGCTATGGAACGGACAACACGCCTTGAAATTCCCCCCAGCTTTTTCAAGCTTGAGGTATCCGCTGGCAACGTCAACAATGTTGAGTCGTGATTTGATATCTTCAATGACAGATGACATGAGATTAGTTAAAAGTTAATAAAGTTTTTAAAGTTGAAAGTAAATGCAAAAACAAATGCATTCGCGTTATCAACTTTATAAACTTGATAACTTTATAAAGTTTACAAACTAAACTGTCTCTTCTTCAATCTCTCCGGGAAGATCTTTCCTTCCGCCTCTCGCGCCAAACCCTGTACCTGCAGGAATAAGGTGACCAATGATAACATTCTCCTTGAGCCCACGGAGAGTGTCTACTCCTCCACGAATTGCGGTATCGATAAGAACTCGTGTTGTGTTTTCAAACGATGCAGCTGACAGCCAGCTCTTTGTCGTAAGCGCAACAACTGAGATACCGAGTACAACGATTTCACCCTTTGCTTTTTCTCCGCCAGCTTTTTCAATACGTTCATTTTCAAGAGTAAGTTCGCCCTGCTCCACAACATCACCCATGTTGTACTTTGTATCGCCAGCTTCCTTAATCTTGCGTCTTGAGAACATCTGTCTAATGATTACCTCAATGTGCTTTCGCGAAATCGATGCACCCTGGAGCTCATAGATCTTTAGAACCTCAGTAATGATGTAGTTTTCCGCAGCATCCTTTCCTGCATACTGGAATACTTCTGCAATATCCGCAGAACCATCTGATAGAAGCTGCCCTTTTGATACAGATACACCAACTTTTACAAATGGTGTACGCTTTGCTGATGTCTCGTATTCAATAGCCTCACCTTTTTTCTTTCCTTCACCCTCAGCAGGCAATACTTTAATAATAAGCTCCTTATCATTACGAATCACTTCGGTTACAACACCGTTTGTGTGGGAGATAATCGCAAGGCTCTTTGGTTCTCGTTTCTCAAAGATTTCTTCAACACGAGGAAGACCCATGGTAATGTCACCACCAGCAGACGCAATACCTCCTGAGTGGAATGTACGCATTGTAAGCTGTGTTCCTGGCTCACCAATAGCCTGCGCCGCAATAATACCGACTGCCTCGCCAATCTCGACAAGCTCATTTCTACCGATATCAAGACCGTAACATTTTCTACAAATACCATGTAATGTTTTACATGAGAGCGGAGAACGAACTGCCGCCTCAGCAACACCGCGCGCTTCAGCATCCTTTGCATCTGCTTTTGACATTAGGTGCCCCTTTTTGTAAATTACCGTGCCATCAGAAAGCGCTAAGTCTTTTACAAGCACACGGCCCTTGAGGTTACGTGAGAGTAGGATATCAAATCCAACAAGGTTTTCTTTGCGAATAATCTTGCCTTCTTTGTCTCCACAATCCTCCTCTGTAATGATCGCGTCCTGGGCAACATCCACGATACGACGAGTAAGGTAACCTGCCTTTGCAGTCTGAAGCGCAGTATCGGCGAGACCTTTTCGTGAACCGTGAGTAGTAATGAAGTACTCTACTGGGGACAAACCTTCCTTGCTTGATGGAATAATCGGGAAGTCGATTGTACGGCCAGCTGTGTTAATAATGAGACCCATCATACCTCCCATTTGGAGAATCTGCGCAATAGAACCGCGGGCGCCTGACTTCAACATGTCCTCTACGGAACCATTCTTGTCGAGTGTTCCTGGCATAAACTTTTCAATCTCCCCACGAGCACCCTGCCAACATTCAATAGTACGACGATAACGCTCATCTTCTGAAAGAAGTCCATCGTTAAACTCTGAGCGAATATCATCGGCTTCAATACGCGCCTTTGCGACAATTCCTTTCTTTTCAGCGGGAACCTTAATCTCATCAATACCCCAAGTGATGCCTGCCTTTGTGACATATTTGAAACCGAAGTCCTTGATTTTATCCAAAATCGGAGGAGTTGCATCAATCCCGTAAGTGTTAATTATTTCGTCAATAATAGCCTCTAGCTCCTTTTGTGTGATTTCCTTGTTTACATACGCGAAGTCTGAAGGCAAAACGCTATTAAAGAGAAGTCTTCCAACAGTAGTCTCAAAAACCTGCCCACCGAAAATAGAGTACTTTTGAGAGTCTGTCCCCATCACCTTGATCTTTGCGCGATAGCTTACTGCATCAAAATCGTACGCTGTAATAGCGCTGTTTGGCGTAGGAAAAATCTTTCCCTCGCCCTTTGCACCTTCAATGACCTTTGTCATCGAGTAACAACCGAGAGGAATATCAAGTTTTGGCTTAACAATTGGATCGCCGTTGCCTGGCCCGAGCAAGTTCTTGTTTGCGGCCATAAGCTTACCAGCCTCCTCTTGCGCAGCGTGCGAAAGAGGTACGTGTACCGCCATTTGGTCACCGTCGAAGTCCGCGTTGAACGCAGCACAAACAAGCGGATGCACCTGAATAGCGTTTCCTTCAATAAGAACAGGGTGGAAAGCCTGAATACCAAGTCGGTGAAGTGTTGGCGCGCGGTTCAAAAGAACGTACTTACCCTTGATCACTTCTTCGAGAATAGCCCAAACCTCAGCAATGCTGTCGTCTATGAGCTTGTTTGCTCCACGAATATTGAATGCAAGCTCACGCTCAAGAATTTTTGAAACAATAAACGGTCGGAAAAGTTCGAGTGCCATATGCTTTGGCAAACCACACTGATCGAGACGAAGTCTCGGACCAACAACAATAACGGAACGACCAGAATAGTCTACACGCTTCCCGAGGAGGTTTTGACGGAATAGACCCTGCTTTCCTTTCAAGGTATCAGCGAGTGACTTCAATGTACGCTTTTGTGCAGCGTTCATTGCCACTGACTGCACGCGACGAATCGAGTTGTCGATAAGCGAATCGACAGCCTCCTGAAGAATACGCTTTTCATTGCGGAGAATAACATCTGGCGCTCCGATTGCCATAAGCTTCTTCAAGCGATTGTTGCGGTTTATAACGCGACGATAGAGGTCGTTCAAATCTGATGTCGCATGACGACCACCCTCGAGCGCAACCATAGGGCGAAGCGCTGGTGGAATAATTGGGATCACGCTAATGAACATCCATTCAGGACGAACACCGGAGTTGATAAGTGACTTTACGATACCAAGACGCTTGTGAAGTTTAGCGCGTTCAACAGCTCCAGCCTTTTCAAGCTCTGCCTGAAGCTTATCGCGGAATTTTACCAAGTCAATCTTTTTGAAAATATTGTAAATCGCTTCTGCGCCAATACCTGCCTCAAATGCAGTGCCATACTTGAGTGCAAACTTGTGATAAGTCATTTCATCAAGAACCTTGCCTTCAATAATCGATTCGAGCTCACGCTTTGTAGAAAGGAGGAGTTCTTTGAGTTTCTCTTTTCCTGCTTCGTCAGTGAGTGTCTTTGATTTATTTTTGTATTCCTGGTCAAGGTCTTTCAAAAAATTGTCTCTCTCGACAGTATTTACACTAGTAATAATGTATCCTGCAAAGTAGATAACCTTCTCAAGATCAACAATAGGAAGATTGAGGAGTAGGCCCATGCGTGATGGGATTGATCGAAGGAACCAAATATGCGCAACTGGGCTCGCAAGCTCAATATGCCCCATTCGCTCGCGACGAACGATAGAGCGAGTAACCTCAACTCCACATTTCTCACAAATAATATTCTTGTAACGAATGCGCTTGTATTTGCCACAGTAACACTCATAATCCTTTTCTGGTCCAAAGATACGCTCGTCAAAGAGACCTCCGCGCTCACTTCTTTGTGTGCGATAGTTGATAGTTTCTGGCTTTGTAACCTCGCCGTACGACCACTCCTTGATACGCTCAGGAGATGCAAGCTTGAGGACGATCTCGTCAAAATTCTGTTGTTCGCGTAGTGTTTTCATAATGATTAGAATTAAGCTTATTTGTTCTCTCCCTTTTTCAAGAGTGATATATCGAGTGAGAGCCCGCGTAGATAATTTAGGAGCACATTGAATGACTCAGGAATATTTGTGTTGACAACATCATTTCCTTTCACAATAGAATCAAATGCCTCTGAACGCCCTGTAATGTCGTCCGACTTTACCGTGAGCATTTCGCGAAGAACGTTTGATGCGCCGTATCCTTCGAGAGCCCACACTTCCATTTCTCCAAAACGCTGACCTCCACCCTGCGCCTTTCCACCAAGAGGTTGCTGTGTAATGAGAGAGTACGGTCCAACTGAACGCATGTGAATTTTGTCTTCAACCATATGGTTTAGTTTCAAAATATACATGTACCCTACTGCAATATCCTGGTCAAAACTATCACCTGTGCGCCCGTCAAAAAGCTTCATCTTGCCATCCTCACGATATCCAGCCTTTACAAGCTCACCTTTGATTTCATCAACAGTTGCCCCCATAAATGGAGGAACGATTGCCTGATAACCAAGAGTGTTTGCTGCTAAACCAAGGTGAAGCTCAAGAATCTGACCAAGGTTCATACGAGAAGGCACACCGAGTGGCGTCAAAACGACATCGATTGGAGTGCCGTCTGCCATGTATGGCATGTCTTCCTCTGGAAGAATCACCGATATAACGCCTTTGTTACCGTGACGTCCTGCGAGTTTGTCACCAACAGAAATGTTACGTACCTGCGCAACTTCAATATGAATTTTCTTGATGATACCACTGTCGAGTGCGTCACCTTTTTCACGTGAGAATACTTTTACTCCAATAACGCGACCGCGCTTGCCGTGATCCATTCGAAGTGAGGTATCTTTCACATCGCGCGCCTTGTCTCCAAAAATAGAACGAAGGAGTCGCTCTTCTGGAGTAAGCTCTGTTTCACCCTTTGGTGTAATCTTGCCAACCAAAATATCTCCTGGATGCACCTCTGCGCCAATACGGATGATTCCGTCTTCGTCTAGGTCTTTCAACTTTAGCTCTCCAACATTTGGAATATCGTGAGTTGTAACCTCGGGCCCGAGCTTTGTGTCGCGCACGTTTACTACAAACTCATCCATGTGAATGGATGTGAACTTGCTGTCTTTTACAAGACGCTCAGAGAGAATAATAGCGTCTTCGTAGTTGCTACCTGCCCATGACATAAATGCCACAAGTGCGTTTTGTCCAAGCGCAATCTGACCCTTGTCTGATGATGAAGTGTCTGCGAGAGTTGTGCCTTTCTTTACCTTATCACCGACGTTTACGATAGGACGCTGATGAAACGCAGTGAAACCGTTTGTGCGAGAAAATGTTACGAGGTTGTATGTATGATCTTTGCTATTCTCATCTTTAAGAACAATTTTTCTTGAATCTGAATGAGTAATAGTGCCGTCCATTTCCGCAATAATAAGGCGACCTGTATCACGAGCTGCAGCCCCCTCCATGCCAGTAGCAACAAGAGGCGCCTCAGGAATAACACAAGGGATTGCCTGCTTTTGCATGTTTGAACCCATGAGTGCGCGGTTTGCGTTGTCGTGTTCGAGGAATGGGATCATTGATGTTGCCACAGAGTATGCCTGGTTTGCTGCGATGTCCATATAGTGCACATCAGCACGGGCTACAAGCTCTGGATGTCCAGCGCGACGAACCTCCACTTTTTCTTCAACGATTTGGTCGCCATCCATCTTTAGAGATGCGTGCGCAATATTGTACTGCTCTTCTTCGAGCGCATCCATATAAATGATTTCCTTTGTGATTTTGCCATTCTTTACCTTTGCGTATGGGGTTTCAATCATGCCGAAATCATTGATACGAGCATAGCAGGAAAGGCGGAGGATAAGACCGATGTTTGGGCCTTCTGGAGTGTGAATAGGACAAAGGCGTCCGTAGTGCGATGTATGCACGTCACGAACCTCAATACCTGCGCGCTCGCGTGTAAGACCACCGGGCCCAAGAGCAGAGAATGTACGGAGGCTCTCAATTTCTGAAAGCACATTGTACTGCGTCATGAACTGCGAAAGCTGGTTTGTCGCAAAGAACTCCTTGAGACGAGCCTGAAGTGGACGAGGGCTAATAAAATTCACAGGCATTGTAGCGTCGGTGTCGATAGTCGACATTCTGTCCTGAATGTTACGCTTCATCTGTGTCATACCAACCCGGATTTTCTGCTGAAGCATTTCACCTACCGAACGAATACGGCGTGAACCCAAGTGGTCAATGTCGTCTGGAAGAGAACGTGGGTCAGCGTTAAGTTTCACAATCTGTCCAACGATTGCCGCAACATCACTTGCGTCAATTGTGCGTCTTGCAATATCAGCCTTCTCAAGACCCTTTCCAAAACGCTTGTTAAACTTGAAGCGTCCCACTTCTGAAAGGTCATACTTCTCCTTTGCAAAAATAGAGTTCACGAAACCACGAGCATTTTCTGCTGTTGCAAGGTCGCCATCGCGAAGCTTCTTGTGAATTTCGATGAATGACTCGTCGGGAGTTTTTGCTATGTCCTTTGCGAGAGTTGTCTCAATAACCTTTTTTGCATTCTCATCTTTTGCAAAAGCCTTTAGAATCTCCTCGTTTGTTTCTGCACCAAGCGCGCGAAGAAGCACAGTCACAGGGAACTTGCGCTTCTTGTCGATGCGTACATACACAGCTCCATCTGGGTCAGACTCTATTTCTACCCATGCTCCACGTCCAGGGATAATCTTTGCGCCAAAATAACGCTTTCCTTTGAGCTCATCTACAGTGAACGACACGCCGAACGAACGAGAGATCTGTGGCACAACCACGCGTTCAACCCCGTTCACGATAAATGTACCGTGCGAGGTCATCATAGGGAAATCTGCCATAAAGATTTCCTGTTCCTTTTCACTCTTAAATGTTTTGTTTATAAGTTTTACGCGCGCCTTGAGAGGAGCCTCGTAAGAGAGGTTGTTTTCTTTTGCAAAATACTCGTCGTACTTTGGCGCTGAAAGTTCAATGCCAACGAATTCGAGTGCAAACTTTTTCCCTGAATAATCTTCAATAGGGGAAAATTCTTTAAATGCTTCTTTGAGTCCTGTTTCGAGGAGCCATTTGTATGACTTCAAGTGTGTCTCCACAAGGTTAGGCATCTCTACTTGCGGCTTCTTGTAGCGCGCAAAATGTTTCTGTTCTCGCATATGTGATGTATGTGATGATTATGTTTGTTCATCCCCCTAAACGACAAAAAACAAAAAAGCAGTGATTACCACCTTTTTGATGTGTTTTAAGGACGACGATTAAACGAGACCTTGTAAAATTGTAGCTACTCTATCGTACGGCGCCAAGTACGCAATCAAATTACCGTTAAAAACAGTATACCACGCCCAAAACTGGTGTCAAACAGCTGTAAAGTTACCTTTGTAAAATAAGTATTTACAAGAAATAAGCCATCACAAAGATAGACAGCTCATTTTCATAAAAATGGGCTGTCTAAATATACTACTTTGTTCCAACAATCTCCTTGGCTTCAGATTTGGCGATTCTGCCAAGTATTTCGTCTCTTTTTCTAATAACACCCAAGAGCTCATCATAAACAGCCTCGCCCTCTTGTTGGTTCATTTCAATATCCTGTCCGTTGATCTGAGCCTCATACGAATAGTCAACATGATTGTCATCCTTGACATGATTCTCTCTTTTAACCAAAACCTGATTCCCGTGCACAATACCATTAATCGTGTTATGTGTACCAATTATCCCAAGACCACCTTCGTTTGCTTCAATATCATTTTCGGTCAAATAAACGAATTCCTCTTCACTTATTTCGCCATCCTTTAGGAGTGAGCGATATTTGTCCTCTGCTTTTGCGTCAGCAAAAATCACACCTTCTTTTGTAAGGCCTCTTCCAAGAAGCTTCTCAATGAGATGCGTTCCCGCTTGAACCTTATTTAAGGAATTTTTTTCGTAATTTTCCCGTTGTTGCTCTGTAGTAGCCCCCAATTCCAATGATTGTTTAAATTCCATAGTGAATAATTATTACTTATTTATACAAAATAAGTATACCCTTGAGGTGAAATTCTGTCAACTTTTGTAGCATTGCAGCGTCAAGTTTACACTTGCGCATTCTTTTAGCTTTTGGATAGGGGTTCTCCCCTCCATGCCTAAGCCACGGTGTTTCTTTTGGTAATTGTAGTAGTGAAGAAAGAGATTAAGTTTGTACTGCATTGTCTCAAGCGGGTCTTTTGGGTAGAAACCAAAACGGAGAGCCTTCTCGTTGAGTGTTCTGTGGAATCGTTCGATCTTCCCGTTTTCCTCAGGGCAGTACGGTGTATTCCGTCGATGAGGGATGCCATGGGAGCGCATGAAATTCTCGACGAGAGTCGCGGTAAACTCCGTTCCCTGGTCGGTGCGAATCTTTTGTATGAGAAATGGAGCACGTTGCAAAACTTTTTTAAGAAAATCTACGGTGTTCGCTGCATTGGCGGTTTCATACGACCATGCGAATACCCACCTGCTCGAGAATGGGGTCAGGAGCCATTCCTACCAGAGAAACGGGGTCAGGTACCTTTATTTAGGTTTAATACAAATTACTATGCGTATCTATATCAATCAATAGCACAGTTTCCTCATCGTATTGTTCATAAACAAGACGATAATCTCCCGTGATATTAATACTTCTGCAAGGTTGCCTATCTCCTTGCAGGGCGTGGTTGTTAAGAATAGGAGAAAACGGATCATTCATAAAAAGTTGTAACCTCTCAGCAAGTGCTCGCTTCGCCTGAACAGGTAACCTAATTACTACTTTCGAAAAATACTTCGTGCGAACAACAATCATAGTAATTTCAAATCGGCAATCAAATCATCGGCATTTGTGTAGCGCTTAGCCGTCTTCATTTCTTTATGAGCTTCCTTGCTGATTGATTCCCACAGTGTGAGTTTTGCAATATTTGGAGTTGGCTCAATAGAAAGACTTATCCTGCGATCTCGCACAAACTGACGAAGGTAAGCATTCACCACAGTGGTCAAAGGCACGCCAAGCTCCTTTGCAACGCGTGACGCCTCATCTTTAAGCGTTTTGTCTGTCTTTAAAAGTATTGTCGTGTTCATATACCAAAGTATATATAATGGTATCTTTTTGTCAACCTTTAACATAGGGTAACCCTATGGAATTCCCCCTAGGACGGTCCTAGGGGGAATTCCGACTATTCCGGCTTCCATTGACAGCGTGACTCTCTGCGTGTAGATTTCATTTGTTGTACTTCCTAACTACAGACGAGGAGAAACACGATGGTGTACAGGACTGAAGTAAAGAAAATGGGGCTTACGATAAAAATAACAACGGATCGTAAGCATGGAAACGGTGCAAAAGGTGGAGGGCGTAAAAACACAAGCGGCAAAAAGGCAGTTGTCTCCAAGGAAGGCATCGAAGATACTACCGTCAGGAACAGCACCACAACAGGTCTTTTGAGGGACTTACGGAATCAATTTAAAATTCCCCACAGCGTACAAATAAATAGAGAGGGAGAGACGCATATTTAATATGCAAAAACGCCAGCATATCCATAGCCGGATATGTTGGCGTTTTTTTATTTTCTTTGATCATTACAAATGACGCTACTTCATTTTCCCACTAAACCAAATTCCCAATTTGTTCGGGCGACTAACTTTTCTGAGGAAGCGTTATCTTAGCCTTCCTCCACTCCTCAATCTTTTTATGATCACCTCCAAGTAGGACTTTTGGGACGCGGTATTTTTTGCCTTTCCATTCCAAAATTTCAGGGCGTGTATACATCTCAGGGGAAGCCGTGCGTTCTTCTTCCAGTGATTCGTATGTACCAAGCACTCCTTCAACATGGCGCGCGCAGGCATCCACCACAACCATTGCTGGCACTTCCCCACCTGTGAGCACAAACGGCCCCACGGAGACCACATCACCTTTAAAAATTTTATTTACCCGCGCATCAATACCCTCGTAGCGACCTGCAATCAAAATAATATCCGTATATTTAGCGACGAGATTCTTTGC
>LCDG01000009.1 GCA_000998425.1 Candidatus Nomurabacteria bacterium GW2011_GWC2_42_20
TCCGGATCAAAGGTTGCTAGGCACCTCCCCGAAGCTTATCGCAGCCATGCTACGTCTTTCATCGCCTCTTAGAACCAAGGCATCCACCATATGCTCTTAAATTTCTTATTAGGAAATTTAAAAACCACAATCATTATTTGTTTCCCAGCTCCAGTTTTGGGAATTACTTCCAAACAAAACTGGAGCTGGGCTGCCACGCTTGCTTATAGCGTGGGCTTTATTCTTACCTGCCTGTCTCCACACACTCAAAGACCCACTTAACTGGTGTGTGTGACAGAATTAAATTGACAAGTTTCAGTCAATGAGTGTTCCTTTCGAAAGAAAAAGCCCGCGTAACGCGGGTTAAAATAGAAGCCGTAATGGTTCCTATCTAGTCCCGACGTGGGTATTTTTGGTTCCGATACTCATATGCAACAATCAAGCCATTATATACAAAAGAAAAGCTATGTCAAGCGTTTGGGTAGGGTTTAGAATTTAGGATATGGAACACGAAAAAATCCCAATAAAAAACCGCCTTTTAGGCGGTTTTTTATTGGGGTTTTATTCTAGATTCTAAATCCCAAATCCCAACTTCTATCTTGGGCTACTTGTTCGAGATGTCCGAGCGGAGCTTCTCGATGTAATTTGCTGCTGCATCCTTGCCACCAAGACCGAAAGCAAGACCGCCTGCAATAGCAAGCATTGCAACAAGGCCAGTGAAAAGTGTCTGCATCATTCCGCCTGCAATACCGAGCTGATTGAGTGCGGCAAGAATTGCAACGACCCAGATTGACCAACGAGCGATACCACCAACAAAACCTGCTGACTTTGAATCAAGAGCACGGGCGCCTCCTGTCAAAACTTTTTGAGATAGATCAGCAAGAACAGCTGCAACTATCAAAATCAATGCTGCAACGATAACCTGTGGGATGTAACCTAGAACAACATTCGTCAAAAATGCGTTTACTGCTTGAAGCTTGAGAACATCGAGGGCAGCAACAAGGAATACGATAATAATAAACCACTTTACCAAGCCACCAAGAAATGCGCCGGTGTCAAGGTTGAAACCTGCCTTACTGACGAGGCTCTTTGCTCCAGCACTCTCAAGGATAGCGTCAATTTTAATCGCCCTTACAATCTTTGATACAACCTCGCAAAGAACTGAGCCAATAACCCATCCTGCAATAAAAATAACAATTGCGAGTACAAGCTGAGTTAAAAATGAAACTGCTTGTACGCCGATACCAGTAAATGCGCCACCAAGCTGTGTCCCCCATTCTGAAATAATAGGCATAATCTTTTTATTAGTTCAAACGCAGACTTACGTCCAGGAGACTGCGGCCAATCCGTGAACTTGCTAGTTCAGAATTTGCTAATTCGCCTGCGTGTAAACATTAATGTTAAAAACTGTTAACTAATAATCTTTGTCATCAACCTCACCACACTCTGCGCGAAGGTAAACACCGTCGCGATGAGCGTATTTGAGGGCTTGATTCCTGCCTTTTATTGTACCATTCTACAATTCGCAATGAAAGGGGTGGTGTGGATAAGTCTTTGGGCAGAATATCGAATGTGGAATTTTGAATATAGAAGAGATGACTAAAGAGTGGTGTAGCCATACGGCTGCACCACCCATTACCAAATTCAATATTCCAACTTCTAAATTCCACCTTTTATTCCACCCCAAGCTTATCAATAATCCTATCGTGACGAAAATCGAGTATATCGCGAACAAATTTGTCATACACACTCACACGATAGAGGAAATCTGAAGTTTCTAGAGCCCCATATGAAAGCTCCTTCCCTATCTCTGCTTCAATAGACTTGAGCACTGTTTCGATTGAACGTTTTTTTAGGTCGTCACCGACAATGAGCACGTCTACGCGAGATTCTGGTGCATCGATAAATATTCCCGATATTGCAAGAAACTTTATTTTTCCAACAGTTTTAAAACGCTGGGCTACCTCACCGCGATTTAGAGGAGTTTCTGAAACAATGAGGTTCTTGAGAGGCATCAATAATGGGGATCCTTGCTTTAGCTGTACTCCTTGCGCCCGCTTTCGAATTGGAGCTTTTTTTGAACCACTCTTTGTTGAGACTTCTTTAAAAAAACTTTTATCCGCAAGAATATCAATTTTTTTAAGAAGAGCTATCTCACGTCGTGCATCAGAAAGTGAGACCTTGCTCTTTTCTGAAACCATAGCAATGTCAAAAACCTCAAGCGGGTTTAAAAGAAATAAGCGTAAAATTTTTACACGCGCTTGGCTTCCAAACAATTTTCCTAGATTATCCATGGCAGGCATTATAGCATTATATATGGATAAAGAAAAAATCCACGCGCCGTAGCGCGTGGATTTATATTAAAAACCAAACATCAAATAACTTGGCAGGGGGCGGAATTTGCCCAGATTCTTTCAAATCGAGTCTTAAGTGCTTGAACCACCTCTGGTTCATAAAAATTACAGATTACAAACAATTCGTCATGACAACTTTTTGCCTCGGCCCGAAACGCGACTGGGGTCAAAAGCATATGTGAACCCTCTGGTGTGGCTGCCAGCCTACAATCAATACGACTTTGTACATCCTCGGGGAGTTTTTTAATTACTTCTATCCCCTCTTTGTCGTCAAGAACAACTCTAAAAACGGGTTTCGAATCAAGAAGACACGAGGCACGCAATATAGTAGAGTAGAATGGCTGAGTCAGTGCCTTGCTATAGATTAAAATTTCATCCATCGGACGAACGGAGCTAATCATCAACCAAGCAACAAGTTTTGCAAAATTGTTTCCATCGTTGAGGAATCTTTGGTCCTTCCTTTTCCTTGCAAGTTTAGTGACTGCATTAATGTATTCCAGTGGCACGTTGGGTTCAGACTTAGTAGTCTTTTTTTGTGCACCAAAATACTCAACCAGCCGTTGAAGCAACGATTTATTCTTTTCCATTTCATTCTCCTTCTCTTGTTCGTTTATGTTTCAAAATACTTCTTTTCTATTTGAAAGACTAACAAATAGCGCATAATTTGCAAGAAAAAAGGTGGCCGTACTCGGCCACCTTTTTTCTTGAAGCATTCGCTTTAAATTACTTAAGAGTAACCTTCGCGCCAGCCTCCTCGAGCTTCTTCTTGAACTCGTCTGCGTCTGCTTTCTTCATACCCTCTTTGAGCATTGAAGGAGCTGCGTCTACAAGATCCTTCGCCTCCTTAAGACCAAGAGCAAGGACTTCTTTTACCACCTTGATAACAGCAATCTTTGTGTCTCCTGAAGCTGAAAGTTCTACATTGAATGAATCCTTCTCCTCTGCACCTGCGGCGGCGGCTGCTGGAGCTGCGGCGGCTGCTACTGCTGACACACCGAACTTCTCCTCAAGTACCTTTACAAGCTCGTGAAGGTCTAGAACAGTCATTGTCTCGATTTTCTCTACAATGTCCTTAAACTTTGCAGGAACTATTACATCTTTGTTTTCTGTCATATTAATATTTGTTAAATAATTTATAGTTTTAATTTTCGTCCAGGACGTGAATTTGCTAATTCAGCTGTGCCTCTGGTGCTACTTCTGCTGGAGTCTCTGCTGGAGTAGCCTCTACTACAGGAGTCTCGGTCACTACTTCTACTACCTCAGGAATAGCTTCTGCTACAATTTCTGCAACAGATGCTACAGTTGGAACCGCACCTTTTGATTCGCCTGCTGATTCAGCGATCTGCCCCATCGCAATAGCGAAACGCTGGATTGGTGAATTGATGAGGTTTACGAACATTCCACGGAGTACCTGAAGTGGTGGAATTGTAGCAATTGCCATCATTTCCTCTTTTGTCTTATACTCTCCTTCAAAAATACCACCTACGATCGAGATTGAACCCTTATCGCGAGGAGTTGTCTGGAATGCATATGTTTCGCGAGCTGGAGCAAGTGGATCATCTCCATATGCTATAGCAAGCTCCCCTGGAAGCTCTGGCATTTCACCTTTTGCTTTTAGGTCGCTGAGAACTCGCTTTGCCAATGTTTTCTTTGTAACAAAGTACCCTACCTTGTCTGCTGAAAGCTTTCTGCGAAGCATTTTTGTTTCAGAAACAGGAAGTGCTTTAAAATTTACGAAGACGATTGACTTTGCGTCACTAAGACGCTCTGTCATCGATGCTACAAGTTCTACTTTCTTTTGTTTTGTAATTGCCATAATTTGTAATACTGGTTTTATATCCAGTAATAATATTCGACGGCTCGCGCACTAAGTGCAAGAGCCGTAAAGCCTAGCTTTTAAAAGCTATGAGTCGACCTCCGCAGGGCTTAAACTCTATTTTCCCAGAGTAGCCTACTTCTTCGGGCTTCGGGGTTATATTATCGTGCCTGGGTGATGTTGTCAATCGTTATGATTGTCGCATTCATTTCCCCTAATTTCATCACGTTGGAAACGGTGACACCAGCAAGACCAACGATTATAATCGCCACAAAACCGATTATAGCTTTAATGACTTCTTTCATCTTTTGATTATACCACGTAGCAAAAAATTCGTCCACATGAAAAGGGTCGCCATTTATTTTACATAAAATAAATGGCGACCCTTTTTGAACGTTGCATTTGCACATTACTTCACAAGCGATTTCTCATATTCTGCAAGCATCACCTTCAACTCAATCGCTTCCGGGCTTTTTGCAATCCCTTGATTAAGTATTTCTGGAATTTCGCTTGCTTTTTCTTTCATCGAATAGGAATATAACTCATACAGTCCACGATACCCTTGCGCATAATCTGGCTTAAGTGCAATCGTCTTCTTCCAATTTTCTTCTGATTTTTTGTAATCTTTTAAATAAAAATGGTATAGGTCACCTAGATTGTTCCACGGGACGATATTGCTTGGCTCCATCGCTTTTGCATACTCCCATGCATCGCGTGCGCCCTCGTAGTCACCAATCTGCTTTCTCTGAATCCCGAGGTCAATCCAGTTTATAATATCTTTTGGATTTGATTTTATGGCAGCGATACTTTTTTCAAGATTGTCGAGAACAACCTTTTTTATCTCCGGTGTGAGTGTATTTGAAAAATCTGTCGAGCGTACGAGCGGAGGGGCAGGCGGAAGTTTTTGCTCATCCATAGAAATCACCTCTACTTTACCATCGCCGGTCATTTCGATGCCGTAGTTTTTTATAGTGTCTCCAGTGTCGCTAGTAATCTCAATTTTACTTCCACGCGTATCTCGGTAAATGAGAACAGCTGCTGCGATAGCAAGCACAATGAGTCCTGCAATCCCTAGATTTTTCTTGTTTGTCATAAGAATATATCCTAGCAGATATGCTTCTTTCCGCAAGTTCTAAGAGCCTATCCACTATCTCGCTTTCCAGACGAATTCCCCAAATTTTGAGACAAAAAATGGGCAATTTGATGAACTGAATCAAGATTCTGAGAAGAAAATTGAACTTTTTTTGACCAAAATTTGGGAAATTCTAGTCGAAATGGAGATAGTGGATAGGCTCTATGATGTAGTGCGAACTTCCAACAGCTACGGTAGCGTAGTATTCACAGTGATTATATACGGTAATAGATATTCCTGATATATGTTCCCTGCCATATCTCTAATATGCGCCTTTATGCGATAAGTGCCATTGGGAGCTGTCATCCCACCACTTGAGAGTGCGCCGTCCCATGATTTTGCACAGGTAGCAGTACCATCCACGCACCCAACGCTAGAAAAGAAAATTTTATAATTATCAGGAGTATTTTGGTCTTCGATTTTTATTGACACCCAGTCGACGTTTTCGCTTGCAGTAAGCGAAAATGAAACTGATGTTGTGGTCGCAAAATCTATCGTAATATCCCCCGCAGTTTCATTGAATGTATAAGTTGTAATAGTAGGCGCAACTGTGTCAGATGCGATAATTACAGTTGCCGTATACTCTTGTGTTGAACCATCCTCCGCTGTTACCGTGTAAATGACAGGGTTTGTAAAATCCTGCACTACAGCAGAAGCAGGGCTTGATGTTGCAAGAGATGATACAGCAACTAGAGGAGAGAGCGCGCTTACGTCAGTGCCAAAAGGTACCGTTATGCTAACCGTGTGCGCAGTTTCATCAACAATGCCGGAGACAGTAGATGTTCCTATTAAAAATAGGAATGTATTTATTGCGCGCGCAGAACTAAGCGGAGGTGGCGGTGGTGTGGTGACGATCTCCTCTACTACAACCGTACCGTCTTCAGCCTTGCCGTAAGATGTGCTTGGTCCAGACGCAAGCGCTGTGCCGCTAAACGTGGATGTTTGATAATACACTGCAATACGCCCGCCAGCACCTGCCCCCACACAACTATTTGGGCAATAAACCGTTCCGCCGTCCGCGCGAAATTCTCCTGTGCCAGATAGGCTATTTGTTGTTACGTAAATACTTCCTCCGCTTGATGTATTCTCCCCCATCGCAACGATACTACCGTTGTTTACCAAGCTTCCTGACACAATAATTCTGACTGCTCCTCCACCACGTGGATTGTACCCATTTCCGCCACTTCCCATTTCTGTAGGCTCTCTCATAGACCCATATGTCGATGACGCTGTATTCCACAAACCTACTCCCCCATGGCTCGCTCCAGCATTTGAAGAACCTGCACCTGGACCAGCGCTCTGGCCATAACCTTTATAATTTACTGATATTGAAGACCCTGCATCAACTGTCAAATTTGTTACAGAGAGTGAGAGTATGCGCTCTTGTGCAACGGTGATAGTTGCGTTGTTTGAAAGTGTAAGTGTGTTTACTGCGAATGTTTCTCCTCCTGAAAAAGTGACTGTTCCCCCATTCGCAATGAATGTTGACACTGTGATGGAGCTGCCGTTCGATAATGCGAGTGAGGCTCCGTTGGACTGAAGTTCGTTTGCGTTTATTGTAATACCTTCGTCCATTGTCACAATTGAACCATTTGAAAGAGTAACGCTGTTAAAACTTGATGCTCCGTCGTTCACCTGAAACCGCCACGAAGATCCTGTGGAAAAATTGTTGTTTGTTGTATCAAAAAGTCCAGCAGTCCCTTTTTCTGCGCATGTTTGCGACCATCCGTCGTAGCTCCCGCATCCACCCAATGCTTCTATTGTGCCAACAAATGATGATGTTTGGTAATAAACAGCGACACGTCCGCCACCACCAGGCCCAGAGAAATATCCTCCACTGCCAAGAGCTCCGCCATTTGCATGAAATGTTCCAGACCCGGACATGTCGGCTACAGTCGCATAGATACTTCCACCAGATGATGATGTGTTACCATCGGCTGATATTACGCCGCTGTTCACAAGTGACCCCGAAACAACAAGGCGGATAGCTCCTCCACCAATTGCATGTGGCGCACCTCCGGCACTACCTAGAGTTGTCGGTTGTTTCGCAGAGCCGTATGTTGATGTCGCCGTGTTGTTGAGCCCGACACCTCCATGACTTCCACCGGCATATATACTGCTTGGGAAACCAGAGCCAGCGGTATCCCCTTTTGCGTCGGCTGATATACGTGAACCTGCGTCAATTGTAATATTTGTAGCAACGATTTTTACGCCCTTGAAAGTACTCGATGAATTGGCATCTCCTACAAGTGTGAGTGTAGCGTTATTTGCTATTGTTAAATTGTTGAAATGATATTCTCCTGCTGTAAGCGACATCGTTGATGTTGCGATAACGTCGCTTTCATCTGCGTCGGCGATGCCGTTTGCGTTCAGGTCAGAAAAAAGAGCTTGCGTTGCTTCAATAATATCGACAACATTTACCTCTCGAGTGGATGTTGAAATATTTTGAGAAAGGTCGGACGCAACATATGTTACTGAATACGTACCTATACGAGAAGTGTCTACATTGCTCGTTGTTACCACAGACCGAGCGCCATCAATTGCATCAGATGCTGTGGCACCAAGGTCGTTGTACGTGGAATTAATCTCAATTGTTATTGGATTTGTTCCGTTTATTGTGATCTCAGGCGCAGATGTGTCAACAATATTTACGGCTCTTGTTGTTGTAGCAATATTGCCAGAAGAGTCGACAGCGGTGTACATAACAAAATAGGAACCAAGAATAGTGGTGTCGACTGTTGAGGTTGAAGTAGCGGATATCGCGCCGTCAACATCATCAACTGCAGTTGCCCCAGCATCAACATACTCAGAGTTTACAGATATTGTTGCCGGGTTATCGCCGATTATGCTGATTATTGGCGAAGTAGTGTCGGTCTGTGGCACTGGTGCGGATGGCGCAGGTGGTGAACCACCCCCACCTCCCCCGCCACTATAGTAACCCGAGGTTGTTTCTGTTTGAGCGGGAACAGTGGATTTTACTAACAGTATTTGCTGGTTTTCTTCCGTGATTCCAATATCGACTAAAATTGAAGTTTGAGATAATGCTTGCGTTTCAGCTGATGGTGTTTGTGGCAATGTTTCTTGAGCTAATTGAAAAAGAGCCTGTGACGGCTCGCTTGTTGTAGTTTGTAAAATAACTGGTTGACTGATTGTTTCTGGTGGTGTTGACGGTGTGTCTTGAGTTGTTTGTGCCGCAAGGATTACTGATGCGATGTTATTGTTTGCAACTGAGTTATCAGAAAGTACCCCTGTGACCGCATCATATACAGTAGAAGCGACGGCGACAGTGGTGTCACCAATGAATTTTGCGGTTACGACACCAGTGTTGTATGTCCAAATGGCAGTGGCTACGGCTGTGTGGTATGCAAATATCATAGTTGTAATAGTTGCACTTTTTATCGCAGTTAGAGCCACTGCCCCCGTAGCTACAGTTAGGTCGAGAGGATAGACAATAGCTCTGGTTATTTTTTCAGAAGTTGCAAGTGCCTTAGGTGGATTAATGCATACAGTGTCCTCTGAGCGGGAAGGGTCGACAGATAATCTATCTAGTGACCATTTAATGTCTTCAATGATTTTTTTAGGGCGATACATAAGGTAAATTTCACGGAACCCGTGCCCCCTTCCAGAATCATCCGATTCCAAATAATCAATACTGTCGAATGCTGGCAAAATTGTTCCAGGTAGAACATTCCGCGCAAGATTAATAACGGTGTCAGTGTCGGAAGTCAGATACTTTCCCGTGCCAGCGACGTAAGCTGCTGGAGTAGCAATACTGTATACACCAATCGATTGTCCTGGTACATCACCATCATCAGTAACGACTTTGTAGAAATTATTAGCATAGAAATTTCCTTGTGAATGAGCAACAAGGAGAATCTTTTGGGTTTTAACTTGCGCGCTTGCATCGTTGAGAATTTTAATAAAGTCAGGATCTCCAATATTCACCCCCTCAAAAGTTTTCTGGACCACGACATCGGTGAGGTCGAGGGCTTTGTGGGTTTTGTTGAGGAGATACTTAACATTGAGGGTTTCACCACGATATGTTTTCCCGAGATAATTAACTAGGGCGTCCGCGTTAGATGAAGCCCTGGACTCATCAGTAAAAATCCCATTGATTGTTGTTATTGTGTATCCAGACACAGAACAAGAAGCTGCAAAGGTGGAATATGGCAGAAAAACAACAAAAGCAACTAATGAAGCTACTAATATGTTTTTAATATCTCTGTACATATCTAGTTTGGCAAAGAATTCAAATCAATATCACAATAATCACGAGGGACTTCGCCGCTTGTTAATTTTTTATAGAAATCTACTCGATAATTTTTGCGTAGCACTGTGTTTAATTGTAATTTCTCTACAAATTCATGTAATTTATTACTCTCCTCGACAAATTTATCAAAATCTTCTCGTGGAATAGTTTCACCAATACATAAATAGCCTCTTGATTTCTGCTCAGCAACAGCACCAACCGTACCACTATTTACCACAGGCTGTACCATCTCCATCTGCAAAGCAAGCGCATACTGCAAAAGCACCGCTCTCGTCTTTGCCGAGCCTGGATATTCTTTAAAGATGGCCAGCTCAACATCATCGCGAGTGCCATTTTCGTTTGCATCAATACCTGCAACAGTCTTGTGTGCTTCTGTGCCAGGGTCTGGTGGTAAATTTATACCCATCACATCATCCATAGCGAGCTTTGTAGCGTGAATCTTCGCAACATGTTCTTCGGTCTTCTGGTTTTGGATATAAAACGGAATGCGTGCAATAACTAACAAAATAAAACCGGCTAATATTGCTATAGCCGACCACTTCAAAATATTTATTATTTTTTTCATAACTTCTCCACAGTGTAGCACGATTGTATTTACCATTTACACAAAAAACAACGATGCTGTGGATAACTCTTCACTCGTGAAGGTCCGACCTTCACGAGTGTTGTATTTATTGAACATCCTTGAATGTAAGCCACTCGTTCACAAAATCATTAAAATCTTTTACAGTTGAAAAATATTCTGGTGATGCCGCGCGATTAAGTATTTTTGATTCATGGCGATCGTTCCCCATCCAATCAAGATAACTTGAGTGTTCATAATTATTTAAAAAATTTTGCGCTGTTTTGAGATCCTGAATCCCCTTCTCTTTCCATTTTGAATCAATAATTTTAATAGGATTTAAGTGAATATACGCAAAAAGATACTTGAGATATTCGTCGGTGTTTGCGTGTTTTGCCTTGAACCTGCCTTCAAAAAGAGCACCTGTACGGTTGTTTTTATTATTAAAATACATCGAGTATGCAGTGAGAAGCTTCTTCATAAACAAACTAATTCCATCCTCTTGTTTTTCTCTTACCAGTAAATGAAAGTGATTCGGCATGAGGCAATATGCGACAATATCGACCAGTCTGTCAGAAAACTCAATATTTATAAGCTCCGTGAAGGTCTGACCTTCACGGAGCTTATTGCTTACATCAACTCGCTCTATCCCATTACAAAGATGTAATAATAAGACGAAACGATTATGGTCGTTTCTGTTTGTAAAAATAATTCTTTTATCTGTTCCGCGATTGTAAAGATGATAATACTCGCCTATCGAAAAATCAAAAGATCTGTTCATTTATCATTAAGTATATCAAGGCGTGCGCATTTAGTGAAGAAGAGGAGTAAAAATACTGCGGATTATGCTTCCGTGAAGGTCAGACCTTCACAGAGTAAGTGATGTAAGGCTCGTGAAGGTCAGACCTTCGCGGGTGTGGGATATAATATAATACAAGCAAACAAAAACAGCCCGGCACCTTGCGGTGCCGGGCTGTTTTGTTGAAAGCTTCGGATTAGGAAGCTTTCATTTTTGACGTATAGTCGCTAACCGAGGTTAGTTCGAACGTGTCTGAATCAAGCCGCTTGAAGGCAAGCCTGCTACTCCGTATCCAAGTGTCCAGTCAACATGAGCTGCTGCTGAAGTAGTTGTAGCGTTTGGTGACCATACGAGGTTACCAAGTGCTTGTACTGTAGCTGAAGTACCCATGTTTTCTGCGAGTGAAGGATATGCTGAGTCACCGTTAAGCGTTGTTGTGACAGAGTATGTCGTTGCTGACGCTGTTACGGTAGCACGTGCTTCGAAGTAATACGTTGTTCCTGCAGGAATGTTAATCACAGCCGAAGGATCGATTGTGAATGTTCCAGTAGGAGCAGTCGTGTTAGCCGCTGCAATCTGACCTGATGAGAAGCCAGAAATTGGTGCTGAGTAACCTGAATCAGTGTAACCAAAGAGGTTAATGTTCGACAATGTTGCTGATGTTGTTGCAACTGCAAACTTGAACTGGTCAATACCAACTCCACCGTTTGCGTTTGCAGTAACGGTGAAGCGCATGAGCTTACCATCTGCAACACCTGTTGAACCGATCGTGCCAAGCGCGAAGGTTGGGAACGACTTGAAGAGGCGGATGCCTGATACTGCCGTTGTACCTGTTGCGTCGATGGTTGAACCAGAACCAACACCTGTACCTTCGGTATTTGTACCGTTGGTATCAGCATCGATAGCGATAAGGTCACCCTGTACGCCTGTGTAACCAGTACCAATCTGAGCGAAGTCTACCTTTACGGTAAGGTCCTTGTCAGCATCCTTTGGAAGAGCAACTGCTGATGCGAACGTTGAAGTTGCATTAGTGTTGGTTCCTGTGAATACTGCTGTACCTACCTGAGTAGCGCCATCCCAGATCGAAACCTGTACTAGGTCTGATGCTGAACTTGATGCTGTGTTGGTAAGCTTAAGACCCAAACGAGCGAGGTTAACCCCTTCGTTCGTTGCGCGGAAGCGAATAACCGCTGCCGTGTTACCTGTCGAGCCTGCAGCCGCGATAGCGTATGAAGGGCTTGAAGGTGCAGTTGAAACAACGAGTGATCCAGTTCCAACAGTCATAGTTGCACTTGAAGCTGTAGCAACACCTGTAGGTGTTACTGACGCGCCTGAAGTTACACCTGTTGTTGTTGGAGCAGTAGCAACATTCCACTTGAATGTGCTTGCTGCGCTAGAAGAAAGATTACCCTTAAGAGCAAGTGTCTTTACGGTATTCTTTGCAACTGTAAGAGACTGATCAAAGGTAATTGTTGTTGATGTTGCTGATGTAACTACGTTTGAACCTGTGTTCAATGCAGTTGCTCCGTCCCAAAGCTGAAGTCCAGTAACCTTTGAAATATCGCCGGTTCCTGTGTGTACTACAACGATTGATGAGAAGCGAACATCTTCACCAGACTGACTTGCGTCAAGCTGAAGATTTGCGAATGTTACACCCTGTGCACCTGCAACAATGCTCTGTGCTGCTGGTGAAGTTGACATACTGAGCGCAAGAGCTGCTGACTTAACTGTCATTGTGTTCATTGCAAAGCCAACAGTAGGAGATGAAATTGTATTTCCTGTTGTCTGACCTGTAATGGTTGACATTGTAGTCAACACAGTTGAGTAAGTAACTCCGTTTGCAACACCTGTAGCAACTTTACCCTTCAATGAGTACACATGCTTACCAATTGGGTAAGTTATTGTATCTGTGAAGGTGATTGTCTGTGATGTTGTACCAACGTACGTAGCATCTACTGGACCTGCTACAACTGCTCCGTTCTCGTCATAGAGAGAAACATTTGTGAGTGTTGCTGCTGCCTGTGATCCTGAGTTTGTAACAGTAAATACATGTGACTGTACAGAGATAGCTTCTCCTGTAAGGTCTACTTCGTATCCGCCAAGAGGCTGGCTTGCGAGGTTAATCGCAATGTTCTGTGCAGGTACTGAAGTTGACTTCTGAACCTGTGTGAACGAACCTGCTGAAACGGTTACAGCGTTACCACTAAGAGAAGGTGTCGAGGTGGTAATTGTACCGCCTGCGATAATACCCTGTCCGTAGGTCTCACCTGAAACGTAGATGTCTGTGTTCTTTTGGATGTCGAAGTCGATTGTACGACCTGCGGCACCTGAACCAGTGATGTCACCAGCGATCCAAATGTCTTTTGAAAGACCCTTTGCGATCACGATGCCTGAACCAAAGTTTGAAGTGTAGTAGCGATCAGAAGCAACAGCATCGTATGCAGTACCGTCAACGTAAATCTTTACGTTTGAAAGGTCGCCCGCTGATACTGAACCAGCCTGATAGAAACGAACTGACTTCAAGCGTACATCTTCTGCTGAACCAGCAGTAACACGTACTGCAGTGAACTTGTATCCCGTTGTACCGATAGCTTTTGTAGCTGTCGTACCTGGGTCATACGATGAGTTCGCACCAGTAGCTGTACCAATGGTCAACGTTCCGTTGATTGTGTGCATTGCGCCAGTGATAGGAAGTGAGCCTGAAACTGTTGAAGCAGTATTAACTGCAACTACAGTGAGAGCCGCAACCTGTCCTGCACGTGTGCTGTTGTCTGTAGTCATGTTACCTGCAACGGTAAGAGTTTTTGAAGTTCCTGCCTTTACAGTAAATGTGCCACCAACAATAGCCTGGTGAGTTGAACCAAGTGTCTTTGCAATATCAAGCTGTGTTCCGTCTTCTTCAAGAAGAATAATGCCTGAGAAGTTTGCATCGACTGCTGCACCTGAGCGCTCTACAGTGATACCGTTTACTACAACATCCGAAGATCCTGCAGTAAGAGTAACCTTTGTAAATGGAACACGTGATGCGTTCTGGATTGCAAGACCATTAGCTGGCTGTGTAGCTGAAGCTACTGTAAGTCCTGTGCCTGTAGGTGTAACTGTTGTTGCACCTGTTGCACATGACTGTCCTGTTGTTGGGCTAAAGCCAACTGTTGAAGTACAACCAGGAACTGTGCTTGTTGTTGTAGTGGTGGTGGTTGTAACCGATCCTCCCATTGTGTTCAACTTTGCACGAGTAGATGCACCAACGAATCCTGTACCGCTGGTCAAACCAACTGGTGCGAGAATGTCTGATGCGTACTTGTTCTGAAACTTGATAACTGCGGCTTTTGTAGCAGGACCGAAGTATGAGGTCTCCATTCCTGGAGCACCTGCGCCTGATACAGAAACCTGTGTGTCAGCGCTCATGTTAAGAACTTTCTGAAGTTCCATAACATCAGCACCTGTGCTGCCTTGCTTTAGGTTTGTTGAAAATGTAGCAGCTGATACCGTTGATGCAGTAAATGCAAACGCAGCTACCACCAAACCTGCAACGAGGGCAGACTTTGATGAAATAATTTTATTCATAATTTATTGGTAAATTTCTAATCGCACATGCGAACTTAGTTTGACTTCGACGTGAGGTCAATTGTTCGCGAATTTTTAGTAACTGTCTCTGTCGTTTTGTCGGTCATGCGGTAGTGCTTCGACCACTCGGGTCAAGGCCATTGAAAACTGAAAATGCACCTTCTTGTGTGATGCGATTTTCTATGCAAGACCCGGTGCGTTCAGAATTGAATATTGAATATAGAATTTTGAATCTGAAATACAGAATGCAAATTCACACGATTCAATACTGAGTGCGCCGGACCTAGTTTTCAATGGACTCTCCCCTTGCTTGCAATCTATCGTAAGCCGGGAGTGTTTCTTTTTTAAAGTGTATACAGAAATGTAACACTTCTATATACACCTAAATCCAGTACAATGTATTTCTACACGCACTGAACTTACATACATTATATACAATGCAAGTAAACCTGCAAAGTATATGTGTGGATAACTCGCGGAAACGGCTACGAATAGCGAAACCGACAATACTCCACACGCGTTAATAATAGCAGAAAATGAGGGAGAAAACAAGCAATATGGGTAGAATATAGAATGTTGAATATGGGATATTGAATGGGTGCGTGGGACTACGCAAGGGCATAGCGTGACCATCGGCGATCGCCTATTTTCTTTAGGACACCACTATCGGACATCGCGACGAGTTCGCGCTGAATTGTCTTTTCAGAAACATCAGGAAAGTGCATAACAATGTCCTTTATCGTAACCTCGCGGTTGTCCTTTATGAGTTTTAAAATGCGTGAACGACGGGCTTCCTTGGTTACAGAGTTTGGGATTTTTGGTTTTGGAGTTTGGGCCAACATGGTGAGAGGAACAGCTTGCCGAGAAGCTACACTTTGTCCTTTTGTATTTCTATCAGACATTGATGTGTTTGTTTGTCCGATAGAATGTCCTTTAGAAAAAGATGCGGGGGTAGTTGCTGAGGATATATAAAGGTCCGACCTTGGGCTCAAATTCTTAAGGTCAGACCTTATCTCTTGGTTCGGCGTACCGAAAAAATTGTCGCCAAGTATGGTATCAGTGCGTGACTCACGAGATGCTTTTTTAATATCAATACTATCTCTCAGTGAAGCATATTCCCTCTTCAAAATAACGAAGTTCATTTCAGAAACTAAACCAGCAACAAATGCGAGTTCGAACAGTGAAAGTGTTTCAGTAACATTTGAACGGAGAGACTCGAGGACATTTGCCTCGACAGTCTGGCTACCATTTTTTATAAAGGACGCGTCTCGGACAAGCTCGAGTGACAATGTACGGAGACGAGATCTCATCGGCTCTGTGTCTGATAGAAAGTTTGTGACTAGGTAAATAGCAGTAGCAAGACGTTCACACTTTTTTGATGTCCTAATGCCAAAGACCTCCATTCCACCTTGATTGCTGTGGCTCATAACGGCGTTGTCCTTGATGTCTTTTTTGTAGTCCATTAGTATGTCCTTTTAATGTCTTTTATTGCCCTTCTATCTCTTACAAAACTTTTTTAAGGTTTTTTTATTATATAGGACATGGAGTCCGCAAGTCAATGACTTGCGGACAGGATGTCGAATATGAAATATAGAAGTTAAAATTCCTTCGATTTTCGATTAGTGCGTGGTATTATAGACAGATATTTATATGGCAAAGAAAGAAATAAGCGGAAGGAGAAAGAACGATACAAAGGTTCAAAAAAATACAGTGAAGGGTTCAAAAGAAAAAACTTCTTTATTAGGTAATATATCTTTTTTTGACGGGTTATCTGATGAAACACGGCATAGTGTAATTGCTATCTTATTTTTTGTTATTGGTATCTTTTTTTCTGTTGCTCCGTTTGGAAAAGGCGGGGTGCTTGGTGAGTCTATCTATGGTGGTTTTGAGTACCTGCTAGGGGTAGGATATTTTGCACTCCCTCTACTACTCTTTCTTCTTGGTGTTTCTTTTTTCCGAGAGTCTCGACCAAACATTGCGATGACTGCAAGTCTCGGCGCATTTCTTTTTCTTTTTTCAACACTCGGTCTTGTGAATATCTTTTCAGGTGATTCATCTGGTGGAATCCTTGGGCGAATTGTCTCCGTCCCCCTCGTTAAACTTTTTGATACTTATATAGCTACACTTTTCCTAATCGCGTTCCTTGCGATCTCTTTCCTTATTATGTTCAACACGCGTCCAAATTTTAGCGCACTACTTTTCTGGAGGAGAAATAATGATGAAGAAGAAGATGTGGAACAACTGACCACTGACAACCAACCACTGACAGCCGATACAATAACAGAAACCAAATCAGACACAGAAGAAGAGAAGCCGACAAAACTCGCGCAGGTGGTTGCGAAGATCAAGGAGAAAAAGGATGGCACCAAGGTAGATGAATCTGGAATCTCATTTAATCCCGTAATGAATACGACGTACACCCCTCCCCCACTTTCTATTCTCGAGGGAGATCGTGGCAAGCCTGGCGTCGGTGATATTAAAGCAAACGCAAATATTATTAAGCGCACTCTCGGACAATACGGCATTACCGTTGAAATGGACGAGGTATCTATCGGGCCATCGGTGACTCGCTACGCGCTAAAGCCAGCTGAGGGTGTAAAGCTGTCACGCATCGTGGGGCTACAGAGCGAGCTGTCGTATGCGCTCGCCGCACACCCTATTCGTATCGAAGCACCTATCCCAGGGCAATCGCTCGTAGGTATTGAGGTTCCAAACTCCACGAAAACTGTTGTTGGTCTCAAGACCCTCTTTTCTGCTGACGAATATCGTCATTCGGCAAAACCTCTTCTTGTGGCACTCGGACGTGGTGTTTCTGGAAAACTCTACTATGCAGACCTAGCAAAAATGCCTCACGTGCTTATCGCAGGCGCAACTGGTTCTGGTAAGTCTGTGACTATCCATGCGGTCGTGAACTCTCTGCTGTACAGGAATGGCCCAGAGGCAATGAGGTTTATCATGATCGACCCAAAGCGTGTGGAGCTGACACTTTATAACAAAATCCCACACCTACTTACCCCTGTTATTACTGACGCAAAGAAAGCCATTCTTGCGCTTAAGTGGGCTGCAAAAGAAATGGACCGCAGGTACAACATCCTCGAAGCAGAGTCTGTAAGGGATATTTCCTCGTACCATAAAAATATTGTTGAGCCTGCGCTACGCAAGTTAAAAGTTAAAGGTCAAAAGTCAAAAGTAAATACAAATGCAGAAGAGGATGAGCAGATGCCTGAGCGAATGCCGTATATTGTAATAATCCTCGATGAACTCGCAGATATCATGCAGACATACCCACGCGAGCTCGAAAGCGCGATTGTACGTCTCGCACAGATGAGTCGCGCTGTGGGAATTCACCTCATACTATCTACTCAGCGACCATCTGTGAATGTAATTACAGGTCTAATTAAAGCAAACGTGCCTGCACGCATAGCACTACAGGTGGCTTCACAAATCGACTCTCGAACTATTTTGGACGCATCTGGTGCAGAAAAACTTCTTGGAGCTGGCGATATGCTTTACATATCTGGTGAAATGTCGAAGCCTACGCGTATTCAGTCGGCATTTATGTCGGAAACAGAAGTAAAGGCGGTTGTGAAATATTTGGCAAACCTACCTACTGACGGACTTCCTGATACTGATGAGATAAATCTCTCTAGTGGAAGTATCAGCAATGAGCGCGATCCCCTCTTTAGCTCTTCTTTTGACGATGAGGGGTCTGGAAATGACGATGATGAGCTATATGAAGACGCGAGACAAATAGTTATAGAAACTGGCAAGGCATCTACTTCGTATCTGCAAAGACGTCTCAAAGTAGGTTATTCGCGCGCAGCACGCCTAATTGATATGCTAGAAGATAGGAGTGTTATTGGTCCTAGTGATGGTGCAAAAGCACGAACAGTTCTAGAGAAATCAGGGTCAGAGACTGTGGCAGAGTAAAAATAATACATGGAAGGTAGAAGAATAATAAAATTGGTCGTTGGAGGACTGGGGGTCGCTCTCATTGTTGGCTATTCTTTTTTTATGCTCAATGATTTTGTGTATGGACCAAGAATTATAATAAGTAACCCACTAAACGGGTATTCAACCACTACCCCAGCTATAATTGTTCAAGGACGCGTAATCCACACAAACAATCTATCGATAAATGACGCGCAAACTGCAGTTGACCTTGATGGTAATTTCCATAGTCGATTGATACTGGCTCCTGGGTATAATATAATTAAAGTCACCGCTAAAGATAACTATGAGAGGGTGGTAAAAAAAACAATAGAGATAGTGTTGGTAGAATCTAGAATATCGAATATAGAATATGGAATGGGTATAGGGACGACAACGGCGACGAGCACAGAAAAAATTATTTAAAAATTAACAACAATCGCGGGTGAAGTGACTTTTTAAGTCGACTACCACAGTTAAATCCTGCAGAGCAGGGATTTCTTTCAGAAATCATTTAACGGGGTGATGATTTTCTAAACTCGTCGCACTCGTTAAGAAAACCATTATGGCATTAGCAAAAAAGGCAGCAAAAGAAAAGAAGGAGTCAGGCGCAAACATAGAGGATACAATAAAGGCAGCGAAGTTTGGAGAGGGCGCTATTATGAAACTTGGGGATAAGCCAAAGGTTGGCGTTGATGCTATCTCGACTGGTTCCATAGGTCTTGACTACGCCCTTGGTGTCGGCGGTCTCCCCCGCGGTCGTATCGTTGAAATATTTGGTCCAGAATCATCAGGAAAAACCACTCTCACCCTACATGTGGTTGCAGAGGCGCAAAAGATGGGCGGGATCTGCGCTTTCGTGGATGCTGAACATGCGATGGACCCAGAATACGCAAAAAAGCTTGGGGTAAATATTGACGAGCTTCTCATATCGCAGCCAGATACTGGTGAGCAAGCACTTGAAATAGTGGAGTCCCTCGTACGCTCTGGCAAGATCGATGTAATCGTCGTAGACTCTGTTGCTGCT
>LCDG01000010.1 GCA_000998425.1 Candidatus Nomurabacteria bacterium GW2011_GWC2_42_20
CGCATCATAGCACGCAAAAATCAAACAAAAAACCCTCGGCCGAAACTGAGGGTTTTTAATAAAAAGCTTTTTATTTTTTTAATACGATTTCACGAATCTTCATATGAATTTCTTCAGGACTTAACTCGTAAGCGGAGAGTGCTGAATTCTGACCAGGAACCACACACTGGATGATCTTCCATCCAAAAAAGTCTGCATAGAGTCTCCCCGCCTTAGTGCCATTCCTGACGTATTCCATATCAGACTCAACCGCATCGGGACTCTCTCCTTTTTCTTGCGCACGTTTAAGCGCTCGTGCATAAGAAACTTCGGGAGGAAGATCAAGGTAGATGGTTACATCTGGTTTCGGTATCCCCAGTTGGTTATACTCGAGATCGTAAAGCCAGTTCGCGAAATTGAGTATCTCTACGTCAGATTTCAGTTTCCCCCCCTGATGTAAAAGATTTGATTCGACGTACCGGTCAAAAATTACAACATCATTGCGTTTAATCAAACCCTGAAGATATTCCAGTGATTCAAACCTGTCTTGCGCATAAATGCGTGATGCCAGCTTAGGATTCGAGTTCACAAAATCATATTCGGAAGCACGCGATGATTTCAAGAACTCAAACAACATTCTTCCGGCAGGAGTGCCATCGTAGCGGGGAAAGGAAATGCGCCCGACTTTAAAGTTATTCTGCCTAAGAAAACCGGCGAGAAGTTCGGTTTGTGTCGCCTTACCCGAACCATCAGAACCTTCAATTGCAATCAGCTTTATTTTTTTCGACATTTGAAACCTCCACTAAAAATTTAAGATCAAAAAACCTCTATCTTTCTACCACAAAGTAGGAGAAATATCTACTTCCCAGTGCTCCCAAACCCACCGTGCCCGCGCGATGTGTCAGATAGCTCTGTAACTTCTTTTATGTCCGCTCGCTCCACTTTCTGAATAAGCATTTGCGCAACTTTGTGCCCAGCTGTGATTGTGTAATCATCATCGCTTAGATTTACGACTCCTGCTTTTATTTCTCCACGATACCCAGCATCTATTACGCCACCAAGGTTTTTTAAACCATGAACCATTGATAGTCCGCTCTTGTCCCAAATGAGCCCAACGTATCCATCTGGGATCTCTATGGCAATACCAGTCCCAACAAGAACCCGTGCGCCGACTGGGATACTAACACTTTCAATAGCGTACAGATCAAATCCAGCGTCACCGTGATGCGCGTAGGTTGGCAATTTCGCATCCTTGTGTATTTTTTTTACCCTAATCTCCATTAGTTGAAATTATAGCATTAAAAACAAAACCCCGCAGTTTTGTGACTGCGGGGTAAAAAACAACTTTATTCCTGCTTATTTGTAGCACCAATTGGGTCATACCCGTTCAAGGCAATCCACTTCTCTAAAAACGGAGAGGTATATTTGATTACCTCAACACCTCGTTCGCGAAAATAGTCTGTCACAAACTCCTCTCTCCCATACTCCCAGATGTAGTAAACTTTTTTGATTCCCTTGTTTACCATCTGTTTTGCACAACTAAAACATGGGTGAAGTGTGACAATCATGCTCACGTCTTGAAGCCCCAGAGTACTCACAGTCAGATTGCCGATGGCGTTCAACTCGGCGTGCGACCCGCGACACAAACCTTTGCCTTCATGGATCTTGCCATCGACTACACGCGCGCATCCTACTTCTCGCGGATCGACATCCCCGCTCGTTGCGCCATTGTAACCCGATGAAAGAAAATGTGCGCACCCATAAAAGATGACAGCGCCAACCTCGTAAAAAAGGCATGTTGGTCTCTGTGAAATAACGATTGCTTGTTGAGCAAAGATATCCAAGTGGCTTGGCCTGGTATAATTACTACGAAGCTTTTTCTTGAACATTTTCCCGAGCACCTCTGTATCAGTACCAGGAACCCACTTCAAAACTTCTTTAGACATAACATTCCTCCTTGTAAAAGTACAAAAGAATCAACTAAAACAAGTATATCACAATTTTTACAAAAAGTCCAGAGATTGACAAAGTGCAACAAAATAAGTAGAGTGACAACAGTAACAAGTAGTACATTCTCAACAATACAAGGAGTATGCAATGAAACAATATCTAGACCTACTTCGCCATATTCAAACAAACGGTGTAATAAAGGGCGATCGTACTGGCACTGGAACAAAATCAGTTTTTGGGTACCAAATGCGGTTCGATCTATCTGAAGGCTTCCCTATTATCACTACAAAAAAGATCCCAATGAGACTCGTTATCACGGAGCTCTTGTGGTTTCTGGCCGGCAACACGAATATCAAGTATCTCGTAGGGCACGACAACCATATTTGGGACGAGTGGCCGTACAAAGCCTACCTGAAAAAACTCGGGAAACCTGTACCAAAAACCGATTCTGACGAATGGAAAAAAGGCTTAGCTCAGTTTATTCTTGGGATAAAGCACAATGACGAGTTTGCAAAAGAACACGGCGAGCTCGGTCCTGTGTACGGAAAGCAGTGGCGCTCGTGGACTGCGCCAAATGGGCAAACAATTGATCAGATTGCGCAAGTTGTCGAACAGGTAAAAAAGTCTCCGGATTCACGTCGTCTCATTGTGTCAGCATGGAACGTTGCCGACATCGATGAAATGGCAAAATCGGGCCTTCCACCATGCCATTGCTTGTTTCAATTCTATGTGGCAAACGGGAAGCTATCGTGTCAACTCTACCAGAGAAGCTGTGACACGTTTCTGGGGGTTCCATTCAATATAGCATCCTACGCACTCCTCACCATGATGATTGCACAGATATGCGGGCTGGAGCCTGGCGAATTTATCTGGGTTGGCGGAGATGTTCATCTCTACCTTAACCACATGGAACAAGTCGAATTGCAACTTTCTCGTACACCTCGCTTACTTCCAAAGATGCTGATCAACCGTAAAGTGACTGACATCTTTGGTTTTAAAACAGGCGATTTTATGCTCGACTGGTATGACCCGTATCCGGCAATCAAAGCACCGATTGCAGTGTAAAATAGTACCAACTCAAAAGCCGACAATCTTGCGATTGTCGGCTTTTTTCTTTGATTTTTGTGGGGTTTTATTTCACTTCAATTCCTGCTGAACGCGCTGTGCCAGCAATTATTTTCATTGCAGCCTCCACGTCATTTGCAGAAAGATCAGGCATCTTCTTTTCTGCGATTTCGCGAAGCTGTGCTTTGGTGATTGATGCCACTTTGCTTGCGCCAGGCTTCTTTGAGCCACTCTTTACATCAGCCGCCTTGAGAATGAGCCCAGAAGCAGGTGGGGTCTTCATTACGAATGTAAAGGTGCGATCCTCGTACACAGTAATGACAACTGGAACCATATCTCCCATCTTATCCTTGGTAGCATCATTGAATTTTGTGACAAATTCACCAATGTTCACACCTGCCTGCCCGAGGGCGGGCCCCAAAGGAGGCGCTGGTGTTGCTTTACCGGCTGGAATGACTACCTTTACTTTTTTTGTTATTTTTTTTGCCATAGTGTTGATGTTGGAATTTGCTGAGTCTACCCTAAGTCGGGAGATTTTTCAAGCCCAGTGTTAGTTTTGGATATTATATCTTATGAATTTGCAAAAAATCGAGCTCTACCGGTGTTTCGCGTCCGAACATTGAAACGAGTACTTTTGCGCGACCTCGTTCATTGTCTACCTCAGCAACCTTGCCTTCAAGATCCTTAAAGGGGCCGTCTACAATAGTTACTTGGTCTCCAACCACGAGGTCAATATTGTGTTTTGGCGTGTTTTCTGCCATGCGAGCAAAAAGAGCTTCTGCTTCTGCTTTTGCAAGAGGGACTGGAGTTACACCAGCACCAACAAAACCTGTTACACGAGGTGTGTTGCGAACAACATACCATGAATCATCGGTTACAATCATATCAACGAGAATGTATCCAGGATAAATCTTTTCCTCGACTTCGACACGTTTTGTGCCCTTTACCTTTATTTTTTTCTCCATAGGAACAATGACATTAAATATCTTGTCCTCCATTCCCAATGATTCAATGCGCTGCTTCAGGTTTCGAAGTACTGCATTTTCGTACCCAACGTATGTGTGAATCGCGTACCAATTGCGCTCTCCTGTTGTTTCTTGTTTTGCCATATGAGTAGTAAATAAAAATTAGCCAACAATGAACTTTTTAATTAATGTTGTGAAAAATGCATCAAACGCGCCTAGGTAGAGCGATGTTAAAATTGAAAGCACAATAACTAGCACAGTAAAAGCGACCGCCTGACGACGTGTTGGCCATGTGACGTGAGCGAGTTCGCCCTTTGACTCCTTTATGTATTCAATAAATTGCATAATGTTGATTTTCTTTGAGTGAAACGAAGTTGAAAATCACACCCGCCTAAGTTTTTCTACGAAAAATTTAGGCGGGGAAATGACCTAATGTCGCTACGCTCGTTATCTCATTTAAAAAACCGCCCCGCAGGGCTTTTATTCACTATACTCTTTGCGGGAAGAAAAGTCAACGTCCCACAACCTCTCCAACAAAAAAAACGCCCCACAAAGTTGTGGGGCGGCAAAGCAGAATTTATCCTGCTTTATGTTTCGATTAGGTGGCAACTTCCTTCTCTACCTTTTGTGCATGGGTGCCTTTAAGGCACATTTTTGTAAACAGCTGATTGAAGAAACCCCAGATGTGTTCCTGGCGCTTGTAGTCCGGAGTTCCTTCCTTAAAGGGCGACCGAAAATTCAGACAATGCAGGTCCGCAACGGATACATAAACGCGTGATCCTGCGAGTCCATAAAGTTCAGTGCCGACTGGCGCTGAAACCACACGAATCGCACGGAATTCATGACCAGAAGAATGCTCTTGTTTCGACACACAGAAAATAATCCCTGCTGTTTCCACAAGACCGCAATAGCCATGCCATATGTTCTCAGCCTTGGTACTGACAAACTCCACAGACGTCTTTTTGGGGCGTGGGGTGAAGTCTGGCTTAGGACCATGGACCTTATTGGGTCTTACAACCCTCGACATTGGCACTACGGTCTTTGCTTTTGCTTTCTTACTTTTTTTACCGTCGGGCTTTGACATTATTTTCTCCTTTCAAGAGAAAAAGTTGTAGATACCTGCTGGTTTTCAAATCCTTACTACTAGCTTAAATTATACACAACTTTCGTATTTTGTCAATAGGTAACATGCCTGAGTTTTAAGGGGTTTTTATAAAATAGAGGACACCTCTCGCATGAGAGGTGTCCTCTATTTGCCTTCCTTCCTAGTACCCCTACCGAATCTCGTATGTTACGGTAACATTAGAGACTATTTTCTCCTCTCCTTGAGGGATCTCTGGCATAGAACTATCTGCGCCAAAATCAGCCTTCTCGCTCATCATTGTAGTGCGAGCATATATTGGGTAGTTGCCGCCTTCAGAAAATGACACTACGCGCACAAGCGTGACACCAAGATCGCGCGCAAGAACCTCTGCTTTTGAACGCGCCATTTCAATAGCAAGCTTCCTCGCTTCTGCCTTCAGCGCATCCTCATCATCAATCGCAAAATTTGGGCCATACATTTCAGTAACACCAGCAGACGCAAGTTCCTCTACAAGCGTGTTCACTTTTTCTAGGTCGCGCATTTTAACATCTACAGTTTGAGAAACCTCGTACCCAACGATTACCTGTCTTCCTGGTCGAGGAGGCGGGCAGTTCAGCTCCATGCACGATGCTGTGCCTTCTTGCCACTCATACTTTGGATATGAGCTGTAATTCTGGGTTTTAATATCTTTGTCTGAAACACCAAGCTTACGCACAGCAGAAAGGGCTGCTCTTGTTTTTGCTGTTACTTTGTCTTGCGCATCGGAAACCTTTGCAGCACTCTCACGAACAGCAAAGGACACGTTTGCAATATCCGGTGGGGCAACTACTTCTCCTTCTCCTGAAACTGATATCGTATTCGTTGCCGAAACACCACCACCGATAAAACGGTATCCTTTAACCTCAGTAATTATCATAGACCCCACAAGCACAGCACATAACATCGCGAGCACAGTGACCGCCTTGAATAGTTTTGTCTTACTGTTTTCTTTGCTGTCGTCCATAATAATTTATCATTTTATTTAAGGATGTCATCCACCTGACGCAAGATAGTATCAAGAGAATAATCCGACTTAATAATGTACCCCTTTACCCCGAGTTCCATTCCCTCACTCATATTTTCAAGGTCCGATAATTGTGTTTCCATTATAACGGGGATGTCCTTCCCCCAATCCTCTGCGCGAAGCTTTTTTAAAAACTCGATGCCAGTGACCTTCGGCATTATTAAATCTGTCATAATAAGATCTGGCTTCTCGCGAAGTGCCACCTCAAATCCTTCCTCTCCATCAAACGCCGAAAAAACTTCGTACTTACCTTGACCTCCTGCTACCAAACCATCTCGAAGAATCTTCGAAAGAATCTTGTCATCGTCAACAATTAATATTTTTTTTGCCATATTTACCGCTTAATTATACTACAAAGGAAGCGTGAAATAAAAGGTACTTCCCACTCCTTGTTTTGAACCCACCCCAACGACACCCCCGTGCGCATCAATAATACCTTTCACTATTACAAGTCCGAGCCCTGTGCCCTTGTGTTCTTCGTCCTTGCGAATACTAGAAGCAAATTGTGTGAATTTATTAAAAAGTTTTTCCATGTTTTCTCTTGTGATCCCCTCTCCCGTATCTGTCACAGCAACAACAACACAACTAGGCACCTGCGTAGTGTCAGATGTCATATTATCTGAAACCCATAGAGCGTTTATTGCCCTTGCCTCTTCCTCAAACGATTCACCCCTTTTATGCATAAAAATGGATACCGTCACAAGACCACCGCTTGGTGTATATTTTAAAGCGTTTGAAAAAAGGTTGTTTAAGACCTGTTTTATTCTTTCATAATCAAATTCAATATTATTTGATATATTTTCTGCGACAGCCAACCTTAAACTTACGCCGGCATTACTTGCGCCAGCTTCAAAAAAGTTTATTCTGTCTGTAATGATTTCCTTTATGTCGTTTTGCTTTTTATCGACAACCAATTTACCAGCCTCCAGCCTTGCAACATCTAAGAGATCATTTACCAAATCAAGCATTGAGGACGAGCTCTCGTAGAGCATTGAAACATACTCATTTGTTGCCTCTTTGTCTTCCAGAATTTTTGACGAACGCATTACCTCACCGATCTTTTTTATATTTCCAAGTGGTGAACGAAGTTCGTGCACCATAAGAGAAGTGAACTCATTGCGCATATTCTCAGCCTCTTTTTCGTGGGTAGTATCATGAAAGATGACAACACCCCCCAAAATCTGACCTTTATTGGGTCCAACATTTGACTTAACTGGAGATATTACGACTTGGTAATACTTGTTTCTAAAGAATACTTCAGGTTCGGTGATAGTTTTGTCTAGCTTTATTGCCTCTTCTAGTTTGCCCCTAATGTCAATGGCGTCTTTAAATGAATCTACGAAATCAAAAATTGTTGGTACAGAGTCCTCTTTGTACCCAACAATAAGCTTTGCAGTTGGGTTTGCTGCAATAACACGATACTCGCGATCAGTCATTATTACACCCTCGAGCATGCTTTCGAGCATGGCTGCTATTTTACCTTGTTCATTTTTTATAACGTCCTCAAGTTTTGTTACCGCCTGTGATGCTTGATTCACAATCTTATATAGAATCTCCATTTCTGATTCCTTGTATAGACCTGCTTTTGTATGAGAAACAGTTAGCACACCAGCAAGCTCTCCTCCTATAACAAATGGGATGTTGAAATACGACCGCACAGGCTCTTCTGTGGCATCAAGCATGATCGCACCTTCTATCGTCTCTTCAACGTTCATATCAGAAATGTCTCTCCCCAAGAGCGCAGACAGGGAATCAAGCATGCGTCTCCGTATATCCCTTATGAAATTGTTCGAAACAGATTGCTCTAAATCAACTTTAAAAACCACCTTTGATGGGTCCAAGAGCATGTAAGAAACAGCGCTGTACTCAATAAACTGATTTAGTGATCCAGCAATCACATCGAGAATCTTTTGAATGTTTAGCGAGTAGCCGGTACGGTCTGATATTTCTTTCAAAATCGCAAGCTCATAAAGTCTGCGTTTTACTTCTCTATCCCTTTCTTCAAGCCCGCGCCGTATACGCCGAACGGCCAAATATGAAAAAATGATTACTAACAGGTATAGAGTAATAAGGACTGCGACAAGAGGAATAATTTCGCCTGAAACCATAATTCTATTTAGTCTGTTTTACTTCAGGATACTTTATAAAAATTGGCCCAATCGAATTTTTAACAATCTGACCTGATAGTTCAACGTAAGTATCTATGAGGCTGTTGAGTGCTTCTATCGGGTCTCCAATTATCTCTATCACTACTCCACTATCCCCAATCCTTATGTTAGGAACTTTTTTTGCTCGTATAACCGCCATGTCGGGCCCGAGAATTACGCTTTGTTTCGCAATAATCTCTGACATCACCGATTTGTATTGTTCTGTTTGATCCATAATGGTATTTATTCCCCTTTAATAACTTTCAGAAGCTTGCTCGCGGCGACCCCCATAAACACATACCCTATTGTGTACAGCGAATCATGAGTGACCTTTAAATATGTGTGGTTTATGCTTTCAAACCATGGCACTTCTGTTGCAAAACCAAGAAAAACAAGTGTCATCCCAATACTAAAAAATGTGAGCACGCTGCCAAAAACTCCGCCGTGCATATGCCTACCACCAATCCACACCATCGCACTCGTTACTGAGGCCACGATAAGGAGCGACCACAAGGAGATTGTTTCGAGCATGTTGGATGGATCGTCTGGGACAATAAATTCCTGCAATGCTCCGAGCGGTTCGACTGTCTGCGAAAAAGCAATTGTTGGAATAGCAAACATTGTCACAAGACCTATGTATGTTCCAATATGTTTCATGAGTAAAAATTAAATAGCTGCTAACTTTTTTATTATACCATACCACTAAAAGTAAAATAGCTGTGCATTACGCCATTATTTTACTTTCAAGATTCTGCGCGTAGCATCCTTATATTCTTCGACGTTCGGCTGACTGAATGCATCTATATTAAGAAGGTTTGCAAGGTGCATAACGGTGCACATCATAAACTGAAGCAAAGAACCAAGTGATTCTGGGCTAATATCTGTAAGAGAGATTTCTCCATATGAAACCCCACGCGCGTCATATGTCTCCTTTACTCCCTTATAAATGGCATCGAGAATCTCGCATGGCGCCCTATTTGAAAGCCCTGGAACAAGCTCCGCAAAGACCTTATCCTCTGCCAGAAACTGGTGCTCCCAATGAGGGGTGTGGGCTCTCACCAGAAGACGCGCGACGATATCTGGCTGTGCTAGATGCATTTGCTCGACTGAGTGTAGGTCTGTTGAGCCAATAGAAACCGTGGGGACCATGCGGTGTGTTGCTGGCTCACTATCAATTGTTTTTTCTTTACCGAGACTCTCTGCAAAAAGTTGTCTATACCATTTACCAACCGACTCTAGCTCTGGATGAAATGCGAAAAAATCAAAAATAACTGCGCCTTTTTTGTGCCAAGCGATAATATCTCGTGCGGCATTAAAAGAATTACTCTCCACCCCCCTATTAATCGTGTCATGAATTACAGACTGCGCGCCACGCATCAATTGTGTTGCATCAATACCAGCACACAAGAGGGGGAATACTCCAGCTGGAGAAAAAACGGAGAAACGTCCGCCTACCATTTTCGGTACGGGAAGAAGGTGGTATTTTTTATTTTCTCCAACATCCCAAAGAGGGGACCATTCATCCGTTATACACACAATGCGGTCTGAAAGTGAACCAAACTTTTTTTCGAGCGCAATAACAAGAACCGATGCGTTTATTACCGTCTCTACGGTTGTGCCAGATTTGCTTGCAATGATTATTATAATTTCTTCCTTGTCCATAATCTCGTCCAAAAGGAGTTCCGTAATATCAGCAAGTAGCTCTGGTGAGCACGTATCAGCAAAAATCATTTTGGGAGCAAAAGGTGTATGCGGATCGAGCACCCCTGCAGTAGCTTCATATAGAGCCTTTGCTCCTAGGTTTGACCCGCCGATACCGATATCGAGAACATATGCGAGCTTTGGTCCTGCGAGTTTTGTTGCTAGAGATTGGGATTTTTTTAAAAGAACCTCATCAAACGGCAAACGAAGTGACGCCTCTGGTGTGGAGTACGAGCTGTCGCTCATAGCAAGGCGCATTTTTGCAACATATTCTGCAGTACAAGAAGTGTCAGGCACGACACCATTTACTTCATTCATGTATCCATGATATTTCATCCATCTATTCTACACGATATTGCGCAGAATATGGAATACAGAATTATTGGCGTCAAAAAAGACTGGCCTTCTCAAAATTTCCCAAACACGCAAAATCTTGATACTATACACACATTATGGATACACAAAAAAGAATTATTGTTTGGTTTTCAGCCGCATTAGTTGTGGTTATTGCTGCTATTGGAGCTTACCAAATAGCAACAGGCCCGCGCGCAGAGCTACCTCGCAAAGATGGCACCCTTAACCTAGCGATTGATCAAACTGATCATACCAAGGGGTCAACAACTCCAAAAATGACATTTGTAGAATACAGCGACCTGCAGTGTCCAGCATGTGGCGCATACTACCCAATGCTAGAAGAAATGTTTGCTGAGTACAAAGACAGCATTTCATTTACTTATCGCCACTTCCCTCTTCCGCAACACAAAAACGCATTATCCTCCGCCTATGCATCTGAAGCGGCCGGCAAACAGGGTAAATTTTGGGAAATGGTTGATTTGATCTTCAAAAACCAGAGTGAATGGTCGGAAAGTACAACTGCTTCAGTAATTTTTGAGGGGTACGCGGAGAAGCTTGGTCTCGATATTGATCAATATAAAAACGATGTAAACAGCGATGTGGTAAAAGAAAAAGTTGCCCGCGACCAAAAGAGTGGCAAGCTGTCGGCGATTGACCACACTCCAACATTTTTCATTAATAATAAAATGTCAGACAACCCTCGCTCTATTGAGGAACTAAAGGCTCTTATTGAATATGCGATCGCAAATCCCTAATATAATTCTATGGTCTCTCATAGGACTCGCACTTGTTGGGTTCACAGATTCAGCATACCTTCTTGCTAAGCGCATCTCTGGTGCTCCGATACCTTGTTTCATAACAAGCGGATGCGACACTGTATCAAAATCACCATATTCTGTGCTTTTTGGTATTCCACTATCCGCATGGGGAGTTCTGTTCTATTTAGGGATTGGTTTTCTCGCGCTTCTGTATATAGATACTAAAAATCTCATTGTGGCAAAGCTAATACCTTTTGCAACAACCCTTGGTTTTCTTTCGTCTCTTTATTTTGTTTATGTACAAAAGTTTCTTATTGGCGCATTCTGTATTTACTGCATCCTGTCAGCAATTGTTTCTACTCTCCTGTTTGCATTAGGAGTAGTTGTGTACAGGAAATTGAAATAACAAAAGCCCCACGCTTCATGTGGGGCTTTTGTTATTTCAGAAACCTAATTTTTCTTTTACGAGGACTATTGTGAGATGCCGATTTGGCATAATCTCCTGCTCAATGATGAGTGTGCGTGCCCATGCTGTCCCTGGGTAACCAATTTTTTTAGTACGAGCATCCTCGAGGGGTACAACGTGGTCGCGAATGCGCGCCATCGCTGCGTCGAGTGTTGGTACTATCTTTTGAACCCCTGCTACCCACACCACATTGTCAGAGGTAAATGCATAGCTTGGTATCTGACTCCCAGACGCCGAGGCTATGACAAGCTGGCCGTCTTCTGTAATAGCGTGTACGCTCCCCAAAAAATAATCAGCTAATACTGACTCTTTGCGAAGGCGAGCCTTCTTTGTCGGATCTTTTTCATTTAGAATCTGTTCATGCACATTACTCCAACCATGCCCCCCTGCTTTCAAGTAATCAACAAAACCAATTTCATTGAGTGTTGTAGATGAACCATTCATAACTGAGCCACCTGCCGGGATGAGTTCTTTGATTTTCTCTAGCGCCTCTTCTTTTGTGTTTACAACGATAGCATTTATATTGCGAGTCTTGAGCGACACGACCACCTTTTCAACGACTTCATCTGAAGGGATTTTTGTATAGTCCATTGTATTTTACCCACCTAACTTTTAGAAAGACGAGTGGGCTAATTATTGATAATCCTTTTTATTATACACTATTAATTGAATATACTATTCTTACTAAAAGTTTGGGCGGGTGAATTATTTATTTTCAAACAACGTTGGCGAATCAACATCGCGCATATTGATGGAGATGATGAGCATAAACACAAGAAGAGTAAAATATGGTGGAATGAAAAACACCCCAACAATGTTGAGCAATGTTTTAAGCGCAAGAGCTGGAATGATTGCGTACAGACTCATCCTGTATGCGCCACCATACGACAACAATGTCTTTTTAAGATACGAAATAAAAAGAGGAATTAGAGCAAAAAGAAGTAGGACCACAAGATATTTTAGATACCCAAGCAACACCACTATGAACGTCCCAATCAAACCAAAGACTACGATGTACCAAAGCGAATTACGCACTTTTTCAACCCATGACAGCAACCACTCCTGACTGATTGTCGAGGTGGGTAATGCGCGTAGATCCTGAATGGTTATTTGCCCCCTATCACTCTGTGTCACTATTTCGGTTCTTGTCAGTAAGGCAAATGTCTTATGCTCTTCAAATTTCTTTTTATCAAAATCATTCTTTGTGTCAACGACTAACATATTCTCAAGCCCCTGCTCCCTTAACACGTCCTTAGTACCTCCCTTTGCAGGAACAACATATGGCTCAGAAACATTTACTGATGCCTCCCCTTTTTCAATATTGATTACAAGTTCAGCGGGAAAATAATTTTTTATTATCTCAGGCGCATGATACTTCACAAACGTAACACCCTGCGGAATAAGCATCGCCCCGAGTGCCGTCGTCATGATTATAGAAAGCAATAAAGAGACCTTCCAGTAGTAGCGAATAATCTCACCAACTTGCATGGTAGTGGCATTTTGATAAAAAGACGGATTATAAATGCTTTGCTTAAATGTCTCAAAAATGGTTTTCATATGATTTAGTATATCAGGCATTGACCGTTGCGTAAACAGATGAACTATGGTACAGTTTTTGTCAGTCAGCACCCACCCATCACAAAGCGGAGAAAATCATGAGATTACTGATTGTGGTACTTTGTACTTTTTTTGCTCAAAAATTCCACTATGCCGACCGATGGCTTTGCAAGCATCTACCTTGGTATCTTCGTCTCTCTTGGTGTTCCTTGTGGATACGGCAAGAGGATGACCATCCATCGCTTGATTCTGACCTCGATGCATTGTTTCACAAAATACAGTTCCGTCGAAAACTACTCAAGGAGTGGATTAATCTTACGAGACTAAGTCCTTCTCCAAGTATGGGAGACTCGGCAAAAGAATTCCTGAGGATTAAAGAACTTGAGGAACGTCTGTATGTCGAGTACAACGACAGTCTCATCCAGAGACAAAACACTGCACGTGGTCGCAACGAAACCCCCTCGCTTTCATGAGGGGGTTTTTCTTTTTAAATGAATCTGCAATTCCTTTACAACGAGAGGGATGAAATCAAAACTATCGCTTGCAAGTACACCCTCTCCGTATTTTTGCCCAGCAAGATCCCCCGCCGTCCCATTTATATGCGCGGCAACTGAAGCTACACTAAAAGTATCACTGCCTCGCGCGAGGAGCGCCCCCGTAACACCAGCAAGGATATCTCCAAAACCACCCTTTGTCATATAAACAGACCCAGTTTTGTTCACAAATATGTTTTTTCCATCTGAAATAATATCGACCGCCCCCTTCAATAAAATTGTCGTAGAGAGTGCACTCGCCCATCGCTGTACTTTTTCTTTTCGTTCGTTCTCATCTATACCAACTTCCCCACCTGTCAAAATTCTAAACTCCTCGCTATTTGGTGTGAGTATTATTTTTTTATCTTTTAAAATTTCAGTGTGGCCAGCAATTGCGCGGATAGCCTCCGCATCTAGAACCATTGGTATGTCACTCTTTTCGACAAGAGCTCGTATTGCAGCAAAAGTCTCTTCACTTCGCTCCAGCCCACACCCGATCACCAACGACTGATACCGCGAAGTCTCACTCGAGATTTCCTCTGCATTACTTGAATTAAACTCCCCTAAAAATGGAGATGTGATGATGTCAGGCGCGTAACTTGCTGCAATATCCATTGCGCGTGGATGACCATGCAGGACCGCGAGATCAGCTCCGGCTCTCAATGCGCCCATTGCGTTAAAAACTGGCGAGCCGGAATATGTGCGCCCACCAGAGATTATCAATACATAACCAAAATCCCCTTTGTGTACCCATTGGTCTCTTTTTGGGTACAATTTGGTAGCCATTGTTTTTATATCGTTATTCATGTTGCTAGTATACCAAGTTTAATGGTCAATCAGTTCTTTTTTCATTTTCATTGTCGAAAGCACAATGACTCCCATTACGACGAGTGCCCCACAAAATAAGAGCGCGTAATTGGGACCAAAATGTTCCCAAACATATCCTCCGCCAACTCCTGCGAACATCAAACCAAACCCAGCAGTCGCATTCACAAGCCCATATGCCCCAGCTCGATGACTTTCAGGAGAAAGCTCAGACGCTAAAGCGCGTGCGACACCATCAGTAAGCGCAGGGAAAAGCCCGAGCACCAAAAAGCCTATCGCGAGTGTTATCGTGCCTTCAGCAAAAGCAACAATAAAGTACCCGACCAAAAGGACAAGATATCCAATACGTAATACAGTGCGTGATCCAATGCGATCGCTCAGCCCGCCAGCACTCACCGAGAAGCCCGCAAAAGAAAGATTGTAAAGCATATAAAAAAGTGGTATCGACGCGAGCGCAAAACCAAGGTTTTGTGTTTTAAGAAGAAGAACAGCCACTGGAATACTCCCTGAGGAGAGCAGGAACAGCGCAATAAGGTATCGCTTGAAGTCGCGTGTGAAAACAGAAAGTGAACCGAAAGATAGATTTCCTTTGCGCGCATGCCCTACAATATCTTTTACAAATACAAGTGATACAATCGCAAAAAGTCCTATAATAAACGCGACAACAAACACAATATTAAAACCATCTGGATATGCGCGCAAGATAATGTATGCGATAAATGGTCCAAGGATAGCTCCAAGCGTATCGAGCATTCTATGGTAACCAAAAGCGCGCCCCATTTCCTCATTTGATGTAGAAAGAGAAATAATCGCGTCACGTGGGGCCTCACGAAGTCCTTTGCCTATACGGTCCGAAAGACGAATCCCAATAACTCCCGATACTGTCGAAACGAGCAGGTACAGTGGGCGGGTGGCTACAGAAAGACCGTATCCTAGAATCATGAACGGTTTTCTTTTTTGTATCTTGTCAGAAAATCTTCCTGCGTAAATCTTGATAATGTTTGCCATGCCATCTGCAAGACCCTCCACTAATCCAAGTGAGCCAGCACCAGCCTTTAATACAGACGTAAAAAATGCCGGGAAAATAGCGAGTACCATTTCTGACGAAAGGTCATTAAAAAAACTCGTGAGGCCGAGCAGTAAAACATTTCGTGGTGGACGATAGCGACTCATAGTAATAAGTATAACAAATTCCCCCAGAAAGGTTTTTAAAAACCTTTCTGGGGGAATTTGTTATTTATCTATTGGGGTGGCTATCGGGAATCGAACCCGAATTGGAGGTTCCACAAACCTCAGTGTTAACCTTTACACCATAGCCACCATACTTTCCAACAACAGCCAATTGTTAATACCTTGGCGGTTCCTCCGTTATACCAGATTTATGGTTCACTTGTCGAGCAAGTGCATACAGGAGACTTGAGAGGCGATTTAAATACGCTAAAGTTTCTTTTTTAACGAAAATTTTTCCTTCGTCATTTGCTCCCACAACGCGACGTTCCGCCTTGCGTGACAGCGTACGCGCAAAATCAAGAAGTGCGGCAAGCTCAGTCCCGCCAGACACAAAAAAACTTTTGATTGGCGGGAGTTCTGCCTCTGCTCTGCCGATAAGAGCTTCCAACTCGGTTATTTTTTCTTGGTTGATATACTTATCTGCTCCGGCAACTTCTGCCTGAGCGATAAATAGATTTTGCTGAATATTTCCAACAAGATTGGACACGGTGTTGTTTGTTCCTGTAACTATAATTTCATTCGCGCGCTCATTCATTTTGATTACGCCAAGAAAAGAGTTTATCTCATCAAGCGCACCAAGGGCTTCCGCAACAACGGAACTCTTTGAAAATCTTTGGTCACACCCAAACGTGCTTGTCGTGCCGTTATCACCCTTCCCCGTGTAGAGCATTTTTTGATACTAACAAATTTTCTTGTGATTGACAAGAGGTGTTATTTTTGCTATAATTTTATAAGTTAATTTTTGAACTTTCACAAAAAGGAGGTGTACTGTGGTACAAACAAATCATCTGGAAGCATGCCCATCGGTAAGATCTGGGGTTTCAAAAGATTGCTCGTGTGATAAAGAAGTGAAGCATTATTTAAAATTGGCGAAATTGTCATTTTCACTTTTTATTTTCGAGCTTCTCGGTGGAATATTTTCAGGAAGTATGGCTCTCGTATCTGACGCGCTTCATGTACTCCTCGATGGAATGGAGAACATTGTTTCAGCGATTGTGTCTCGCCTTTCACTGAAGGGCTACGACGAAAAAATCGTGCGTGACTTTGGCGGTAAAATAAGCGCTTTACTTCTCCTGTTTGCCAGTAGTGGGATTGTATACGAAGGATTTGAACGCATACTGACCCCACACGAAGTCGAATGGTATATGGTGCTTGTTGCCATCATCGGTCTTGCGGTAAATCTATGGCAAAAAAGTCTCCATAACGAGGCTTTAGAAGAACACCGCAACCAGACCCACTTTTGGCAAAACCGACACCTGATTTCAGATATATCAGCAAGCGCTGCTGTTGTGATTGGCGGGTTGGTTATGTTCTTTGCCGAAGGTTTGTACTGGATCGATGGGGTGCTTTCTGTTGGCATCGGTGTAATGATTGTGTTTTTTACAATCGCAAAGCTTCTTGGCTTTGATATTCACAAGCACGACTATGAGCATACATGCGGAAGTAAAAGCTGTAGATAACAATTAATGGGGTAATCGCTTACGCGGTTGCCTCATTTTATTTTCCCAAACAAAATAAAACCCGCACAATATTTTTGTGCGGGTGCCGAGCCTATACAATCTAGGCCCTGTATCTCAACTCATGAGACAAACTTTCCGTGATGATCTTGAAGATTTGTTCGAGGTCATTACGAAAAGGGAAGGTCAGAAATGAATCCCTTGGGCCAGCAAACTTGCGCGTGCCAACTGTCAGCTCGATGTTAACACAGCGAACCCTAGCTTGCGCAAACAGTGGCTGTATAACAATAGCTGGCTCAAGCATATCTTTAAACCCCTGCATCATTTCTTCAAAACGATTTTTGTATGCAGGAACATGTTTTTTTCTGTGTATGCGAACACCGACTGCCTTGAATTCCCGCCCTTCGATAATTATAGGCTCTACGATTTGCGTAGCATACCAAACATTTTTACCGAATTCGAGAGATCCACAGACTACTAAAATTGCTTCAATTATTTCTATTGCTTCCCTTACCTCGTTTCTTGATGCAGAAGCTCCTGAATGAATCATTTCAACCCTCCCCTTTTTTAAATTACACAAAGAACAAATCATACGATATACATGAATTTATATCGTGTAACATTATGCCATATCTGTAGAAAAATGCAAGCTCCAATGGTGAATTTGTTGGCTGTCGAAGGCGCATAATACACGCGCGCTTGATTTCTTGTGAAAGGAGAGGATGCTTGGCTAAGAACATTTTTACTCGCCGTCGCTCCTAAAAATTTCTCAGCCCTGCTCGAGCGACCCATTCTACTGAATGGGTTTCCCCGCTCTCGCTTTCAAATCCTTTCCTGCTCTACAAAAGTTAAATGGCGATACGCTAACGCGTACCGCCATTACTTTTGTGCGCAGGAGAGGATTTGAACCTCCATGCCGGTGAAGGCGCTACCACCTCAAGGTAGTGCGTCTACCAATTTCGCCACCTGCGCATTCATCCCATCAATTGATGACCCTATGAGCATACCCCAGAAAGGAGATTTTTTCAAGCAAAAGCGCGAGTGTTTGACTCGCGCATTTCGAATCAGCTGACGAATCACCAGATTTCGTGTCATCGGACACGCGTCTTGGACGTAAACTAGTCGTTATGCAATTACTTCCTCTGCTGTTGGTGCATCTACAACCTCTCCCTCCTGCACTGGGACAGTCACACCACTCTTTGTGTGACGCATCTTACGCTTTACATCACGAGCAACCTTGCAACGAACGAAGTAAAGTTTTGAGCGACGAACTTCAGACTGGCGCACAATTTCAATCTTATCAATCGATGGAGAGTAGAGTGGGAAGATCTTTTCAACACCTACACCAGACGCAACCTTGCGAACAGTGAACATAGCGCCATTTCCTTTGCCACCTTTTACGGCAAGTACAAGTCCCTCAAAAATCTGCATGCGAGTCTTACCTTTTTCCTCAATCTTGAGGTGTACCTTAACTGTTGCTCCAGCGCGAATAGGCAAATCCTTGCGACTTGCTACTGCTACTGGGCTCATTTGTATTGTTGTAGTTTCCATAATTTTTGTCTTCAAGTATCCGCTACTCTATCATATGATACCCATTTCTGCAAGACCCGTCTTGAAGTCCTCTGGAAGCGGTGCTTCAACCTTGTGCTCTACTCCATTTTGACCTTTAAATACAACAGAAAAAGCATGGAGGGCTGTTCGACCAAAACCAAGCAAGCATGGTGCCTTTGGCGCATATAACTTGTCACATAAAATGGGGTGACCGACTGCCTTTAAGTGTACGCGAATCTGGTGTGTACGCCCTGTATGTGGGCACACCTCAAGGTACGAAAGCTTGCTTCCTTTTGCATCTCCTTCGCCTAACACACGATATTCGGTTACTGCTTCTCGAAGTTCTCCGCGAGCACCGTACTCTGAAGACCATTTACGAAAATCACTTTTTGAACGACCTATAGGTTTGTCTATGGTACCAACAGATTCCTTAAACACGCCGTGAGTTATTGTTCGGTATGATTTTTTGATTGTTCGCGCCTGAAACTGTGCTTTCAAATTTAAAAAAGATGCCTGTGTTTTTGCGATTAGGAGAACACCGGATGTGTCACGGTCGATGCGATGCACGATCCCCCATTTCTCAATAACACCACCTTTGGTGAGAGGTATCGTCTCACCAACCCCGTGCACGCTAGGATACTTTTCAAGAACCCAGTCAGCAAGAGTTTCTTCTTTAGTACGCCCATCAGAATGAACAACAAGACCAGCAGGTTTATTCACCGCAAGCACTTCATCATCTTCATATAAAATTGGGATATTCATTGTCATCGTTCTCTACTTCCCGTGTCGTCTTTCGCGGACCTTGAACTCTTCAATGATTCTCGTAAATTCCTCCTTTGAAAATTCTGGCCAGAAAACATCCGTGAAGAAAAGTTCACTATACACTGTTTGCCAAGGCAGAAAACCAGAGGTTCTATGCTCTCCACTAGTGCGAATAACGAGATCTGGGTCTGGCATCGGATACGACCAAAGCTTTTTTGAAAAATCATCCTCAGTGACGCTTTGCACGCCCTCTGCCAAAAGTGCGTTTGTGGCAGAAAGAATCTCTGCTCTTCCGCCGTAGGATACCGCTACATGCAAGGTCACATCATAATCCTTTGCTGTCTCTGACTCTGCCTTCTCCATTCCTCCTTGTATATCATCGTCAAAACGCGCGCGGTCGCCAATAAACCGCACTCGTACGCGATTCTCAATCATTTTTTTTATTTCATTATTGAGAATAAAGCGAAGTAGTTTCAATAAAAACCCGACTTCTTCCTCGCTACGTTGCCAATTCTCTGTAGAAAATGCAAAAACAACGACATCTGAGATCCCCGCCTCGCGCGCCCACTCGACGACATCCTGCAGTCTTTTATACCCTTCGTTGTGCCCTTCAAAAACTGGCTTATTGTGCGCGCGTGCCCAACGGCGATTGCCGTCCATAATAATACCAACGCATTTTATTTGTGAATCTGTCATGTGTTTATTAGCAATCAATACAGAATATCAAAACTTTTGTATCCTCCCAAGGGCTCCGACCACTTTTCTGATACAGTATCAACCCTGGAAAGAAGAGGCCCTTTATGAATGAGTCTAAAAAGTTCCATTAGCTTACTTTCCTCGCCCTCCGCAACGATAGACACCGACCCATCAATATTATTTTTTACGCTACCAACAATCCCACGAGACCTTGCTTTGCGTGTCACAAAATCACGAAACATTACCATTTGCACACGACCAAACACTTGGCATTCGAGACGTTTTTGCATACCACTTACCCTAGCGTGGTTCTGTGTAAAACACAAGTGTGGGAGATAGAGGACTTGAACCTCTGACCTTTTCGGTGTAAACGAATTGCTCTACCAACTGAGCTAATCTCCCAATAACTTTATTATACCGTTCTTCGCACAGTATCCATAAAGAAGTGCTAACCTTTTGGGCCTGCCAAAACAGCTAATCCCCCAATAATCCATACTATACCAGATATTGGGAGAAAAACAATGGTGCCCCCACTCGTCTCGGTCCCGAGTTACTAAGTCGCCAAGCTCCTAAGTACTCGCGACCCCGCCTCATTGTTTTTGATTACAAAAACATATTCCGGCTTTCGATTCCTCGCGCAAGTGAAGCAGTTCACTTGCTGCGGGGCACCAACAGAAAAATCGCCATCAGGCGATTTTGTTGGTGCCCCCGCGAGGAATCGAACCTCGAATAACGGCTTAGAAGTCCGCAGTTATATCCATTTAACTACAGGGGCTTATTAAATTAAGCAAAATGTTCGAACGAAGAAACTCTACCACAGGATCACCCTTCTACAAAGAAGGGTCTGCTGTCGTTAACTTTTCGCTTTTTGCCTTTTCGAAATTAGCGGCCTTTTCATCAATTTGATCTGCAACAATCTTAAGCCCTTCCGTATCAAGCACCTCTACATTATTAACCTTTTTTGGCTCAGCAAAGAAGTGGTCGCGATTCACCCCAATAGACATATAGATGTTGAAAACGAGTGAGACGCTGAGCCATATAAAAAACAGGAGGACAAGATTTTTCCAATCACGGAATGGTGTTATCTCCATTTTTAAAGCATCTGCACCTTTTGAAAAAGAGATCTTTTTAAGCCAATTTTTTATATTCATATTATTCATTGACGAAATTAAGGATTGTTAAATAAGCTTCGGCCCTCCATATTGGTGCTCCACCTCTACTTACCGCACCCGCTTCTAAATCTTCCCTAACAACACGAAGAGTATTCCATCCAATCTCTCCTGGAAAGTTTTCCAAAAGCACTAATAAGCGTGAGACCTCTGAAAAAGTTCCTATTGCCTTTATGCGGAAGTTTAACAATGGAACTGTTTTTTCAGTAAAACCTTTTTCAAGAGACTCTATTGTAATTCTGGTTCCAGACTGTGGGCCAAGTGCCTCTACTTTTTTTATAAAGACAGATATTTCGTTTTCTTTAAAAAAGAACTTTGAAATTTTTTCTATATTAATATTTTCGCGTCTCAAAGCTGACGCTGCCGAGGCAGTGTGCGACTCCTTACCAGAAAGCTCGTTTATTTTCTCTGAGAACTTTATTGATTCCTCTGTTTTATTCTTCATTGAGAAAAACAGTGATGCAGAAATAGCAACAGTAATAATCATAACCATAGACGCCGCACCAAATAGTATTATTATTTTATTTGATTTCATTTTGTTTTGTTTTTTGATGTTGGTTTTGTGTTGCGCTCTAAAACAACAGAAAATTCTATATTCTCGCTTTTTACATAGCTAGATATTGGTAGTGTCACATCTGTGAACCTTGTATCCTTTTTTAATTCTTCAAAGAAGCTTGATAGACTGTCGCGATCTAATGCTTCGCCAGTAATGACTACTCTTTCCTGGTTAACCACCGAGTCATATGTAACTCCATAGATTTTGATCTTACGACTTTTGTTATTTAGGATATCCGATATTACTTGGTATGGGGAGAGCTGGGTTTTTGCGCTAGCTTTCAAAAGGAGGGTAATTTTATTATTTATATCAACCACTTGGGAGCTCACATCTTTTTCTTTCACTCCGCCTCCGTACACTTCCTCAAGGGTTGCGAGTTCTTTTTCTAGGTTGTTGTACTTTGAGGTTGAAAGCAAATATGGCGACATAAACAAAACGAGGTTTGCAGTAATAAGAAGGTCTGTAACGATAAGCGAAACAATCGTAAGACGAATACGGTACTTGTTGAGGATCTTCTTCTTTTCCTTTGTTGCAAAAATATTTATCATAATTGCTGTTATTGTGACCGGCGCAATGCGAGACCAAAAGCTGTTGCGTATCGCAATGAATCGTTAAAGCTAATTTCTGGGACGTAATTCTCAAGCGTATTCACATTTATCATTACGTTTGCAAGCTCCACTGTCGCAGAAGAACCGGTTGATAGGTAATTCAAAAAGCCTGCTAGGTTCGAATCTCCACCGCAGAGATATATTTTCTCTACAACTGGACGCCTGTTCCCATGTTCGTCATTGTGCTCCTGCCAATACGTCTTGTGTTTGCCTATCTCCTCGCGCAATGTTGACACTATGTATATCGTTGCCAACAATACATCTTCGTTTGTGCTGTCAACGGAAATCCCATTTTCGTGTTTTATTTTTTCTGCCTCTTCATACGAAATATTCATGTTTTTTGCAATAGCATCGGTAAGCATCCCCCCACCAATCGGTATTGTCGATGTAAATTTAACCACCCCTTCTGAAACTATTGCTACACCAGTGCGTGTCCTGCCAAAATCAACAAGCATTACAGTGCCCTTGTCCCCCTCTGGAACTACTGCTCGCGCAATAGACTGCGCCTCGATTTCAAATGAGACTGGTGTTATCCCGGACCCTAAAAACGCCTCCATATACCCATCGATGAGAGATCTTTCAACCGCCGCAACACTTACATCAATAAATGAGCTGTCTTCTTTTATTATGTCGTAATCAAATAGTGCTTCGCTTGTTTTTACAGGAATGTGCTCCTCAAGCTCAAGCTCGATAGCGCCACGCACATCGCTGTATTTCATAGATGGAAGTCTCATCTCAAAAAGATACGCTTTTTCCTCTGGAAGCGACACCGAAGCAAATTCCAGGTTATGTATTTTTTTAAGATCACTAAAAATTAACCTAAGCTCTGCAGGCTTTTTGACCTCACCAGACTCTATAACACCACGTGGGATTGGTAGCTCACCGTAACGCCCAACAACAAAGCCTTTTCGCTTTTCGATGAGCTCGACGAAACGCATGGATGTATCTGAGATGTCAAAGCCGACAGCTGGCATTTGCAGGAACTGTGGTGGCGGGAAAAATTGATAAAATTTACTTCTCTTCATTAAGATATAGTATACAGCCACGCATGCTTTTTTACTACTAAATTTAGTGTTTCAAATCTAGTAAAAAAATGCGTACAGCAGAGCCCCTATAAATACGACCACTATTATGGAAATCAGATTAAAGTATTTATAAACCATGCGCGCAATGTGCCCACCAACATACCTCATTATTGTTGCAATTGTAAAAAACCTTAACCCTCTACCAAAGATTGACGCAACAATAAACACGGGGATACTGATCCCAAATAACCCACCAGCGATAGTAAAAATCTTGTATGGGATTGGCGTAAAAGCAGCCGTAAAAATGGCAAAGAAGGCATTGTCTGAGAAGAGTTTTTGCACGGTAACCATTTGTGTTTCAAGGTGGTACGTATTTACAACCCACACACCAACTGTTTGAAAAAGAAAGTAACCAATTGCGTACCCAAACAAACCGCCCAAAACCGATCCTAGTGTTGTAACAGCAGCATAAAAAAATGCTCGCAGTCTCTCGCGTGTCATAAGTATCGCAACAAGAAGCACGTCTGGCGGAACTGGGAAAAATGACGATTCAGCAAACGAAACTCCAAACAACCACCATTTTGCATTCTTGCCCTCAGCGTGTCGTACTGCCCATGCGCCAAGAGAATCTTTTATTGTTTGAAGTCTTTGTCGCATAGTTTTACTGCACGTTTGTTCCTGGTGGGATTTCGCGTGACGGCTCTATGGTCGTCAAAAATCCGTCACCTACAGCATATAGAACCATGCCCTGACTTTCAATACCACGTATTGTGCGTGTTGGTAAATTCGCAAGTACAGGAACTTGCTTCCCAACAAGGACAGATGTATCTGGGTAATGCTCGGCTATACCAGAAAGAATCTGGCGTGGTGATTCATCGCCAGTATTGATCATAAGTTTTATAAGCTTGTCAGCATCAGGAACTTTTTCAGCAGAAAGAATCGTTCCTATCCTTATTTCAGCTTTTTTAAATTCGTCAAATGTGATTTCTGTCATATAACTGGGTACAATATACTCTGCGTTCGCTCGGAGATGCAAGCCCCGTGTTTGCATCTTTCTCACTCACTTGAGTATAATGTTTCTAAAATTGGTTTATTGTTTTTACGATCAAGATAGCTTTGCAAAATTATCGTTGCCGCGGAATCATCAACATGCTTTCTCTTTGTTTGATAATAACGTGCCTGCTGTGTTGAAAGAAATTCACGCTCTTCGATAATTGGGATATCTATAACTCTTTGTAATCCAGTAATGAATTTATCTATTTCTTTTTTAACCGGATTAGGCTGTCCTTTATAGTCTACCGACTCACCTATAATAATACTTTCTACTGATTCATGCGCGCAGATTGTTTTTATTTCTCCAACACAACTCTTACTATTTTCTAGAATAGCATAAGGGAAAGCTATGCTCCCCCCTTCGTCGGAGATGGCCACCCCTATTCGCTTTGTACCATAATCTATCCCGAGATATCTCATACGAACATGATAGCACACTAGGCAAACATTGCGTTTTCGGTAGATTTTGCTAGGATGGGCAGACAGGGATAGGTGGCTGAGTGGTCTAAGGCAGCGGTCTTGAAAACCGTCGTCCTCGAAAGTGGACCGTGAGTTCGAATCTCACCCTATCCGCAAAAGTAAAAAGTGGTCCGACGTCCGTCGGACCACTTTTTACTTTTGCGGATAGGCTAACTGTTTGACAAGAGTTCCACATGGGAATAGTGTATAAATAGCACAGTACAAATAACCAAGGAGGATACCATGCGCTACTTTATCGCCCACCTTTTAAACGACTCGGTTGCAAAATATCACCATTCGCTCGTTTATGAGCTATCTTATAGGTTTGACATAAATATAAGTGCGGGATTATTTCCTACACATTTCACTATCAAGGCTCCGTTTGATACGGATGACACTACCGCAATAAAGAACAAGCTTGAAAAGTTTGCGTCGGTACACTATGCTCCGTCGTTTACTATTCAAAACTTTGGACACTTTAACAAGAGAGTAATCTTTCTTGATGTTTCACTCAATGAGATTCTCTCCACTGTTGTGTGGGATATCCAAAACACTATTAAAAAGATTCCTGGTTTATCGTGGGGAGAACATGAACCTCTGAAGAATCTTCACATTACTGTTACAAAAAATTTTGACGCAACAAAATTTGACGCTGTCTGGAGGTACCTCACGCAAAAAAATGCGCCATTATTTGAACTGTCGTTTGACAATATAGCACTCCTCCGCTTAGAAAACGGTGCATGGACAGTAGATAGCATCTATTATCTCAATACATAACTTCTACGCTAAACTAAAAGCCACCTAAAATAGGTGGCTTTTTTTACAGAGATTTTTTTCTAAAATGGAAAGTTCCAAAATACATCACGGCAAATCGATAAATTTTGAGTAAAAGCTAGCGCACCAAGCCATACCAGCACTCCACCAAACAAAATATTTACGTACTGCACCCAAGCAAAGCTACGCGCAAAATATCTCTCGATCTCGCCTGCGAATGCGCCAATGATTAAAAACGGTACTCCGAGACCAACCGCGTACGCGATAAGCAAGAAGAATGTTTTTGCTGGTGCAAGTGTTGCAAGACCGAGGATTGCACCGAGGGCCGCACCAACACATGGTGTCCACCCGGCAGCAAAAGCAGAACCAAACACAAACGAAGTAAGTGCGCGTGAAGAAAACTTTTTATGAACTGACATTTTGTGTGGTCGTTCAAGAAATGACAATTTCACAAGCCCCATTAAATACAACCCGAAGAATATAACTATAGCCCCACCAAAACGCGCTATAAATATCTGCAAATCGGGGCCAGCCTGGACAAGCGCCCCATGTAATATGAGACCTAAAATTGCAAATACAGTAGTAAAACCAAGCACAAAGAATAGGCTTGCATGAAACATCGCAAAACGCGATACTAACGCGCTTGGTGTTTTCTTTTCAATGGCGATGCCACCAAGGTACGCAAGAAACCCTGGTACTAGCGGCAACACGCACGGGGCAAGAAAAGAAACTAGCCCTGCCCCAAACGCAACAAAAATAGTGATATCATTCATTGGATAACATCATACCGCAAGTGTGATAATTGCGCACGATGTGTTCGCCTGCTACACTATCACTATGAGTAACAATGATCACAAAATATCTTGGACTGCGCCCGAGTACGAGGATCACAACCACGGCGCAGATTGGTATTGGGCGGTTGGCATCATTTCAATATCTCTCGCAGTTGCTTTTGTTATTGTTGGGAATACATTACTTTCTATTATTATACTTATTGGTATGGGAACGCTTCTCATGCACGCAAAGCGTGAACCACGAATTCTTGATTATAGGATTTCAAAAAAAGGTATCCGAGCGGGAGAAACTCTTTACCCATGGGAAACACTTGAGTCTTTTTGGATACTCGAGAGAAGCGAAGACTTAAAGTACCAACACGGTCCAAAAATCCTACTTACTTCAAAAAAACCACTTATGCCTCATATTGCTATACCTCTCGACGATGATGTGGTTGATGAGGTGTACCAAATTTTATCTAACATGGTCCCAGAAGAATACCAGGTTGAACCATTCCCTGAGCGGATAATGCGTAGAATTGGTTTCTAGCCAGAGTGTTGTTCGTTTTTGCTTTTTTGTGTTTTTGTGGTAGAGTGCGGGTTGTCAGTTGCCAGTTTGCTCTCGTCGTTGTTATGCTTAGTCTAAGTAATGTAACAGCTGCGTGAACTACTGTGCGGAGTAATGTTAGGTAGTTAATGCTCTCGTCGTTCAATGGATAGGATGCTAGCTTGCGGAGCTTGCGATGTAGGTTCGATTCCTACCGAGAGCACAAGAAAAAATCTCCACTTTTTGTGGAGATTTTTTGTATATTTATTGTTCCAATCTTATTATTCGATGTTGCCAGCATCAACTTACCTACCCACCTTCACTGAAAATCCACTACCTTTCCACGCGGTTATCCCACCTTCGAGATTCATAACATTACTAAAACCAATTTCGGACATGAGAGATGTTGCGCGAGCCGACCGCCCACCCATTTGGCAATTAATTATATATTTTTCATTCTTATCAAGCTCGTTCAGCTTATCAGCAAACGACATCGAGCTAATATCAATATTCAAGGCGCCACCTATGTGCCCACCCTCAAACTCCGCAGGAGTTCTAACATCAACAACAATAACATTACCATCTTCTATATGCTTTATTGCTTCCTTTGGAGAAATATTATTCATCCAGACGATAATAGCAGAAAAGGTCCCGCTCAACTAGTTGAGCGGGACCTTTTCTATCTACCTCCTTACGCTATTTTCTTGATTGCTTTAGCAAGACGCGACTTTTTACGCGATGCAGCATTTTTCTTGATAGTATTACCTTTTGCTGCCTTATCTATTGCCTTGTAGGCCTTTGAAAGAAGAGTTTCTGCTGATTTTTTGTCCTTTGCAGAAACAAGAGTGCGTACCTCCTTTACAACCTCCTTCATCGCCTTACTGCGACGAGAATTGTAAACGGCCTTGCGCGCAGAGCTACGGATATTGCGTTTTGCTGATTTGATAATTGGCATATTCGTTACATTATATACCATTTCCTATATTTTGCAAGAGGCTCTATTCCGTGTAATATGTAAATATGATCGCTCATCTTTCTGGAACAATCCTCTTTGCAGGCGACCGATATGTGGTCATAGAAACTAACGGTGTCGGCTACAAAGTCCGCCTAGCAGTAGACACACTTCAAACGCTTAGAAAAAACACTGGTGAAAATACGTCTCTTTGGATACATACCGCTGTGCGCGAGGATGCTCTCGATTTGTATGGCTTCCAAAACCAAGTCGAATTGGAATTTTTTGAAATGCTCATCAGTGTCTCTGGTATCGGCCCAAAAGGAGCACTCGGTATTTTAAACGTAGCGCCAGTCGACCACCTAAAGGAAGCAATTGCTATGGGTGATACAGGCGCCCTAACAAAAGTTTCTGGTATTGGTTCAAAAAGTGCTCAAAAAATAATCCTTGAATTACGCGATAAGCTAGGTTGGCAAGAAAGTGAGGCAGGTGGAACAATGCTTGGCGACGAACGTGACGCGATAGAAGGTCTTGTGGCGCTAGGGTATGCCGAACGCTCTGCTAGAGAGGCTCTCAAAAAAGTACCATCTGACACAAAAGGCACTGGCGCGCGTATTAAAGAAGCGCTAAAATTATTAGGAAAATAAATGGAAAATATTTTACGCACAATTAAAAAATTAATCCCGCATAATATTTTCCATTCGCTTCAGCCTGCGTACCACTACATATTTGCACTCATTGCAGCAATCATATACCGCTTCCCTTCGCGCAAAATAAAGGTCCTTGCTATCACAGGCACAAAAGGAAAAACGTCGACAACTGAAATTGTAAATGCGATTTTAGAGGAGGCTGGCTATAAGACCGCTCTTGCTGGCACACTTCGTTTTAAAATAGATGATAACGAGGAGCGTAACTTATACAAAATGACTATACCTGGTCGTTTTTTTGTGCAACGATTTTTACGTCGAGCGGTGCGCGCAAAATGTGATTGGGTAATAATCGAGATGACATCCGAGGGAGCGCGACAATTCCGCCATAAGTTTATAGATTTTGATGCGCTCATTTTTACAAACTTGTCACCTGAACATATTGAATCTCACGGATCATTTGAAAATTACAAAGAAGCAAAAAAATCTATTGCGGAGACCTTGTCTCACTCAGCAAAAAGGCCGCGTATTATTGTTGCAAATGGAGACAATAAATACGCAAGTGAATTTCTCGAAGTTGGTGCCGACATAAAAACAACATACTCAATCAAAGATGCAGAGCCGTACACTCTTGAAAAAGACTTAACTACATTTAATTTTATGGGAGCTCCTCTTAAGTCGCATCTGTCTGGCGCTTTCAATCTTTCCAATATGCTCGCAGGAATTTCCTTTGCGCGTACTATCGGTGTTTCCCCAGAAGTCATTCGTCGTGCCATTGAAAAGTTCCACGGCATTCGTGGTCGCGTCGAGCATGTAAATATGGGGCAGGATTTTGACGTAATAGTTGATTATGCTCACACTACCGATTCATTAGAAAAAGTTTATGAGGTTTTTCAGGACTCTCGAAAGATTTGCGTACTTGGCGGAACTGGTGGGGGGAGAGACTCGTGGAAACGCCCAGCGATGGGCGCGATTGCCGGCGCGCACTGCGATGAAATAATTCTAACCAACGAGGACCCTTACGATGAGGACCCTCAAAAAATAGTTTCTGAAATTATGGCTGGGGTAGAAAGCGGTGGCGCTAAAATTATTATGGATAGACGCGAGGCTATTGCGTACGCCCTATCTCTCGCAAAAATTGGTGACGCAGTCATAATAACCGGCAAAGGCACCGACCCATACATAATGGGGCCAAACGGCACAAAAACACAATGGGATGACGCTGATGTCGCTCGCGAAGAACTTACAAAACTCGGTTTTAAAAAATAATTAAGTTGTTTGACTTTGTGCTTCAGAGAGAGTAGCTTGTAAAGTAGTAACCTGTTCTAAATGACAAACGGAGGTTGAAATGAGTAAAAATCATGTGGATCAAAGCGAATTGCCAAGGAAAATAATTACCCGTTTTTTCAGGAAATTAAAGAAGTCGATAAAAGAGATTTTTTTGACCGTGCGGGCGACCCTTTTAGTGTGGAGAAATTACGATGTCTTGTTTTCGTCCTTGACGAATTGACCGCTGGAGTCGAACATTGGGACAGAGTTGCTTCCTTTGTTATAAAGAGGGGGGGAAAACAACTTTCTGAATTCTACCAACCAGCTCTTCTCTTGCTCATTCCAAAAATTTCTCCCCAAAAAAGAAACGAGGTTGTAAAATATTTTTGCACCTTTGGGAAACTTAGCCTCGTTTCATTTATCACCGAAAAAGAACTTCTTCGGTACCCAAGCAACAAAGAGCTTCTTTTAATCGCAAAATATCATCGTCGCCATCGCACGACAGTAGACAGTGATGTATGGAAAGAAATCGTTAACCTTGCAAAAAGTAGCGTCTGTTACCGAGCTGAGCTCTCTGCTATCAATAAAATGACTGTCGAGTTAGTAACACTTGAGAAGAACGACGTATCGGATTAATTTTGAGAGCGCCCCCGCACCACGCGGTGGTGCTCTTTTTCTTTGCACCTCTTTTTGGTATACTAGCAAAATGCAAACAGTATCACTCTTCCCATCACTATTCGACTACCAGATGCTTGGTATTTTTGCACTTCGTGTAACCATCGGACTAATATTTGTTTATTTTTGGTATGAAAAAGTAACTCACCAGCGCGCAGAACGAATTCATTTTTTTGAAAAGCTTGGGTTGAGGCCAGCAAAAACCTACTTCTTTATTGTATCATCAGCCGAGGGTGTTGCTGGCGTGCTTTTGGTAGTTGGTCTCTGGACTCAAGGTGCTGCAATAGTAACAGGGTCTCTCATGACACTCGCCACCATTATTAAATGGTACAAGCCATCAGCACTCCCAAGAAATACAATCGAATTTTACATCATTCTTGCTGTCGCATCATTTGCCCTTCTCTTCCTTGGGCCAGGCGTGTTTGCGTTTGACCTACCATTATAGGATTGCAAATACCACATTTTGTGGTATTATCCTGTTTGTTTTTAGTTAAATTAATGCGCCCATAGCTCAGTCGGTAGAGCAGCTCCCTTTTAAGGAGACGGTCGTAGGTTCGATTCCTACTGGGCGCACCAGAAACAAAAGGCACGGGTTCTCTCCGTGCCTTTTGTTTCTATTTGCGAACAGAGCAAGCCAACTGCTTGGCTTGCGTTAGGAATCGAAAGGCGGAACATGTTGCGAAGCAACAGTGAGCCGAGGTCGCGAGTACTTATGAGCGAAGCGAATTAGTAACTCGAGACCGAAACTACTGGGCGCACAACGTAAAGAAAAACAGCACCTGCGTGCTGTTTTTTAGTTGTGCGAGCCGGAGCAATATTTTGCTAGCAAGCAAAATAAGCGAGGCAGGGTCGTGAAAATTTTGTTTTGACGAAAACAAAATTATTCCTGACCACACGCTAGTCTTGGGCGAGCAGTACTCTGCAATACCATCAAATCAAAATGGATTGTATCGGCTAAAAGGAGAGGCGATTTCTACTGGGCGCGTAAAATAAAAAAGGACCTCCGAGGAAGTCCTTTTGTTTGGTTTTTGTGATTGTTGTTTTTTACTTCTTGTTTGCTACCCCTTTGCATTTCGGGTTTGCCGGAAACTCCCAGCCGATGTCGCCGTTTTGCATGACGACAAATTTGGCCTCGCACGTTACCGGGCCATCTGCGTTTGGTGCTGGGGCATCATCCACGCGGATGTAGTTCCGGCTGATTGAGCCGTCTGCGTTGGGCGTGTAAAGCCCGTCGTGATGAGCCACACAAGCCTGCCAAGAGGGCTGACCGAGGTGCGGGGCACATTCTTTTGCCGCCACATCGAGGCCGCCTGAACCGGCAACGACGACGTGCTTCGTCGGACCAGCTGCATAAGCTGAGCCAGACGACAGACAAACGAATGCCAATACAACTACAAACAACTTTTTCATTTGCTACTCCTTTTTTAAATTGAAAGAACTACCGAAGTGGAAGCCACAGAACCCTTTATTGGACCTGTTAACTTCACTAGAACAAGTATAGCATATCCATTTTTTTTGTCAAGCCCACACAAAAATAGCTTCCCCTATCATGACATTGGCTATTTATCCACTGCAAAAAAGTTATCCACAGGTGGCTTGTTGCACAAATAATGATTCCTGGGATATAATAAACACAGACTTAAATTAGGTGATTCGCAAATTTCAGGTTCTGGCCAACTTACGGTCTACACAAAAAGGAATTCATGCACAATCACTACCTGCACCTTGCGCGATATACAGCGCTCCAAGAATTTGTTCTTTTAGCACACAACGCCTCATACAGGCAAAATTAAAAAGTCAGCATAAGCTGGCTTTTTTTGTTTTTTTATATATCAAGAATGAATCTTTCGAGGGATATATTCATCGGCTCCCCTCCTCTGTGGTCCTCGTGATAAATAGTGACGAGCGATCTGGAAAGGCTTGCGATCTCTTCTTGTGAGTAATTTTTTGCAAAACTACGCGCCTTTGTAGCAACAAAGGGGTTCAGCCCGCAGTTGTCATCCATCCTCGCATTTTTCATAAGTGCAATATTTTTAACCGTCCAAAAAAGAGTGTTGCATATCTCCTCCCCCGACAAGCCAGAGGTTAGTGCCTCTTGGTACAAGACCCACAATTCTTTTTTGTTTCG
>LCDG01000011.1 GCA_000998425.1 Candidatus Nomurabacteria bacterium GW2011_GWC2_42_20
CTTTCGTGCGAGTAAACGGCTCAGGTGCTGCCACTGCTTGAGTCATGGATTCCCCTGACTGAACTCTTTTCATAAATTCCTCCATTTCAGCTTGCATTAATTTTTGGTCTTTTTGAGAGAGGCTAATGATATTTGTGTCACCAGAAACAATAATATTACGGTCCAATAAAGATGGGTCTAAGAATGGGTCCATTGATTGCGTGTGAATAGTGATGCGGTTACCACTGATTGCTGTTACAGTGCCGGAGATTGTCCGCATGTCTGCTGTAGCTTGGAGCATTGGGCCAACACTGCTCTTCTCAACAAGCTTTCTTGCTGCGTCAAAACCTGCTTGATATGTGTTTTCTGCTCCTGCTGGCGCTTGCTTGAGGTAGAAATATGATGCGCAGGCACCAATGAGCGCCCCTACAAAAATAGCTCCGATGTACTCCTTTGTGTGTGATGCGCACATGAATGGTGATTGTTGGTCCATAGTTGATTTTATTAAAAAATATTATTTTCTTGTGTTCACTAAGTATACCTTTGATTTAGCCTCACCGGCAAGCCCCTCCGTAGATATTTTTGAAATTATGCTGTGGATAACATATTAAAAACCATCTCAGATATCATCAATATATTTTATGAAATACACATTTTTAATCAAAACAATGAATCTGCTATACTGTCTCCAATATGGCGACAGAAAATCCTCAATTTATACACCTACATACGCACAGCCATTACTCCCTACTCGATGGACTATCAAAGATTGATGAGATGGTCGCACTGGCAAAAAAGCGTGGAATGAACGCTATAGGCCTTACTGACCACGGCAATATGTATGGTGCGATTGAATTTTATAAAAAATGCAAAGGTGCGGGAATCAAGCCAATTATCGGTGTTGAAGCATATGTGACACCTGGCTCACTCCACGACAAGCGCCCAGGGATCGACACTACACGCTACCACCTCACACTACTCGCAAAAAACGCAGAGGGGTACAAAAATCTCATGCGTCTCGTTACCATTTCCAACCTTGAGGGCTACTACTACAAGCCGAGAATGGACAAAGATGTGCTTCGGCAGTACAGCGAAGGCATCATCTGTCTCTCTGGATGTTTTGGCGGAGAGCTTTCGCGGGCGCTCCGCAATCGCGACATAGAAGAAGCAGAGAAGGTTATTCGCGAACATCAAGATATATTTGGCAAAGAAAATTATTTTCTCGAGATAATGCACCATCCGGGGGTTGAGAACATCGAAGAGGTGCGCGGAGAGATTATTGCGCTCGGCAAAAAATTAAATATTCCACTTGTAGCGACACAGGACTCACACTATCTTCATGTAGAAGACCAGGACGCACATGAGACACTACTAGCTATTCAAACAAACGGAGACCTGAATGACGAAAATCGTTTTTCAATGAAGAGTGATTTGTTTAATTTTATTGATATTGACACAGCGCTAAAATATTTCAAAGATACTCCTGAAGCGGTATGGAACACACAAAAAATTGCTGATATGTGCGACATTGAGCTTGATCTAGGTAAATGGCTCTTCCCTGATTTCAAAATTCCTGAAGGGACAACCTATGACGGAGAGATTCACCGGCTCGCATACGAGGGCATCCCTATGCGTGGACTAAAAGAAAACGATCCTGCTGTCATAGAGCGTCTTGAATACGAGCTCAAAGTCATACGCGACAAGGGTTACGCGCCATACTTTCTGGTTGTAGCAGACCTCCTTCGTTTTGCGCGTGAAAATGGCATCCTTACAAACATCCGTGGATCCGTCGCTGGCTCCATCACTACCTACCTACTCAATATCACCAATGTAAACCCTCTCGAATACAAGCTCCCTTTTGAGCGCTTCTTAAACCCTGAACGCCCATCGGCTCCTGATATCGACATGGACTATGCCGACAATCGTCGAGAAGAAGTAATCAATTACGCTCGTGAAAAATACGGCGCAGATCACGTGGCGCAGATTGGAACATTTGGCACCATGATGGCGCGCGGAGCCGTACGCGATGTTGCGCGCGCCCTCGGCCACCCATACGCAATCGGCGACAGAATATCACGACTCATCCCCGAAGGCTCGCAAGGCTTCCCTATGACTATTGATACTGCATTAAAAATGACGCCTGAGCTTGCCGACCTCTATAAAAATGACGCCGATACCAAAAAAATTATCAATCTTGCAAAACGTCTCGAAGGATGCGTGAGGCATATTTCTGTTCATGCTGCCGGCGTGGTTATTGCCCCGCGACCACTCTACGAATTCACTCCAACACAATTTGACCCAAAGGGTGGAAAAATAATTACTCAGTACGATATGCACGCTGTTGAGGACGCAGGACTTCTCAAGTTTGACTTTCTCGGTATTCGCAACCTCTCAATACTCGGCGATGCGATACGTCTTGTAGCAGAACGGCACGGTATTAAAATAGATATTGACCGCATCCCCCTCGATGATCAAAAAACTTTTGCAATTCTCGCGCGAGGAGAAACAATGGGTCTTTTCCAGCTAAACGGATCCGGAATGACACGGTATCTCAAGGAGCTCAGGCCATCCACCATTCACGACATTAATGCAATGGTTGCCCTATATCGTCCTGGGCCAATGGAATGTATCCCAGATTATATTGCACGCAAACATAAGCCATCACTTGTGACATACCTAGACCCGCGAATGAAAGACATTCTTGCTATGTCGTTTGGGGTAATCACATACCAGGATGACGTCATGATGATCGCAATCAAGCTCGCAGGATACTCATGGCTCGACGCCGACAAACTCCGCAAGGCGATGGGTAAAAAAATCCCAGCAGAAATGCAAGCACAAAAAGAAAAACTTCTCAAAGGATTTATTGCTGGAGGACTCACTGACAAAAAGGCGCAAGAGCTATGGGGGCTTATTGAGCCGTTTGCCGCATACGGATTTAATAAGGCACACGCCGCAAGCTATGGCCAGCTCGCTTATCAGACTGCATACATGAAGGCAAATTACCCAATCGAGTACATGACGGCTATTCTAACCGCAGAAAGTGGCGACACAGAAAAGATTTCTGAAATTATCACTGAATCAAAAAGGATGAAGCTTCCCATTTTGCCACCAGATATAAATGCAAGCTTTGGTGACTTTACGATCGTTGACGTGCCAACAGAGTCTGGCGCACAAAGTGAAAAACAATCAGAGATCCGCTTCGGACTTTACACTATCAAAAATCTCGGCAGGGATATCGCAGACGCTATCATTGAGGAGCGCGAGAGAAATGGGAAATACAAATCCATCGCTGACTTCCTTGAGCGAATTCGTCACAAAAACCTAAACAAAAAATCATTTGAGGCGCTCGTAAAAGTTGGCGCGATGGACGAGCTAGGAGAACGTGGGCAACTGATCGCCAACACAGAAGAGGCGCTGGAATATAACAAAGCGCAAAAAAATGAAATGCTTGGACAAGAATCTCTGTTCGGCATGATGACAGACACATCTAGTATCCCATCGCTCCGTCTCAAATCTGCGGAAAAGGCTCCAAAATCTACATGTCTTGCTTGGGAACGCGAACTTCTTGGTTTGTATGTTTCGGGACATCCACTCGATGACCACCGCGATAAACTTGAAAAAATCGGAAGCACTGTTGAAGGCATTAAAAAACTTAAGGATGGAGCAATGGCTGTGGTTGGTGGTATCGTAGAGGACATTCGTCCTATCCTCACAAAAAAAGGCGATAAGATGGCCTTTGTAAAATTAACCGATATGACAGGCACACTTGAGCTCGTGCTTTTCCCTGAGGCGCTCTTCACGCACAAAGAATTTTTTGAGACGCCAGACAAATGCATCAAAGTAAAAGGAAAAATTTCTGAGCGTAACGGCGAGAAGACGATGATTGTGGAGAGAGTGAAGGAGCTTTAAAAACTCATAAAAAACTGTTATAATTGCCAAGTTATGGAACAAACAGACAGCCTTCACAATATCCGCCACTCGCTCGCTCATTTGCTCGCTATTGCCGTGCTTGAAAAGGACCCTAGTGCAAAGCTCGGCATCGGGCCTGTTATTGACAATGGTTTCTATTATGATTTTGAATTCTCAAACGGCTACACCCCAACGCCTGAGGACTTGAAAGGTTTTGAAAAAGCAATGCGTAAGATGGTAAACAAGGGACTCCTTTTTGAAGGACGCGAAGTTTCTGTCGATGATGCAAAAAAAATCTTTGCGGGCCAGCCATATAAACTTGACCTAATCAATGAGCTTGAGGGTGAGGGTAAGAATTTAACAATTTACAAAACCGGAGAGTTTGAAGACCTTTGTAAAGGTGGGCATGTCGAAAATACTAAGGAAATTCCTGCGGACGCATTCACAATAACTCACACAGCAGGTGCGTACTGGCGCGGGAGCGAGAAGAATCAGATGCTCACACGTATCTACGGACTCGCATTCGAAAGTGGAGAGGCGCTTGATTCATATAAAAAACAACTAGAAGAAGCGAGGAAGCGCGATCATCGCAAACTCGGTAAGGAACTTGAACTCTTTACTATCGTCGACGAAATAGGCGCTGGGCTTCCCCTCTTTTACCCTAAAGGAGCACTCCTCCGCAAAACTATTGAGCATTTTATAAGCGAGCAACAAAAGAAACGTGGATATCAAGACATTTGGATTCCACACATCACCAAAGGCACGCTTTACGAAATCTCAGGACATCTCGACAAATACGATGCCATGTACACGCCGATGAAGATCGACGAACACGACTATTATGTAAAGCCAATGAACTGTCCGCACTTCATGATGTTATACAAAACTCTTCAACATTCATACAAGGAGCTTCCTGTTCGATACACATGCACAACTACTAACTATCGCTATGAAAAATCAGGCGAACTATCAGGACTTACTCGTGTGCGTTCTCTTACACAGGATGACTGCCATGTATTTACACGTCCTGACCAAATAGAGGAAGAAATCGATCTTATGCTCGACATGATCAAAGAAGTCTACGCTGGATTTGGACTTTCAGACTTTTATGTGCGCATCTCGCTCCGCGATTCAAAAAACAAAGATAAATACATTGGCAGTGACGATGTATGGGATACTGCCGAAAACGCACTGCGTGGGATTGTGAAAAAAACTGGCTGGAAGTATGAAGAGGCAGAGGACGAGGCCGCATTTTATGGACCAAAGCTTGACTTCATGTTCAAGGACGCAATCGGGCGCCAGTGGCAGCTTTCGACAATACAGCTTGATTTTAATCTTCCAGAGCGTTTTGACTTAAACTACATTGATGAAGCAAATGAAAAAATTCGCCCTGTAGTTATTCATCGTGCCGTACTTGGCTCAACTGAGCGCTTTATGGGTGTGATGATTGAGCACTTTGCTGGCAACTTCCCTCTTTGGCTTTCGCCTGTGCAGGTGAAAATTCTTCCTATTAGTGAGAAGTATGTGGAGTATGCGGAGAAGGTCCGTGCCGAACTTGCAAACGCAGATATACGTGTCGAGCTTGATGATTCAAATGAATCTCTTGGTAAGCGTATTCGTATTGCTAAAACAGAAAAGGTTCCATATATTCTCGTTCTTGGCGAAAAAGAAGTTGAGGTAGGGACAGTGACCGCGGAGCGTCGCGATGGCGCCCACTTGGATGCTGTGGCGCTTGATGTTTTTATTTCAACAATAACAAAGGAGATTACCACAAAGGAGATTTGGTAAAATTAACGAAAAAATAATAAAAAGGACCGACCTTTTTTGAATTCCTAAGGTCGGTCCTTTTTATTATTTTCTTATTTATTTTACTTGTTGCAAGTACCACAATTCTCTCCCTCGCACTTATGACTGTCGCCAGTACCACATGTGTCACACTTTCCACCAATGGCGCAGACCATTGAGTGCCTGAAATGCTTCAAGGAAAGTCCTAGGATTATCAAGAGAACTGGCCAAATAATGCTCCAGTCTACTATTCTAATAACACCGATATTTTTCAAAAGCGCCACAACACCAAACCATACCAATGCTATTCCTGCTATTTTCATATTTGATTTTGTAAAATCATGTCACGCTGTGTCTATTTAGACGCGACTAATTTTTATTAACTATTAATAAGGCTATTGTAGCATACAACCCCTATTGAACAATAATAGTTCCTCGGTCAGTTTGATTATTTCGATTCATGTATCCCCATGTTCCAGCACTCATAAAAGTAAAATCGTACATGCCCCCCTGGCCAACAGTCTTCCCTTGGTTAAACTCGGACTGCGACTGATTATCAACAGATGTAGTCGTAAGGCTCATAGCCTTGCTCGAATTGTTCACAAAGCGAACCGATTTCCCAGTCTTAATTGTCAATGAAGAAGGAGAAAACCCTTTGTTTGTATAGTAAACGAGGTATGAACCATCTTTTGCAATAGCTGGCGCGCTTATTGTGGTTTTTGGGGTTATCGTAGTTGGGGTCGTCTTTTGTGTTGGAGCTTGCTGCTGTACCACAGGCGTTGTAGTTGCTACATGATCAACTTCTCCATTTACTGGACCCTCAGGAGCATTCGCTGATTTATTACCAAGGAAAAAACCAACCCAAACCGCTAGTAAAATTGCAACTGTCGCGAGAATATATTTTTTAATCATGTGTCTAGTATATTCCTACAAGTCAAAAATGACAACAACATTTAATATCTAGTGCCGCCGTATTTGCATTCTAACCTCAGAGCGAGCTAAATTTGTTTTTAGTGGGTTGCGAGTGTGTGCGCCAAGCGTCATTTTGCTAAATGAGACACGAGCACTTCTGATTTTGCAGAAGTTTATGGCCAAACCACGAATTTGCTAATTCGCGTCGCGCAGTGTCCTTTTAAGCGCGACTTTAAGCTTCAAAAAAATCCTTACCTGACTTAGCAAAGTCATCTTAGGGGCATAGAAAAAGGATTTAGTGAGTGGTCTTTACGCGTCAATATTTGCCAATTTTGCGTTGGACTGAATAAATGATTTACGAGCTGAAACATCTTCACCCATGAGGACATCAAATGCTTTATCGGCATCAACAGCATCGTCAATAGTAACCTGTTTCAATATGCGTGTCTTTGGGTCCATCGTTGTCTCCCACAGTTCCTCGGGATTCATTTCACCGAGACCCTTGTAGCGCTGGAGTGAGATCTTCGGTGCGCGCTTCTTTTCTTTCCCATCTCCCTCTTCCACATTATTCTGCGTCTGCTCCACATCGGTCTGCGTTTCTCCCTCTTCTACAACTTCAAGCAAACTCACATCTTTGCCAAGAAATGCAATTTTCTCTTCTTCGCTATACGCATAGACAATCTCCTTTCCACGCTTTATTTTATAAAGTGGAGGCTGTGCGATATAAATGTAACCTTCCTCTATTACATTTTTAAAATAACGATAAAAAAGAGTAAGGAGGAGCGCTCGAATATGCGCGCCGTCAACGTCCGCATCCGTTGCAATAATAATCTTGTGGTAGCGTAGCTTTGATAAATCAAAAACGTCACCAATACCAACACCAAGTGCAATAACGAGTGATTTTATTTCGTTTGATTCGAGCATGCGGTCGAGGCGCGCGCGTTCCACGTTCAAAATCTTACCCTTGAGCGGGAGTATCGCCTGCGTCTTTCTGTCCCTACCCTGCTTTGATGAGCCGCCCGCAGAATCTCCCTCTACAATAAACAGCTCCGAATCCTCGGCCTTGTTGGACTGACAGTCAGCGAGCTTGCCAGGAAGTGTGAGCCCTTCTAGAGCACCCTTGCGTAGAACGCTGTCCTTTGCGGCCTTTGCGGCCTTTCTAGCGCGTAGGGCAAGGATTACCTTGTTCACAATTGCGCGAGCATCGTCTGGGTTCTCCTCCATAAAAATACCCAATGCTTCTCCAAAAACTTTTTCTACAGCTCCGCGCGCTTCAACGCTTCCAAGCTTACCCTTTGTCTGTCCTTCAAACTGAATCTCGCGCATCTTCACAGAAATAGCGCTTGTAAGACCTTCGCGCACGTCGTCCGCCGTAAAGTTTTCATCTGCTTCTTTCAGAAAATTATTCTTCCTTGCGTAATCGTTTATTCGACGAGTGAGCGCGGTACGGAAGCCAGTGACGTGTGTGCCACCCTCCATGTTGTAAATATTATTAGCGAATGCTAACTCTCGCGAAGAAATGTCATCAATATACTGAAAAGCTACCTCCACCATCACGTCATCAACAGTCTTCTCAACATAACAAATGTTTTTATGTACTGGCTTCTGATGCTGGTTATAAAAACGCACAAGCGATACAAGTCCACCATCAAAATAAAACGACATCGATGGCACTTCAAGCTGAAAATCTGCAAGGAAGACTTCATTGTCGAGCTTTAGCTTCTCCTCTGACTTGCGTGCGTCAATAATAACAATCTGAAGGCCTTTCACGAGGTACGCCTGTTGACGAAGATGGTTTATGATCTGATTCCAGTTCCAGCCCATCTCTTTGAATATCATTTCATCTGGCTCAAATGTCACAATGGTGCCACGAAACTTTGTAGTCCCAACCTTCTTCACCGCAGCCTTTCTCTTGCCACGCTCATACTCCTGCATGTGGATAGCTCCGTCGCGGTGCACCTCTACTTTTGTAAATACTGAGAGCGCGTTTACCACCGATGCGCCTACACCATGGAGCCCTCCAGAAACTTTATAGCTTGTACCTTCAAACTTTCCGCCAGCGTGAAGCGTTGTCATTATGGTTTCAAGAGCTGAAACCTTGGTTTTTGCGTGAATATCTGTAGGAATACCGCGACCATTATCAACCACTCGGACACGGTTGCCCGGCAAGAGCGCTACCTCGATATGGTCAGCAAAACCACCCATCGCCTCGTCACGCGAGTTGTCAAAAATCTCCCAAATAAGGTGATGGAGGCCCTCTGGCCCAGTGGAGCCAATATACATACCCGGGCGCTTACGCACTGGTTCAAGCCCTTCTAGGACTACAATATCCTCAGCACCATATCCCTCTATTTTTTCATCTTTTTTTGCCATATATTAAAAATTTGTACAAACAGTATAACAAAATCTAGCCATTTTTGCTAACTCAAAAGCGGTTGACATGTAGATGCTAATTGTGTATAAGATACTCTGCTTCACCTGTTCTTTAACCTGTTTTTGGGAGATAGTAAAAATGTTGTTGATTAAAGATTCAATTACCGCGCATGGCATTTTACAAAGAAAAGAATTCAAATACTTTGTAGAACCGTTCGTGAGATCGTCGTTATGCGATACGTTGCATGTGGAGCTCAAATCGCAAGAAAATGGTGTTCATATAACACTGCACGCGCCGCACGGATATGGTTTTTTGCTTCGTTACGCGCTTGAAGCTGGGCCGTTAGAGGAATGGGGGCAACATTTTACAATAACAACCCATTAACTTTTTTTTAATTTATCGCAAGACTCTTGGTCATGGAACCAGGAGTCTTTTAGTTTTTACAGAAGATTGCCATGCGACGCCACGAAGAAGAGAACGTATTAATGTCAACAAACTGGTATGCCCCTTTTGATTCTGTGTGACTATCTGGGTCATGATAATAAAACCCACTAACAACCACGTCTTCCATTTCTGCGCCAACAACAAGCACCATATGAAACTTATCACGAACATAAAAATTCTTAATTGCAGATATTATCACAGGACGACCCTCATTCAATTCTCTAACAATCATATCTACTCCTTCAATATTTAATTTCTCAAGAGTATCCTGGCTAGAATCTTTTTTGCGAAACTCTTTTCTATATAGCTTCGCTCCATATTTTTCACCAAGAGCAATGAGACCATCGTGGAGCCACCCATTCTCAGAATACGCCCCTAGAATAACCCCGTCTTTTATCATTTCATCGATTGACGGCGATTTTATCCTATTTGATTCAAGTAACATTTTCAAACACGCGACTCCACATGCGCGTTGCTGCCATTCTTTATCTTCAACATCTAGATATTGAGAGTAGTATGGGACAGTAAGTTTCATTGTTAGCGTACTTCCAGACCTTTAGCTAAAAGTTTTTCTGTTATACGCGCCATCACTTCATTCACTTCAACGTCTGAAAGTGTGCGCTCGTATGACTGAAACACAAGATTGAATGCGTACGAGGTTCTCCCGTCTTTTTCAAACACATCAAAGAGCCTAACACGCACAAGGAGCTCTGTCCCTTCATCTCTAATGATTTTAATAATTTCTTCTTGATTCACATTCTGCGACCATACTGCAATGTCGCGAAGCACAAACGGGTATGAAGATATTCTTCGGTACGGGACGACCGTGGATAATGGCATGAGTGGCTCATATTTTACTTCAATGCTTTTATATAAAGGGATTGGGCACTCCAGTACATTCCCGTCCTTTCCCCACGAAACCTCGACACCAAGAGCAACTTCAATAGCCTTGTGCGCTCGTTGTAAAATTTTATATTCTATCTCATCTTTTTTAGTTTGCTTCATATTTTTTGTCACTGTTGCGCCGACTGAAATGTGTATAGACTCTTTTCCGGGCGCAAAAAATACAGTACCTATTTCAAACATCAAAATCTCGTCCACACCGAGAAGCGGAGCGTTGCGCGCATTAAAAACAAGTGCCTCCTTCATCCCGTCCGTTAGATTGTCACGTAGATAGTTGACCCCGTCTGCCATCGGATTTGCAAGTTCGACTCTTCCTTCCTTGCGAAATGCATAAGTGAGAATTTCTGAGAACCCAAGTTGTGCAAGCGTGTTGCGCACACGAATCGTGGCATCATAAATGTCGTTATGCGCCAGTGTAAAGCCGTCATAAGCAAGTTTTGAAACTGGAATTTTTTCATAACCAAACAAGCGTACGATCTCCTCTGCGATGTCAGCAGGAATGCGAATATCAAAACGCTCTGAAGGTGCCACCACTGAAAATCGCTCCTCTTTGATTGCAGATATTCGTCTCGCTCCAGTAATATTTTTGAATCTCGTGCTGTCGTCAAGCTTTTCTATAAGCACTCCTCCATCCACCCCAACGCTTTTGTTGTAGCGAGATGCGTGCGCAATCATTCCATCGCCAACATAAACCCCCACATGATCTATCCCTTGTTCGGGGCCCCTTGTTCCTTTCATCCACTCAATACTTTCATAATAAACCTGACTTCCCTCGTTTACAGAAAAGATTAGGTCACCAACCTCAAGTGAATCAAGATCAACTTCCTCGCCAAACACATACTGATCCACAGATATACGCGGGATTTTTATTCCTGCTTCAAGGTATAGATAAGCAACGAACCCAGAACAATCAAACTTGTGTGGCGCATCAAAACGAACACTTGCTCCATAAAAATAAGTGGTGCCAACAAGCTCCTTTGCTCGTTTCTCAATTATTTTTTTTGGGTCTTCGATGCGATTATACGCAAAACCTAGTCGCTCTAAATCTCGCGTCAAGTCCTTTACTGAATACGGAATCCCCAAAATACGCGCAATATCATTTGCTGACATACTCACCCTATATTGATTTGCAGGCTTTTGGTATACACCTACAATTTCTCCAGCCTTTGCTTCTGGGAAAATCTCGAGCAGTAACTCTGTCGCTCTCTCCATCGCAAGCGGAGCAATCTCTGGCGCGCGATTGTGTTCAAAACGACGAGAAGAATCTGTGCGAATATTTACAGAAGCAGACGCCTTGCGAACGAGTGCTGAATCAAAAGTCGCAGACTCAAGCACGATTGTTTTTACATTCTCGCCAACGCCAGCCTCTGCGCCACCCTTTACCCCTGCGATAGCGAGCGAGCGCGCATTATCGGCGATGACTAATGTCTCAGATGCCAACACAATATCTTTACCATCAAGAGTTTCTATTTTTTCTCCAGCCTTTGCATTTCTAACAATAAGATTAACTTCGCCGTTTGCCCCGCGAGAAAGTTTGTCTGCATCAAACGCATGCATCGGTTGCCCGAGCTCAAGCATCACAAAGTTTGTCACATCTACAATCGCGTTAATACTTCGCTGCCCAGATGCCTCCAAAACCTCCCTAAGCCACGCTGGTGACTCTCGTCCATCAACTCCCTCAACTACACGCCCAACATATCGAGGGCATGCCACTGGCTCTTGAACATCAATTTCGAGTGCTGTACTGATTTTAGATGTCTTAGCTTTTGGTGAAAAGGATTTGAGCTTAGCATCGCTAAACACAGCAACTTCGCGCGCGAGTCCTATGTACGAAAGCAGGTGCCCTCGGTCAGGTGTAATTTTTAATTCAAAAATTGTGTCATCTCCTTTCTTTTCAGTGCCTTCAACTTCGCAAATATGCGTGAGTAAAATATCAGAAAGCTTCTCCGGATTTGAAATACCATCTAGATAGCGCGCTAGTGTTTTATACGATACAGGAATATTCATATTAGAATTGATTTACTAGACGCAAATCTGCTGAATAAAAAAGCCTCACGTCCTCAATACCATATTTAGCCATCACAAGTCGATCAACCCCCATGCCAAATGCAAATCCCCCGTACTTACGTGGATCTATTCCGCTTGCATGTAAAACATTTGGATGCACCATCCCACCACCCATAACCTCTATCCACCCAGAGCGTTTGCACACGTTGCATCCAGTGCCACTGCAAAGAAAACATGAAACGTCAATTTCAACTCCTGGCTCAACAAAAGGAAAAAAGCTTGGGCGCATTCTCATTTTAATATCGTCTCCAAAAAGTTTTTTAAAAAATGATTCAAGCGTCCCTTTAAGTCCAGCCATTGTGACGTCTTTGCCAACAACAAGCCCTTCTACTTGATGAAATTGTGTTTCGTGTGTCGCATCAGTTGCCTCGTAGCGATAAACTTTTCCAGGAACAATAATACGGAGTGGAGGCTCATGCTTTTCCATAAAACGAACCTGCACAGGTGATGTGTGTGTACGAAGAACAGTCTCTTTTACACCTTTGATCCAAAAAGTATCTTGCATATCGCGAGCTGGGTGATTCTTTGGAACATTGAGTGCATCAAAGTTGTAATGCTCAGTTTCTATCTCTGGCCCAAGTGCTACCTCAAAACCAAGCTCTGTAAATATACGCACAATTTCGTCCATTGTGCGTGTTAGTGGGTGTATGTGTCCTTTAGTTTCTTCCATAATTCTCCTATTTTACACGAAAACTAGGTAAAATAAAAACCGCGGAAGACGGTTTTTATTTTATTTTATTTTGGAGCCAGAAGTCGGGATCGAACCGACGACCTACGGTTTACAAAACCGTTGCTCTACCAACTGAGCTATTCTGGCAATATTTTTTCTTTTGTACTTTACCTATGTAAATATTTACTTCACCTGAATCGACTTCTTGTATTCTGCCACATCTTTAAGAAAAAAGGAAACTGAACCCTTTTTCTTAATAACGCCCTTGCCTTTCACCATATCGAACCATTTACCGTGACGTTCCTTGAGCTTTTTACCAATAAGCTCCGTAAAATGCAAGACCTCGTGAGCGGCTATGTAAAAAATAGATAGCATAAGCATGCGCACACGTACTAGTACTTTTACTCGAAAGACATGCCACATAGAATGAATCTTCTCGTAAAACTTTCCATGAAGCTCTTTTTCAACACCTTCTACAAGGGAAAGTTTCAGGTTTCGAAGAGACACAAGTTTCCACAAGACCATTCCTACAATGGTGGCAAGTGATAAATAAAATAGTGCGATGATAACTGTCATAGGGGTAGTAATTAGAGTATGGAATTTAGAATTGAATTCAACTTCATTCCATCTTCAATATTCAACACAATCTACTACTTTGCGACAGCAAAGCGCGAGAAGCGAGCTATCGCAATCTTTTCACCAAACTTCTGCACACCTCCATCAATAAGCTGTTTTATTGTAATATCAGGATTTTTTACAAAAGCCTGAGCGAGAAGTGTACGCTCGCCAAAATACCCAGCGAGCTTACCTTCCATCATTTTTTCCTTTATCTCAGCTGGTTTGTCAGACTCCTCAACCTCCTTTTTAAACATATCGATTACCTTTGCGCGAACGTCCTCTGTAATCTCTGTCTCATCGAGATACTGAGGATTTGTTGCCGTAATATGCATCGCTATGTCACGCGCCATTACTACAAACTCCTCATTGCGCGCGACAAAGTCTGTCTCACAAGAAAGCTCCACAAGTGCGCCTACTGATTTATTGCTGTGAATGTACGACTCGATAATACCAGCACCGAGCTCACGGTCCCCCTTCTTTGTTGCGATATCTCCACTTTTTTTACGAAGAATGAGGAGCGCCTTTTCTTTGTCGCCAGAGGCTTCCTCGAGCGCCTTCTTGCACTGCATAACTGAAATACCAGTCAATTCGCGCAATTCTTTAATTTGTTCTGTGGTTATCATTTTAGATAGAAAATAGAATATTGAATTAAAAAAACAGAATATCAATCATTACACAGTACGACCAGCCTTGAACGCCTGTACGATTTGTGAGACGAAGAAACTTACGCTTGAAACAGATGAATCGTTTCCAGGAATTGCAAAGTCTACTTCTTTTAGGTTGCAGTCTGAACTAGCGAGAGCAATAATAGGAACGCCAAGATACTGTGCCTCCTTGATAGCAATCGATTCCTTGCGTGGGTCTACAACAAACATAGCAGCAGGAATATCCTTCATTGAAACAATGCCAGAAAAGTTTCTTTCAAGTCGCTCAATATCCTTGTCGATGAGAGAGCGCTCCTTTTTTGTGTATATAGCAAGCTCACCTTTTTCTTTTTTACTGCGAAGATCCTCAAGGAGTGCCACGCGCTTCTTGATCTCAGGGAAGTTTGTAAGCACGCCACCAACCCAGCGCTCTGCAACAAAAGGCATGTCGATAGCTGTCGCGCCGTCCTCAATCAATTTCTTTGACTCGCTCTTTGTTCCAACAAAAAGAATCTGCTTTCCACCCTTTGCGAGTGTTTTTACGAACTCCTTTGCCTTCTCAAGTTCAACGCTCGTCTTCTCGAGATCCATTATCTCAATACCGTTTTTAGTGCCGAAAATAAATGGTTTTGCTGATGGGTGACGGCGTGAACGTGAATAACCAAAATGCGCACCTGCTGTGAACATTTCTGTTATAAGTCCCTTGTTCTCTACTGTTTTTGTCATAAATTATTTGATTAGCCAGGTTATAATTGTTTAAAAAGCACAAAAAGACACTCATGGCCTTATCTTCTTGTCGCCTGTTTACAAGCCGTTATACTACCAGAGAGAAGCCCAAAATGCAAGGGATTGCAGAGTGCTTATTCCACATCATCCCGTAAAATATAGGGTGTAATCGCGATTATATTTTACGCAGTGTAGAACAAGGGGTAAAGCGACTATGCTTCTACGTCAGCATCCCCCACCGTCCCTTTAGCGCAAGCTTCTAGGATTGGCTCAATATTGCCTAGAAAAATCTTTTCGAGGTTACTCCATGACTGCTTGATGCGGTGGTCGGTGATGCGATCCTGAAGAATATTGTATGTACGGATTTTTTCCGAGCGGTCGCCAGTGCCAATCTGCCCTTTGCGGTCTGCGGAAACATCGCTCTCTTTTTTTGCGCGGTCAATATCTTCAAGGCGCGCCATGAGCATGGACATCGCTTTCTCACGGTTCTTTACTTGACTTCGCTCACTCGTGCAACGCACTGCAAGCCCAGTCGGCTTGTGAATGATACGGACGGCAGTTTCAACTTTGTTCACATTTTGTCCGCCTGCGCCTCCTGAACGCGAAAACTCCATTTCTAAATCAGCTGGGTTAATAGTAAAAGTAGTTACTGGATAAATTGGGAGCACCACAACAGATGCCGTGGAAGTATGCACACGTCCCATCTTTTCTGTAGCAGGAATACGCTGCACACGGTGCACTCCAGTCTCCCAGCGGAGCATATCGTACGCATCTTTGCTTTTGATTTCAAACGATGCTTCCTTATATCCACCCATTTCACTCTGAGATTCATCAAGCATCTTCCATTCCCAACCTTTCTTTTCTGCAAAGCGTTCATACATCATAGCGAGGTCTTGCGCAAAAATCGCAGCTTCTTCGCCACCAGCTCCGGCCCTCACCTCAAGAATAATTTCTTTGGGTTTGATCTCTTCTTCCTTGTCACCCTCTATAATTTCTGTCATTTGCTTTTCGAGTGCTTCGATTTGTGTGCGAAGTGTCACGAGCTCACCAGCTCCAAGCTCGGCAAATTCTGGGTCTGCTTCTATCATTGCGTCCACTTCCGCCTCTGCAGCCAAAAGACGCTCGTATTCATCGGCGAGATATTTTGTCTTATGATTTGATTTGAAGGTTTCGAGGTCCATGATTACTAGTTTAGCATGACTTTAAGATGCAAAAGAAAAACACACGCAGAAACAGATTCTGCGTGTGTTTAACTTCGCTACTTCTTGTTTGCAGTAGTGGTTGCAGCTGCGCGCTTCTTGAAACGCTCAACGCGTCCACCCTGGTCAAGTACCTTTTCCTCGCCAGTAAAAAATGGGTGGCATGAACTGCAGATCTCAACATCGATCTTTGGCATAGTAGAACCAACAGTAAATTTTTCTCCGCATGAGCAAGAGACTGCTGCCTCCTGGTTGTATGCTGGGTGGATTTCTTTCTTCATAATAAGGGCATTTTACCAGATGAGCAGGTTTTTTGCAAGAGAACCATTACTGTATACTAAATGATATGAGAAAAAGGTTAATCATCGTCACTATTCTGGTCTTTTTGGCTCTTGCTGTGCAGAGTTGGTTAAAAAGCCAGGATGAAATTGGTTTTAGTATCGCCCAGCCAAAATCTCCTGCTGTGACAACCGCAGAAATCACTCTGTTGAAGCCTGGATATAACAGAGTGACGCGTGTTGTCGATGGCGATACTATTGTTGTTGATATAAATGGCGTTTCAGAAAAAGTGCGACTCATTGGTGTCGATACCCCAGAAACTGTTGACCCGCGCAAACTCGTGCAGTGCTTTGGCAAAGAAGCGAGTGCGTTCAACAAGTCGCTCTTACTAAACGCGTCGATTCGACTTGAGGCGGATTCCTTGCAATACGATCGCGACAAATACGGCAGACTTCTCCGTTATGTGTTTTTAGAAGATGGAACATTGGTAAATGAGAAAATTATATCTCTCGGATACGGGCACGAATACACATACCGTACACCATACAAATACCAAGCTGAATTTAAGGATGCTGAGCGCAATGCTCGTGAGGGTCAAAAAGGATTATGGTCGCCAGATGCATGCAAAAATAGTTGACAGAACCATTATATTTTGATATAATTAAAAAACAAGATTATTAATAGTTTTTAATATATAATAAAATACTATGAAAATGGAACAATTCACATCAATGACCCCAGAGCAAATTGCAGAAGACGAAGCTGCAATAAAAAAGATACGGGAACGAAACCTAGCAGAAAGAGCCGCACAAGCTGCACAAGAAAAAATTAATGAGGCGGATGAATCTCATGACTTCAGCGATGAGCTGTACTCAAACAAGGCGATGCAGAGAGAAAAGCAAATTGAGACCCTAAGAAAGGAGATCTCAGAGATGCAATAATCCAAATACCAAAAGAACTCGGCCACTCTTCTGTAGAGTGGCTGAGTTCTTTTGGTGTTTGGGCACTTTTTTGCTAAAGTATTCCATGCAGATGTCATAATAAACTTAGAGCACTGAGATTTAAAAACAATCACTTTACTCTTGAAAAAAATCTGGAGACCACAGTAAACTTAGGGCACTGCGGTTTCAAGAGATTGAGTACAACCTAAGAAACCAGGAGGCGTCGGATAGCGGTTTATTCCACCACCTTGGAAAGGTGGCAGGCTCGAAAGGGTCTCGAGAGTTCGAATCTCTCCGCCTCCGCATCAACAAAAAAAACCTTACGGCAGAAACCTTAGGGGCTTTTTTGCTCTTCCTACTTCCCTATTTTTTCTCTGATTCGCGCAATAACTTCATTGATCTTGATATCTGTTTTAACAAAATACTCAAATACGTCTTCTTCTACTGCTCTTGCAATGTCCTCGTTATCACTCAGATTTGTTAGGACGATCACTGGAGCTTTTCTCCCCCACTCGTCCTCACGAAGCTTCTTGAGCATCTCTAGTCCATCCATTTTCGGCATAAGGATATCAAGCAAAATCAAATCGGGGTGCTCACGCAGTGCCATATCAAGCCCCTCGATGCCGTTTTTTGCCTCGAGGATTCCGTACCCCTCAACAGTAAGCACGTCTTTAAGAACCATTCTAAGAGGGTCCTCATCTTCAACTACGAGGATGATTTTTTTAATGTCTGTCATGGTTAATATTATACACAAATGAGCGAGAGAAACAAAAGTACTAATTACCCATTTCCCGAAGTGCTGCAATGCGCTCCTCTGGTCTTGGATGGGTTGATAGAAGATTACTCATAAACGATTTTGCCTTACCGTCCTTTAGCGGATTTGAAATATACAAATGCGCGGTTGCTGTGCTTGCGCGCGCAAGCCCATGCGGATAGGAAGAGATTTTTTCAAGCGCAGATGCTAGTCCCTCAGGATAGCGTGTCAAAAGCGCGCCAGAGGCGTCGGCAAGAAATTCACGCTTACGCGAAATAGCGAAATGTATAAGCTTCGCTGCTATTGGAGCTAGTATCGCAAGAATAACGCCAACAATCATAAGAATAAGCATGAGACGGTTGTCGCGGTCGCGAGAGGCGCCGCCCCACCCTGCCGTACGCAGAAACATCTCGGACATTATCGCAATAAAACCAACAAGCACAACGACTACAGTCCCTAAAAGAATATCTCTGTTTCCGATATGCGAAAGCTCGTGCGCGATAACACCTTCGAGCTCAGTCTTGTCCAATATTGCAAGTAGACCTGTCGTTACCGCAACAGCAGAATGATCTTTGTCGCGACCTGTTGCGAAGGCATTTGGCGACGAATCGTCTATAACGTAGAGTTTCGGCATCGGAAGCCCCGCTGTGATAGAGAGATTCTCGACAGCATTCCATAGGTCGAAATACTGCTCGCGAGTTGCTGGTTTTGCGCCTGACATTTTTATGACAAGCTTGTCAGAATACCAATAACTCCAAATGTTCATACCGACACTAAAAATAACACCAAAATAAAGTATCGAGGGATTTTGCATAAGATAGCTAAATACCCACGCAATACCAATGACTACGACAAAAAATGTGGTCATTAAAAACCATGTTTTTCTTACGTTTTGAGATTGATGTGTGTAAAGAGTTGCCATCAGAAACGCCAAATTAACACAAACTAGAACTTAACAGATACAGGCTCTTTTGCAGCAGAATCGTTTTCGTCGAGCTCAAAAAATTCTTGCTTTGCAAACTTGAACATTCCAGCAATAATGTTGTTTGGGAATATTTCGATCTTTGTATTTAAGTCACGCACATTACCGTTGTAGAAACGACGTGCGGCCTGAATCTTGTTTTCTGTATCCGAAAGCTCTGCTTGTAGCGATAGAAAGTTTTGATTTGCTTTTAGATCTGGGTATGCCTCTGAAACAGCGAAAAGGCTCTTCAAAGCGCCCGTAAGCATATTGTCGGCAACCTCCTTGTCGTGCACAGTACCTGCTTGCATTGCCTGAGAGCGCGCCTGTGTGACTTTTTCAAATACACTACTCTCGTGTTTTGCATATCCCCTTACCGCTTCTACTAGGTTTGGGATAAGGTCGTAGCGACGTTTAAGCTGAACATCAATATCCGCCCACGCTTCCTTTGTGCGATTTACTAGAGTAACAAAACTGTTATAGGCAAAAATTGCCCACAAAACCACCGCTCCTAGAACCGCTAAAATAATGTATGTTGGTGTCATATAAAAATTATTTACCCACCTAACTTTTGCAAGCAAGGTGCAGTGTTTATTGAATAATATCTTTAATTACCTCTTATCATCTCCCAATACTATACTATTCAGTATTATTAAATGTTTGGGCGTGTGATACTAATAATCTGACTACCGCACATTATATCACATAAAACTCAGGTGCAAATTTTGACAAAAAAATACATGTTTCGTACAATTGAATTAGTTGTTCCCGTGTTAATCACGACGAAAGGGGGTGACTTATCTACGGCGCCTAACTTTGGGCTCCGTCAATCAACCACAAGGAGATCGCTATGCGCGGACACTCACCAGCACTACTCGTCTGATCTATAACGCGGATGTGAACGAGTACACACAATCCCCTGTTTATAGTTTCAATGCAAAGGGGCCATATCAACACATAGGGTAAGCGCGAAGCGCTTACCCTATATTTAATTTCGTCTCTTTTCTGATTGCATCATTTTTTGTTTTCTGCTATATTGAACACTATGGAATTTCTGGTTACGATTCTGCCTTGGGTGCAGATCATCCTCTCTATCATTCTCGCTACAGCGATCCTACTCCAGCAAACTGGAGCAGGTGTTGGTGGCGCATTTGGTGGTGGTGACGATTCTATTCGTTATACCCGCCGTGGAATGGAGAAGGTGCTTTTCTACATCTCAATTATCGTTGCGATATTGTTTGCCCTTTCGGCATTCGCTATGCTTATCATAAACGCGTAGCACGCACACCGGACATTCGACACACTTACACCTGTCGTGAAGCAATTTCTTTCACATCTCTTTCAGAAAATGAATTCTCGTTTCACCTTTCCAATTGAAGGGCGTTTTGCTCTTGTATTGAAAGCATTTTCACATCGTGAAAATCAAATATTCTTCACTGCAATGGGAGTTTTAGTTGGAACAACGATTGTTTTATTGATTGGTGTTAATCACGCATACACAGTACAAGTGCCAGCGAACGGAGGTACTCTTATAGAAGGAGTCCTTAGCACACCAGCTCACATTAATCCCCTTCTCGCAACAAGTGATATAGGCACCGAATCAGACCGCGATATATCTGCGCTTGTTTATTCAGGACTTCTACGTTCTGACGGGGAAAATGGGTTTATACCAGACCTTGCTGAAAGTTACTCAACATCTCCGGATGGTCTAGTTTATACATTTACACTGAAGCCGAACCTTGAATGGCATGACGGTAAAAAAATAACCGCTGAGGATATTGTGTTTACTATAAAAACAGCGCAAGATGGACGTATAAAAAGCCCGAAACGCGCAAGCTGGGACGGTGTTGCAGTAGAACAGGTCGATGAACTAACAGTTCGTTTTACATTAAAAAAGCCTTATGCTCCATTTCTTGAGAATACAACGATGGGGATTTTACCTGAACATATCTGGAAGACAATAGATTACAATAGATTTGACACAAACAAATACAATAGAGAGCCAATAGGTTCAGGGCCATACAAATTTAGTAGCATTGAAACGACCACAAAAGATGGAGATGAGATCCCTGTATCGTATACACTAAAGTCGTTTAGCTCCTTTGCTCTCGGAAAACCGCACATTGATACTATAAAATTTGTATTCTTTAGGAGCGAAGAGGCCTTGGTTCAAGCTGTCAAAACACAATCAGTGGACGCGGTAAATTCTATTTCTCCAGAGGTCGCAAGAAAGCTTGAATTGGAAGGTTTCCGCATCGAGCACTCTCCACTTCCGCGGGTACTTGCTGTATTTTTTAACCAAAATGAGCAGCCAATTTTTACAGATTCATCTGTTCGCAAAGCACTCGCACTTGCGGTTGATAAAAAATCAGTAATAGACAAAGCTCTTTTAGGATATGGTGTAGCGCTTGATTCCCCTCTTCCACCAGGAACAATTGGGTATAAAGCAGCGGAACCAGAAAAAGAGCGTAGCGAGCGATTATCTGAGGCCCATGCCCTACTAGAAAAAGCTGGGTGGAAATATAACAGTGAAAAAAATATTTGGACTAAAACAGTAAAAAAGGAGGTTCAAACAATTCATCTTGACCTTGCAACTTCAGAGGCTAGTGAGCTAAAAACCGTTGCGCAAGAACTCAAAAATTCATGGGAAGAGCTAGGGGTGCAGGTCAATGTGCGAGTATTTGCTACAGGTGACTTAAAAGAAACCATTGTTCGGCCACGCAAATTTGAGGCTCTGTTCTTTGGTCAGGTACTTGGGCAGGGTGGCGACCCATATCCTTTTTGGCATTCAAGTCAGCGCCTTGATCCAGGGCTTAACATAACCTCGTACACGAATACAAAAGTAGACAAAATTTTGGACGACGTACGCGCAGAAACAGATAGTGAAAAAAGGGTATCTGCATATAATTCTTTCCGTAATGAAATAATAAAAGATTCACCTGCAATATTTATGTATGCACCAGAATTTTTGTATGTTGTTCCACAAAATGTACGCGGTTTTTCTCTTGGATTGATCACGAATCCGTCTGAACGATTTCTAAATATACATGAATGGTATACCAGCACTGATAATTTATGGAAAATTTTTAAAAATTAAAAAAGGAAATTATTTCAAAAATGAGAACGATTGCGAAACTGTCGTTATAATTTTTGAGATAAGTTCTCACAGTAGATAATAAATTAATAAATAAAAACAAAACATAATGACTGATGAACAACCTAAGAAAGTAGAGGCGTCTACACCAAGTGGAGACAATAAGGGTGGGTATAGCGCGCGACGTTTTCCACGCAAGGACAGCAATGCGCGTGGGCCAAGGAGCGCTGTAACACGCTCTGCAAATCGTGGCAACTACCGCGGAGGCCAGCGACCACAACAACCAGGGTCTGCAGCTACTGCTAGTAATGTAACGCGTGCACAAGGACAAACTCAGGGTTCTGGCGCAGGATTTCGAGGAGCACGAGGCAATCGCCCTGGAGGAGAAACCCAGCGTACTTCAACACGCATCAAACACTCAACAAGCAGAGAAAAAGCTGACTCAAGACGCATGATGGCGCCTTATCCTTCAAAAGATGCTGACAACGTAATCATTCCACCACTCAAAGATGGCGACATTCGCGTTATCGCGCTTGGAGGTGTGGAGGAGATCGGACGCAATATGACTATGGTTGAGTATAAAGATTCTATTGTTATTATCGATGCAGGACTTCAGTTCCGTGAGGAAAATACTCCTGGAGTTGATTACATTTTGGCCAACACAAAATACCTCGAGGACCGCAAACACAAAGTAAAAGCTGTCATGATAACGCACGGACACCTCGACCACACAGGGGGTATCCCCTACCTCATGGGCAAGATTGGCAACCCACCTCTATATACCCGCAACCTCACCGCTCTTATGATTGGAAAGCGTCAGGAGGAGTTTTCGCATTTACCACCGCTTGATCTGCGCATTATTGAAAAGAACGACCGTATCACGATTGGAGATTTCAAGGTACGTTTTTTTGCAGTAACTCACACTATTCCAGACGCTATGGGAATCATCCTTGAAACTCCGTACGGCAATATAATACACACTGGCGACCTCAAGCTCGACCACGTGGATGGCGTACCTACAATGGAGGAAGAAGACGAGTTCGACAATATTAAAAAGAATGGACCGACACTGCTCCTCATGGCAGACTCAACAAATGTTGAACGACCAGGGTATTCATTCCCAGAACGTACTGTATTAAAAAATATTGAGGATATCATTCGGAACACAGAAGGGCGTATTATCGTTGCAACATTTGCTTCTCTTCTTGAACGCCTTGTAAAAATTATTGATGTCGCTGAAATTCTTGGTAAGAAAATCGTCCTTGATGGACGCAGTATGAAGAATAACGTAGATATTGCTCGACAATCAGGGCTCCTTAAAGCAAAACTGGAAACATTTATCCCAATTGAGGATATGGATAAATATCCGCCAGACCGTGTCATTCTACTCGTAACGGGAGCGCAAGGAGACGAGTTTGCATCGCTCATGCGAGCAGCAAATAAGGCGCATAAATATTTGAAGATCAACAAGCGTGATACGATCCTACTTTCATCATCAACAGTACCAGGGAATGAGCGTAGTGTTCAAAAATTAAAGGACAACCTGTCACGTCAGGGCGCGCATCTCATTCACTACGAAAATGCAAAGGTGCACTCTTCAGGTCACGCGCATCATGACGAGTCGCTTTGGATTCACAGAAGACTTGCTCCAAAATTCTTTATCCCTGTGCATGGGTACCACTACATGCTCCGCTGTCACGCAGACATTGCTCGCGAGGCCGGTCTTCCTGACGAAAATATTCTTATTCCAGACAACGGTATGATTATTGAAATTCAAGAGGAAGGCAAGAAGATTGTCTCTCTCAAAGAGTGCGCCCCAAAAGGGCTTGTTCTTGTGGATGGGTTCTCTGTTGGAGATATGCAGGAGGTAGTGCTACGAGATCGCCAGATGCTATCACAGGATGGTATATTTGTCGTTATTACAACGCTTGATGTTGCGACAGGTAAAGTGACCAAATCCCCTGATGTTATTTCACGCGGGTTTGTATACCTTCGTGAGTCACAAGACCTACTTCGCAATGCGCGGTTCCTCGCAAAGAAAACGGTTGAGGATATGGTTGGCGGATCAAAGCAAATCGACTTTGACTATGTAAAAGACCATGTCACCGATGCAGTCGCGCGACTACTATTCCAGGAGACCGCAAAAAGACCGATTGTGATTCCGGTGATACTAAGTGTATAAATTAAATTACAAAGAAGGCCGCCACTATTTAATGTGGCGGCCTTCTTGTGCTAGAATGACTAAAAATCATGACAAACCCGATACCAAAAAAAGTTTTATTTCTACTCGTTTACCTTACGAGCTTTTTGTATTCATTTCATTATGCGCTACCAATCTATATTGAATCTTCTTTCATTGCTCAATATCTCCCCACGGAAAAAGCTGTCGGACTTATTTTTTCCTTTTCGGCAATATTTACAGTCGCGTATACTTTTCTACTTCCACGCATTCTCAAACGCTTCGGAAACTACCGCGCGACACTTACAGTAATGGGCGTCGAGATTCTTACACTTCTTGCGCTCGCTCTTATTTCAACTCCAATTCCTACAATAATTCTTTTTATAATCTTTCTTGTCGCCAGCAACGTCATATTCCTCAATCTTGATTATTTTGTCGAATCATTCACAGACAATGAAAAGACTGGGAGTATGCGTGGAATATTTATGACTATTCTTAATGTATCCATAGCGGTTGGACCATTTGTTGCAGGCCTCATGCTTACAGATCATGATTTTTGGAAAATATGGGTTGCCTCGGCTGTGGTTTTATCATTTGGTTTTTATATCATCGCAAAGTATTTCAAGGACTACGTAGATCCACACTATCTCGTTCACCCATTTAGAAAAACATTTAATATCATCAAGGAGAGTCACGATCTTCATTCGATTATTTTTATGCACTTCCTTTTGTCATTCTTTTATGTGTGGATGGTCATCTACACCCCTATATATCTAAATATGCACATTGGCATCCCAATGAATGAAATTCTCGGAATAATTATTCCTTTCGCGCTTTTACCATTCGTACTTTTTGAAGTTTTTTTGGGGAATCTAGCAGACAAGAAGTTTGGCGAAAAAGAGATTCTGACTGCTGGCTTTATTATTATGGGAATCTCAACCGCAGGAATATCTTGGATTACCACTAGTAGTGTGCTTTTTTGGGCTGTCCTATTATTTATTACTCGCACAGGCGCTAGTGCTGTAGAAGCTATGACAGAAAGTTATTTTTATAAGCAGGTTGGCCCAGCCGACGCGCACATAATCACCTTTATGCGCACAACTAGAGCTACAGCGTATATTATAGGACCACTGATAGGTTATGTCGCTCTTTCTTTTTTAGATTTTCATTATCTATTCCTCGTCCTAGGCATCCTAATGCTTTGCGCAATCCCGTATTCTCTCACCATCAAAGACACACGTTGATTATTTAATTGACCCTTCCTGTAGCAATCTCCCTGCCTTCTTCGAGAATGAGCGTGAGTGCATCGGATCCTTTTTTCATAACTTTTTTCACCTCTTCCGCTTCATCTTTTTTAAAAGGTCCGACAATAAAATCCAAAAGTACAGCCTCGCCTTTTGGTTTTTTTAGCTTACCACTTGGAGTAGTTGGACAAACACCGATTCGCAAACGCGCAAACGCGCGAGTTTTTAAGGCTTTAATTATCGACTCAACTCCTTTGTGTCCACCAGAACTTCTATTAAATGAGATTTTCATTCCACCAAGTGGCAAATCCAAATCGTCATACACTACTATAGTACGCTCTGCGTCTTTCGCATTCTTCACAAGTGGCGCAACGCTCTTTCCTGACACGTTCATGAAATTATCTGGCTGAACGAGAATCACTTTGTCTTTCCCACACACCCTTTTTGAAACGAGTGCTTTCAAACTTTTGTCAGGTATCCACTCTGGAAAATCATTTTTTTTGCGAAACTCTTCAACAACCATCCGGCCTGCATTGTGCCGAGTGTTCGCATATTCTTCACCAGGGTTCCCTAGACCAACAATGATATATTGCATACTGCTCATCATATCAAAAATATGTATAAAAAAATATGTTGAATTTGGTATGAATTCAATAAATTTTACTACACCACGCATTCTATCTTTGCAGCAAGTCCTTTAATGTTTTAAAATAACAGCACTAGCAAATGAACGAGGATTTCAAAACACCTAAAGATATTGTGACTAAAAAAAATTATTCATTTCGCGATGAAGCCTGGGAAACTTTTCGTTTCTTATGTATCGCAATCGTAATTGTTGTCCCTATTCGTTTATTTATTGCACAACCATTTATTGTGTCTGGAGCATCGATGGACCCAACTTTTAAAGACAAGCAGTATCTGATTGTCGACGAACTGTCATATCATCTAGACGACCCATTACGTGGCGATGTTGTGATTTTTAAATATCCAAGGAATCCAAAACAGTACTTCATTAAACGTGTCATTGGACTTCCTGGCGAAACTGTTATTGTGAACGGGCAAGGACAGGTATTTATAAAAGACACAGATGGCAACATAACACTTACTCTCGATGAACCGTACGTAGAGCACATGAAAGATGACTCAGTGGAGCTAAAACTCGGCCTCGGTGAATATTTCATGATGGGAGACAATCGTTCTGGAAGTTTTGACTCTCGCTCATGGGGAGCAGTCGATCGCGAACTTATTGTAGGAAAAGCATTTTTGCGCCTATTCCCGTTGACAGAAGTTGCTGTTTTGCCAGGGCAGTTTAGGCAGTAATCTAAATATTATGACAACTGAAAAACCAAAAAAGATTAAGAGTGAAGACATTGCAAGCCCAAAAGGAATGCGCGATATTCTTGATAAGGAATACTACGCGTATCAAGGGTTTTTTGAGAAGGCATCTGAAATAGCAGCATATTATGGATTCCGTCCAATAGAAACACCCATACTTGAACGTGAGGCTGTTTTCACATCTAGTCTCGGAGTTGGCACTGATATTCGCGACAAAGAAATGTACACACTAAAAACCAAGGGTGGCGACCATCTAGTAATGCGCCCAGAGGGCACTGCGGGGATAATGCGAGCATATATTGAAAACGGTATGCAGGCGCTTCCACAGCCTGTTATGTTTTATAATTATGGTCCATATTTTAGGCACGAAAATCCTCAACGTGGACGATTGCGTGAACTTCGCCAGTTTGGGCTTGAAATTTTAGGCACACAAAAAAGCATAGCTGACGCTCTCGTTATACGCACAATGACACTCATTCTTGATGAGGCGGGATTTAAAAATCTTTCAGTTGAGATAAATAGCATTGGGGACAAGGAGTGTCGCGGTGGTTACATGAGAGAGCTCACAAATTATTATAAAAAACATATCGCGGAGCTATGTCCTGCATGCAAGGAGCGCATCAAGACAAACCCGCTTCGACTACTCGACTGCAAGGATGCTCGCTGTTTGGATTTAAAAGTTGGCGCGCCAACACCTATTGATTCACTATGCAATGACTGTCGACATCATTTCAAGGAGGTTATTGAGTATGTTGAAGAAATGGGTATATCCTACCGTATCAACAAAAACCTCGTTCGCGGACTAGACTACTACACACGCACAGTATTTGAAGTAATAGAACTCGAACCAGATAGAGATGAGTCTGGTGTTGCCCCACTCTCGCTTGGAGGAGGCGGTCGCTATGACCTGCTCGCGAAATCGCTTGGTAGCAAAAAAGATGTTCCAGCTGTAGGGGGCGCCATTGGTGTTGACCGCGTTATTATGTCCCCAGCCCATAAACCAATCAATCCTCGCATTTTGAAAAAACCAAAAGTCTACTTCATCCAACTCGGCAACGAAGCAAAGCTCAAGAGCTTTGGTATCATAGAAACTCTTCGCAAGGCGCACATCCCTATAGCTCAGTCACTTTCAAAAGACGGTCTTGCGCAACAGCTCGCCATAGCTGAAAGAAGTGGAGCGCCGTACACAATTATTTTTGGGCAAAAGGAAGCACTTGATAACACCATCATAGCGCGCAATATGGAAACGCGTTCCCAGGAGACTGTGAAGCTCGCCGATCTACCTGACTTTGTAAAACATCTAAAAGACGAGTTGAAATAATAAAAACACCCAGCAACTCTAGAGTGGATGGGTGTTTTTATTAGTTTCCAAAATACCTATCTCCGAAGTCCCCTAGCCCTGGGACAATGTAACCTTTTTTGTCTAACTTTTTATCGTACTCGGCACA
>LCDG01000012.1 GCA_000998425.1 Candidatus Nomurabacteria bacterium GW2011_GWC2_42_20
AGATTCGTGAAATCGTATTAAAAAAATAAAAAGCTTTTTATTAAAAACCCTCAGTTTCGGCCGAGGGTTTTTTGTTTGATTTTTGCGTGCTATGATGCGCATATATGATGAGTGAAAAGCTGGGAATTGTAGTACGCGAGGCGCTGGGAGCACTCGGTATTGAGGCAAGTGAAGTGGTGATAGAACGCCCTGCAGATATAGCGCATGGCGACTATTCTACGAACGCCGCTCTTGCGTATGCAAAGGTCGCTGGAGTTTCGCCGCGCGAGCTCGCAGGCAAGCTTGTTGAGAAAATTTTAGAGACACCTTCGGAGGAGGTCAAAGAAATTGAGATTGCTGGTCCGGGATTTATAAATTTTAGACTTACGGATGAAATTATAAGGAAAGAAAATTCAAAAGAGGAAATTAGTCTCAAGACAAGTTACTCAGGCAAAAATATTCTTGTCGAACACTCCTCTCCAAATCTTTTTAAACCATTTCATATTGGGCACCTTATGAATAATATCGTAGGTGAGTTTACGGCACGCGCTATGCAGGTGGGTGGGGCGCAAGTAACTACAGTTGCTTTTCCTTCTGATATTTCTCTTGGCATTGCGAAGGCTATTTATGTATTGCAAAAAGATGGAGGAACTTCACAGCAGATGTTCAACGACACGATTGCGTCAGGGAGCTTTGAAGATAAAACCAAAGTCGTCAATTATCTTGGCGAGTGTTACACACGAGGCGTGACTCTCGCAAAGGAGAATCCAGAATTTGAAAGTGAGATCAAAGAGATTGCAAAAAATCTATACAATGAAATTGAGAGTGGGGAACTCCACAATTCTGTAGGGTATGAGCTTTGGCGAAAAGTGCAATTAATTAACACTGAGTATTTTGATACTGTGCTCGAAAGTATTGGCTCGAAACTTGGAAAAGTGATTTTTGAAAGTGAGGTAGCAAAAAATGGTAAAGAAATTGTACTAGAAAATACTCCCAATGTGTTTACTCAAAGCGAAGGAGCGTATGTGTATGTGCCGAGTGAGGAACGTAAGGATTTGAATACACTCGTGTTTGTGAACAGTGATGGTCACCCAACCTATGAAGCAAAGGATCTAGGTTTGATAGAAAAGAAGTTTAGAGAATATGGAGAGATTGATTACTCCTTGTTTATTACGGACAATGAACAAACTCATCATTTCAAAGTGGTACTTGATGCTGCGGGTAAGATAAGTGAAGAATGGAAGAGCCGTGCAGATAGGAGTATTCATATTCCTCACGGTCGTATGCTTTTCAAGGGGCAAAAGATGTCGAGTCGCCTTGGTGGGGTGCCGCTCGCGCTTGATGTGATTGGTGTGGTTGAAGAAGAAGTGCGCGAGAGAGCAGGAGAGAAGATTGCGCACTTGAGCGATGAAGAGAAAAAGAAACTCGAGCGAGAGATAGCACTTTCTGCGCTCCGCATTGCCGTGCTTCGCTCGAAGCCAGGGATGAATATTAATTTTGACCCAGAGAGTTCTCTGTCATTTGAAGGGGATTCGGGTCCGTATCTCTTGTACACTCATGCGCGGTGCTCATCGCTTATAGAAAAAGGCAGAAAGCGCGGGTATAATGCGAAGTTTAAAGATGTACCAGTGACCTTACTTGAAAGAGAACTTGCGCATTTTGAGATTGTTCTTGCTGATGCTGTCGAAAATATTGCACCACAAAAATTAGTCACATATCTTTTTGAGGTCGCGCAACTGTTCAACAGTTTTTATGCAGAAAATCATATCCTCGGCGAGGACAAGGAAACTTCAGAGCATTATCTTGCTATAGTGAAAAGGTTGAAAGAAGTTCTTTCTCAAGGGCTTTGGGTTCTTGGTATTTCGGCTCCTGATAAGATGTGATATTGTGATATTCTAAGAAAACATGGAAGATAAAGATAAAAACAAAAAGTCTGAGATTGCTGAGCGCGAGGAGGCGACCATTGCCATGTGGAATGAGCATGGTATTTTTGAAAAGTCTCTTGAGCAAACAAAAGATGGGGGAGAATTTGTTTTTTATGATGGTCCGCCGTTTGCGACAGGGCTTCCTCATTATGGGCACATGCTTGCGAGTACGATCAAGGACACTATCACTCGATATCAGACAATGCGAGGACGACATGTTCGTCGAGTGTGGGGCTGGGACTGCCACGGCCTTCCAATTGAAAATCTAATAGAAAAAGAGCTTGGGCTAGGACACAAAAAGGAGATCGAGGAATACGGTATTGAAAAGTTCAACGAGGCCTCTCGTGCGTCGGTGTTTCGCTATGATGCAGAATGGAAAAAATTTATTCCGCGCATTGGGCGATTTATCGATATGCAAAATGCGTACAGCACTATGGACGCAAATTACACAGAGTCAGTATGGTGGGCGTTCAAGACTCTATATGAGAAAGGACTTGTTTATAGTGGTTTCAAGTCAATGCATATTTGTCCGAGGTGCGAGACAACGCTTTCAAACAATGAAGTCACCAGCGGTTACAAGGATATTACCGACATTTCTGTTACGGCAAAGTTTGAGTTAACAAAGGAGTCAGACACGTACATTCTCGCATGGACTACAACCCCGTGGACTCTACCTGGGAATGTGGCGCTTGCGGTAAACCCCGAGTCAGAGTATTTAAAAGTTGCGATAGGGGACGAGAAATATATTTTGGCCTCTGCTCGCGCAGAAATAGCGCTTGCTGGCAAGGAATACACTGTAGTTTCTCGGATGAAAGGCTCTGAGCTCGTTGGGCTTTCATACAAACCGATTTTTGACTACTATTCATCGCAAGGAACGCTTACAAATCGCGAAAATGGGTGGAAGGTCTATGGCGCAGAGTTTGTGACAATGGAGAGTGGAACAGGCATAGTCCATATTGCTCCGGCTTTTGGTGAAGATGACATGTCGCTTGGTACTCTGGAAAACCTCCCGTTTGTTCAGCATGTTGAAATGGATGGCACAATGAAAAAGGAAATTCGTGATTTTGTAGGCGTGTCAGTAAAACCAAAATCAGAAGAAAAAGATGGCCACCAAGCGACAGATATTTTGATAATAAAATATCTTGCCGGAATAAATGCTCTCTTTTCAAAAGAAAAAATAATTCACGCATACCCGCATTGCTGGCGTTGTGATACACCTCTCATCAACTATGCTGCAGAATCATGGTTTGTAAAAGTTCCAGAGCTCAAAGAAAAGCTTCTTGCACAAAATGCTAATACTTCGTGGGTGCCAAAAAATATGCGCGATGGGCGTTTTGGAAAATGGCTCGAAGGAGCGCGCGACTGGGCCATTTCACGCTCTCGCTTTTGGGGGTCTCCTATTCCAGTGTGGCAATGCGAAAAATGCAACAATAATCTTGTTATTGGTTCTCGAGCAGAGATTTCAGAGCATACAAAAAAATCAGGGAACAAGTATATAGTGATGAGACATGGCGAGGCAGAGAGCAATGCCCGAGGCATCGTAAGCTCAAAAATAGAGGGGAGCGCTTCATACGGACTGACTACAAACGGACGCACGTCAGCCGAAAATGCCGGGCAAAAACTTAAAGAGGCAAACATCGACATAATAATCACCTCACCATTTGTGCGCACAAAAGAAACTGCAGAAATAGTTGCAGGCGCGATCGGTTTTGACACACTCAAAATAATAGTTGATGAAAGATTAAAAGAGATTGACACTGGTGTTTTTGATGGTAAAAAAATTAGCGAATATCGTGGGCACTTTACCTCTACAAAGGAAAAGTTTACAAAGCGTCCAGAAGGAGGAGAAAACCTACTTGATGTAAAGCGTCGTGTTATGTCTGTTATGTCTGATCTTGAAAAAGAATATGCAGGCAAGACTATTTTGATCGTAACACACGAATACCCAGTGTGGATGATTTTTGCTGGGGCTAGTGGGGCAACAGTAGACGAGGCCGTGGCAATTCGCGGGAAGAACGAGGATTTTATCGAGACAGGGGGCATAACCAATATCAACTATGTGCCATTTTCTCACAATGCAGACTTTGAGTTTGATGTGCATTTGCCGTATATAGATGAGATTGAAATACCTTGTGAGTGCGGGGATACAATGGTGCGCGTGCCATATGTTTTTGATTGCTGGTTCGAGTCTGGTTCTATGCCATACGCACAATTTCATTATCCGTTTGAAAACAAAGAACTTTTTGAAAAGAATTTTCCAGCGGATTTTATTGCGGAGGGGGTGGATCAAACACGCGGTTGGTTCTATTCTATGTTGGTTCTATCCGTTGCTCTTTTTGAGAAAGCTCCGTTTAAAAATGTCATTGTGAACGGAATGACCCTTGCGGAAGACGGACAAAAAATGTCAAAGAGTCGCAAGAATTATCCAGATCCGGTTGATGTGATAAACAAATACGGGGCAGACGCCGTGCGATACTACATGCTTGCTTCGCCGATTGTGCACGCAGAGGACCTGTCGTTTTCGGAACGAGGGGTGGATGAAGTTGTAAAAAAGAATATTACACGCCTTTTGAATGTACTCTCGTTTTACGAGCTTTATGGAAATGGTGTAGATTCTAATAGTAAAGAAAAAAGTACAAACTCGCTCGACGTGTGGGTGCACGCTCGCCTTGCGGAGCTTGTTTCAGAGATGTCACAGTCGTTTGATGCATATGAAATCGACCGCGCCATAAAGCCAATAAGTCTTTTTATAGATGATCTATCTACTTGGTATATCCGACGATCACGCGATCGTTTTAAGTCAGACGATATGTCAGACCGTACACACGCTGTTTTAACAACACGCACCATACTTATGGAGCTTTCAAAGTTGATTGCGCCAGTTATGCCTTTTATTGCGGAGCATCTCTATTCTCGTGCTGGTGGTAGAAAAGAAAGTGTGCATCTAGAGCAGTGGCCTATATCCCATGAAGCAGATTTAGAAATTCTCGAAAGAATGGCAGAAGTTCGTCGAATTGTTTCGGTTGCACTTGAAGACCGTGCACGGGCTGGTTTAAAGGTACGACAACCACTTTCCTCAGTAACTATACCTGCGACTCTTAAAATTGATATTGCTGACGAGGTGATTATCACTGATGAGCTCAATGTGAAGAAGGTGATACGGTCAAACGACATAGATGCGAAAATTGAGGTTGATAAAGAAATTACCCTAGAACTCAAAAAAGAAGGGCAGTTCCGTGAAATTTTGCGCACTGTGCAGGGACTACGCAAGGACTCAAAACTTGAACCATCTGATGTAATAACTCTCAACGTAAAAACAACCGAAGAAGGGGCGGCGCTTGTCAATGCTTTTTCTGATGAACTCAAAAAGATTGCCCTTATTGGGGAGATAAAGTATGGTGAAGTTGCTGGCGAACCCATTGATATTGAGGGCATGTCGTTTACTTTTTTGATAGAGAAATAGTACAAGTATGTCGCATCATATCTATCACACACACGGAATCATCCTGAGTAGTATTTCAGTAGGTGAGTCAAATCGTTTTTACAAAATATTTACTGAAGAGCTTGGTCTTATTGGCGCTACTGCGCAGTCTGTGAGGGAAGGAAAATCAAAACTTCGTTATACCCTGCAGGACCTATCTCTCGTCACGGTCGACCTGGTTCGCGGGAAAGAGATGTGGCGAATAGTAAGCGCTGGCGCATGGCGTCAATGCAATACTATAAAAGATGACCACGCGCGCTTGAAACTCTTTGCTCGTTCCTGCGCTCTTCTGTCAAGGTTGCTTCATGGAGAAGGATGCGACCAGGAGCTCTTTGATGAAATTGTGCGAGTCGCAGATTTTTTAGAAAAAAAAGAGATTCCTGAGAACCTGTCACTTTCGTTTGAGATACTCGTTGCTTTACGCATATTGGTACATTTGGGGTATTTGGATCCAAAAGAATATGGAAAGTTTTTGACGGCAGAGGCATATTCTTTAGAGACACTGGTTGAGTTTGAGAAGATTCGGTTGGTTGCTACCATAAAGATAAATGAGGCACTAAAGGCGTCACATCTATAATGCGTTAAAACGCACTGTTCACACATATTTTAGCTTTATCGAATGACGGTGGTATACTATACAAATGTCAGACGATATAAAAAGTAAAATATCTGAGCTCGAAAAAGAACTATACTCAAAAGACTTCAAGGAGCATAAACTGGAAGACATATTGCCACACAAAGAAATATCAGTCTCTCCGTCGTGGGACACTGAAGCAGACAAGGCATCACTTCTTCTAGAAGAAGCCTCACTTTTAAAACGTCATCGTCTAATGAAAAAATTTGCGCAATTTTCTATTGGTATTTTTGCACTAGCCATAATGATAGCTGGGTTTATTTGGTATCGTGGTTCGAACATTGTTTCCGGCGAAAAAATGTCTATTGATATTATGGCGCCAGTTGCGGCATCTGGAGGGGAACCTTTTGAGACAAAATTTACAATAACAAATAGCAATAAAGTAGCTGTTGAGGCCGCTACACTATTCGTTGAGTATCCTGTTGGGTTTTATTCTGTGCCAAATAGCGCAGAACTACCACGTACATCAAAAGATTTGGGTGTAATTACTTCAGGGCAAACGATAGTCGAGACTATAAATACCTTACTATATGGCGAAGAGAATACAAACAAGGACGTTCTTGTAACCCTTGAATATCGCATGGCCGGTTCAAATGCAACCCTCAAAAAGACCACATCCTACCAAATAAAAATATCATCATCACCTGTAAATATTAAATTATCTTTGCCAAAAGAAGTTCGATCTGGACAGGAAGTAGAATTTACTGTAGACGTTAGCTCGAATACAAGTGACAGCATTGATGTGCTTGTTGTAGATGCTGTGTATCCCTCAGGCTTTACATTTATAAGTGCAAGCCCAGCGCCTACTTATGGAATAAATGTATGGAAGGTATCAAATCTGGCGCCACAAGAAAAAAGAACAATAAAAATACGCGGGGCTGTTGAAGGACAAGAAAATGAGGAGAAGGTTACAAAAATTTCCGTCGGAACACAGAATCCTAGAGATGAACGCTTTGTTGGGATTGTGTACAACTCAGCTACAGAGTCAAGTGTTATTACAAAACCATTTTTATCTCTTGATATTGCGGTAAACAATAACAAATCGCAAGAGACCGTTGTAGCTCTTAATAAAGGGGTGCGCGTGGATGTGGCTTGGCAGAGCAACAATCCAACAAAGGTTACCGATGTAGTTATTGAGGTAAAGCTAAGAGGTGCCGCTCTAGATAAATATTCTATTTATGCATCTGGCGGAGGGTTTTATAGGTCGATTGACGATACTATTATCTGGAACAAAACGGTGAGCCCAGAGTTGGCTCTTGTTGAGCCTGGGGCAAGTGGATCCGTAAGTTTTAGTTTTTCTCCTGTTGCTCTAAGTGGGGATGTAAACCGCACAATAAAAAATCCACAAATAATTTTTGATGTTGTCGCGCGTGGAGGGCGTATTGGCGAGTCTGGTTCTTCGAGCGACCTTACGACATTTGCAACGCGCAGTATAAATTTTGAAACAGACCTAAAGCTTGTCGCAAAGGGTTTGTATTATACAGGACAATTCAAAAATACTGGGCCTATGCCACCACAAGCAGACAAGGAAACTACATACACGATATCGCTGACTGCGCGAAACTCATCAAACAGTATTTCAAAGGCATCTGTCAAGACAACCCTCCCGCTTTATGTTACGTGGGTAGGCAAGACATCGCCAGAGGGGGAGGATATAAAATACAACGAGGCAACATCAGAGGTTACATGGAATGTAGGGCGTGTCCCAGCTGGTGGCGCGAGGGATGCTTCCTTCCAAATATCATTTATTCCAAGCTTGAGCCAAGTGCATCAAGCCCCAAAGCTTACAGGGGACGTATTTCTGGTTGGAACTGATGATTTTACAAAGACTGAAATCCGCGATCAAAAATCACCAATAACAACACAGCTTTTTGCAGACCCAGGGTTTGGTCAAAATCAGTCAAATGTGGTAAATTAGGTTTCTATGACAGAAAAGAAACCCTATCCTGCGGATATGATGGAAAAGCTCGTATCGCTCGCAAAGCGAAGAGGGTTTATTTATCAGGGGTCTGAGATCTATGGGGGACTCGCTGGTACCTATGATTATGGTCCTCTCGGCACGGCGTTAAAAAACAACATCAAAAACATTTGGTGGCGTATGTTTGTCGATGGACGTGACGATATGTATGGTATGGACGCGTCTATCCTTATGAACCCACGTGTGTGGGAGACGACTGGCCACGTTGCTGGCTTTGCAGACCCGCTCTCAGAATGTACAAAATGCAAAAAGCGTTTCCGTACAGATCAGATTGAGGACAGGACAAAGTGCCCAGAGTGTGGTGGCGCACTAGGTCCAGAGCGTCAGTTTAATATGATGCTCAAAACACAGGTTGGCGCTATGGAGGACTCGTCATCCATCTCATACCTTCGTCCTGAAACGGCGCAGGGGATGTTTGTAAATTTTAAAAATGTTGTTGACTCATTCCACCCAAAGATGCCGTTTGGTTTGGGGCAGACTGGTAAAGCGTTTCGCAACGAAATCACACCGCGAGATTTTATATTCCGTCTTCGCGAGCTTGAACAAATGGAGGTTGAATATTTTGTAAAGGAGAGTGATTGGCAACGAGCGTTTGAGGAATGGAGAGTCGCGATGAACACTTGGATTGATACGGTAGGAATTGACCGCGCCCGCACGCACGAGGTGGAGATAGGCGATGGCGACCGAGCGCACTATTCCAAGCGCACGATTGATTTTGAATTTGAATATCCGTTTGGACAGAAGGAGCTGTACGGTCTTGCATACCGTACCGACTTTGACCTCTCGCGCCACTCTGAGGCAAGTAAGGTGGATTTGTCATACCGCGACGAAGAGGTAGGTGAGAAGTTCATCCCGCACTGCATCGAGCCTTCTTTTGGCTTGGACCGCACTATGCTCGCTGTACTCCTGTCTGCATACACCGAGGACACGATGGGCGACAGTCCACGTGAATATCTCAAGTTTCACCCACGCGTTGCACCAATCAAAGTAGCTGTATCGCCACTACTTAAAAACAAACCAGAGCTCGTAGAAAAAGCTCGCGAAGTATACGATATGCTCAAAAAAGATATTCCACAGATTATGTGGGATGACAACGGTAACGTAGGCAAGCGCTATCGCCGTCAGGATGAAATTGGCACGCCATTCTGTGTGACTATTGACTTCGACACTTTAGGCGAAACGCCAGAACACAAAGACACCGTGACAGTACGCGACCGCGACACCGGCAACCAGAAACGCCTTTCAATAGGGGATCTCAAAAATTATATTTTGGAACAAATAAAATAACCTTACTTACAAAAAGATAAACACACCAAAAATGAAATTCAAGAAAAAAGTATTACCAAACGGCTTGCGTATGCTCGCGGTGCCAATGACAGACAACCCTACGGTGACAGTCCTCGTCCTCGTTGAAACTGGTTCAAAATACGAGACAAAATCAATAAACGGACTTTCTCATTTTCTTGAGCATATGTGTTTCAAGGGGACAACAAATCGCCCAAATACAAGCGATTTATCGAAAGAACTCGATACTCTCGGATGCGAATTCAACGCATTCACTGGTCAGGAATTCACTGGGTATTATGCAAAAGGTAAAGTGTCAGATTTTTCAAAGCTCATTGATATCATTTCCGACCTCTATCTAAACCCACTTCTAAAAGAAGATGAAATAGAAAAAGAAAAAGGTGTAATCGTAGACGAAATAAATATGTACGATGATATGCCAATGCAAAAAGTCCATGAAGTGTGGGCAGACCTTTTATATGGTGACCAACCTGCCGGGTGGTCTATTGCAGGGGAGCGCGATGTTGTGCGTTCTATGTCACGCAAAGATTTTGTTGCTTATCGCAAAGCACATTATGTTGCGAGCGCTACAACAGTTGTAGTCTCTGGGAATATTGATACATCTACAGCTTTCAAAGAGATAACAAAAAAATTCAAAGGGATAGCGACAAGTAAAAAGGGGGGTAAGAAAAAAACACGAGACACACAGAGTGGGCCTCAGGTTGCGCTCAAGTTTAAAGAAACAGATCAGACCCACTTCATCCTCGGGGTACGGTCTTTCCCTGTATATGATAAACGCAATCCTATTATATCTGTCCTTGGTGGAGTTCTCGGTAGTGGTATGTCATCTCGTTTATTTCGTAAAATTCGTGATGAGATGGGGGTGGGGTATTATGTGCGCGCTGGTAATAGCACTTCAACAGACAGCGGATATTTTGCAGTGTCAGCAGGGGTGGCAAACGATAGACTTGGGGAGGTGCTTCGCGCGGTAATGGAGGAATTGGAGAATTTGAAGAATAATATCGTCCCAGCTGACGAGCTAGCAAAGGTAAAAGAGCATCTCGTTGGAATGATGTACCTCAGCCTAGAATCATCAGATGAGCTTGCTGAATATTATGGCACACAGGAGGTTATGCGTCGTGAAATGCGCACACCAAAGGAGCGCGAACGCCTCATTCGCGCTGTCACTGGAGAAGATGTTCAAAAGATGGCAAGAAAGATATTCATAGAAAAGAATTTGAACTTGGCACTAATCGGGCCTACAAAGGATGAATCGGGATTAAAGTCACTTCTTAAATTCTAGCAATTGGGGTATTATACGCAGATGAGCAATCCTCAAAAAGATACGGTTATTTCGATTACCGCTGGCACTATAGTGAAAGGGTTAGCGATACTTTTGGGTGCTTGGGGGTTGTGGGTTCTTCGTGATCTACTGATGGTTATTATAACCTCTGTAATTTTAGCATCATCAATCGAGCCAGGGATAAAGCTCCTCTCAAGGTTTCGCATACACCGTATCCCAGCTGTTCTTGCCATGTATGTTGGTATCGCCGGCTTGTTTATCGGGATTATTGTTGCCTTTGTACCACCAATAGTAAACGAAGCGGCAGAGATCACGCAAAAGCTTCCAGTGATGATGCAGGCTATTGATAAAAATGTTTTAGGGAACAGAGGTATTCTAACCAATGCATTTAGTGTCAATGACCCAGCTGGTGGCTCCTCAGTGAACCCTGCGTTTGAGGATTTGGTAGGCAGAATCTCTGGACTCGGGGCTACATCACAAGGAGTCCTCGGAACTGCTGGGGCGGTATTCGGTGGAATCTTCAGTTTTGTGCTCATTGTAGTTCTGTCTTTTTATTTCGCGATGCAGGAGCGTGGTATCGAAAATTTCTTGAGAATCATTACTCCGTTCGACAGCGAGGAATATGCGATAAATCTTTGGGAGCGCTCAAAAGCAAAGATCGGGAAATGGATGCAAGGGCAGCTTCTACTTGGTGTGCTTATCTTTGTTCTTGTATATATGGGGCTTACCATTTTTGGCGTCCCTTATGCTATGTCACTTGCCCTACTTGCTGGTATTTTAGAAATTATTCCTGTATTTGGACCAATCGTCGCCGCAATCCCAGGCGTTATCATTTCCTTTACAATAGGGGGACCAACGCTCGCCGTTATCGTTGCTGGTTTCTATCTCCTTGTTCAGCAGTTTGAAAGCCATCTCATCTACCCTCTCGTAGTGAGAAAAGTGGTTGGTGTCCCACCAATTCTCGTTATTTTAGCGCTTATTATAGGAGCAAAGCTCGGTGGTTTTTTGGGTATTCTAATCTCTGTCCCGGTCGCAGCAGCGCTTATGGAAATTGTAGAGGATATTGAGCGTAAAAAAGGCATGCTTGTTTAGTTTTATAATACACTTACTTTCCTATGAACGAGAAAAAATTCCTCATCACAACATCGTTACCATACATGAATGCATCACTCCATATTGGGCATGCTTACGAGCTTGTTCTGGCAGATGTTGTGGCAAGGTACCATAGACAAAAAGGAGAAAAAGTTTTTTTCCTCACGGGAGCTGATGAGCACGGAGACAAAATTATTACAGCAGCTCAAAAAGAGGGAATAGGTCCCCAGATGTTTGTAGATAAAAACGTCGCAAGATTTAAGGAGCTTATTGAAAAACTATCAATTACCAACGATGACTTCATCCGCACATCAGACAAGGAGAGGCATTGGCCTGGGGCAATAAAGCTTTGGCAGGAGATAGCCGCATCCGGAGACATATACAAGGGGACATACAAGGGGCTTTATTGCGTTGGGTGTGAGGCATTTATAACGGAGAAAGAACTCGTTGATGGAAAGTGTCCTCATCACGCTACAACCCCAGAGAAGATAGAGGAGGAAAATTATTTCTTCAAACTATCAAAATATGCCCCTGAAATTAAACGATTACTGGAGAGCGGGGACCTAAAAGTCACCCCAAAAAGTAAAGCGCGAGAAATGCTCGCTTTAATCGAAGGGGATATTGGAGACGTGAGTATTTCTCGGCCAGACCGCACTATTCCATGGGGGATTCCTGTCCCAGATGATTCGTCACAGCTAATGTATGTGTGGTGCGATGCACTCTCAAATTATATTTCTGCGCTTGGTTACGGACGCGCAAATGATGAAAACTTCCGAACATTATGGCCAGCAGACGTTCAAGTCATCGGCAAGGATATCGCACGGTTCCATATTATTCTATGGACTGCAATGCTCCTTTCAGCAAAGCTCCCAATCCCTAGTGAATTTTTTGTACATGGTTTTATCACGTCAGCAGGCAAAAAAATGTCGAAATCTATAGGAAATGTTTTGTATGCGGAGGATTTTATAGATGAATATGGTGTCGATGCTCTCCGTTATTACCTTACTCGGGAGATCTCACCACTTGATGATGGTGATATGACTCATGAAAAATTCAAGGAGGTATACAATGCAAACCTCGCAAACGGGATCGGAAACCTTACATCTAGGACGCTCAAAATGGCTGAACAATATTTTAATGGAACTGTTACCGGGAGCGTTTCTCTTGTCCCATCATTTCGTACAAAAGTTACGGTAATGGAAACATCCGGGGATATTCCTGGTTTGAGCATTCCTTATGTCGTAACAAACGATATTTTGCCTCGCTACCATAAATACATGAGTGATGGCGAGGTGAACAAAGCAACAGACGTTATTTGGGAGCTTGTTGGGTATCTAGATCAGTTTGTCACCGATTATGAACCATTCAAGCTTGTAAAAATCGACAAGAAGGCAACAGAGAATATTCTTTGGGGGCTATTATATGGTCTGCATAACATTAGTCTGATGCTTATCCCAATAATGCCCAACACTGCTGAAAAAATATCACGACTTGTTGGCTTTTCATCTGATAGCGCAGGTGAAACAATTTTTAATTCAAAGGCGCCGGAGCAACCCCTCTTTATACGCAAATAATAATGGAAAAACTGCCACGATTTTTTGATATTCACGCACATGTGAATGATGTAGCCTTCGATGTGGATCGTAACGCTGTACTTTCGCGAATGCGCGAAAAAAATATCTTCGCTATTATGGTAGGTACCGACCATAAGACATCGCAGGGGGCAGCAATGATGGCATCGTTCGCAGATAGTGGGGTTTATGCATCTATAGGAGTACATCCTATAGATGACCAGGGAGCGCTTTTTCGAGAGCCGTTTTTCGATGACCTCGTTGCCTTTCCTCGAGTCGTTGCTGTGGGGGAGTGTGGGCTAGATTATTCGCGTCTGAGCGATGTGACAGATGTCCCTACTGAAAAGGCTCGCCAACGAAAACTTTTTGAGGCACAGGTAGATTTTGCGGCAGAGAAAAATTTGCCGCTCATGATTCATTGTCGTGACAGCGATAAGGCTCTTGCGGATGCGCACAGAGATATTATTTCGATACTTGCAACAAAGAAAAAAGATAAGGGAGAGAAGGTGCGAGGGAACATTCACTTTTTTGCTCAGAATATAGATATCGCCCGTGAATATTTTGCGCTAGACTTCACAATTTCATTCACTGGGGTAATTACTTTCAGTAGAGAATATGACGAGGTTATACGTATGGCGCCACTTGACCGTATTTTGTCTGAGACAGACTGTCCTTATGTCGCGCCTATACCATACCGCGGTGAACGAAATGAACCAGTATATGTTGAAGAAATTGTGAAAAAAATAGCCGAAATTCGCAATGAAGATTTCGAAACTGTTCGTGCTACGCTTGTACAAAACGCCATCCGTGTTTTTAATATTACGCCACACATTTAATTCCCATAGGCAATTCCTACGTATTTATGTTTTTTGTGGACTTTTGACCGTCGTTCTGGTAGGATACTTTGGTTACTAGGTTAATTAAAAAATAATATGAATCATCAAGAACACACGGAGCCTCGCATTTAGGAGCAAATCCCTGCAGCGTCGGGAGCCGTGCGTGGTATGATTGAGCGGATTTCCAAGGACATTATTGCCGAGGAATTACCCGTATTCATCGACCTCGCCTATCAGATTGTAAAAACAGTCGAACACAAAAACAAGCGTTTTGACGAAGCCTACTTCGGATGGATTAAATTTGAAGGATCTCCAGCAGGCATCGCAGAGCTTGAAGAAGAGCTTAAAAAAGACGAAAACGTACTTCGCTACCTAATCGTAAAGACAATCCGCGAAAATACGTTTATTGCAAAGAAGTTCACAGGAGCAAAGGTCAAGGAGCAAGAGGAGGTTGTTGAATCAGCAGGTTCACCTCTTGGAAGCAACACCACAGAAGAAGTAATAGTAGCTAAGTCTGACGAGGTGCTGGACAAGGCAATTGAAGAATTGGTAAAATAAAACCATGTATATTAACAAAGCAATGGTGTATGGGAACTTGACCCGTGACCCAGAAATGAAGGCACTACCATCTGGACAGCAGGTGACCAGCTTTAGTCTTGCTACAAATCGCGTATGGAAGGACAAGAGTGGCGTAAAGCAAGAGAGTGTGGACTACCACAATATTGTGATGTTTGCCAAGCTTGCAGAGCTTGCAGCGCAGTATTTGAAAAAAGGCTCCGCTGTATTCATCGAGGGGCGTATGCAGACACGAAGCTGGGATGACCCAACTGGTAAAAAATACCGCACAGAGATCGTTGCCGACACGATGCAGTTTGGGCCACGCGCAAGTGGTGCTACCGCATCAGGTGGTTACACCCAAGCGACGTCATCAGCAAAAAGTTCCACTCCAGCAGGAAGACATAAACCCAGACGACATACCCTTCTAACATTTATAAGTGGCACACTCCATTGTTGCCCATTCCGTTTTTTCCCGCGCAGTATTACTATACAGCTTGGCCAAAATACTCATGGGCGCCTCGGACTGCGCTCACTTCTAAACGTTATAAGCTAAAATAAATTAACCACCATGAAAAAAAACACACAATGTTATTTTACGACAAACAACGTAAAGCAAATAGATTATAAAGACGTAGACATACTGAAGAAGTTTCTAACCCCTCATGCACGTATGATTACAGGGGAGCGTACAGCAATAAAACGCTCACGTTTTATGGGACTTCTCCCGTTCGTCGCGAAGTAAGCTCAAAAAGAACAGCAAAAAATGCTCTGTATCCCAGAGCATTTTTTTGTTCGACTTCACTCAGAGCGACCGACCTTTACTTTTTATCCACCCTCTCAGCATACATCCCTGTTTCTGTGTTCACGCGGATAAGGTCGCCTTCATGAATAAACATTGGCACAAGAATTGTTGCGCCAGTTTCAAGCGTAACAGTATTTGATCCACCAGATACAGTGTTGCCACGCACAGCTGGAGGAGCCTCTTTTACGAGTAGCTCAACCTTGATAGGGAGGCGTATACCAATTATCTTTTCATCAAAGATCATTGCGCTAACAACAGTATTTGCCTTAAGAAAACCCTCCTTCCCATCCAGCAGTTCTGTTTTTACAGAAAAACGGTCAGACGGATCTTTTACTGAGCAAAACCAAGACTCGCCTTTGCCAGTGTAAAGATATTTTATTTCCTTGGTTTCAATGTCAGCTTCTTCGACTCTATCTGACTGCTGAAAAGTTTCTTCAACAACGCGCCCGGTGATAAGGTGCTTAAGCTTTGTTTGGTTGGTTGGGCGTCGCTTTTGCTTCTGTGCTACGTGTGATGACATAACCTCATACGGCTCGCCTTTAAGCACAATACACTTCTTTGGGGTAATTTCGTTGTAATCAATTATTGCCATAATCCGCCAAGTTTACTCGGTTTTTCAGCAAGTCTAATACCACCCCCAATTAAGGTCTTCGTGTAATTTCGTCAAAAATCTTGAGCGAGACGATGTAAAAATACTGAAGCATATCGAGATATGTTGAAGGATTTTTATGAAGGCGTAGCCAAGATTTTTGGCGAAATGTGAAGAGGTTAATCGGGGATGGTATACCAAGGCGAGGCATATGTAATACATAGGCCTCGCCTTGGTGTTAAATACTATTAAAACAATTACTCCAACTCCTTCAATTTCGCACGAATCTCCTTAAGCAGGGAAGCGCGTATTGTTTTGTTTTCCTTATCCGCAAGGAAAGTGCACGCTGAATCATATCCGCGACCAATTTTAGTATCTCCATACGAATATGATGACCCTGATTTCTGTAGAATCTCAAATTTTTCCCCAAGACCCAAGATCTCTCCTTCTTGTGAAATCCCCTTGCCGTGCATCAAATCAAATTCCGCCTGCTTGAAAGGCGCTGCAACTTTATTTTTTATCACCTTAACGCGTGTGCGACTTCCAACTACTTCATCACCTTTTTTAATCTGTGCAATACGTCGAATGTCGAGACGCACAGACGTGTAAAACTTTAGAGCCTTTCCACCAGGAGTAGTCTCGGGGTTACCAAACATTACACCAATCTGCATACGGATTTGGTTGATAAAAATAACAATAGTTTTTGAGTTGGCGACGATTGCGGTTAGCTTACGGAGCGCTTGCGACATCAAACGCGCTTGTTTTCCTACGTGGTGCGCGCCCATATCGCCTTCGATTTCGTCTTTTGGTGTAAGAGCAGCAACAGAGTCTACGACGATTACATCGATCTTGCCAGAGCGTACGAGGGACTCCACTATTTCAAGTGCTTGCTCACCAGTATCTGGCTGCGATAT
>LCDG01000013.1 GCA_000998425.1 Candidatus Nomurabacteria bacterium GW2011_GWC2_42_20
TGGGCCGTACTTCCTTCTTTCTCTTGGGTTTTTAAAACCAGGGTTAATTGTAGGCTACGAACATTTTGCTGGTGCCACAGATGGGAGGATAGTGTTTGGAGAACTTTTTGCTATTTATATATTTTACAGTGTTATTCTTGTAGCGCTTGGTGTCAGAAATTTAGTTAAAAAATATCAGGAGAGTGCTGGAATTTTTAGGCACGAGATGAGAGATTTTTTGATTACGTTTATTGTGGCTGCCTCTGTCGCTCTCGCTGGCACATTGTTTTCTCCTCTTTTTACAAAAAATCAAGATTTTTTCTGGATAGGGTATATTGGTGGCGCGTTACCTTTTTTGGTTATTTCAGGGCTCATTTTTATAAAGTACAGTTTTCTGAAAATAAAGGTTATTGCAACAGAGCTATTTATATCTATTATTGTGTTTGTTCTTATTGCAGAGCTTTTTATTGCAGGTTCGCCTGCAGATTTGGTTATTAAAACCAGCATTACTATAATAATTATTTTTTCAAGCTCATTTTTGATAGGAAGTGTTAGGCGCGAGATACAATCGAAAGAAAGAATTACAGAACTATTGGTTGATCTAGACAGGATTTCACGGCGCCTAAAAGTTCTTGATAAGAAGAAATCTGAATTTCTATCCATCGCATCACACCACTTGCGTGATCCACTCACAGTAATAAAAGGGTATTCCTCGATGCTTTTAGAGGGCTCCTTTGGTGAGATACCGCAGTCAGTAAAGGAATCGATTGAAAAAATATATACATCAAGCGGACATCTCATTACGATGATCTCTGATTTTATGGATATCTCGCGAATCGAAAGCGGTAATATGAAATATGTTTTTGCGGATGTGGATGTAAAAAAACTTGTTGTAGACCTCGCCGATGAGATGAAGCAAAATGCCGACCGTTCGCATTTAGCATTTAGTGTCAATGTGGACGATACAACCACAGTAGGTGGCGAGCTGTTTGTAACAGTGGGGGATGCTGGTAAATTGCGCCAAGTTTTTTCAAATCTTATCGATAATTCAATAAAATATACTCCGAAAGGAAATGTTTCTGTGCTTCTTAAAAAAAGTCATGATGGTAAAAAGATAATATTTAATGTTTTTGACACTGGAATCGGGATGAGTGAAAATACTCTTGGAAAGATCTTTAAAAAATTTAGTCGCGCGGATGGGGTGAGCAAAGTGTATACAGAAGGGACAGGTCTCGGCCTCTATGTTGCGGCAGAAATAATAAAAAAACACGAAGGTCGCATTTGGGCAGAATCAGAAGGAGAGGGGCATGGTTCAAGTTTCTTTGTGGAGCTTGACGCGAAGAGGTAACAAGAAACGAAGTATCGTGGTATTATGTTATCATGAAAAAGGTAACTTTTAAAAATATAATCTGGAAAGAAGGGAAGCATTATGTTGCACAATGTTTAAATATTGATGTCGCTACTTTTGGTACTACAAAAAAGAAGGCGCTTTCTAATTTGAACGAAGCTCTCGAGTTGTATTTTGAAGGGGAATCTTCACATTTTGCAAAAAATATCCGTAAGACTGAACGATCAGAAATTGTTACGCTACCGTTTAGGTATGCCTAAACCCTACTCATCAAGATATATTATTTCTATCTTGGAGGGTGTAGGTTTTGAGTTTGTGTCACAAAAGGGGAGCCATGGTAAGTTCAAGCGAACCACGAGCAACACTGTTCATGTTGTGATTGTGCCATTAGCAAAACGAGAAATTCCATACGGAACATTCAAATCTATCGTGCGTCAGGATGGACTTATGGAGTGTGATTTTACGAAATAGTTCTTTTGAAAATGGCTGTTTTCTGCTATTATTGTTAAATGCAAAAAACGCTACTTTCAGGGGTGAAGCCGACAGGGGAGGCCCATATTGGCAACTATTTTGGCGCAATGCGTCAGTTTGTAGATAGGCAAGACGACTACCGTCAGTTTATTTTTATTGCAAACTACCATGCGCTCACAAGTGTCTCTGATGGCGCGCTTCTTCAGAATCTAACATTGGAGCTTGCGATGGACTATCTTGCTATTGGCATTGATCCCAAAAAGACAACACTTTTTCTGCAGTCTGATGTGCCAGAGGTGACAGAGCTTGCCTGGATTTTCAATACGATTACGACTGTGCCATATCTTTCGCGTGCACATGCATTCAAAGACGCAGAGGCAAAAAATAAGGAGGTGAACGTGGGACTTTTTGATTATCCAATCCTTATGGCTGCAGATATTTTGATGTATGGTGCTGATATTGTGCCGGTGGGGCTTGATCAAAAACAACATATCGAGATTGCTCGCGATACTGCGCAAAAGTTTAATCGCATCTTCGGCGAGACATTCAAAATTCCAGAAGCAATGATTTTGGAGGAAGTAAAAACTGTTCCCGGTACTGATGGTCGCAAGATGAGCAAAAGCTACGGTAATGTTATCGGTCTTTTTGCGAGTGATGAAGAAATCAGAAAAGCGGTGATGAGCATTCCGACAGACTCAAAAGGCGTAGATGAGCCGAAGGATCCCAGTGTGTGTAAGGTATTCGCAATACACGAGCTTTTTCCTGGAGAGAATACTGAGGCGCTTCGTGCGCGATATCTTTCTGGAGGAATTGGCTACAAGGAGGTAAAGGATTTGCTTGTAGAAAAAATTATTGCGTTTGTGTCACCAATGCGCGCGCGACGCGAGGAAATCGCTCGCAACCCCGAGGCGGTTTTGAAAATTTTGCGAGAAGGTGGTGAGGTAGCGCGTGCTCATGCGCAAAGGATGATGGATGATGTGCGTGGAAAAGTTGGACTGACTTTTAAATAAAAACAAACAATATGGGAAATATAGAACAAAACATGGATGAGCAGTGGCACAGCGAGTCGCTTCAGCAGGCTCGCAATATGACACAAATAGAGCTCGCAGAGGAGTCAGGACAAGACCTAGTCACATGGATCGGCGAGCATGCAAACGATTTTGGAAAACTCGTATCAGAGAATCCATCGATACTAGAAAGATTGGCGGCAAATGAGACACACAATGAAGCACTCGAAGAAGTTAAAAAAGAAATTTATCACTAAATATTATGGAACGAACATACATTAAAGATTTAAAAGACTATGTTGGGAAGGAAGTCATTGTTAAAGGGTGGGTGGACGTTCGTCGCGATCAAGGAAAAATGGTTTTTTTGGATTTACGTGATATGAGTGGCAAGGTGCAGGCTGTGGTTCTCCCTAATCATGTCGAGGCGCTTGAGGTTGCACAGCGTGTGCGTCCTGAGTGGGTTGTGTGTGTGTCTGCGCAAGTAAACAAGCGCCCCGAGCGCAATATCAAAGAAGGTGTGCTTAATGGTGATATCGAGCTTGAGGTTTTGAGCGTTGAAGTATTGAACGAAGCACAAACACCACCGATGGATGTAACATCGGATGGACATGAAATTGGCGAGGAAACACGCCTTAAATATCGATACCTTGATCTTCGTCGCCCACGTCTTCAGCACAATATGCGTCTGCGTCATGATGCTACGCTTTATGCCCGCAATTTTCTTTCAAAAAATGGGTTTATAGAAATTGAAACTCCGCTTCTTACAAAGTCTACACCAGAAGGCTCTCGTGACTATGTTGTTCCGTCGCGCATCGAACAAGGAAAGTTTTATGCGCTACCACAGTCACCTCAACAGTATAAACAGCTTCTTATGGTTGCGGGGATGGAAAAATATTTTCAAATTGCGCGTTGTATGCGCGATGAAGACACTCGTGGTGATCGACAGCCAGAATTTACTCAGCTTGATATGGAGATTTCATTTGCGACCAAGGAGGAAATTATGGAGCTCAATGAAAAGCTTTTGATTGAGCTTGTGCAAACACTCACACCAGAAAAAAGAATTCAAACAATTCCATTTCCACGAATTACTTACAAAGAAGCGATGGAGAAATATGGTAATGATAAACCCGATATGCGCGAAGATAAAAATGACCCAAATCTGCTTGCTTTCTGTTGGGTCATCGATTTTCCATTTTTTGAAAAAGATAAGAATGGAGGATGGACATTTACCCATAATCCATTTTCAGCACCAATGCCAGAGCATATGGCGTGGCTTATGAACAAAGAGAAGATTGGGGAAATTTTGGCTACACAGTACGACGTCGCTCTCAATGGTTTTGAAATTGGAGGTGGAAGTATTCGAAATCATCAGCCCGAGGCTCTCATTAAAGTTCTTGAAATTATGGGGCACACAGAAGAAGGTATTCGTGAAAATTTTGGACACATGCTTGATGCGTTCTCGTATGGCGCACCACCACACGGAGGGATCGCATGGGGTCTAGACCGCTTTCTCTCCGTTCTCACGAATGAGCCAAACATTCGCGAAGTAATCGCATTCCCAAAAACTGGCGAAGGTCGCGACCTTATGATGGAAGCTCCATCAGAAATTAGCGCGGAGCAACTTCAAGAGCTCGGGATTGCAACCAATAGAAAAATGTAATTATTAATTTTAATAATGCCTTCTTCCGACTACCAAATCAAAACCGATGTATTCGAGGGGCCGCTGGAGCTCCTACTTGACCTTGTTGAAAAGCGCAAGCTTTTTATCAATGAGATTTCACTAGCACAGGTGGCGGACGACTACATTGCGCACTTGAAACAGTTTGAGAAAATGCCTGTTGATTTTGTATCAAATTTTCTTATTGTCGCCTCGACACTAATTCTCATTAAATCAAAATCGCTTTTACCAACACTTTCTTTAACAGATGAAGAAACGCAAGACATTGACGAACTTGAGCGTCGTCTCAAAGAGTACCAAAAAATACGAGAACTCTCTATTAATGTAAAGCAAATGTTTGGCGCAAATGTTTTGTTTCCAAAAGGGCAGGCACGCGAAAAAGAAATTGTTTTTACTCCAAGTGAAGAGGTTACAGATAAAAGTATTTTTTCTGCGATGCGAGATGTGATAGCGCACTTTCCAAAAAAGATCACCCTTCCAAAGGTTGTAGTGAAGAAAGTTATTTCACTTGAGGAGATGATGGATAGGCTAACGACTCGCATCACGGGAAGTTTAAAGATGAGTTTTAAGGATTTTGCAGGAGTAGGAAAAGAGGAAAAGGTTAATGTGATTGTAAGTTTTCTTGCGATGCTTGAACTTGTAAAACAGGGGATAATTGCCGTAACTCAGGGCGAAAATGACGACGATATACAAATCGAGACCAAGGTGCTAGATACGCCAAATTATGGCGCTAATTGATGTGTGTTATACTGACTCGTATGGAAATTTCTCGACAAATCGAAGCATTGCTATTTTTTAAAGGTGAGCCTGTTACCGTAAGCTTTTTGGCAAAAACATTGGGTGTTTCGGAGGAGGATGCGCTACACGGTCTTGATGTCCTTAGGCAGGAGCTCTCAGGTCGCGGAATAATTTTAATGCAAAATGCTAACGAGTACATGCTTGGCACAGCTCCACAAATGGGCCCAATGATCGAGGCGCTTCTAAAGGAGGATCTCAGCAAGGAGCTTGGCAAGGCAGGTCTTGAGACACTAGCGACGGTGCTCTACCGAGGACCAATTTTGAGGAGCGAAATCAACTATCTTCGCGGTGTGAACTCAAATTATATTTTGCGAAATTTGCTCGTGCGTGGGCTCATTGAAAAAGTTGATCAGGGAGGAAGGAGTACAGCGTATCAGCCAACATTTGAGCTCCTCTCGTATATGGGAGTAAGTAAGGTTTCTGATTTACCAGGGTACGAAGAAATAAAAAAAGCAGTCGAGGAGTTTAAGCAATCAGACACAGAAAAGGATCATGGACACGAAGAAGAATAGAGCAAAAATTGTTGCAAAGAGGTATCGTGCGCTTGCAATAGTACTTGGTGGCACGGCAGGTATCGCGCTCCTCATACAGGGGTTGCTTTCATTTGCCTTGGGGGCAGAAGCTCAAACAAGGAGCGAGGGGATTGAGGAGATTCGCTCTGTAAAAACCACAAACCCGTTTGAAACAATTTCACTAGAGGCGCACGCGGCATATGTGATTGAATTAAAAACAGGAACTGTTTTGTACGCAAAAAATGAAAATCAAAGGCTTCCTCTTGCCTCAATAACAAAGCTAATGACAACACTCATTGCGCGTGAAAATCTTTCAAAGGACCTTGTTGCTACGATTACAAAGGACGACCTTTCTGTTATGGGAGACTCAGGACTTCATCCTGGTGAACGCTGGAGCCTTGGTGACATATTAAATGTAATGCTCCTTGTTTCCTCGAACGATGCCGCGCATGCTGTGTCTGGGCTGCTTGGCCAAGGGGATGATACTGACGCCAAGCGAGCAGTTTTTATACAAAAAATGAATGAAAAAGCGGGTCTGCTAAATCTTGAGCAAATGGAATTTTTTAACGAATCTGGGCTCGATGTGAGTGATTCTCAAAATGGTGGTTATGGCTCAGCTCGCAATGTAGCAATCCTTTTTGCGGAATTATGGAGGAAATATCCTGAGACTGTGGAAATCACCGCACATAAAGACGCTCGTATTTATTCTCAGGACAACATTGCGCATATTTTACCAAATACAAATGAGATTGTCGGAAGTATTCCTGGGCTCATTGCATCAAAGACTGGGTTCACAGATATGTCTGGAGGTAATTTGACGGTTATCTTTGATAGAGGGATAGGGGACCCAGTATTGATTGTTGTGCTTGGTTCAGGCTACAAAGGGCGATTTGATGATGTTCAGAAGTTAGTCTATGCGTCACGCGAAGTTGGGAGCTTCTAAAAACATACATTCGTAGTGAATTTTTGTTTTCTCGGTCTTGTTGTTATAATATAACAATATTACTATGCCTATTGATGTTGTTAAAATTTTACTTCCTACAGCCATGGCATTTTTTGTTGGTATTGCCATAACTCCAATTCTCACAGACTTTCTTTATCGTCACAAGATGTGGAAAAAATCGAGCGTGAAGCTAACCATGGATGGCAGGGAAGCGACTATCTCAAGCAGGCTTCATAATGACGAGGAGCGAAAGACTCCAAGGATGGGTGGGGTAGTGATATGGAAATCGGTGTTTGTAACAACATTCCTATTCTTTCTTCTTTCTCTGTTTTTTCCTGGCAGTATTTTTGAAAAACTTTCGTTTCTTTCTCGCAATCAAACATGGTTGCCACTTTTTACGCTTATGGCAGGAGGTATCTTTGGACTAATTGATGATTACCTTGTTTGTCGCGAAGCTGGGACGTATTTAGGTGGCGGGCTATCCCTTCGCGCGAGGTTACTCTTTGTATTCCTTCTGGGCGCAGTTGGTGCTTGGTGGTTTTATTCAAAGCTCGGAATGAATAGTGTGCATATACCGTTTGGCGGGGATGTTTACCTGGGGCTCTGGTTTATTCCGCTCTTTATTATTTTCATGATAGGTATTTATTCTGGCGGGATTATTGATGGAATTGATGGTCTTTCTGGTGGTGTATTTGCATCTATTTTTGCAGCATATGCGGTAATAGCGTTTGCTCAGGGGCAAATTGACCTCGCTGCATTTTCTAGTGTTGTTGTTGGCGGACTTCTTGCTTTTTTGTGGTTCAATATACCGCCGGCGAGATTTTTCAATTCTGAAACAGGAACTATGGCCCTTACCACGTCGCTTACCGTTGTAGCCTTTCTCACAAACACTGTTCTCGTACTTCCCGTTATTGCATTATTGCTTATTGCGACAAGCGCTTCGAGTATAATTCAGATTATTTCAAAAAAGTATCGTAACGGTAAAAAAGTTTTTTTAGTCGCACCGTTACACAATCATTTCCAGGCAAAAGGATGGCCACCATACAAGGTGGTAATGCGATATTGGGTCATGTCTGTTGTCCTTGCGGTAATAGGCACGATAATCGCCTTGGTTGGATGACACAATAATGAAAAAGAAACAGTCGCTAGATAAAATATTTCTTGGTATCACAATCCTCCTTGCGCTAGTAGGACTTTTTGTTTTTACATCAGCTTCGTTTGGGCTTTTTGCAAGGAAGGGGTTTTCTTTGCAGGACCTCTTGTTTGATCAAGTAATCCTAGGACTTTTTGCTGGGGTAATTATTGCAACAATAGTCACGTTCAAGGTGCCACTGAAGTTTCTACAAAAAAATGCACTGTATTTTTTTATTGGATCAATTGTTATTTCGTTTTTCGTGTTTATCCCAGGCGTTGGACTTGAGCATGGTGGTGCAAAAAGGTGGATTGACCTTGGCTTTATTTCTTTCCAACCTTCTGAAATTTTGAAGCTTGGCACAATCACTTACTTTGCCGCACTCCTTCCTCTTTTTAAAGAGCGGATTAGTAAACTGAAATATGCACTTGGTGTAACTTTTGGAATATTATTTTTCCCAGCGTTGATACTGCTTTCAGAGCCTGACACAGGCACATTTGCTGTACTTTTTGCGTCAATAGTTGCGATGCTTCTTGCTGCAGGAATGAAAATTCGTCATTTTCTTATTATTGTTGTTGTAAGCATTTTTGCTGTTGGCCTACTCGCCATTGCGCGCCCATATGTTGGCGAGCGAATCCTCACATACCTCGACCCATCACACGACCCACAAGGAGCAAGCTATCAGATTCAAAAATCTATGCTTGCTATAGGGTCAGGAGGCATCACTGGTCGTGGCTTTGGTCAAAGTATACAAAAATTTGGTTCGCTCCCAGAGCCTACTGGTGACTCGATTTTTGCTGTAGTGGGGGAGGAGTTCGGGTTTATTGGAGGAGCTATCATAATAGTATTATTCCTTTTGTTTGGTGTTAGAGGTATCCAAATAGCTGGTCGAGCTCATGATATGTTTGGGTCGCTTTTAGCTGTCGGAATTGTTATACTTATAGTATCGCAGTCTTTTGCGAATATTGCGGCAATGCTCGGGCTAATACCATTAACTGGTGTCCCGCTCGTATTTGTGAGTCACGGAGGTACTGCTCTACTTTTTGCATTTCTTGAGATCGGTATTATGTTAAATATTTCTAAGTTACGATAATTATAAAATGAAAATACTATTTACTGGCGGTGGCAGTGGTGGTCACTTTTACCCAATCATTGCAGTGGCAGAAAAACTAAATAAAATGCTCGAGCGTGAAAAAATCGCTAAAGTAGAGCTTTACTACATGTCGACAGAGCCATACAATGAGAGGCTTTTGTATGATAATAAAATAATTTTTAAGCCAGTTATAGCTGGCAAGATGCGTGGATATTTTTCTATACAAAATTTCTTTGATGTTTTTAAAATGGCGTGGGGTGTACTAAAAGCATTTTTCCAGATTTTTTCACTATATCCAGATGTGATTTTTGGTAAAGGTGGATTTCCAAGTTTTCCCGTACTTTTTGTCGCACGTTTTTTTAGAATTCCTGTTATTATTCACGAATCAGACAGTGTCCCTGGGCGCGTGAATGCGTGGGCAGGTAAATTCGCACAAAAAATTGCCATATCATACGCAGAGGCCGCACAATATTTCCCAGCAGGTCGTACAGCTCTCACAGGAAATCCGATTCGCAATGAAATACTCCAACCATCAGGAAAAGATGCGTTCAAGGAGCTTGGCCTAGATCCCAATGTCCCAGTTTTGCTTGTTCTTGGTGGGTCGCAAGGGGCGCGCATTATAAATAGCCAAATAGAGACGTTGGCACCGCGTCTTGTTGAAAAATACCAGATCATTCATCAGACTGGTGAAGCAAACATTGCGGATGTGGAAATGACCGTAATGGGACTTTTAGGCGGCAATCCAAATGCGTCGCGTTACCATATATACGGCTACATGGATTCTGAAAAAATGAAACTTGCCGCTGAGGTTGCAACTATCGTCGTTTCTAGGGCAGGATCGGCAATATTTGAAATTGCTGCATGGGGGGTTCCAGCAATATTGATTCCAATAGCAAATCATGTCGGTGACCATCAGCGCAACAATGCATTTGCGTATGCTCGCGCTGGCGGTGCCGTTGTTATTGAAGAAGCAAATCTAGGACCAAATATTTTGATGTCGGAAATCGAGCAATTGATGGCTGATACGCAAAAGCGCGATAAAATGAAGGAAAGTGCAAAAGCATTCGCGCGCACGGACTCTGCAGAAAAAATAGCAGAGCAAATAGTCGCTGTGCTTTTGCGACATCAGGCCTTAAAATAAATATGACAGAAGTAATTACACGATTTGCACCATCTCCAACAGGAGTGCTACATATTGGATCCGTGCGCACAGCACTTTATTCGTGGCTTTACGCTAGACAAAATAATGGTAAATTTATTCTTCGCATTGAAGATACCGACAAAGAACGCTCAAAAAAAGAGTTTGAGGACAATATTCTTGATGGATTAAATTGGCTTGGATTGAATCACGATGAGTTTTATCGCCAGTCAGACCGATCTCCCATATATAAAAAACACCTTATTGACCTTATTGCAAAAGGAGCTGTATATCTTTCAAAAGAAGAACCAAAGGAGCCTGGCGAGCGCGCGGAGGTTCTTCGCTTCAAGAATCCAAACAGAGTCGTAACCTTTCACGATGAGGCGCGTGGCGATATTTCTTTTGATACCACAGAGCTAGGTGATTTTGTTATAGCAAAGGACTTTGAATCGCCACTCTATCACTTTGCAGTAGTTGTTGATGACTTTGAGATGGGAGTAACTCATATCATTCGTGGCGATGATGCAATTTCGAATACCCCAAGACAAATACTAATTCAGGAGGCACTCGGGGCGCCAAGGCCAATATATGCGCATCTGCCAATGATTCTCGCTCCAGACAAGTCAAAGCTCTCAAAGCGTCATGGTGCGTTAGCAGTTACTGAATATCGCGAAGAAGGGTACCTACCAGAGGCGATAATCAACTTTGTTGCACTAATGGGGTGGAACCCAGGCAATGACCAAGAAATCGTATCTATAGCCGAAATGATCAAACTTTTCTCGCTTCCAAAAATTCAAAAGAGTGGTGCTGTTTTTAACATAGATAAATTAAAATGGCTTAATAAATTTTACATAAAAACTCTTACGCAAGAAAAGTTGGCGAATGAAATACTTTTGCGCCTTACTGAAACATTGAAGGAATATGCAAAAAATAATCCAATGATTTTTTCAAAGATGATACCTATTATTGTTGAACATATCTCTTTTTTTGAAGAGGTCAGTACCCTTGCAGAATCTGGTGAATATGATTATTTTTTTGTGGATCCAATGTACGAGCGAGAAGGGGCCTTATGGAAGGACGAAAAAGACCCGATAATTGCCTCGCAAAAATTAAAGAAGGTCCTATTTCTCCTTAATGATATTGATGACGCATTTTTTACGCCAGAAACGATAAAAACTGCTGTTTGGAACTACGCTACAGAAGTAGGGCGGGGGAGTGTGCTGTGGCCGATGCGTTTTGCTCTATCAGGGCGTGAAAAGTCACCAGACCCTTTTACTCTCGCAAGTATATTGGGAAAGGAAGCAACAATACGTCGCATTGAATATGCTATGAAACTCTTATTGTCGTAAAATTATCACTGATGCGTACATTATTTGCACAAATTTCTATTATTTTGGCAGTACTAGCTGGAACATTTGGCTCAGCGTTACTATCGAGTGCGCAGACCGCAGAGGAATTGCAAGAAAAAATCGCGACCCAGACAAGCATCATTCAAAAACTTGAGCAAGAAATACAGCAATATCAAGGTGATATAACGACGCTTTCTGCAAAGAAGAGGACTCTTAAAAACGCGATTGCCGCTCTTGATGTAACGCGCAAGAAATTGGAGGCAGAAATAAAAATTACGCAAACAAAGGTAGATACAACAGATTTGAGAATTCGTCAACTTGGTTCAGAAATTTCCTACAAGGAGGATGAAATTGATGCGCGTGTTGCAGCGCTTAGAGAGGCGATTCTCGCAATATATGAAAGTGACGAACAGTCACTAGCTCAAGTTGCCTTGTCTAACGAGAGCTTTTCTGGTCTCTGGAGTGACCTTGATGCTTTGGAGCAATTTAGTGACACGGTAAAGGAGAATGTAGAATTGGTAAAGGCGCTTAAGCAAGAACTGGAGGACAAGAGCAAAAAACAGAAAGTAGAAAAAGGAAAGCTTGTAGATCTCAAAGATGAGCTCGGCGATAGAAAAAAAATTACAGAGGATAATAAAAAACAGACAACAAAACTTCTTACACAAACAAGCAATCAGGAATCGAAATACCAGCAAATCCTCAAAGAAAAGCTCGCGACAAAGGAAGCTCTTGAGAAAGAGCTCCGTGAATATGAATCAACGTTGAAATTTATTCTTGATCCGACATCGATTCCACCACGCGGAACAAAAGTATTTTCAGCTCCGCTAGATAAAGTTTTTATCACACAGCAATTTGGCAAAACAAGCTCATCGGGACGACTATATGCATCCGGCACACATAATGGTACGGATTTTCGTGCTAGTGTTGGTACACCCGTAAAGTCCGTGCTTTCCGGGACGATAATTGGTGTGGGCGACACAGATTTGACTTGTCCTGGCGCGTCTTATGGCAAATGGGTTCTCGTTCGTCACAACAACGGCCTTGCAAGCCTCTATGCGCATTTCTCATTAGTGAAGGTGGCTAATGGGCAAACGGTAGATACTGGAGAAATTATAGGCTACAGTGGCAATAGTGGTTATTCAACTGGACCACATTTACACCTAACTGTTTTTGCGGCGGCTGCAGTGAAAGTCGAAAAACTACCAAGTAAGTCATGTGGCGGGCGCACATATACAATGCCACTTGCAGCGATCAACGCGTATCTTGACCCAATGGATTACTTATAGAATACAGAGTAGAATATAAAGTATGAAAAAGAGGATCAAAAATCAGAGTAAAGGATTTGTTCAAATTGTTTTATTAGCAATTATTGTTATAGCTTTGCTTGGGTATTTTAATATAGATTTACGAACTTTTTTTGAACACCCAATCGTTCAAAAGATTTGGAATATATTTGTAGTAGCGTACACATCGTACATAAAGCCACTTATTATATATCTCTGGACTAGTTTTAGTGGACTCGGGAAGTAAGAGGTGAATCTAGGTTAATATAGCTTCCTGCACTACTTTTGATATTTACGTCGCAAAAGATATATTGTGCGACA
>LCDG01000014.1 GCA_000998425.1 Candidatus Nomurabacteria bacterium GW2011_GWC2_42_20
TTCTCCCTCAAGGATTGCGCGCTCCTCCCCGCACTCCTTGCTAAGTTTTTTGCGTAGCTCACGAAAACGCGCGCGACCTTTTTCTCTATCATTCCCATAAATAATATGAAGCATGTTTGTGTTATTTTAGCTTTTTCATAGAACCAAACCGTGTCCCTTCTGCAATTGATACCGTAATGGGAACTGGGAACTCAACAGAGTGTTCCATCGCTTCTTTTATAACGGCAGTAGCTTTGTCTACACTGTCTTCTGCAACTTCGTATAAAAGCTCATCATGTATTTGAAGCAACAAATGCACTTTTGAAAGCAACTCTGCTTTTCTAAGACCATCATGCGCGTTCTTCATTGCTATCTTTATAATATCGGCTGCTGTGCCTTGGAGTGGAGCATTCATTGCCATACGCTCCGCGCTCGCTCTAATAAATTGTATCGGGGACTTGAGCCCAGCAAAAAAACGGTGGCGACCAAAGTATGTCGTTGTGAACCCGTCCTTTTTTGCTTGTGATTTTACATCTTCAAAATACGAAGCAATTTTGGGAAAGGTTAAAAAGTAATTGTCATAAAACTCCTGCGCCTCTGCTCGAGTAGAGCCAAGGTTGTCCTTTAGAGCATTCACCCCCATTCCATAAACAATCCCAAAGTTGATTACCTTTGCTCTACGGCGCATTTCTGGGGTCACATCCTCGGCCACAACTTTGAACACGCGAGAAGCGACAGATGTATGAACGTCTACACCAGTACGAAAAACTTCTATCAACTGCTCATCCTGGGAAAGCGCGGCAAGCACACGCATTTCAATTTGAGAGTAGTCAAAAGCGATAAGTGTCGACCCTTTTGGTGCCACAAATGCGTCACGTATTGCAGCCCCCATTTCTCCTCGTACTGGGATATTTTGTAGGTTTGGGTTTGAGGATGACATTCTTCCTGTTGTTGTTCCTGCTTGGTTTAACGTAGTATGTAGGCGCCCATCCTCGCCGATTAATTGCGGGATGTTATCGATATACGTGGACAAAAGTTTTTGAAGCTCGCGGTATAAAAGTATATCAGCAATAATCGGATGCGTATCGCGAAGCTTCACAAGCTCTGATTCACGCGTTGAGCGCGCGCCTCCCTCTGTTTTTTTAAGCCCTTTTACTGTAAGCCCAAGTTTATCAAAAAGTATTTCGCCAAGCTGTTTTGGTGAATTCATATTGAACTCTCCTCCCGCATGCGCGTAGATGCGCGCTGTTATCTTATCGAGCTCTGTGTGATATTTTTTTGAAAGGCTCTCAAGATGCCCCTTGTCCACAACGATTCCATATTTCTGCGCTTCTTCTATAATAGGAATAAGTGGCAACTCTATGTCGCGGTAAACACCTCCAAGTCCTTGCTTCCCCACCAATGCCTCGAGCGACTCAAACGCATCTCTAAAATTATTCTTTTTTGTATAATGAAGGATGTCCTCGAGAGACGGTGTGGTGAGCTCAGAGTTTAAAAGCCACAGTGCAATCTGCGCATGCTTGAAAAGTACTTGGTCTACTTCTTCTACTAGAGAATCCTCTGGGGGGGATTTACGTATTACCCCCAATAGCTCGTGCAGGCGATCACGAAGACCTCGGAAGTCCAGATCAGCAAACAAAGCCTCGGCTTGTTCTGGGTTGAAGCCTTCGCTCCACTTTTTTTGTGGCAACGAAAATTCTATTGGCGCGTTACGGCGCACTGTCGCAAGTGTTTTTGAAAAAAGTGCCTCTTCCTCGCCATCCTCTAGGAGTTTTATTATTCGCGGTGTGAGACCTGCTTCCTTAAACACTTCTGGGCTTTTTTTTATTTTTTTGTAAATTTCTTCAATGGAGCCAAAGGTTGTGATAAGCGTTGTCGCTGTTTTTTCACCTATGCCTTTTATCCCAATAATGTTGTCTGACGGATCGCCACGGAGACCTTTATAGTCTGGGAGGAGAGCAGGCTTGAACCCAAACCTATCGATTACTGCTTTTTCATTATATAAAATCGTATCGTTAATCCCCTTTTTTAGTGTGTACACGAGGACACGATTGTCATCGACAAGCTGAAGTGTGTCCATGTCACCAGAAGCAATAATTACTCTTAAATCTTTTTCGTTTTTTGTTTTTTCAACAATTGTTGCAAGGAGATCATCTGCTTCAAACCCTGCAAGCTCGTAAGCTGGAATACCTAGTGCACCAAACACATCTCGTGAGCGCTTGATCTGATGAACAAGATCGTCCTCCGCCTTTGCGCGACCGAGCTTGTACGCATCGTATGCCTCATGGCGGAAAGTTGGTTGAGGGAGGTCAAAACATCCTACGATATAGTCTGGCTTCAAATCCTTAATAATTTTCATTATCATTGTTGAGAGGCCATAGATAGCGCCTGTCGGCTCACCCTTGCTAGAGGAAAATTCTGGAAGCGCGTGGTAGGCGCGATGCAAAATCGCGTGCGCGTCGAGAATAACGAGTGTCCTTTTTTGACCGTTTTCTTTTGTTGATTTTTTTACCATACTATTCTACTGTGACACTACGCACACCTTCATCAACATACTGAAAAGAAATCATAATTATATCTTTTGGGAGCACACCTTTTACCTGCTCTGGCCATTCAATAAAAATGAGATTGTGTTCATCGAGGAGAAGGGCCTCCCACTCAAGAGCTTGCATTTCTTTTTCATTTTCTAGTCTGTATGCATCTATGTGTATGAGCTTTGTAAAACGCTCGCCGAGTAACGACCCTCGCGGTATTGCGTATCCTTTTTCGAGGACGAATGTTGGGCTGGTAACAACTTCGTTGATGCCCAAAATACTAGCAACACATTTTGTAAACGCTGTTTTCCCTGCCCCAAGATCCCCAGAAAGTCCTACGACTGTTGCAGTTGACTTTTGTGGCATTTCAACAAAAGACCGCAATACATTGCCCGCGACTGCACGCAATTCCTCAAGATTTTTTACTTCGTATTTCATCCCTTACATCTTACCACTTCGAAGACAGAATACGGAATGTAGAGTTTATAGACTGAAATATGTGTAGCAAAAACGTGGCACGCCTTTCGGTCGTGCCACGTTTTTGCTAAATTCCATATTCCATATTCTGACTTCCGCCCCTTAGTATGAGGCGTGCGTATCAGAGAACCTGCCGTAAAGGTGGTTCCCAAGAAGGACCAATACGAGCACCAATGCTATTAGAAGCATCCACCCAAAGAGTGTTGTTGGCAAGAACGAACCTGCTCCAAAGATGCTTGCGCCGAGAGCGCTTGCTGATGCTTCTACGCGGTGTGTCTTGTATGCGATTGCATCGCCCTGCACTCCTTTTGTGTCTGTGTAGACCATGTTTGCTGTAACAACAAGAAGGTCCCCATTCTTTATCGCCCTATCTGTAGTTGCAATAAAGAATGCTTCTCCTGTGTCACCTGATGCAAGTGCTCCAAGATCAATAGTTACAGTGTTGTCTGCTGGTGAAAAAGTTCCGACTGTTGAACTTTCAAAGTTCATCGTTTGAGGAAAAGTGACACGTAGGACTACATTCCTAAGGGATTGGCTACTTTCATTTTTCCATGTCACGTAGTATGAGCGCTTCTCATTTTCTGTGATAGCCTCTGCTCCTCCATCGACAGACAGCGAGACGAGAGACTGCGTTGAACTTCCACTGTTTACAACAGTCACAGTAGGTTTTGTAACTACTGGTCTCGGTGTTGTGATAACAACGCCTGTGTCCACTGTGCCTGTTGTTGCAACAACTGAGCTTCCCTCTGAAACAAAGCTCATGGTGGAACCATATACTCTGCCGTATGGGTTCTCCGCAACAATACGATAGTAGTAAGTCTGACCACGCACTAGCCCAGTAATATTATCTGAATGTCTTATTGTGGGTAGAGCCCCTACGCTTATCGTTTGGGTTTTGTTACCCAAAAGCGTGCTTGCCCCCCACTCAAACCATGCGTTTGATGGTTGATTTGATGAAGTGAACACAAGTCCGTTAAAGACAGCTGTTGTGCCAGTAAGGTCTGTTGCCAGAAGAGTTGTTGCTGCAGGAACAGACCCAGTTGTGCTTGTAATAACACCGCCTGTTGTGCCAGTTGTCGTAAACGAGAGAATATTCCCATAAATGGTACCTTGTGAATTTCGCGCTACCGCTCGATAATAGTAATTTGTGTTTGAACTGAGTCCAGTAATAGTTGCGTTAAAGTTTGATGCAATACTTCCATGCGACAGGATTGTTGTTGTGTTTCCAAGAGATGTACTTGTCCCCCACTCAAACCAACGAACAGTGTCATTCGTAAAGTTTGGATCTACATAACCATTCAGAATAGCTAGGTCGGTAGATACATCAGCGTTTCTTGTGCTTACAGACACAACAGTCCAAGAGGACACGCCTGTCACAAAACTCATCTGTGTTCCATACACGATACCCTGCGAATTCTGCGCTACTGCGCGGAAGTAGTAGGTAGTGTTTACTGCGAGACCTGTGATCACATTACTGAAGCTTGTTGCTGTTGTACCGTAGTTGATAGCTGTAGTCGACATACCGTATGTAGGTGTGCTTCCCCACTCAAACCATGCGTTTGTGCTTGCTCCGTTTGGAGTTACGAAACCGTTCAAGGTTGCCGAGGTCTGCGATGTAGCGCTCGCGCTTGAAGTGTTGACGGTTGGGATAGAGATAGCGCCACCGGTTGTGGCTGTAGTCTGGAAACGCACAACTACAGACCCTTGTGTTGCCCACCCTGGTGCGATATTACCAAGATTTATCCCAACACCATTAAAAAGGTCGGTGTGGAGTTGCGCACCAGGTAGAGCAGTCGCTCCGGCAGTCTGCTGATTAGGACGCCAAATAACTGAGTTTGGAGAAAATGAAAGAGTCTGGCTTGTGGTGGTCATCACAGTCACTGTGCCAGTAACAGCTGGCGCATTGTCAGCCCTCACTGTTGCGGTAAATGTGTGTGCTGTTCCCGCCACTGTTGTCTGAGGACTAAATGTTACACGCACATTCGTCGCTATATCTGGACCAACGTTGTGGTAGTAAATAGCAAAAGACAAAACATCTCCAGCGTTTGCAGTTGCTGTAGTAGCCCAACACGTAGAACATGTTGGGTTTGTTGTGTAATTCATTACACGAAGTGTCGCAAAATCCAACGGGTCATTGTTTAATGTGGCTGCGAAAGACACCACAGGGAGCGCAAGCGCAACTATGGCAACAATCCCTCCGATTATTTTTTTCATAATTTTATTCATAAATATTTTCATTAATAAATTCTCCACTGTACCGACTCGTACATTTTCAAAGCTTCAATTTAGTTTAATTAAAGACTTGAAAATGTAGAACACGCGGTGTTTTGCGTGTTCTAAAGATGTTTCAACTTAAGGGATAGGGTTCACCGGACCACCAGGGGCTGGATTCACCGGACCACCTACTACGGCAGGCGCCAGAGCAGCGTTGTTTCTGCGGTTATTGTTGTAAATAATTCCACCAACAACTGCAGTAGCTACCCACGGAAGCCAGGAGCCAAAGCCAGAGGAAGAAGATGCTTCTTCCTGAGGCTCCTCTTCGTAATAAACTTCATGAAGAGGTTCGCGGTAGTAAACCGTTTCGCGCACTGGATCTTGCTCGCGCCTTACCTGCTGTACAGGGGCTTGAGCTGCTTCCCACACGCAACGCGATGTACCATCGACGACCCTCAAGACACCTTTGTGCCCTTTACCCGCGTCACACTCCGCTCCTTCCTGTAAAGGTGCTGGCTGTGCGACCTTTTCCGTTGCTGGCTTGGAGTCATCTGCTTTTTTCATATCGCAGACAACTTTACCTTCCCGCAACATTAGGACACCACCGAATGAATTGCAATCTTTCAAAGCGTTCGACACTACTGCTAGTTTGTCCACAGGTTGAGGCTTTGCTCTTTGCACTTCAGGCAATTTCCTGATCGGTTTTGCCTTTTTCTTTTGTGTGCTTGTGCGACTAACCACGACAGGTTTTTTGTGTAGCCTCTCCTCGTGGTCGATTATGGCCTCTCTCAATTGTGCTGGGAATTTCTTCACAGCCACATCAATGTCATTGATGGTTTTATTTTGGGTTGTCATGTTGTCGACAGCTCCCTTTATTGCGGTCGTTAGTTTTTGCATTTCTTCATCTTTCGATGAACTTATGCTGCCACCAACCCCCCACAAAATGAGGATGATGATGACCAGGGCGACAATAGCCCCGATCGCCCACTTGTTGCTTTTTGTCATTTCAACGGTTGCCATTTTGGCCTCCCTTTCCTAAAGTTGAATTTCAAAGGGATAGCGACGCTATCCGGACTCATTTGTTATCTTGATTAATTATATCATAGTCTATAAAAAAGTCAACCCTCTGCGATAGTATCGCGAGGGTAGACTTTTTGCTCACTATTAGGACGTGCTTGTGAATTATTCCTCTATCAATACCTCTTCACCATTCTCCTTTTTCATGACGCGTACTTTCTTGCGTCTTTCAGTTGATTCAAAAATTACAACCATAAGGAGTACTATGAATAATGTCGCAACAATAAGCGCCACCCAACCAATAAGCGTACTTGGAAACAGGTCGCTCCCTGACCCAGCAACTAATGCTGTGTTGTTGTTGGCGCCAAGATTAGCAGTACCACTTTTTGCGCTATTTGATGATGCTGTGTTTACTCCATTTTTTGTTGCAACTGTTTTAGTTGAGCTTCTTGTTGTTGTCTGCGAAACTACTGGCTGTGATTGCGCGGAGCCAGAAGAAACCTGCGACGTTACGTTTTGAGTTGAGACTGCTGATGGTGTGTCTGTATTTGCAGAACCCCCTGAAAGTGATGCTCCTCCAAGAGCTACTTGAGAAGAACCAGTTGTTGTTGTCACTGGAGCCGAGCCTGTTGTTTTAAACGAGGCGGTGGGTGAATAAACTGTCGCTCCACCACTTTTTGCAACAGCACGATATGAGTATGTTGTCCCTGGCTTCAAATCAGGTAACCGCGCTGCAAAAAAACCGCTTCCGAAATAGTTGCTCATTGCAATAACCTCTGGGGGGAGCACAGATGATGCCTCGCTCCACTCAAACCATACTACAGCCAACTCATTCGGGTTTTCAACATACACACGCACAACTGCGCTTGTATTTGTGATCTCAAGAGAAGATGTAGGGAGAAATGTTGGCGCAGCAAAAACCTCACCAGTAAAGGCGAAGAGGGCCACACTGGTGACCGCAATCACTCGAATTGTTTTTGAAATTGTTTTATTCATATTTTTATATTATACCAAATATCTTTTTTTTGTCAAGGGCAAGAAAAAAGAGCGTAGATTTCTCTACGCTCTTGGTTTTTGTGAGAGATGGCGCTCTCACTCGCTTGCTAGATGGCTAGCAGCTTCCGTCCCTTCCGCATTGATATGCGGCTTGGATGGCCTGTTGGCGTGCAGCGCGCTCGCGTTCGGCACGGCCTTGGGCACGTGCTGCTTCGAGCTCTGGGTCGCCACCTGCGCCGTACTGCTCGCGCGGTTGGTAAACTGCGCGGCGCACAGGCGGGTTGGTGGTCATCTTGTCCCCGACTTGGGACCCGATGATGGCCCCGACAGCTGTCGCTGCTACGCGACCATTCCCGCCACCAACCTGGCTCCCTACTACGGCTCCGAGGATGCCGCCGAGTGCGGCACCACCGGTGTCCGCCTGGGCTACCGAAGTAGCACCGAACGCCAACACCATGCACAGCATTGTAAAGAACTTCTTCATTTTTTTCTCCTACCCCTGTACCCGAGGCGCGGTTGCGAAAATATTCGCGAGGATTAACCAAACATCTATACACAGTATACATGATTCATAGAATTTGTCAAGTGGCAGTCGTGACAAAAAACACTTATACTGTAAGCATATAAAAATGCTCAAATTTGACGACACTAGTAGCAACGACCAAATATCCAAACTTCGCCAAAAGGAAGAAGAGGATTTTTTGCAGATCATTGCAGTAAAACACGGTATCCCCTATGCAGATCTAACTGGTGTTCCTATTGATACTACCGCAGTTGGACTTATCAAGGAGGACGATGCGCGTGCTGCACTAGTCGCCCCGTTTGCTGTAGCAAATAAAAAATTGAGGGTTGGTCTTTTTTCGCCAACACAGGCAAACACAAAAGAGGTTCTCGCATCACTTGCTGAGCGCGGATACATACTAGAACAATATCTCGTCTCTCACGCAAGTCTAGAAAAAGCATGGGAGAGGTACAAAGAGATTTCTGGCTCCATAAAAAGCGAAGCTGGGATGGTTGATATTTCTGGCGACAACATGGAGGGGCTTATCAAAAAATTTACCTCACTCGCCGACGTGTCAAAAATTCTCGAAACAACTGTCACGGAAAAATCGGCTCGTCATATTTCAAATATTTTTAGTGTTATTGTTGCTGGAGCTATTGGTATTCGCGCGTCAGATATTCACATCGAGCCAGCCGAGGATTCTATTCACATCCGCTACCGTGTCGATGGAGTGCTACACGAAGTTGCAACCCTCCCATCAGAAATATATCGTCTATTTAGTTCACGTCTCAAACTACTTTCAGGACTCAAACTTAATGTTGGTACTGAAAGCCAAGACGGCCGTTTTAGTATTAAAATCTCTGACATTGAGATCGAAATGCGCGTTTCAGTTATCCCCGGGTCTTATGGTGAAGGAGTGGTGATGCGTATCTTGAACCCACTTTCTCTCAATGTAACCTTAGAGGATCTTGGTATGTCTCCACGCCTGCTTGCTATTGTCGATCGTGAAATCCGCAAGCCGCACGGTATGATATTGAACACTGGTCCAACTGGTTCTGGTAAGACGACGACATTGTACTCATTTTTAAAGAGAATATACTCGCCGGAGATAAAAATGATGACGATAGAAGACCCGATTGAGTACCATCTGAAGGGCGTGTCCCAGACACAAGTCGAGGCAGACCGTGGTTATACATTTCTTGAGGGGCTTCGTGCTGCAATGCGACAGGACCCTGATGTTATCATGATCGGTGAGATCCGCGATGGTGAGACAGCAAAGGTAGCAATCAATGCAGCGCTAACTGGGCATATGGTGTTTTCTACTCTTCACACAAACACGGCTGCTGGAGCCATCCCACGTCTTATAGATATTGGGGTGACGCCAAAAATTCTAGGTTCATCTCTCACTTTAATTCTTGCTCAACGCCTTGCTCGCAAACTATGTGTTGAGTGCAAAAGAGAGGACACACCAAACGAGCGTGAGCAAAAGATAATCAATGAAGTTGCAATAATCATCAAAGAAAAAGTCGGTGTGGATGTGCAAACAAAAAAAATATGGAGAGCTGTTGGGTGCTCGAAATGCAATCTCGGATACAAAGGCCGTGTCGGGGTTTTTGAAGCTGTGCTTATGACTTCAGAAATTGAGGCGCTTCTAGACACAATCCCATCCGAGCGTGAGATTCGCAACATTGCCGCAAAGCAGGGGCTACTAACAATGAGGGAGGATGGGATTGAAAAAATTCTCGCTGGGGCAACATCTTTTGACGAAGTTGAGCGTGTCGTTGACCTAGAAAAGGAGGGATAATTAGAGCCCCTCCATTTCGACTAGAATTCCACAAATTTTGGTCAAAAAAAGTTCAATTTTCTTTACTGAATCTCGATTCAGCTCATCAAATTGCTCATTTTTTTGCCTCAAAATTTAGGAAATTCGTCTGGAAAGCGAGATAGTGGATAGGCTCTTAAAATTAAAGCCCGAACATTTTGTGTTCGGGCTTTTTTCATATTGCGAGGGACCGCATAATTTCTTCTGGGGCAGTCCGGCAACAGACAGGGTAGACTTTGCTGCCATCTGGCAACTCGGTAGCCTTGTTCATTTTTTTGCGACTGTTAGTGATAGCGACAACCTTGCCACAATACCCGCGATTGAAGGCTTGGTCGAGGAACGAGGTGTGGTTGTCGATATTTACTGCAACGACGTCGGTGTTTTTCAACACACCAAACGCAGCAAGTGGCGTCGAAACGAAAATGGTTTTGTTCTCCTTCAGAACATCCTCGTAGACAGCTTGATGCTCCGGACCAACACCCAAAATCACGATCTTCTTTGTCATTTACTGCTCCCTTTTAAAAAAACAATCTCGCAAACCGGTGCGAGTATCCGTATTCCACCTGAAACTATACCAGGTAATATATTAAAGTCAAGGTTTTAGCTTTGGCACATTGTTATTTACGCCCAAAACCGATACAATTTCAACAAAGCTCTTGTAAATAGTTTCTTGACTTTTATTTGAATGCACCTCAAGGCGTGAGAGAGTTTTTGACTAAGCTGTATGAGTAATACTGCGCAGGAAAAAACAAACGAAACAACAAAGAGGGGCGTCAAAGAAACAGGCAAGAAAAAATCCCGTACATAAACCCCACATAGTTCTCAGAACACAAGGAACTGAGTTAGGAGGCGATCTAAGGATAGCGACAGCAATCTTCGCATAAAGCGAAGCACCAGCACGTCCTCGTTCGCGACCATGTGAATCCCGGGGGACCCAACTAAGAGAGGCTTATGTATAGGATCTTTTAAATGAACGAGTGATGACCATTTGATCACCACTAGAACAAGTCTAGCACAAAACAATTTTTATGTCAAGTACCCCTACTAACAACCCAGAAAGCTCTGAAAATCCTCAGGATTTTTCTTTTCTCGACCAAGCGCTTCGTCCGAGCCGTTTCGACGAATACATTGGTCAGGAAACAATAAAGCAGAATTTAGAGATACTTCTTCAGGCTGCAAAAGAGCGCTCGCACCCACCTGAGCATGTCCTTTTCTATGGGCCACCGGGGCTCGGAAAAACGACGTTGGCACATCTTATCGCGAACGAAATGGGCTGTCAAGTCAAGTCTACTTCAGGGCCAGCTATCGAAAAAGTGGGTGATTTGGCGTCAATTTTAACCAACCTTTCTCCAGGCGATGTGCTCTTCATAGACGAAATCCACCGTTTAAATAAAATGATTGAGGAGGTTCTCTACCCTGCGATGGAGTCGGGTGTGCTTGATATTATTATTGGCAAAGGACCAAGCGCGCGTACCATACAGCTAGACCTGCCCCCTTTTACTATGATAGCCGCAACTACACGTGTGGCTCTTATCTCGTCACCTCTTCGCTCGCGCTTTTCTGGTGGAACATTTCGTTTGGAGTTTTACACAGAAGACGAGATTGAAAAAATCATAAAACGATCTGCTAAAATTCTTGGCATCACACTTTCCGACGACGCTGCGCGTGAGATAGCAAAACGCAGTCGCGCAACGCCACGGACAGCGAACTATCTTTTGAAACGCGCACGTGATTTTGCGCAGGTCCATAAAGGAGACCTCTCTTCTAAATATGTCGCAGACGCTCTCGCTCTTCTAGAGATAGATGAACTTGGACTCACTGCTCTCGACCGAAAAATTCTCGAAGTAATTATTGAGAAATTTAAAGGAGGTCCAGTGGGCCTCTCCACTATCGCTGCCGCGCTTTCTGAGGAAATGGCAACACTTGAGGAAGTGAACGAGCCATATCTCTTACAACTCGGTCTCATTGAGCGCACACCACGAGGCCGCCTTGCTACACCGCGCGCATACGAGCACCTAGGATTTGATACGCCGGAGGGTGCAAATCAACGCCTTCTATAAGTTTATCAAAGTTTAACATTAATAAAACGAGACTACTCTCCTTGGTATGTGCCATTTGCGATGGCTTCATTTATTTTTTTATTTTTCTCTGCAATGATTGCAACCTCTTCAATAGGAGGTACGGTTACTTTTATAGCCGTCAGTTCATTTGTTGTATAAATTCCTTCTCTGGACTCGACGGTAATATATGCATTGTCGTATATCTCGTCAAACCTTACTGAAGTAAATTCGGTACGGTCAGATATATTAACTCTATAATTTTTCAAAACAACTGGGAGCTCCGTCTTCTCATTAGAAAAATCAGTAACACTAAGTTTTTCAAAATCAGAAACAGAAGCCTCCACCACAAGATACCCAACTCCTATTTCTTTTACTTTTCCAAATAAATGAAAGGAGTTTTCAATGAGACCATTCATCGTTGAGGCAATATTTTCATGGTTTAATACGACAGAAAAAGAAGGCGACAAGGAACTACTTTGCTCGCTGGCTGGCAAATTCCCCCACTCCTCTCTTTGAACAAGGAAAGTTGCGCTTAAAAAAACTAGCGACACCAGGGCAAATAATATTTTTTTATTCATTTTTCGTTAATAATGATTACTGTACCAAAGCCCCTAAATTCGTATTTGCAAAAGCAGAAGCTGCATCACAAGAATACGAAGCGCAGGTTCCAGCATAAAGACAAGTAGAAGCAGTAGTTAGCTGCCCATTGCATGTGTTTGTACAGGTCTGCTTACTGCCATCCGTCCAACACCAAGTAGTAGCTTTTGCAGGTGCTTGATAAATAGTTGTTTGCTTTATAAAAGTATTGCCAGCTGGTCCTTGTGGCCCAGTAGCACCCGTTGCACCCGTTGCACCTGCTGGTCCTTGTGCACCCGTGGCCCCCGTAGCACCAGTTGCACCTGCTGGTCCTTGTGCACCAGTGGCCCCCGTAGCGCCGGTTGCACCTGCTGGTCCTTCGCCCACATGCCTGATGCGCGAATATAATAGTCGTTTGCATTTATATTGCCAACATTGTACTGACTTCCAGCGTTATCCCAGTAAGAAAGCCAGCCGCCATAGCCACTAAGGAACCCGACAACGTTGCTGTTTGCGTGCACGTATTTTACACCGTTTGGTGATTCATCGTCCTTCATTGTGATGTATGTGTATGCTCCGCCCGCCTCTCCAACTGTTAGACGATTTGTTGTCGTGAGTCCAGCTGCTGTTAGGGCTCCAGACTTTGTCTGCGCTGTTGAGCTAGTGTCAAGAAATGTGCTCCCTGCAGGAGGGGTTGCACCTGCTGGTCCTTGTGGCCCAGTTGCACCAGTAGCGCCAGTAGCACCGACTGGTCCTTGTGCACCCGTGGCCCCCGTAGCACCAGTTGCACCTGCTGGTCCTTGTGCACCAGTGGCCCCCGTAGCGCCGGTTGCACCTGCTGGTCCTTCATACTCCTGTGCCTTTTATGTTTCCAGCGACATCGAGCTTTTGAGTTGGATCTGGAACACCTATCCCGACTCTACCCGTCGCATCAATCGTCATGAGCTCGACTGGGGTGGCACTGGTATTGTTCCTGAACCGGAAACCGCTGTAGGCATTGATATTATCGATATAGGTGGGCCATGGGGCTGAAGGATTGGCCGGCACCCATAAGTTCAACCCATAACCGGACGAGTAGTACCCAAGCGTAAGGGCCGCCTCCGAGCCAGTTGCGCCGTTTACAATAAGCCTTGTTGGGTTACTGGCTCCATTGATGCTTCCGTTGACACCAGAAGATAAAGTCCCAATCTGTAATCGTCCTGCCGGACTCGTAGCCCCGATACCAACATTCCCATCAAAAATCGCATTGGCATAACCGCGGAACAGACCACCGATACCAAATGCACCCTCTTTATACTGAGCGGTTGAGCTAACGTTTACTGGCGCAGAAACATTCCCTCCTGGTGGTGTCACTATCGGTTCTGTCCATGCGTAGACGTAGGAGATACCGAAGGAAAGAATGAGGGCTAGAGTAATGATTTTTAATGATTGTATGATGTTTTTCATATTATTTAATTGTTGCAGAACGGAGTGCGTCTAATTCTTGCATTTGTTGCTCTATTGTTTTCTTTGGCGCAGGTGTGAACATCGGCTCTTGTTTCAATGTTTTGGTCTTTATTGTGTCGATGGTTTTAATTTGGTTTTGTGTGGTGGTAGTTGGTTGTGAAAAACCT
>LCDG01000015.1 GCA_000998425.1 Candidatus Nomurabacteria bacterium GW2011_GWC2_42_20
GAACAAGACCTTTTAGGTTTATCGTTTCAAAATTAAGCATCATTCTCCCTTGTTCTATGCGCGATACTGTCAGTAAATCATCCACAAGCGCCACGATTTCTTCGCTGGATTTGAAGAGATTTTCCAAAGCATCTCGCGCCACGTCATTAATAGCTCCAAAGGTGCCTTCTAGGATCATAGACGCGTACCCCTTGATGACAGTAAGCGGTGTACGGAGCTGATGCGAAGCAATAGAAACGAACTCGGTTTTCTGCTGTTCCATAGCGCGCAATCGCTCGTTTGCCACCTCCATTTCTTTCACAAGTCCCTCAATCCTCTCGCGGTCACGAATATCTTTGTATATACCACGGAGTAGAATAATACTAAACGCAAAGATGAACGTGAACACAGACACATTAAGCATCAGGTCGAATTTTGCATGAGATGTAAAAATATTAACGATTAGGAACAAGTTTAATAGCAAAATCGCGAGCTCAGCTAAAATAAGTTTTAGGTTGAATAGCTGATACTTCAGAATAGAATAACTTACAAAGAAAATATATATAATTACAAAATAGTTCCCAAATGGAAATATATTGAAGAGTTGTGGTAAAAAATTAGTGGCCCCACCTGAAAAACCGATCGCTCCTGCTATTAGTTGATAAATAATTTGTGAGCGTAGAATTGAGCCTCTTGGCTCTGTCATGTATGCACGTATCAATAAAAATAATGAATACGTAACAATTACTAAAAAGAATAATGGGAAGACGAAGTAATATTCGCCAGGGTTAATCCAATAAAAACCAAATTTCTGTATAACTCCAACCTTAAAAAAGGTTGTTGTACTAAGAATAGATAGCATTGCAGAAACTGCCCCAAATATCCATACTTGTGCTCGAACTTTAAGACCAAGAAAAGCAACAACGAAATTAAAGTATGCAACCGGAATTCCTAATGCAACAATATCTAGCAAGTATTGCCAGTTGAGAGCATCACCTGCGCGTGGAGAAGAAGCAACTAGGTAAAGCAAAATAGCCCATCCTGAAATAAAGGTAGATAAAACAAACCACTGTTTGCCTAAATTATTTTTTCTATCTTTCAAATAGACAATAAGTCCTAACAAAAAACTCATTAGGGATAATGCAATACTTGATGTATAAAATAGGTTCATTTATAAAATTGAATAAAACTAAAATTTAAACCTTTAACACGTTTCTGAAAATCTTTATCTGCGTTCACAACTACTGGATTTTTTACTAATTTCAAAAATTCAATATCGCTAGGATGGTCTGCGTATCCCCAAGAATTTTCAAGCGAAATATTATTTTTTACACAAAATTCATTTACTCGTTCTACTTTAGCCTTTCCGTAGTTAATAATACCATCTATATCACCAGTTAGAATACCATCGGACTCTTTTAATTTTGTAGCTATGGATCCATCAGCATTTACATGTAGAGAAACTCTTTCAACCAATGTATCAAATGCGTTAGAAACTAAGAAAATCGGTCGTTTATTTTTTTGATGCTCCTTAATTATTAAGATTGCATTTTTATAGAATCTGTGGATAAGTACTTGATCAAAAAATAAGTCAACAAGCTCTGAAAGTTTTTCCCTAGGCATATTTTTTAAAAAACCAAAGGCATGTTTAGCAATCATGCTCGGATCCTTTACTATGTGTAGGCGATATAAAATAAACCATACCATCAAGCGAACATAAAATAAGGACGAAACAAATCCATTCTTCCAAAGATAGTTGATAAAAAGTTTCTGACTCTGTCCTTTAATGAGAGTGTCGTCGACATCAAAAAATACTGCTCCTTGATTATACATTGTGATATGGATAAATTTTTCCTGACAAATCAGCTATCTCACGCATAACCCTATCTGCAAGGATACCGAATGCCCTCTTGTTTAATTTAATAAAATGATACTCTGAAAAATAAATAGGTTTTCCTATTTTTATATCTATTATTTTTTTAAACTTTGGAAAATTTTCGTGCCGTGATAATATTTCGAATGCACCAATAATTCCCACAGGAATTATTGGGACCTTCTTTTTGATTGCATACCTAGCTACCCCAGGATATGCACGGAGCATCGTAGTGTTATCATGTGCGCGTGTTCCCTCAGGGAAAATTCCTATCATCTTTCCTTGGCTTAGATGTTGATACACCACATCATGCAACTCTCTTTTATCTCGAGATTTTCGAATAACCGGGATCTGCCCCGTAATCTTCAGTAAAAAACTCCAAAGTGGGTTCTTAAAAAACTTTTCAGCGGAGAGGTAGTGGATATTACGTGGCGAAACGGCGATGAAGCAAATAAAATCAAAATAGCTTTGATGATTGAAAGCTACGATCACTGGGCCCTTTAACGGGATATTCCTTACCCCAGTCACCTTTTTAACCCAAATCAATCGAACAAACGGTCCAACAAAAAACCGTATCAAAAAATAAACTATATCAACAAAATAACTCTGATGCATAATGCTTTATTGCTAAATTATATCAAAGTTTACCAGTATTACCTACCATTTTTCTCTTTTATCTTGCTTACAATCCATTATTTTTAGTTTCTGCTACCTTCTTTTTTATTAAATCTAAAAAGTTAAGTGTTGTTTTAAATAATTCTTTTTGTGCTTTTATTCCTTTAAAATAGTGGTCGGTCTTTTCAATGATATGTAGCACCGATGTCTTCTTTTTATGTACCTTTGAGAAATATTTCATGGCATCTTTGTCGGCACTATTTTTTGCTGCAATAATGCATGCATTTCTATTCAACATATGAAGAATACTAACAGTGTCAACACGAATACATTCCCCATAAAAAACCTTATTTATAACCTCCTTCGTATGCTTTCCAAAATATAATCCCTTATCCTTGTCAAAAACAAAATCCTCTTCCATCCATTGCTTTTTCCACGGAAGAATGGTCGGGTCCCACAATACCAACTCTGTATTATTTGCATATTTTTTATATTTACTTAAAAACAAAATTGCGACTGGTGCACCAAAACTGTGCCCAACAAGAACTATTTTAGAATATTTTTTACCGACTGAATCTAAAATATTTTTTAATTCTGTAACATATACAGAAAAAGATAATTCCTCAAGGGTTAAGGCATCATCTTTTTGATGTTTATCATCACTATCGTTGCAAAAATTAAACCGTACAGTACTAAAACCATACTTAAAGAACTCAGATGAAGCAACTTTTAAAAAAGGAAGTTCCCGACTGCCAGAAAGTCCACTCAAAAAAACCACGAGTGTTGTCGCCTTTTTATTTTCTACAAAATCTCCGTAGATAAATTTCTTTTTTATTTTTTTAGATGAAATTTTAAAATTCATAATTTTATAAATAGCCTCGTCGTAATTAATTACGACGAGGCTATTAACCTGAGGAAGTGGGAAAATCACAGATCAAATTCTCCGTTTTTCACACCCCCAACAAAGGCTCTCCATTCGTCAGGGCTAAACGTCAGAGCTGTTTTGCTTGCATCTTTCGTATCTCGCACTTGGACATGACCGTCTCCGATTTTAACGGAAACACACGTCCGCCTGTTGGTGATATACGTCAACGATGAAGTCACAAACCCATCTTCATCGACCTTTTGCCCATTCGCTTTTACGGTGAATGGGCAACCGTTACCAAATACATTTTTCATAATAAAATCTCCGAAATAAGGAACATTGGTGTCATCGGTGGCCACCGAAACTGAAATCCAGAAATTCACCAACATCCGAGTAAAGTATATCCTAACACGACACAAAAGTCAATCTTTACAGTCTATAGATATTGTGTTCTCTTTGTTGCCAAATTCTAACTAGAAGTAATGGTAGATATCGAGTACCTTTTTAACCCAAATCAATCGAACAAACAGTCCAACAAAAAACCGTATCAAAAAATAAACTATGTCCACAAAATATAGGCTCCTGCGAGAAGGAACGCAGTAGATTGACCTATATTAGCTCCTCGGCTCGGTGCTAAAAAAGATTACTTCCTTAGCACTCTCACTCTACGTCGCGAATAACTTTGGTGCATAATGCCTTATTGCTTAATCATATCAAAGTTTACCAGTATTACCTACCCTTTTCCTTTTTATCTTGCTGTTGCTTCCTATCCATTCTTTCCAAATTTCTCAATGTCTGCTTTAGTGTCGGAACATGCAATGACGTCCGTTCTTTATCTGTAGTATTTTTATCATATTCAAAAAGTTCTCTTGGCGAATCAATCGTTTTTTGATAAAACTGCGTCCCGTACTTTTGTGGCTTTCCATCACGCACAAGTAGACGATCTGTCGCGGCAGCATAGAGCCATTTGGATTTTTCAACCCACTTGTTTTTTCTTTTTAGAAATTCACTACGTCTTATATTTAGCAACATTAGGTCACGTGCTTTTTTTACATCTTTTTTATTAGCACTGTGATGAAAAAACATTGCGGCATAATAAATCTCTTCTGGGGTAAGCTCCTCCTTATTCCTAAGAAAAACATTTGCTAGCTTTCTTCTTTCACGGTCATTCTTTACGATAATTTTAAAATCGACGCAAGAAATACGGTCTTTTTGATCCTCTAAAAAAAGTGTTTTTAGGCTTTTAAACATTTATTAAAAATAATAACATGGATGAGGTTCATTCATTCTTGAGTCATCTTTTTCATGGTATCCAATAGAGCTTTATTGAGGTCATCTGTAGAACCAAACTGTTGATAATAATGCTGAATCTTATTAGGCCCACCATACACATGGAGATGGAAATGTCTTATGTCCTGAGCCTCAACTCCATTTACCTGATGCAAAATAACAGAAGTATATCCAAGGATATTTCGTAAAATAATCGCAACGTGTTGCGCGAGTGACATAACTGCGGTAATTTCTTCTCTTGAAATATCCAAAATATCATCGGCATGTCGTTTTGGAATAATTAACACATGACCTTCTGTGGTGGGCTCACGATCAAGAAAAGCAACTGCTAAATCATTTTCTGCAATAATTAACGCTGGTGCATCATTTGTAGCAATGGCGCAAAAAATATCTTTAGATAAAGTCATATTTGTATATAATAGCGTAAAAATAAATAAAAAGAAGAGCAGATACGAGACCTGCTCTTCGAGGAAACAACAATATTTAACCGGCTAGTTTTTTGGGGTGTAAGGACTCAAATGCATCTGCACGCAGTACACACTGACGGCATACCCCACAAGCCACACGCGAGGATGACGAGCATGAATGGGTATGATCAAAGTTGACATCCAGACTCTCCCCTATTTCGATTACCTCTTTTTTCGAGAACCCGATGAATGGGAGCTCAAATTTGCAGGATGAGTATCGCCCAAGAGTCGCAGGTCCTTCAAGAGCGCGCAGATACTCAAAAATTTTCTTTTCGGAATCGCCGACGATGTCATCCTTGTGAATAGACCAGTAGATATGTCTTATCTCGCGCATTCTTGCAAACATGAGTGCTACAACGTGTAGCAGCTCAACACTCATAGGCATAGGAACTTTTCCCCGCGAAATGCAATTATTGATAGCTCCACCAACGTTGAAAGACATATTTGCGTCAACTCCAACAGTCAGCTGCTCGATAAAATTGAAATCGACAACAACATGTTTTATGTGGAGCCTTTTCGCATGAAAGATTGCGTTGTCGATTTCTTCAGCATTTGCACTGTTTGGGTATCGTATGCTCAATGCATAAACATCATTACCATCAGTGCATAATTTTGTTGCACATACAGCAGAATCAATACCGCCTGACAATAAAACAAGCACCCGCTTTTTTAAAACAACAGCTAATCCATTCATGATAAAACTCCTTAAAAAGAACATTGGTGTCATCGGTGGCCACCGAAACTGAAACTCAGAAATTCACCAACATCCAGATAAAATATATCCTAACACGACACAAAAGTCAATCTTTACAGTCTATAGATATTGTGTTCTCTTTGTTGCCAAATTCTAACTAGAAGTAATGGTAGATATCGAGTATCAATCGAACAAACAGTCCAACAAAAAACCGTATCAAAAAATAAACTATGTCCACAAAATAACTTTCTCTCATAGTTTAAAAAAACCCATTCAAATCCATTGGGTAGACCAAAAAAGCAAATTTCATAATTGTTCTTTCCACTCATTCTACCCCCTAAACCAAATTTCTCCAAGCTGATTTAGCTATATTGCCTATTTAATTCATAGTTATGCAAATTTACAATTTTTAAGCTATACTTTCTTGAAATGTGGAAATCTATTACAATACTCATGGGTCCTCCAGGCTCAGGAAAAACAACTCTTGGGAAGCATGTAGCTTCAATCACCGATAATGTCTTTTTTGTTTCTGTTGGTGAGTATATGCGCAACAACCTCCACTTAACGCCACCTTTTGAGGATACTAATCGAATCGCAATTTTTGAAGAAATTATCTTTGAGGAATTCGGGACTAAAGAGAAAAAGCACCTCATTGTGGACTGTAATCCGTTCCCACCCGAAATGTGGGATGCAGTTTCAAAGCAATTAATTCATTTTGAGACAGTACGCCTATTATCAATGAGTGCAGATATTAATACGCTACAAAAAAGACTAGACTCTCGCAACCGAAAAGATCATCTCATGTTTTCAAACAAGAAACGTTTGGATTATTATTTCAAAAAAGTGGAACCTGCCATTAATAAAATTAGGAATGAAAAAATAATCGAGCACTTACAAAATGAGACCGCAGACGACTACAAAAAATGCGTTGAGACTACAATAAATATATATGAAAAATCATGAAATTGCAGATAAAATAACAAAGGCAGCAATTAACCACTTTGGTGAAAAACTCGCATCTGTCTTACTTTATGGCTCTTCCTTATCGGCAAGAAGACTTCCTAATGATTTAGACATCATTGTAGTATTAAAAGAAAGAGAATCTCCAGAAGACTTATCCTTTCTTCGATTTGAAAGATCAAAGTATGATATCGAAATTGACCTACAAATTATTAATATTCCTGATATTCACTCTGATTCATTTGCACACGACACACACGGTCAATTTGTTATTTCCTTCTTACACCACGCTAATCCAATTTACGGAAAGAATCCATTTTTAGATTTCTTTCCAAAATATACCCAACGTGTTACAAGTGTCATTCAAAAGGCCCAATACTATTATTTCAGAGCAAAAAGATTGCAAGCAAACGATGTACACCCTGGCAATCAGCAGGATTTTTCTTTTCATAGGAAAAAACTTATTTTGATGCTCTCTGATTTTTGGTTAGTATATTCTGGTAAAGTTGACACCCTAGACGAACCAGAGGAACTCAATCATGTTATATCAATACTCACACGCAAAAGCCCCTATTCTGGTGAAGTTAATTTTTTATTGGACGATAGCCTATCATTTAATTGGGGAAATATATTTTCACTTTACCAAAAATACTACTTTGCAATACTAGATATACTGCGACCAGCAGCACAAACAAACATTTCATTTGTTGGCGACATTTACACAGAGTCTCATGTTATTGGTTCAAATAAACTCATGATAATTGCTTCGGGGTGTCCCAGTGATTACGATGAAAGAGAGATGATCCATTTTTTGCATATTCGGGGGTACGATGTCGTAAATTTCCACTACACAGCCACAGGCAAAAGCAAAGGTACAAAATTCAAATTGCCTCAAAATGATCTTCTCGACGTGCTCAGTGCTTGCAAAAAACAATACGAAGGAGTTTCAGTTATCGCCAATAGTTACGGAGGGTACGCGGCTCTTGCACTCAGAAATCACATTCAGCTCCAAATTAACAAAATTATCGCTATATCGCCTGTTGTTGATTTTAAAAAGGTACAAAATATTTCAACACTGCCAAAATATTTGAGTGAAAACCATCCAGGTTGGTATCGATTTGAAAAACAAGAATTTGCTAATTTTCTTCAAAATGCACCTAAAATTGATAATAATCACCCAAAGAACACTATTATCATACATGGGAAATTTGATGAACAAATTAAGATAGACGACATTGAAAATTACTGCAAAAACTTCAGCATTGAACTTAAGCCCTTGAAATCAAGCCATCTATCCCTAAATCGCTTAACTCGAGAAAACCTTGACGTACTGGATGGAATATTATAGAGTTTCTGTAGATTTTTCTTTCAAAAACTTAGGAGGTAATTATGCGCGCGGTCACTATGATGCCACTTAATCCCAGGCATGCACAAAAACTGGGCTTTTACAGCCTGTTTGCTTTCACAAAGTATTTAGGGGCATTACACCAGCTCCCCACAGTGGGGTCAATAAATGAATTGGGGGCAGACAGCCACGAAGCAAACATCGTCACACTCATTGATACTTTGCAAATTCTCGGCTCAAAACCGAGTGTAATGTGGAACGACATCAACATAAACAGTGACACACTCAGCGTTCTCATTAAGCGACTCCAAAACAGCGGATTACTGAACGAAACACGAATTAACATCAATCACTGTTCTTGTATGAAGATACAGCATTTGTCGCAAGCGCTTTTACGCAGTACAAAAAGCTCCCTCATATCGAAAGACGGGAAAACACTTTGCTGCGACTCATTGCTTCACGAAGCAGAAACATTGGCACTCACTACTACTCCTCTCTGTCCACCAGAAACATTCCCACTACTTTACCCATTGTGGGCAAAGAAGGAATTTGATTGGATATATTCGCAATTCAAAGGTCAGCAATTGCTTTTTTCGCGAATAGACAGCGGACGCCGCTTCTTGATAACAACGGCGAGTGGAAAAAAGTTTTGGCTTGATAATGATGTCGTGGGGATGTTTTTCCCTTCGCTTATCAAAAAGGACGGTATTGAAATTGAACATCTCGTTTCTGGCGTTTCGATAATGAGACAAGCTGCTCTTATGGTTCTCATATCCAGCGCACTGGGCGTATCTCTACCAAAACAAATATATTTTTTGCCACGCGTAGATATCAACACAAACCAGGGCCCTGCAACGATTTCTTCTGCAATTGGTAAATTTGGTTCGTTCCGTGTAGACAATGCTCTCCTTTGGTGTGCTACAAGTGGACGACAAAATATCGTGCTTGATAAAAATATGTTCCCAAGGATGCTTGATAAAGAGCCAGTGCCCACACTTGATTTTGCAAAGCTTCGCAGAAGTATCCTCGTTCGCTAGTTTAAGTGCCTCCATATATTGGAGGCACTTTTTTTGTGACGGAAATGGACGGAAATGGTTCACAGTCCACCCTTTTAGCGCAAATCAACTGAAAGTATTAAAATTTTAAACTTAAAGAATTTGTATTATTTTTACCGCAAACTGCTAGATATGAATTCCCTGGCTTAATATATTTTTTGAATATTTCGTTTACCATTTTAAGGGTTAGGCTTTCTGCAATATTCATATATTCAATAGTATTTGATTCCTCTATTGAAAGAGTATTTAAGAGAGCTTCATTTGCATTCACCCACGAGAAAGCTGTTTGCATTTCTATGAACTTCGATTTCAAAAATTTACTTTTTACAAAATTAAAAGAGCCCATATCGAAACCATTCGTGTATATTTTATTTAATTCACCGCATATCACATCAACAACCTCTTGCGTATCTTTTTCTGATGAGGAAGTGAAGATGCTAAAAAAACCAGTACCAGAAAGAAACAACGCTGAGCCGCCAGTACTATAGACTAAGCCTCTTTTATAACGAAGCTCCTTTGTTAAAATCGACACACGTCCAACTGCCAACATATTTGCAATAATAAGCAAAGCAACTTTTTCTTCTAATCCTTGAACGCCATCTAGCCTAAACCCAAAAACAAGACTGGTTTCATCATTATCAAAATACTGAGCAGAGATACGCTCTGTAGGAATTGTTTCTGGGACAATTGGCAAAAGATTATCCGCCTTCCCTTTGAGCTCAATCGCATTGTCTAAGATTCCTTTTAGCTCATCAAGCTCAATATCGCCACAAACAATATAGGCAATACGAGTGGACGAAAAATAATTCAGGTAAAACTTTTTAACATCTTTGAGGCTAATGTTTATTATTGACTCCTCGTCTCCTAAGGTCGGTGTCTCCATATACGTCTGCTGGAAGATGAGACTCGTAAAAAGATCTCCTGAATAACTTTGGGGGTTAGACTTTTTTGACCTCAATTCCGATAATATTGCTCCCTTTTCATTCTCAAAAACTTTTTCATCAAAAAGACTGTTGCTCAAGATTTCATTAAGGATGTCCGTTGCGATTGGCAAATCTTCTTCTTGAGGAACTTGTACATTAATCGAGATACTATCAAAATATGTACTGGCCGATACGGTGCCACCCACGCTCTCGATTTGCTCTACCAGAAGATTTTTAGTTGGAAACTTTTTTGATCCAGCAAGAATCATATGTTCCACAAAGTGCGCTGTTCCAGGAATATCGTTCCACCTTGTACCTGCGTTCACCGACGCACGAATATATAAAGGTGCACCTTTTTTCTTAAAAAGGAATGTTGGTGATCCATTTTTTAAATTTGTTTTTTCAAATTTTATTCCAAAATTTTCGAATGTGTACATAAAATATAAAGCCTGTAACTATGGTTACATCGTAACCATAACATTTATATAGTAATTTAGGAACATGTTTTTGGCATAAGTATTGTAATAAAAAGGCCCCGTGTCATCCACGGAGCCTCGAGACGTAGAACCCGTTCATTCTTGCTGACTTCCGTCACCATCGGGACCGTGTGGGTCGGGGTAGGACGGCGAATCATCGGGACCAGCATGCAGATATTTGCTCATAGCAACCTCCAAAAAGAACGCTAACGAGTATTCGAGACTGCCTCGAAATTAAACCATTAACATTCAAATAAAGTATACCTCAATACTAAAATAAAGTCAATCTTTTGTATTAGTTCACTACATATGAGAATTTTCCCTGGTTCTTCATATAATACTCCTCTGGAGATACAAATCCAAGAGAAGTGTGTGGGCGCACGGTATTGTAGTAGGTCACATATTCCTGAAGTTTCTCGTTCACTTTCTCTAGGTTTTCACGATTTGTATTAGTTCACTACATATGAGAAAGAAATGTGGAAATGAGAAATGGGGACAGCCACCATTCCTCGGGAAATTCATCAATTTTTAATTTAATACTTTTACAGCTTAACATAAAGACCCTCGCGCATAGACACATCGTGAGAGTCTTTTAGTCTCAATTAGCTCCTAATTATATTTTCGAGAAATGGTATGAAGGAGGTTGGTTTTGTGTGGATGTCATTGTGGTATCCATCGAACAAATGAAGGTTCTTTATGCCCCTCTTTTCCATAACAGCACCGAGTAATTCTACAGGAAACAATCTATCTTTTTTACCATAAACAATATCAATGGATGGTAACGTAGCGTTTTTTTGCATATCACAAATAATCTGTGAGATATCGACACTTGCGACTCCGAACGCCTCGCGAATAGTCTGAATCGGGTTTTTTATAAAATATAAAAATACCTTTCGGTAGTAGGCAAAACTTGCGTATGGGTGCCTAGAAATGAGTGATCTAAAAACGTCAAAGATCAGGTTTGAGAAAAATCTATATGCAAGTCTTGAAAAATTTTCCTTTTCGATGAGACCAGCTGGGGTAATCAAAATAATTTTTTGGAACAAATCTGGAGACATAGAAGTAGCGCCAAGTAAACTTATTGCGCCTTCTGAGTGCCCCAATGCGATGACTTCTTTTATATTTTTTACCTCCAAAACTTTTAGTAATGCGAGTGATTTTATGCTCTCGCTTTTTGGAAAAATATCGGCTATTTTTGGTACGTCTTTTAGATTGTCTAAATCCGCATAATCAATAGCGAGGACCCTATATCCTATTTTTGCAAGCTCTAGCGCTGTAGCACGAACAGAGTCAATGCTTTCTGACCACCCACAAGAAAGAAGCACTGTCTGAGTGCTGGCATTTTTTGTGTTTTCAGGAGATATGTCGAGCACACGCACTCGCCCGCCAACTGAATCTATCCAAGAATCTGCTGTTTCCATTTTATTCAGACAATCATACCAAAAAACTTTTACATTGGCGAACTATTTTCACGTTTTATCGAGACATGAGATTCTAAACAGGTTCTAAGAAGAAATCGGGATTGTTACAAAGAATGTCGTACCACTACCCTCGACTGATTCAAACCATGTCCTTCCACCAAGGAGTGTGGTGTATGCTTTTGCAAGATAAAGGCCTAGCCCGTCACCAGGGTTTTCAGAGCCATGATTGCTTGCACGGAAGAACTTTGTAAACATGAGTACATGCTCCTGCACAGGGATACCAACACCCATGTCAGCGACCTCAAAGACAAACTCTTTCCCTTTTTGAGTCGCTGTTACTGTCACAGTGGAGTCGCGGTGACTATATATCACAGCATTCTCAACAACCTCAAAAAGAATTTTGGTGAGTAGTTTCCTGTCTGTAGTAATTGCTATGATTGGAGAAATTGGCGCGAATGAAATGGTGACACCGCGCAGATTTGCTTCTTTCTCCAATTTACTTTGAACATCTGTCAGAATATCCACAAGCCTGACCGAGGACAGATTGACCGCAATATTCCCTTGGTCAATTTCAGAAGCAGAAACGAGATGCTCCGAAAGCATCTTTACACTAAGAAGCGACTTGTGGGCAATGCGAAGATCCTCATTCTTTTTATCTGCATCCTGTTCTTCGATCCCAGTCTCAAGGTTCCACAGCGCTTCAGTAATAGGGGTTCTTAATTGATGCGAAGCATAAGAAAAATCTGATTTCAGATGTGTTGATTCGCGCTCTTTAGATGCATCGCGAAATATAATCATTGCTCCTTCTGTCTCCCCGCTCAACCCGACGATTGGCGCAGCGCTATCGCCAACCGAAACCTCGCTCCCGTCCTTTTTGACCAAAAGCATACCACTCTCCATAGATGCAGTTCTGTTCATTACGATTGCGTCTTCAATAAATGATATATTTTCCTTGCGGTCACTCTCGCGAATAAATTTTATAATGTCGCGAAATGACTTGCCCAGAGCCTCCTCTTTACTCCAACCAGTAATCACACTCGCGGATTTATTCCATAATATTATTCTCCAGTCGCGATCAATAGCTACAATACCATCGCCTATACTATCCAGCATATTTCGCTCTCGGTCTCGCTGTATTTTCATCAACGCCCTGCTTCTCAAGATAAAATACGATGATAGACTTACAATAGAAACAATTAATACCCAAATAATACCCAGTGCTATAGTTTGTGCATTGCGCTCTGCAAAAGCTGTGCGCGTAGGTTGCAATATCTCAACCCCAAATCCGTAGTCACGCACGTGTGAATATGCCGCAACATGCTCCTCATTAATAGCAAAATCCTTGTCGTGTATCTCAACACCGCTTCCACCAGCAATAAGCTTCTGTATGCTCTCAAACGATGAGTAGTCTGCTAAATCATCTTCTAGATTCAAGTGTTTGTGCGCCACGAGCTGTCCTTTTTTGTCTACAATAAAAATTGTACCGTCTGGCCCAACCTCTATATCATTAACCCAGCCAACTATCGTATCAAGCTTTATGGTTAAAAGAAGGACACCTAGAGGCTTCTCTTCGGGTGACATAATAGGGACTGCAATTGAAACGACGTTGTACCTTGGCTCTGGCGCACGCTTGAAGGCCTCCGACACGTATGGATTCCACTCTTTACTAACTCCTTGAAAATAATCTCTATACGCAAAACTTTTCCCGACTGACTCTGGTATCGGAGGTATAGAGGCTCTAAACACGCCGTCCGTGTCAAATAGACCAACAGTGTCAATAAATGGAAACTCAGCTATTGCGCCAGACAGATTTTGAGTCACTTCATCCCAATTTCCTTTTTCCGCCGCATTGTATACCAACCTGCTTGAAGCTAGAGAAATTCCAATATTAATGATGCCATCAAATTTTTCATGAACAAGCATTGCTCCTAATTTTGCAATAGAATCTCTGCGGTCAAGCGCAACCTGTGTTTGGTGGTCAAATTCGCGTATAGTTAAATATATCCCCACTAAAATCAGTGGTAGCGTTATAAAAAAAAGTGTAACGAATAATGGTGATCGTTTCATGTCTTCGATTCTCCTCATATCGCCCCCCCCCCACCGACAATAGGCGTTGCATTTTCTATATTGTTCACGTGCTTATATTATACACACACTGCATACTATATAGTAGTAAAGTTATCCACAGTCGAATCAGATGACGAAACAGCATGTTCGTGTCTGGACACGCGGTTTGGCCGTAAACTTCTATTAATTCTTCTTCATTAGGTGTAAAATGTAATTAATGAAACTTCGCACAAAATTTATTTTATTTTTTGGGACATTCCTCTTTATTATAGCGCTTAGCATTTCTCTTTATACGCAATACATAGTGGGTGGCATTTTTAAGCATCAGGCAGTCAGCAATCTTCGCATCATTGCCGAACAGAGCGAGAGTGCGTACCTTTCATTTTTAGGAGCAATGAAAGTTCGTGTAATAGACTGGACATCCGACGCAGCGCTACGAGACAGGGCAAAGGCAGTGATGAACTCACCGATTGACTCTAAGGAAAGAGAGCTCGCCGCAAAAGAATTTGGTAGGTATGTGGTGGAAAAAAAGATGCCGTTCGATAAAACTATTTTTATCACAGACCTGCTTGATAAAAACGGGATTGTCATAGCGTCATCACAGCAAAACCGTATCGGAAAGAATGAGCTAGAAGAAGAAACCGAGCACGGGAAGGTCCACGACATAGAAAACACGCTAAATTCAAAATTTGGTGATGCTTTTTTTGGGACTATTGTCCTTGATGGAGACGAGAACCCCGATCCATCCCTAAGTGTGACCGTACGATTATTTGAACCCATGAGTGGCGATGTGCGTGAGCCTCTTGACCTAGTACTCCTTGTTTATTACTCAAACGTGATGGAAATCGCAGATGTGCTAGGTTCAGGAACCAGTATTTACGCAGGCATTCCATCGATCACGGGGAGATTGACACAAGGCGCGCTTCTCGAGGAATACGAAACATCCGACCTTTATTTGGTCAACAATGATAGGTATCTGGTTACACCGTCACGGTCTGTGAGAAATGTAATGGTGAAGCAAAAAGTGGACACACTGCCAGTACGGGAGTGTCTGGAAAATGGCAAAGAAATAAATGAGGAGTACTACAACTACCTAGGGGTCCGCGTGCTTGGGGCATCGATGTGCTTTCAAAATGAAGGGATAGTTGTTTTGGCTGAAGTCGAAAAACAGGAAATTTTTGAGCCGCTAACAACCCTTATCAAATACACGACAACGGTGGGAACTACAGCTTTTGCATTTGGTATTCTTATTATTGTTTTATTTCTAAAGCGACCTCTTGAACATATATATGATATTGTTGCTGTAGCAAAAAAAGTAGAGGGGGGCAATCTAAACGTATCTACAAGCATAGAAACAAAGGATGAGCTAGGATACCTTTCATCATCATTCAACAAAATGATTGAATCTGTTCGTAATACGCAAAAAGACCTGCGCGCTTCAAAGCATCATGTTGAGGAGGAGAAAGCAAAAGATGAGGCTCTGCTTGCAAGCCTCGGTGAAGGGATGGTGGCTACAGACAAATCTGGAAATATTATTGCGATAAATCGCATGGCAGAGGAAATGCTTGGTTGGAAATCTGATGAAGTTATCGGGAAAAAGGCAGTAGATGTTTGGAGTATGCTGGATGAGAATAGGAATGAGGTGCCAGCCGAACAACGACCTATCACAATAGCGACGACGGGCACATCTGTAATTTCTAACACATCAATGTATAACAGGAAAGATGATGGGTACTTCCCAGTCGCTATTACTGTGAACCCTGTCATGCTTGATGAAAAAGTGATTGGTTCAATTGCTATATTTCGCGATATTACAAGAGAAAAGGAATTGGAAAAAACGCGTGGCGACCTATTGTCTCTTGCTTCGCACCAGCTCCGTACTCCACTCTCTGGTACAAAGTGGCTTATTGAAACACTGAAGACCGGATTGCATGGATCTCTAACTTCTGGGCAAACAGAGTATTTAAATGAGATATACAAGATCAACGAAAGGATGACTGGGCTGGTGCATGACATGCTAGGTGTGCTTCGTATGGAGGGCGACACAGCTAAGCCTAAAAATGAGGACGTGTCTATTAAAACTATCATGGCTACACTTTTTGAAACCTTTCATGGTGTGGCAGAGAGTAAAGGGATGAGAGTCGAACTCCCTGAAAAAACAGACTACACGGTAAACACAGATCCGCTGCTACTACGAAATATTCTCGAAAGTTTTATATCCAACGCGATTAATTATTCTAATCCTGGCGGGAGCGTCGTGATTAATATCAAGGAAAAAGATTCTGAACTAATATTCTCTGTAAAGGATTCTGGGATTGGTATCCCCCGCTCGGAGCAAAGGCAGATCTTTGAGCGATTTTACCGCGCTTCGAATGCAAAGACGTTTGATACTCGCGGAAGTGGGCTCGGGCTCTACATTGCATCGATGCTTGCAAAGAAAATTGGTGCCAGAGTTTCATTTGACTCAGAGGAAGGTAGAGGGTCGACATTTTATCTACATGTCCCCTGCCGTAGCGCAAATAGCTTGCCAGAGAATGTGACTAGTGTATAATGTAAAGCATAACTTATAATATAATAGTATGAACCATGTATTAGTTGTAGAGGATGAGGATTTCTTGGTACGAGCCCTAAAGGACAATCTCGTTTCAGAGGGTCACAGCGTGTCTGTAGCAACAGACGGCGAAATGGCATTTGATGAGCTCAAAAAGAAAAAACCGAGTCTTATTTTGCTTGATCTGTTGTTGCCCAAAAAGAACGGCTTTGATGTGCTAAGAGATATTCGTTCAAATCCAGAATGGCAACATATTCCTGTTGTAATCCTTTCAAACCTCGGCGAGGACTCTGAGATCAAACGCGCACTAGAGCTCGGCGCAAATGACTACTTTGTAAAGTCGCAGCATCCTATTCAGGAAGTGATGGAAAAAGTGCGTGAATATCTTCAGGGGGCTGGAGCTAGGTAAAAGTTGAACTCCAAAGTAATGATTTTAAAAATGAGACACCAGTATGCTGGTGTCTCATTTTTTATTGTAAATTACTATCTATATAATGTACAATAGAGTGAACAGATGCACGCCATTCTTAAAAAACCTCTTGGGAAATTCCTTGTCGCTTTTTTTATAATTGCGAGCTTTTTATTTCTTCAAAACCAAGTACTTGCCGCCACAGAAACAATGTGGGCGAGCTCGCACATTACTGGGACATTCACCAATCCAGACAACGCGCTTAATGCAACAGATGCGGTGTGGGCAGGTCAACTTAATACAAACACCAGTCAAACATCTAGATGGGCAATGGGAAATCCTTCAAGCACAATTAACTCAACTCAGACTATTAATGTTGTTGCCCGCAAGGGATCCAACTCTGGTACCCCAACTATTGCAATCAATCTATATGAGAATTCTGTTCTTGTTCAGTCTATAGCTGGAGCGACATCAATCACGTCAACAACTGGACAGACGGTCACTGGCACATTTGATGCGTCGGTGATTACCGATCCAACTAGTGTCGAAATTGAGGTGGTGATGACAGCGGTCGGCGGTAGCCCTTCCACCAGAAACTCTGCGCAGATTGATTCGATTGAGTGGGTGGCCACACTTCTAGGCGCCGCCACCACCATCGCCGACGGCACCAACCCAAGCAATGTGACCATCGCTCCTGGAGCTGCGACAACAGACCTCGACGCTTTCACTCTGCAGACGAAT
>LCDG01000016.1 GCA_000998425.1 Candidatus Nomurabacteria bacterium GW2011_GWC2_42_20
AACGATGGAGATTCAAGTTGTAAACATGAGTGGAAAGACGATGGTGACAACATGCAGATTTACTGCAAAAAGTGCACTGCACGGCGTTACAACACCTTTTATTGAGTAATCATATCGTCATTCCTGTTCTTCATTATTAAGGTGCGGTTCAGCAAAGCTGAACCGCACCTTTTTCTTTTGTGATTTTTCTGCTAGAATGCAGGCACTTTTCTTATGCCGGAAACAAGTATCCACATATCGCTCGCAGCTGAAAAAATAGGAACATTTTTTGGAGTCCCCATCACAAACACTATTTTGATGAGTTTTGTCGTCTTTGCAATTTTGGGAACACTCACACGAATGCAGACACTAATTGAGACGCTCTTTGTTGGGATTCTTGACTATATGACCGAGACACTTGAGGATGCAAATCTAGCGCGCAAACTTTTTCCACTTATCCTCACTATTTTCTTGTTCATTTTTACGGCAAATATCATTGAATTTACTCCCGGCATAGGGAGTATTGGCTGGACGCATGGGGACGGGGAGTTTATTCCACTACTTCGCTCAATGAATACAGACATGAACACAACACTCGCTCTTACCATAATTGCGTTTGTGGTGATAGAGGTGGTTGGGGTCGCAACATTGGGCTTCTTGAGATATGGCAAGAAATTTGTTAATCTTAGCTCGGTCTTGGGATTTATGGTGGGGATAATAGAGCTTTTTTCCGAGGTAGCACGGCTGGTTTCATACTCGTTCCGTCTCTTTGGGAATATCTTTGCAGGCGAGGTGATGATCTTGGTCATACAACACTTTGTCCCAATGGTGCTTCCAGTTCCTATTATGCTCTTCGAGGTCTTCGTTGGGTTTATACAGGCGGCGATTTTTGCACTCCTCACACTATTCTTTGTGAAGATTGCGATCACTGAGGCGCACTAATTTAGTAATAATAAATAATAATAAATAATATGGATATTGAAGTAGCAAAAACATTAGGTATGGCATTTGCAGTTGGAGTTGGAGTTTTTGGTCCTGGTATTGGTATTGGTATGATTGTCGCAAAGGCTCTCGAGGCAATGGGAAGAAACCCTGACGCTTCTGGCAAAATTCAGGCGACGATGTTTATCGGTATCGCATTTACAGAGGCGCTTGCTATCTTTGCGCTCGTTGTTGCGTTCATCGTAAAATTCGCGTAGTAAAACATTCAGCTTCATCATTATGGAACAAATCGTCTCTGTCTTCGGAATAAATTGGAAACTAATCCTTGTTCAAAGTGTAAACTTTGGCTTGCTTCTCGCTGTTTTGTACAAGTTTCTTTACAAGCCGGTTCTTACAATGGTAGACAAGCGTCGCGCAAAGATTGTGCGCGCAATTCACGACGCAGAGAAAGCAGAAGCAGAGCTTGGTCAGGCTGAGGCAGAGAAAGCTCGCATCATTAGAGAAGCAACTCAAAAAGGTGATGAGATAATTGATGCCGCAAAAAAGCATGCAGAGTCAAATGAGCATACGATAATGAAAGACGCTCACAGGAAGGTGGTACATCTTTTGAATGAAGCTGAGCGCCGTGTTGCGCGTGAGCGTGAGGAAATGTTGCAAAAAGCTGAGCGCGAGGTCGCGCGCATGGCTGTCCTTTCCGCAGAAAAAATCCTTCGACAGGGAGCGGTTAAGCAATAACATGAAAGCATCGTGGTACGCAGAGGCGCTTTATAGAGCGCTCCAGGGAGAAAAAGTAATTAGCGAGGGCGACTCTAAAAAAGTTTTCGTGCGTTTTAAAAAAGTTATTTCTGCGCGCGGACATGACAGACTTCTACCACTTATTGGCCGTGAGTTTGAAAAGATAATAACGCGCGAAAATAAGAATAACGAAGTTGTCCTTATTACGGCAGACAGTAAGAGTAAGAGTAAATGGATGCACGCGTACGATCACTATAAAAAAGAAAAAATTATTCCAAAAGGTTCTGTGTGCCGAGAGGTGGTGGACGAATCAATCATTGGAGGTTTCCAGATTCGAACAAAAGACACGCTCATAGACGGTACTTATAAAAAATCCCTTGTCGAACTTTATCGAAAAATTACAAGCTAAAATCACATGAACACAATACTTATAGAAAAAATCAGAAAGGAAATTGAAGCTCTTGAGCCAAAAACATCAGTTGAGCGTGTTGGTACTGTGGTCAAGGCTGGTGACGGTATCGCTGAGATAGAGGGACTTCACGGAGCAATGATGGCAGAAATGGTCGTCTTTGAGGCGACGGGCGGAAAGGCTCTCAAAGATACTCTAGATGCAGAGCCCATTGTTGGCTTTGTTCTTAACCTTGAAGAAGATTTTGTAAAGACTGTGATTTTATCAGGTGCAGAGCGCATCAGCGAAGGTATGGTGGCAAAAGGGACTGGAAAGACTCTCTCTATCCCCGTATCAAACGGAATGATTGGTCGTGTTGTGAATGCGCTCGGGGAGCCAATTGACGGCAAGGGTGCTATCAAGGCCGAAGAAAGAATGCCAATCGAGCGCATAGCATTCGGCGTTATTGATCGCGCTGGAGTGGATACACCAGTACATACAGGTATCAAGGCAATTGATTCGATGATCCCAATTGGACGCGGACAGCGTGAACTTATCATCGGAGACCGTGGTACAGGCAAGACAGCTATAGCTCTCGATACTATTTTGAACCAAATTACCGAGCCAAAAGAAACTCGCCCGATTTGTATTTATGTTGCCATAGGGCAGAAGGAATCAAAGATTGCGCGTATTGTGGGCGAACTAGAAGCGCGTGGTGCAATGGCGTACACAATCGTAGTTGTTGCAGGCGCGTCAGAGCCAGCAGCCTTGCAATACCTAGCTCCGTTCACGGGCGCGACTATCGGTGAATTTTTTATGTTGAAAGGGAAGGACGCCGTTGCTGTGTACGATGACCTATCAAAGCACGCAGTTGCCTACCGACAGATGTCACTCCTTCTTCGTCGTCCACCAGGACGCGAGGCATACCCAGGAGATATTTTTTATCTACACTCACGCCTATTAGAGCGTGCAGCAAAGCTTTCAGATAAGCTTGGTGGGGGCTCTCTCACAGCACTTCCTATTATTGAAACTCAGCAGGGTGATGTGTCTGCATATATTCCAACCAACGTAATTTCGATCACAGATGGGCAGATCTATCTCGACACCGATCTTTTCAATAAAGGGATGCGCCCAGCGGTAAACGTGGGTCTCTCGGTGTCACGCGTGGGTTCAAACGCTCAGACAAAAGCGATGAAGAAAGTAGCAGGGAAGATTCGTCTCGAGCTTGCGCAGTTCCGCGAACTAGAAGCGTTTATGCAATTCGCGAGCGACCTCGATAAGGAAACAAAAGAGCGAATCGAAAAAGGTCGCCGACTTTCGGAGTTGCTGAAGCAGACAAATGGTAAGCCACTTTCGTTTGATAAAGAAGTTATTGTGATATACGCGGGAATTTCTGGAGTTATCGATAAAGTGAAGGTTGAGGATATGCACCTATTTGAAGAAAAACTGATGGAATATTTTGACCATCATGCTGTTGGAATTGTTGATGCAATACGAAAAGACCATGCGATTTCTGAACAAACAGAGGCAAACTTAAAATCTGCACTTGCTGATTTTGCAGTGTCACACCCAGAAATTTTTATTGCTCACTAAAATATTATGTCATCCACTCGCGCGATAAAAGGAAAGATACGCTCTGTCCAAAAGACACACCAGGTTACCAAGGCCATGGAGGCTGTTTCTGGTGTAAAGATGCGCAAAGCGCAGATTTCTGCCCTTGTGGCGCGACCGTATGCGATGGCAGCGTTTCGTATTTTGTCACGCATTACGCGGTCTATTGATATCGCAAATCATCCACTTGTTGCGATACGACCAGTTTCGCGCATACTTTTAGTTGTTATTACAAGCGATAAAGGACTTGCTGGCGGATTAAATGGTGGGGTAACCAAGTGTGCGCTTAATGCGATTGCTGATAGATTTGTTTCGCACGAAAATACTGGAATTATTGCAGTAGGTCGCAAAGGCGAAGAATTTTTTGCGCGTCGCGGATATATTCTCGAAAAACATATTCAAACGATGAAGGACGAGAGCACTATAGGAGATTTTAATGGTGTAGTATCTCTTGTTACCGATTTGTTTACTGACGGTAAATATGATGAATGTGTACTTGTGTATACAAATTTTAAATCAACATTCGAACAAGAACCAGTGTCGAGGATACTCCTTCCTCTTTCTGTTACTGGACTCTCTGCAATGATCAAGGGTATTGTTCCAGAAAAAGGAGCGTTTGCTGATGCAAATGCGAATATTGAGAAAGATGAAAAATCCGCAGACTATTTGTTTGAACCATCCCCAGAAGCAGTTTTTGAAACACTCATTCCTCGACTTCTTGCTATTGAGCTCCATCATGCATTTCTAGAAGCAAAGGCGTCTGAGCACTCAGCGCGAATGGTAGCTATGAGGAATGCGTCGGATAAAGCAGAGGAGGTGACATTTTCTCTAACGCGCGAATACAATAAAGCCCGTCAAAGCGCGATTACGAGAGAGATGAGTGAGATTATTGGGGGGATAGAGGCGATGAAATAGCATTATCAACAAACAGGAAATTTAATAAAAATATTATGAACACAGGAACAATCAAACAAATCGTCGGACCAGTCGTAGATGTATATTTCGAGCACAATATTCCCGAAGTTGAACACGCTCTTCTCGTAGAATGGGTTGGAGAAAATGACGAAAAACGAAAGATCACACTAGAGGTTGCGCAGCACCTTGGTCTCGGACGCGTGCGTGCTATTGCGCTTGATTCTACAGAGGGACTTCGTCGTGATGTGAAAGTAAAAAATACTGGCGCTCCTGTCCAGGTTCCTGTTGGCGAGGGCGTGCTAGGTCGACTCTTTAACGTCCTTGGCGAAACAATCGACGGAGGCGCGCAATTACCTGCCAAAACAGAAAAGCTTTCCATTCACCGCAAGCCACCCGCTTTTAAAGAGCAAAAAACAAAGACTGAAATTTTTGAGACAGGGATAAAGGCGATTGACCTAATGACTCCGTTTATAAAAGGTGGAAAGGTTGGGCTCTTTGGGGGAGCAGGTGTTGGCAAAACTGTACTCATTCAGGAGCTAATTCGCAACGTTGCCACAGAGCACGGCGGGTACTCTGTGTTTGCTGGTATTGGTGAGCGTGTGCGTGAGGGCAATGACCTTTATCACGAAATGAAAGACTCCGGTGTTCTCGCAAAGACCGCGCTTGTGTTTGGGCAAATGAACGAAGTGCCAGGCGCTCGCGCTCGCGTGGCGCTATCTGGGCTCACTATGGCAGAGCATTTTCGCGATGCAGGTGGCAAGGACACACTTCTTTTTATGGATAATATTTTCCGTTTCATTCAGGCTGGAGCCGAAGTTTCTGCGCTACTCGGTCGTGTGCCATCGGCAGTTGGTTATCAGCCAACACTCGCAGAGGAAATGGGAAAGCTTCAAGAGCGTATCGCTTCTACAACAAAGGGCTCAATTACTTCTGTGCAAGCAGTGTATGTTCCTGCAGACGATCTTACCGACCCAGCTCCTGCGACGACATTCTCTCACCTCGACTCTACTGTGGTGCTTTCACGTAACCTTGCCTCACTCGGTATTTACCCAGCTATCGATCCTCTCGACTCTGCGTCAAGCGCGCTTGATCCGCAGGTTGTTGGTGAACGTCACTACAAAGTGGCAATGGAGACACGCAAGGTGCTTCAGCGTTACAAAGACCTTCAGGACATTATTGCAATTCTTGGTATTGAGGAACTTTCAGACGACGACAAGCTCGCAGTTAACCGCGCCCGCAAGATTCAGCGTTTTCTATCGCAACCATTTTTCGTAGGAGAGGTGTTTACTGGAATGCCAGGAAAGTATGTGAAGCTTGAGGATACAGTGGAGGGATTTGCTCAGATTCTCGAAGGAAAATATGATGATGTGAATGAGTCAGCATTCTATATGAAAGGTACGATTGACGAGGTCAAATAATATAATGATGAAGCTCACGATAGCAAAAGTAGACGAGGTGCTTTTTAAAGGTGAGGCTGCTAGCTTGTCATGCACTGGTAGTATGGGTGACCTAACTATTCTTCCGCATCATACCCCGCTTGTAACACCACTTAAAAGAGGTACGCTCAAGGTTATTGATAGTGAAGGTAAAGAGAGTATTTTTACTGCAAACGACGGTGTGCTAGAAGTGGGGGGAAATGAAGTAACAGTTATTTTGTAACCATCAGTCTTATTAAATAGGTTTTTCGCAAATATTTTTTTCATCAAGCATTTTAAGAATTTTTGGAATTTTTCTGAAATCCTTTTTGAGTACTTCGCGTAAGGACCCATTATATAGCGTGGCAGCAGGGTGGTAGAGGGGGAGAAAGTGGCGAAGCTTACCAAGGTGATTTGCGATAAGCACAACTCCATGAGCATCAGAAATTTTTTCATTTGGAAAAAAGTGATTCATTGAGTGTCGCCCGAGAAAAACTATAAGCGTAGGGTCAATCAATTTTATTTCTTCCTCTAACCATTTTGCACAATCTGCAATTTCTTTTGCAGTCGGGTCACGATTTTCTTGCGGGCGATATTTTACGATGTTGGTGATATAAATATCTTCACGTTTCATTTTTATGCTACCAAGCATTTCTGCGAGAAATTTCCCTGCAGAACCAACAAATGGACGTCCTTCTTTGTCCTCCTTTGCGCCGGGTGCTTCACCGATGAATACAATTTTTGCATTGGCATTTCCGTCACCTGGTACGCCTTGTGTGGCTGTTTTTCTCAAAATACACGCGCAGTCGTGAAGACACTTTTCGTGGAGTTGTTTGAGAGCTAATTCACGTTTCATGCGTTAAGTGTATCATAAAGGCGTGTATAGAATTCTTGTGGTATACTCTCAGCATGAAAAAACCTCAAAAAACAACCTCCTGGGGCGGTGTAGCGCATTGGTACGACACGCTCCTTGCTGGGAATGACACATATCAGGCACGTGTTATTTTGCCAAATATACTCCGCGCGATGGCGATTAAAAAAGGGGAGAAGGTGCTTGACCTCGCGTGCGGGCAGGGGTTCTTTACGAGCGCATTTTTTCAGGAGGGTGCTGATGTGACGGGGGTAGACCTCGGCAAGCAGCTTATCCTCATTGCAAAAAAGCATTCACCAAAGGAGATAAGTTATTTTGTGCAGTCAGCAGAAGACCTTTCA
>LCDG01000017.1:0-2666 GCA_000998425.1 Candidatus Nomurabacteria bacterium GW2011_GWC2_42_20
GCGGAGACGGTGAGATTTGAACTCACGGTACGGTTTCCCGCACGGCGGTTTTCGAAACCGCTGCCTTCAACCACTCAGCCACGTCTCCATAATAACGACCACAAAAGGGTCTTATCAAAGTAGCACTTTTTTGCATTTTTGGCAAAAAATGCTACACTGCACAAGTCAGTTTTGGCCCTATCGTCTATCGGTTAGGACGAAAGCTTTTCAAGCTTTAAAGCGGGGTTCGACTCCCCGTAGGGTCACAAAATTAAAACGTTCAACTTCTATAGAGGAGTTGGACGTTTTAATTTATTGACAAAACATATATAAGTCAATAGTATATAAATTACTGCAGTTACGGGAAGTACACGGTGAGAGTAATCAACATGATCAGTTGATGAACGTTTAATGACCAATGCTGTCGATGGTAGTAATCGACCCTAACCTAAATATTGGTTAGTCCGACGCGGAAGTAAGCCTGATAAGCTGAAATGAGCGATAGGGTCAGACCGCAGTAAAGAAGTGCCGTAGAGATGGTCTACCCCTCTCTACGGTTTTTTATACAAATAAATTTAAGTAATCGCACTCGCCTTTTTATGCTTTCCGAACTCGAGCAAAACACCATCCGCCTTCTCGCTGAGAAATACTCTGGGGTTGAAACTCCTGAGTATTTTGCCGATATAGAGCGACTGAAAGCAGGGGAGCCGTATGCGTACGTTTTGGGATGGAAGGATTTTCTTGGGGTGCATATTGATCTTTCGTGCAAGCCCATAATTCCGCGCGCGGAGACGGCACACTGGGCACTAAGGGCTATAGAAGAGCTCAAGGCGAAGCAATCAGAGCTCGGGCGCACACTTCGTACTTTTGACGCATACGCAGGCTCGGGCAACGTGGGGCTCGCGGTGGCAAAACATATCCCTGGGACTCTCGTGGAAATTAGCGAGCTTGATGCCAAGCTTTCACCAGGTATAATTGCGAGCGCCCGTGCCTCAGGGATACCAGATGAAATGATAAAAGTGCTTCCTGGAGACTCGCTTGAGACAGCAACTGGTCTCTATGATGCTATTTTTGCAAACCCTCCATACATCCCGCCAAGTGACATTGATAACCTAGATCCAGATATGGTTGCGCACGAACCGCACATAGCATTTTTTGCAAACGATGGCGGAAACGAATTTCATAAAGTTTTAATTGACCAAGCGTGGGATTTCCTAGTGCCTGGTGGCGCTGTATATATGGAAGCCGATGAATATCAAAGACCCGCTATTGAGGCACTTCTCAAAGATACACAATGGACATACGAATTTTGGCCAGACCAATACGGGCAGGTGAGGTTTCCAGTGTTGCGGAAAATAGTGTAGGGTTTTTATGAATTATTAGCGACGTAGACGAATTAGCAAATTCGCGTCTTGGACGAAGACATTTAAAGAATGTACCAATTTATAACTTTCTAGCCGACACGTAAGTCATTTTGCTAAATGAGGAGCTAATATATGTGTACATATATTAGCGGCACTCGGACGTCATGTAAGTGAGCACACTTCCACACACGCCCCTCGTTTGCTAATATAAGGGTATAATACCCAGCCCCTCTGAGGCGGTAAAATGGGTGAGCGAAGCGAATATATTTTGTATGGGGTTTACCCCGGGGTGAATACCGCTTTTATTTTCCTTGTTCCAGTTCCTCAGGCCATTTTCTAAATCCATTTTTTGCAGCCAGGTATGTTGCAACAAGAAAGAATGGTGTAGACACAAAAAGAACAAGTCCAAGATAACCAAAAGTGTCAGGCGTTTTTTCCAATATTGGTGCGCCGAAACGTAACATAATAGCTATTTCAACAAGAAGAATAAATGAGGTAATATGAGCACCTTTAAATACAGTTTGTTTCAAAAAAGACGTATTGGCATACAGTAGATCTTTTGAATGTTGCTCTGAAATTATGCCTATTTGCCATTTGAAAAATTCGCCTGAAATGATTGATATAAAGATATATATAAAAATTGTTTGTACAACCAAAATAAATTGTTTGCCATCTAAAAATATTTTTTCAAAAAACCCGCTTGAAAGTAAAATTAAAAGATGAAGAGCAATCAGGGTTGCAAGCGATGCCTTAAATCCTGCTGAAAGACCACTTTTTTGCAATTGTAGTAATTCTGAATTTATATTTTTTTGCATAACTAATCAGTTGTTTAATTTATTTTGAGTGTATGTACTGGAATATATCCTCAAGCGCACGTACGGCGTCACCAGCTGCGATATTGTTTTGATGATAGAGAACGTCAGTGCAGTCGCCAGCTGACCAGATTCCTTGGGTGTTTGTCTTTTGTGTGCGTGGGTCTATAACAACATGACCGTAATCATTTAAATCAACTACACCCTTTAAAAATTCAGTATTTGGGAGCTGTCCTATCTCTACAAAAATCCCACCCACTGGGAGCTCGGTCACTTTGTTTGTTTCCTTGTCGCGATATACGATTGCATTCACAAATTTGTCACCTTTAACCTCAGTAATCTCCACATTTTTTACCGCTCGCATATTTGGATGCGAAAGTACCTTTTCAACAGTGATAGAGTCTGCACGGTTAAAGTCTGGGCTTCTGTGAATGATTGTGACACTTTTTGCGTATGCGAGAAGTTGCGCGGATGTTTCAAACGCGGCATTCCCACCTCCAACTACAGCGAG
>LCDG01000017.1:2758-7230 GCA_000998425.1 Candidatus Nomurabacteria bacterium GW2011_GWC2_42_20
TATGAATTTTTGTGTGTTGTTACTAGAAAATTACTGTCCCGTGGTTCAAGTTTTTGAACGACCTCCTCGCAAATAGAGAGGTGTTCATCGGCGTATGCCTCCACGTGTTTTCGAAGTGACAGTGCGAGGTCTTCTCCAGAGATTGCAATAGTCCCAATCCAGTTTTGAATCTCAGCAGAAGCAGTTGATTGCCCAGCAAATGTTTCAGCAATGATAAGCGTTTTTAGTCTCTTGCGCGCCGCATACACTCCAGCAGCGGCTCCCGCTGGCCCTCCACCAATGATAATTAGGTTGTAAATATTTTCCATCTGTATTTTATATCTTCTTTGGGCGACGAAGAAATGCAGGAACGGCGCTCCAGTCATCTGCTCCCTCTGCCTCAAGGTCTATTATAGCAACGGGTTCTTTTTCATGCACAGGTTTTACGTTTTCACGAGCTACCTCAACTTTTTTTGGTTCCTGTTCTACAAAACCATTATTTATTTCACGCTTCTCACGATTTTCCTCGCGCTGGACTCCTTGTTGTTTTGCGCCACCAGAAAATAGATTTCGCTTTTCTACACTTTCAGGAAAACCTGCAGCGATGACTGTAATTTTGATTTCATTTTTCTTTAATTTTTCGTCAATAATTGCGCCAAAGATAACTCGCGCGTCTGGATCTATCGATTCAGTAATTATTTTTGCAGCTTCATTTATCTCGTGCATACGAAGATCGGCTCCTCCAGCAATTGCAAATAGGACGCCCTTTGCTCCTGATATTGAAAGATCAAGAAGGGGAGAGTTGATAGCCGCGAGAGCTGCCTCTTGCGCGCGGTTTTCTCCAGTTGAAGAACCAATACCAAGAAGTGCTGAACCTGCGTTTGAGAGAACAGAGCGGATATCTGCAAAATCCACATTGATTATTCCCGGTGTTGTAATAAGGTCAGAAATACCTTCGACTGCTTGGCGAAGAACCTCGTCGCTCATTGTAAAGGCTGATTTGAATGTAGTGTCTTTGTCGGCAACACTCATGATGCGGTCATTAGGGACAATAATGAGAGCATCAACATTTTTGCGAAGCTCATCAAGTCCCTGCTCTGCTATGCGTCCGCGGTGGGAACCCTCAAATGTAAATGGGCGAGTTACAACGCCAATAGTAAGAGCGCCTTGCTCTTTTGATATACATGCAACGACCGGTGCCGCTCCAGTGCCCGTACCTCCACCCATTCCGCCAGCGATAAAAATCATATCGGCACCTTTGATAACACCCTGTACTTCCTCTTTTGTTTCCTCTGCAGCTTTGCGCCCAATCTCTGGGTTCATTCCAGTACCCAATCCACGTGTGAGATTTTTCCCAATGTGAATTTTTTTCTGCGCGAGTGAATGGTGCAGGTCCTGAGCATCGGTATTCATTACGATAAACTCAACACCCTTGATTTTTGAAGTAACCATGTGGTTTACTGCATTCTTCCCAGACCCGCCAACTCCAATAACTTTTATACGGGCAAATGCTTCTACTTCTGGTTGTACTTTTGGCATAGCAAATAGTCTAATTTAATATTGTTAATTAGTAGTAGAATACCAGAACGGGGAACAACTTACAAATGACAGGATGCAAAACACACACCATTTGCTGAAGGCAAATGGTGTGTGTTCTTGTAAAATATCTGCAAAACGGTGTAAGTTGTAAGTTGTTCAGTTTTTACGGTAAAAACGGCTTTACCCAATTTTTTAGTGTATCCAAAATATCGCCAAAGCCATCTTCCGCAGTATTGGACGGTCTTTGCAACGCATAAACAGCGAGACCGTATGCCACTAGCCATGACGAGTCCTTTACTGGGTGTTTCCCACCATGAGATATTGCAGGGTGCGCAATGGATGAGGGGAGTTTAAGAACAGCTTTTGCTAGGTCCTCTATTGTTGCTACCCCAGCACCACCACCAGTTAGCACAACCCCAGCTGGAAGGAGCCCACTTCGTCCTATTTTTTTGAGATGCGCATCAATAAGTTCAAAGATATCATAAAGACGAGCCTCAATAATCTCATCAAGTTTCTTTTTTGGATATACTCCTTCTGCACCACTTACTTTTATCTTTTCTGCTTCTTGTAGTGGAATCTTTAATCCCAACGCAATGTCATTTGTGATATCTGTCGAGCCTATTGGAAAAATTTGAAGTGAAATGGGGATATCATTTTCAAATACTGCGATAGAAACCGTTTCAGCTCCGATGTTTACAAGAGCGCAACCAACTGCCCTTTGTTTTTTGTTAAGCGCGACCTGCCCAGCAGCGATTGGCGAGGGAATAACTTCATCTACCTCTACGCCAAGGTCCTCAACTGTTCTGATGATGTCATTTAAGTGTTGCTCAAGGCACGTAATAAAAAGCATCTTTACATCTAGCTTTGTGCCAGTCATACCGATTGGGTCACCAAGGACTTCCTTGTTGTCTAGTCTGTAGCGAATCGGTGTGCGATGTATAATACGCTTGTTTGTGAGATGCGGAATGCTTCCTTCTGCATCGTGTGCTAATTTCCTTAGATCTGTCTCACTCACCTCACTTGAGGCGCGTGAGACTGTTGTCGCTCCATGAGAGATCACGGATTCAAGGCTTACGCCACCAACAGAAAGTATGGCATTCTTGATTTTAAAACCAGCCATTTTTTCCGCATTTAGTATGGCGTTACCGATGCTTTTGGAAGCATCCACTTTGTTGATTATGTAACCATGTCGTAGCCCGCGCGTTTCAGATACCCCTGTACCAATAATTACAGGTGCTTCTCCGCGAGAGTGCTCCACAATAACAACGCGTGTGGCGTGTGTGCCTATGTCAATGCCAGTTGCTATGCGTTTTGTGCGTGAGCTCATTAAGGAATAAGTTATATTTTGAACAGAGTACGAATTTTTCGTTCCTGTGTCTCCATCTTACTACTATGATCGAATCCTTTCAAATGGAAAAGACCATGTATAAAAAGAAATCCAACAAAATTTGTATATGAACGTTCGAAACTCGGTGCCTCTTTGCGGGCTTTTTCTAAATCTAAAAATATTTCACCTTCGTTGTCATCAAGTGGGAATGATAAAATATTTGTTGATTTGTCTTTTCCGCGGTGTGTGCGATTGAGTTCACGAGATTTTCGCGGACTCACAATCACAAGGGAGCATTCATACTCCTTGCCGAGCACGGCTTCAGCTATTTTGGCAAAAGGCAAGCGTGGAAGCTTGCCTTTGGTAGTGTTTGTAATCGAGAGCGACATTTGATTCTGCAGAAGTTTATGGCAAAGCTACAAATCTTCTGATTTGCGTGCGCAGTGCAACTTGAAGCGCGACGCAAGTAATTAAAATTTTAACTTGATCTTGGGCGACCCTTTTGCTTCTTCTCAGGGAGTTTGCCTAGCTTTTCAAGTAGCTCATACTCTTTTCGCATTCCCAGAACAACGAGAGCGCTCTTCTTCATTTTGGAATGGTTAGGCTTGCGCTGATTGTAGCGAATAGAACGAACGCGAGGAATAATACCAGAGCCCTGTACGCGCTTGGTAAAACGACGAATTAGACTAATCGCGTTTTCGTTGTTATTTTTCTTGACTTCTGCGTTTACTGTAGACATGCGAGGCATTTTAGCATAAATGTATTTATGACGCAAGCACCGAAACAACCTCTTGGTCAGAAACTTGCGGAAAATATTCATACCATTCACCAACGGCTGAAAAGAAAACTGGGGTTTCAATCACATACACTTCGACGACCTCTTTGAGAACCCCTACAGACTCTGTGGATGCCACAGGTACTGCAACAACCACTTCCTTAGCGTTTGTTTGCTTTGCGTATGCCACAGCTGCTTGCATGGTGAGTCCAGTCGCTATTCCGTCATCTACAATAATTACTGTTTTACCTTTTAGTTCAAGAGGACCCCTGCCTTTTCGGTAGGTGCTCCACCTCCTCTCCGCTTCTCTTATTTCTTCCTTTATTTTATTTTCAAGCCATCTTTTATCTATGTATGCACGTTCATTTTCATTCCATACACCGTTGCCGTGGATGTCGATTGCGCCTATTGCATATTCCTCGTTTCCAGGAGCGCCGATTTTTCGTGTGACAATAATGTCGAGTGGCAGGTTAAGTGCTTCCGCAACTTCTTTCCCAATGATGACACCACCTCGTGGGAGTGCCAGGACTATAGCGTTTGTACCCTTGTAGTTGTCTAAAAGTAAGGCAAGCTTTTTCCCAGCATCTTGGCGGTCTTTGAAAATGATTGATGATGACATACAATTAAGTATATACCATGAAAGATCCATTTATCGTTTTACGCAACAGAAAAATCAGAATAGAAGATTTTCGTAAGGCCTCGGGCAAGGTTGCTGCTCTGCTTGCAAGAGAGGTCGCACGACATATTGTAAAGGAGAAAACCCGCCAGAATTTTTCTGCGAAAAACTCAAGCGGGCGAGGAAAAGTTATTTTAGTGCCTATTTTACGAGCAGGACTTGCTCTGTTACCGTCA